>DASPSR010000009.1:0-6426 GCA_035623825.1 Nitrospirota bacterium
TTTCCCCCGCCCGCCGGCGATGCGGGCCTTCTCCCCCGCAAGGGACCTCGCCAATGAGTCGTCCAGCTGTCCCATTGCCTTGTTCAGCAGGACTTTCGGGTCATGGATCAGGCCAAGCTCAAGGATGCCCGGATGATCGTTGCCCGCCATTCCGATGCTGTCAGCCCATAAGACCGAGGGTCTGGGCCCGGTGGAGACCAGTCTGGAGATGAGGGCGACGCGGGGAGGTTCGGTCTCGCTGTAGGCCTCCACCGAGGCGATCAGGACAGCGTCAACCCCGAGCTCCTTGCTTAACAACGCTGATATATCGGTATCCAGACCTCCGGTATAGCGGACGCGGTATTTCTCCATGAACTGCTCGAGCGCGGCATCGTCAAGCACATCGGCACCGTGCGCCTTCAACCGCTGGATCAGCGATTGCCGGATCTCTTCCAGCGGCGCACGGGCGTTGCTCTCGTTATTGACCGGATATACAGCGACATGCAGAGGCTTCTCAGAAGGGGTGGTCAGTGCAGTATTTCTGGTTTCAGCGCATGCAGTTAAAATCAGGAAACCAGCGGCAGCAACAACAAAAAGGCCCTTTCTATTTAAACAGCTTATCGATAATGTCATCAACAGCCTTCTCGGTAACTACATTCATTGGCTCACCACCCCCTCCGAAGAGACGGTCACCAAGGGTGATGCCTCCCTTGGTGGACGAGGCGGCCCAGACGACCCGGCCAGTTTGTGCTTCGAGCATCTGCATGCTCAGAGCTATGGCTGTGGAGGAAGAGGTGCCTGACCTCACATCGCCGTACTCCTTTACCGCACCGGTGATCACTGCGTCAGCCTTCACAATGCCCGCAAATTTTACGATCTCCTCGGGCGAGGGGGCCGTCGGATCTGAGATCCCCGCACGCGTGATTCCCCGCTTCACCTCACCGATGGGCAGTACGTATGCCGCGCCCGTGGATAAGAGCTTATTGATGAAAACATCCCGCACCCGGTCAGAAGCGGTCTGCTCCCGCGTCTGATTCGCAAGGGGCATTACGGCAATGCTCTGGATGGCCGCGAAATCCATGTTCTGATCGCGGAAAACGCCGCTCGTCGAGTGGCCACAGGCTGCGAGACAAAGTAGTATTAAAAATGGCATGATCTTCTTGGTATTCACCGCAATCCCCTCCGTGCTAAAAATTCATACTTAACGACGCAGCGTACGTTCTCGTCGTTGTTTCCCCTAAATTGGAAGAACTCCTGTCAGAATTATATGATATAGTCGCATAGGTGCGCCTGGTGATGTTCCACCGCGCGCTCGGGATCCACGTCTTATCGATGGAATTGTTCAGGGAATTCAGGCTCTCGGTATAGGAAAAATTGAACGTGAGATCTCCGCCCTGGAATGGCGACCAGTTGATCCCGTAGTTTTGGAGCCTTTGGGTCGCTGCGCCCGTAGTATATCTCACGATCCAGGAAGCGAAGAGGTACAGGGCCCTGACCGGATAATACGATACGTCCAACTCGCGGCTTCGGCTTGACTGCGTGAGGGTCGTATTGTTGGAGCCCCATTGATCGGTTCTTGCTCCTCCGGCGCTAAATGTAATGTTCAATGTCTCAATCGGGATCATGTTGAGCCCAAGATTATAGTTCGCGCTGTCGGTCCTTAGTTCGGGTATTGACGTGGTCGATGTGCTCAGCCCGCCATTGAGGAAGGCGGTGATATTGCGGTAGAGCTCTGCGGTGTTTGTCAGCGTCAGCGCCTCATTATTGGTGCGCCCTATCGGATATAGTTGTTGGGTCGAGACGGAGAAGCCGAGAGTGTGGGTCAGCGTTCGCAAGGGGACAGCCGTGATCTGGCCGCCGGTTTGCAAAGTGACCGAGTCCCCGCCGCCGGGGGGGTATTCATCGATCCGCTGTGCTTGCGCCGATCCAAATAAGGCGGGACTGAATTGGTGAATGATCGCAAGCTGGTTGGACATTGTTGCAGTCCGGGTCGTCGAGAACTGGCTCTGCTGATCATTGAAAAAGTATGTAAAATTATAAGTCAATCCTGGAGTTTTCAAAAGCAATACCCTGGTGTTTAGAGATCCGGATTCGTTTGTCGATGATGAGTACCCCTCGACACTTGCGGCAGGTCTGGAGATAAAGGCCTGAAGCTCGGTCACGTAGATGCCGGGGAAATCCCTCGACTGGCCTCCCGCAGCTGCCGGAGAAAGGGGACTGACGACTACTTTGATGAATTTCGCGGTCACAGTCGGGAAGGTTAGTTCAAACGTCCCCACGCCCGGGCTGGAGGCATTGACCGTGTACGGGGCGGGAGCACCCGTTTGGAACAGCTGCCAGTTCAGGTTATCTGAGCTCGTGTACACCGCCCACGTGAATGCCTGTGCAACGGCAGACGGCAGAAAGGCTGGGACTGCCGTATCGACTGTGGCGCCGGTCACCGAAAATACCACAATGTCGAGGGTGTTGATCCCCGTCGCTATCGCGAACTGCAGCCCGATATTCCTAGCCGTCGTATCGGGCGGAGCGACTGCGAACGTTCCGGACCCGATATTGTTGACTTCACTCGTTGGGCCGGTAAAAACGTTGTCAGTCAGGAACGGCGCTGGAGGCAGGGTAACCGTCAGGGGTATGTCGCTGCTCAGGAAGAGCCCGTTAACAGCAAAGATCTGGAACTTCACCGTTCCCTGTCCGCCAGTTATGATATCCGTGTTAGCGCGATTGTAATCATAGTATGTCGACACCCCGACCCGGTCATGCAGATATTGGTCATTATACATGACCCTTATGTCATTTGCCAAGGTCTTGTTTTCCAGATCTTTGAGGTTGTCCTTAGAATCGATCCAGCTCCCCTGATATCGAAGCTGGACTGTTCTCGTCGGCGAATAGGTCGAATAAACGTTCAGTTGGTCAGCCGTATTGTCTTCTATGGTCCGGGTCACGTCGTAGTTGTAGGTTCTAGTCAGCGTCATATCCAGCGTGGGCAGATCCTGCGGCTTCCAGCCCAGGATCGCGCCATAGGACTCGGACTTGAAGGTCGTATTCGGTGCGCTCAAGTTCGTGGTCTCGGTCGTTACGGAGTTGTAGTTCACCCCGGCGGAGAACACAGGGGTTTTCAAAGTAAGATCTATGTACGGACGTACCGTCGTGACATCCGACCATGATCCCTGGCCGTTCGTCGAAGTGGTCGTATCAACCTTTTGAAACAATCCAGAGGCAAACAGCCTGAGGTTGGGATAGATGTTATTGTCAGCAGTCAGGCTGTATTGCTGCAAAAAAGCACGGGACGAAAAGTCCGATGACAAACCTGTGAAATCAGTCGACTTGGAATCGGTATGTGCATACGTTAGACTTACACGACCATATATCCCATCAGCCAAGGCCATTCCCGGCGCATACCCAAAAAAAAACATCAACCCCGCCGTTCCCGCGAGAAGAGTCAGCCACCATGCCATTCGATCACGGCACAGGCAGGAACGGATCAATCTCCGCATGCTATCGCTCTCCCATCATGGTCATCCATACAGGACTTTCGCTGACATCGATCTCCGAGACCGGCCTTTTGCTCGCCAGATTGACGACCAACATGACCTTCCGATCGGGAATGAGCAAATAAAGAAAGCTCGTTTCGCCGTCTATGGTCATGTAAGTCACGGTCCCGCCCGTCGGGATAACGCCCACGGGGACAAAGGTTAGGGGATCCCACACGGTGACCACGTTATCGTTCCTTTTGCCTATATAAATCTGATCGGTCCGGGTATCGATCTTGAGGGAGACCATCCCCATCCCGACAAATTGACGCTGCACCACGGAGAAGGACGACGAATCGATGACGAACAGATAGGGATAAGACGCATGAATCACATACAGCTTGTCTCCTGCCCGGTTGAACTGCCCCCGCAACGGTTCCGGGCCAGTGGTGATCGTAGCCATGACCTGCCGGTAAGGAATATTAATGACCGAAATGTTGTCGGACATGCTGTTAAAGACAAAGGCCTTCGTGCCCGTTTTGTCGATCACCAGGGAACGGGGGTTTCTGCCGACGGGAATCCTGTTCACCTCCGCCATAATGCCGGTGTCAACGATGCTTACCGTGTCCGAATGACTGTTCACAACGAGCAGGAGCAGGCCGTCGGGGGTGAGCGCGAGCTCATGCGGCTCGTCTCCCCGCATCAGCATGGTCTTGGCGAGAAGATATTGGGAGTTCAGATCGTATTCCTCGACAGCGTCATCGCCGGTCAGGGCGACATAAGCCCGCCTGAGGCGCGGATCAAGGGCAATTCCCCAGGGTTCGCTCCCGGTGGCGATGGCGTTCGTGGCCTGCAGATGGATCTTGTCAAAGACCGTGATGGCATTGAGGTCAGTATTAGAAGCGTATCCCGTGACATCGACGAGCGGCCGGCCAGGAATTGCCACGACGAACGCCGGGTTGAAATTAGCCCCACCCTGCAGGGATTGGGCGTAATTCAAGGTCATCGAAATGAGGAATGACGTTCTTTTTTCCACGCTAAAGGGGAAGACCGTCTTTTGCGGCGTCTCCGGCACGGCGAGGGCGGCCGTGGTGCCCTCTGTGGAGAGCAGTGCGGCGCTCTTGACGCTCACGAGAAAGCCGCTGTATCTCCCTTCGGGTAGCTGTGCCGTTGCGATCATCCTCTGCCTTGTCATGTCCTTGCTGTTGAACTCGTTGAGCGAGAGAGGCAATGGAATCTGCGTCCCGTCATCCTTCACTGCCGCAAGCGCCGACAGGGAGAACTGGAGCCGCTCCGCCTCCCGTGAGAAGGGCTGGAGGTATAGAAAAACCGTGCCTTCGTCCTCGCGAACCGACGTCTTGTGGAGTTGAAGCGTCTCGCACCCGCAAAGGACGAGAACACAGATTAGGGCACATTTTTTAATCGCAGACACCACCGTCATGGGAGACCCCCTACATGGCATTTATGGCAGAGCGTATCCTGATTGCGGGCGAACCGGCTTTCCTGCAAGCCGTAGTAGGCCATCTGCGCTTCCATTTCCGTGCGTCCCTGCCCGTAAGGCTGGTATGGCTGGCCATCCTGAGAATAGTACCCGTTGAAGACAACATAGTCACTATTGGTGTTCCACCTAGTCGCATAATCCCAACCTGAAGCGTGGGCCCTGTGGCAGGTGAGACACATTACCTGGGAATTGCTCGCCTCGGGCCCCACGAGATATGAATCATCGGTTCGTGCATGCGATTGCAGCGTGCGATAATCGCTCGTGCCCTCCTCAAAGGGTACCAGTGAAAGGAATGATGTGCTCGCATTCCCCGTGAGAACCCCTGTCTTGATGTATATATTATAGTTGCTGGAAATCGTCGAACCAAGCTTTGCGAGACCTCCGACAGGATGCGTCTTCGGATTTGTCGACGTTCCCGATGAAACGATAGTATGCATGGTCGTATGGCAGTTCTCGCACCATTCGGACATTCCCGAGCCGTAAGCCACGCGGGTCTGGGTCCTGGTCTCAGCCCTGTTGTACACGTCCGGGGCAACGGCTGCTGGGGGGTCGTCCAGAAAAGCATAATTGCCGCTCAGGTACTTAGGCTGATAGTTCCTCCCGCCCAGCAGGCGGTACACGCCGACCGAGAATCCGACCAGGGGATTGGCACTGGAGGCACGGGAGCCTGAGCCCTGGATGGGAGATCCGGTCGTGGAGATCGTCCCGCTGGCGTCCCTGCGGTATTTGCCGTGGGGGTCGTGGCAGCTGATGCAGGAGAGGTTAGCAGCGGGATAGGTGCCCTCGGGGGCCGTGCTGTTGGTAGCATCCGCATAATACTGGTAATCATAGGCTACGACATTATGGCCGTGCCGATCACCGTAACTGGCCTGCAGGGCGCCCGCGGCGTTGGGGACCCACGTGTAGCTCTTCTTCAACCACCCGAAATCTCCGGCAGGGGCAAGCTGTTTTGGCGGAGAACCTGCGGGCATGTCGGAAATAGCGGTGCTTACATGAAAACTCTTAGGTCCGGTGTCGCCCGTCTGCTGGTGGCACTCGAGACAGGTCGAGCTTGGGTCCGATGATTTTAACAGGCTTTCGTTTGCGATTGGGGAGGCATGATGCATGGAATGGCAGGCATCGCATGGTCCAACGCCGCCGTCATGAAAAGCAGACGCATCGTCGTACGGTCCTATAAGGAGAATCAAGAGCGCTAAAAGTATCGGAATTATTATAGTGGCTTTCATGAGGTTTTAAAAATCAGCTCGATAAGCCCAGTCCGGGCTGGAATGGCCCTGACATCACAATACCAGAAACATGTATGAAATGCAACGAAAGATGCAGTCCTCTTAAGTGAAAAAAAGGAGGATCGGCAGGTACCGATCCTCCTTAGCACTACCGCTTCAGCATGCGTTAGTCTTTCGCATGGCACTTGTTGCAGAGCTGGCGCTGATAAGCCGAGAACTTCGTGACGTTATAGTCATAGTAGGCTTTTGC
>DASPSR010000032.1:0-15813 GCA_035623825.1 Nitrospirota bacterium
TGGCGTTGTACGTATACCCGCCCTGCAGATAGATGCTCAGGCCGAGCGCCTTCTTCAGGTCGTCGGGATTGAGGCCTGCCGGTTTCGCGTCCTCGGCGAAGGCCGAGGCGGCCAATGCGGCCGCGGCGCAGAACACGGCCAGACCGATCTTCAAACCAAGCAAAGAACCGAGCTTCTTCATTATTAATCTCCTTTATATTATGGTCATATGATATGCATCGCCGTTATGATCATATCGATCAGCTTGATGCCGATGAATGGCACGATCACCCCTCCGATGCCGTATATCAGCGTGTTATTACGCAGAACGATTGATGCCCCCAGCGGCCGGTATTTCACCCCGCGGAGTGCCAGCGGTATTAAAAAAATGATGATCAACGCGTTGAAGATGACTGCTGACAAAACCGCGCTCTCCGGCGTTGCCAGGCCCATGACGTTGAGCGCCGCAAGCTGCGGATAGATGGAGATGAAAGCAGCGGGCAGGATTGCAAAGTACTTGGCCACATCATTTGCGATGCTGAAGGTCGTGAGCGTGCCCCGGGTCATCAGGAGCTGCTTGCCGATCTCTACGATCTGGATGAGCTTCGTGGGATTGGAGTCGAGGTCAACGAGATTGCCCGCCTCCTTGGCTGCCTGGGTGCCCGTATGCATGGCAACGGCGACATCTGCCTGTGCAAGGGCGGGGGCATCGTTCGTACCGTCGCCGGTCATGGCAACGAGTCTTCCGCCTTTCTGATACTCGCGGATCAGCTTCAGCTTGGCCTCGGGTGTCGCCTCTGCCAGGAAATCGTCCACGCCGGCCTCGGCGGCGACCGCAGCGGCGGTAAGCGGGTTGTCGCCCGTGATCATGACGGTTTTAATGCCCATCTGCCGCATTTCGGCAAAGCGCTCCTTGATTCCCCCCTTGACGATGTCATTCAACCGGATGACTCCAAGCACCTTGTCCCCATCTGCCACGACGAGCGGCGTGGCCCCTTTTTTGGCGATATCGTCCACTACCAAGCGCACATCAGGAGGAAAAGCTCCGCCCTTTTTTTTGACATACTGTTCGACTGAATCGGCTGCGCCCTTGCGGATCTCACGGTGGTCCAGGTTTACGCCGCTCATCCTGGTTTGGGCCGTGAAAGGGACAAACTGCGCGCCGATATTGTGAATGTCTCTTGCTCTAAGGCCGTATTTTTCCTTTGCGAGCACGACGATGCTCCGGCCCTCTGGAGTTTCGTCGGCAAGCGACGCAAGCTGGGCCGCATCAGCCAGAGCTCCCACATGTACGCCCGGCGCGGGGATAAACTCGGTGGCCTGGCGGTTTCCGAGGGTGATGGTGCCGGTCTTGTCCAGGAGCAGCACGTCGACGTCTCCGGCTGCCTCAACGGCCCTGCCGGACATGGCTATAACGTTTGCCTGGATCATCCGGTCCATACCGGCGATGCCGATGGCCGAAAGCAGCCCTCCGATGGTGGTCGGGATAAGACAGACGAGGAGCGCCACGAGGACGGTGATGGTGACCGGTGATCCCTGGCCTGCGGCCTTCACGCTGAAGAGAGAGAAGGGGAGAAGCGTCACGCACACGAGTAGGAAAACGATGGTCATTCCCGCGAGCAGAATATCAAGCGCGATCTCATTCGGCGTCTTCTGGCGCTTCGCACCTTCTACCAGATTGATCATCCTATCAAGAAAGGTTTCGCCGGGACTCGTCGTGATCCGTACAACGAGCCAGTCGGACAGCACAGTCGTTCCGCCTGTAACAGCGCTCCGGTCTCCACCGCTCTCGCGGATCACGGGTGCGCTCTCGCCGGTCACAACGCTTTCATTGACCGAGGCTACACCCTCTACGACTTCGCCATCCATGGGAATAATATCGCCTGCCTCCACCAGGACGGTATCTCCTTTTTTAAGCTGCGAAGAGGCCACCTTGGTCACTTCCGCATCCGGCGCCGGTTTGGCAAGGCGCTTGGCCATGACATCGCGCCGCGTCTTGCGAAGTGACTCCGCCTGGGCCTTTCCTCGGCCCTCTGCCATCGATTCGGCGAAGTTGGCGAAGAGAACGGTGACCCACAGCCAGACGGATATCTGCAAGATGAAGCCCGGCGATGCTTCGCCTTTTCCCGTGAAGAGAGCGTGGAAAAAAAGGAGGGTCGTAAGCACGCTTCCGACTTCCACGACGAACATGACCGGATTCTTGATCTGATAAATCGGGTTCAGTTTTCTAATCGAATCCCGTAATGCCTGTTTAACGATTTTCGGGTCGAACAGCGACCTTTCTTTGATAATATTGCTCATGCTACGCCTCCTCGAAAAAATCGATTGTCCCCTGGTCCGGATTAGGCGCACAAAATTCGCGCCATGCATTTACTATTACCTACGGCGCGCCATATTTGCTGCGAAGCTCGAGATTGACTTCAAGTACATTGATGAACTTCTCGCCTGCAAGGCCGTTAAACGGGGCTGAAGCGTTCTTCTGCAGCATCTGTTCGATCTCATTCCGCACCCCGGCCGGATCGCGCTTCAGGTCAGCTGCCCACCTTGCGGCTATCCGGTCGAGCTGAAATTCGGCATTCTGGAGCGTAATGTGAGGATCGAGCCCGGACGCTGACGTAGTGACCATGTCTCCGGGAACATCCTCGAGATCGGCATCGGGATGGTCCTGGCGCCACATGTCAAAGAAGATCGACTGGATGTCCGATCCAGCACTTACCGGTTCGATGGCCGTTTGAATTTTTCCGTCTTTACCCTTCCGGGTCACGCCGGAAGGGAATTTACCCGGATTCTGAGTTGAGAAGTTTTTGAAGAAGGTGACGGCAAGATCGGGCGCTTTCGGTTGTGGGATCCCCGGATTTTCTTTTATGAACTGCGCTACTTCCTTGGGATGCGTCTTGCCCCAATTATCCACGTAAGCAGCGTGTGTCGGGTCTCCCGTGACCCATGCCTGAGCAAGGGAATTATGCAGGTCGGCCCACTGGGCGACAATATGCGGGGTGCCCTGGAACACGTCCTTCTGGAACCACAGCTCGATGTCCGGGGCCACTGGCTGTCCCGCCTTAGGGCCGCGCTTATATTGCACGATCGCCCCCAGTGTGCGCGCGACACGGTCGCGCAACGCATAGTTCGAGGCCGCCAGGCTTGACGAGGTCGAGGCGGACGCGTCATACGACGCGGCCGAGGGGCGGGGTTGAAAATATTCGTCCTTGGTAAATGGCTGCGCAATGAGCCGCGATCCCACGGGCTTGCCCTCCGGCCCCATCAACAGGCTGCCGTTAGCCTGGGAAGGGAAAAAAACTTGTCCGACCGCCCACAGCGCCAATGTATAGAGGATGCAGCATATGGCCACGGTGGATATCAATAGTAAGATGCTCTTCGAAAGATATCGGAACATGTAAGCCTCCTTGATTCATTAAGATCGCACCAGCTCCAACGCTGTCAATCACCCGCCGAACGGAAACGGCCCAAAATGTTCGGCAATTGGGCCGACTGCTGCAGCAGGCAGGAAGAGGAGCGCGCCAATGATCAGGATTGTCGCGAGCAAAAACAAGCCAAACGTTATATCGTTGTCGCGCAGGGTTCCCAAGCCGACCGGGCTTGTCTTCTTCTCTCCCAGGTATGCCGCCATTGCGATGGGAGCAATGATGGGAAGGAAGCGGCTGATGGCCATGACGATGCCCGTCGCGATATCGAACGCTATCGCGCTCGGAGCAGGACTTGTTGCGTTGTAAAAACCGTAGGTCACTCCCAGCCCGTCGAATGCCGAACCGTTATTGGCCGAGGCCGAGGAGAACTGGTACAGGATCTGCGAGAAACCATGGGCCCCCGGATTGCTGACCGCGTCTACACCCCAGTGCGTCACCGCGAAGAGGGCAACGGGCGCCAGAATCATGAACGGATGGACCAGCACGGCGATGGCCGCCAATTTGATTTCGCGGGCTTCAATTTTTTTACCCAGATATTCCGGCGTCCGTCCAACCATCATGCCGGCGATGAAGATGCCGATGATCACATAGAGCAGCATGTTGATCATACCCACGCCTTTTCCGCCAAAAATGGAGTTGATCCACATTCCCAGCATGGGCGACAAAGCAGCGATCGGATTCAAGCTGTCCTCCTCCGCGTTCACTGCACCGCAGGTCACGTCCGTGGTCAGGGCATCGAAGGTGGCGCCTGCCGATGTTCCGAAACGCATTTCCTTGCCCTCAAGATTGCCGAGGTGCTGGTCCACCGGCAGACCCGCAACCGCTGCATAGGTTATCGTCTTTTTCGCATCCGTGGCTTTCGCTCCCGGCATTTCAAAAGTTCGCGCACGATGTGCGGTCAATCCCGGGTTCGGCTTCAATGTGTCGAAATAGACCGACCAAACAACGGTACCCGCCATGAGCGTCAGCATGACCAGAAATATGACATAGGAGTGCCGCATTCTTCCGAGCATCCGGCCGTACATGATCACGAGCGCGAAGGGGAAGATCATCATGGCAAGGGTGTTGAAGAAGTTCGACAGCGCCGTTGGATTTTCGAAGGGGTGCGCGGAGTTCATCCCGTAAAATCCGCCGCCGTTGGTCCCGAGCATTTTTATGGACTCTAGGGCCGCCACGGGACCGACCACGATGGTCTGCTGCTTCGCCTCGCCCTTGTCCGTGGTCCCCATGGCTGCTGGCTCGAGCGTCGAAACCTGATGAGCGCTTTTAAAAGTCATAGGGCTGCCCTGCGAGATGAAGATCAGAGCGAATACGAAGGCGGCCGGAACGAACATGTAGATTAACACCCGCCACATATCCAGGAAAAAGTTGCCGAGCGATTTATCGCTGCGCAAGGCCCGGATGATCGCGACCAGCGCACATAAACCGATGGCAGCTGACATAAACATATTGGAGATGCAAAAGAAAATCTGACTGAAGTTAGACAGATGCTGGTCCCCGGAATAATGCTGGAGGTTGGTGTTCGTCATGAAGGACACGACGCTGTTAAAAATAGTGCTTGGAGCCAGCATGGTCTTGCCGTCCGGATTGAGGGGCATGAACGGCTGCAGCGCCAGGACAATGTAGCCGAACGCGAACAGCACGGTATTGAAGAGAAGCAGAGAAACGGTATACTGCTTCCAGTTTTGAGGACCGCTGTCCAGGCGCTTTTCGAACCACCCCATGACCGGGAGTGGCCGGTATTTTCCGTCCATAATCCACGCCAGGTAGCGGCTCAACGGGAACGCGATAACGGTCGCCGTCGCGAGAAGAGCAAAGGGAAGAAGCCAGGTTTGAATAAACATCGTTTTGCCTCCTTGTTTTAGTTTCTAACCCGCCGCCCTATCGATGCCATCACAGGCCTGCACGAGCTGCGATCGGCGAATATAAAAAGCAGGGGGACATCATTCGAGAATTCAACTAGATTTTCTCACATGCCTTCACAAATAAGAAACATATGCCCATCACTAAAATGCCGAGGAAGAACGTCGCCGGCAGCCAGATGAAAAGATTCATGGGATATCCCTCCTTTTTATTGCGCTAGACCGTTTGTTCCTTTCATGACAGGCTCTCCGGCCTAAGAAGTGCAATCATGAGATACACAAACAACCCGACGGAGACGATGCCGCCTATCCAGTAGAACAGTTCCATATCGATCCTCCTCTCCTCGTTCAAAGAGTTTCACGAACAACCAGCATGCAGCAAAGAGCACAATCGTATCCCCGATGAACAGGTCGTAGATTATCGCCTCCATTGCCTTACATATATAAGCATAAGCGGTCTTAAATTGCTGTTAAAAATAAGGGCAAATGCATTAAAATTGCATAAAGGCATTTTCTTACGACTAAGGGCGCATTGTTAAAACGTGTCATAAGTAACAGGTAGTGTTAATCACTGCGGGTCGGCAAAGAGCACATTGATGATGACGGCATACAGGACGTATCATCGAATTCCCTTTTGCATGGGTAAACAGAATCGCAAAAGGGGAATCGTATGGAGACGTCAGCCGGCGGGCGTGGCACACAAATCGCGACTCGGTAATTCCGTCTTGCCATTTTAAATTTATGTTATAATTGCAAAAGACACGTTTTTAAACGTCTTTTCAAGGAGGGTCGTATGCTCGTGATAGCGGACAATCTCAGCGTCAGGAACAGGGCTTACATGGAGGCGGTGAAGAAGAAGGACAAGAAGGCCATCGAAGCCATGGCCAAGGAACTCGCGTCCAAGGGCGCGGAGTTGATCAACGTCCAGGTCTCGCTCGACGGCATCGGCGATGAGGATGCCCTGCCGATGGCGACCGAATCTGTCCAGCAGGCTGCCGGTCTGCCCCTGTGCCTTGATTCAAGGAACGTGAAGGCCCTCAGGAAAACCGTTCTCCTCTGCAGCGAGCCGCCTATCATCAACTACTTATCCGCTGACGAGAAGAACCCCGATGAGTTATTCGCCCTCGTCAGGGAAACGAAATCGAACCTCATCATCCGGGCTCTCAAGGGCACCGTGCCAACGACTCTCGAAGCAAAGCTCATGATCATCGAGGACCTGATCGAGAAGGCGAATGCTGCCGACATCCCGAACGAGCGGATCTTCGCCGATCCGTCGGTGGTGCATATCGGCAAGGGTATGGGACAGGAGCACCTGCTCAACGCACACGAGTGCATTGTGGTGCTGAATGAAATGGTAGATCCTCCGGTCAACACGGCGGTCTGGATTTCGAACGTGACGACAGGGCTTCCGAAGAGCCTGAAGCCCACCGTTGCCTCGGCCTACCTATGCTACCTTGCGGGGGCCGGCCTGCACGCGGCGATGGTGAACGTTAAAGACCCGGAGATCATGAAGGCCGTGTATTTGATCAAATCGTTCCGGGACGAGATAATCTTCTCCCCGGCAGATCTAGCATAGGATGGGATCTTCGCCGGGGAGATCACAGAAAAACATCCCTGGCAAACGATCCACGGGGAAAGGGGAGGAGCGGGGAAACGGAGAAGGATGTAAGACGTGCTTTCTCCCTTTCTCCATCCGCCCGGTTGCTTCTTCAGGCAGGGAACTTTGTAACTCATCTTTTCGAATATTCTTTGCTCACTTCCGGAATAAGCTGCTTGTATTCATCGTACGGTATCTGAGAATGCCATTTCCCGGCGGCCATGCCGACCCCGATCACCAGGTAGAACAGGACAATCAGGATCACCGGATAGAGATAGGGTTTTATGATATGTGCTCTTTTGGCCGTTCGAACAGAGAGGTCCAGCGCCCCCTCAGCGGGACAGTGACTGGCGCAAGTCATGCAGCCAAAGCACTCCTCTGATTTGATCACGTCCTTTTTCTCAACATCGATAAGTGTCGGACAGAGCCGGGTGCACGCATGGCAGTGAATGCATTTTTCTTCGTTTCTCCGGATCTTGACGGGACTGAACCGACTCAGGAGGCCGAGGAGCGCGCCGTAGGGGCAGAGATACCGGCACCAGAAGTTCTTATAGAGGAACGATAGCACCACGAGCGCGACGAGGATCCACAGGGTTAGGGTGGACATTTCGGTGAAAAATTTCATCATCCGCACGTCTACAACTTTATAGTAATCGGTTATGAAGAACAGGAGCATCATGTTCGGGGCCATGGCCACGCCGATCAGGAGAAGAAAGAGGGACAGCAGAATATATTTCAGGGACCGCAGGATGATGTCGGTGGTTTTCTCGATCGTGAAGTTCTTGCCCAAGATCTTTTCCCCGGCCATCCAGACGTATTGTGATAGCGTGCCGATGGGGCAGATCCAGCCGCAGAACCCCTTCTTCATCATCAGGGAAACGCCGAGGATCGCGACAAACAGGACAAAGCCCGAGGGATGCACCGGCTCAATGATGCCGGTGAAGAGAAAATACTTGAAAGCCATAAGCCCGCCGATGGGGAGAAAGGCGTCTACGGACGGCGGGCGCTGAACGAACGGATGTCCCGGCGCCTCAAAGTGCTGGACGAACTGATAAAAGCGATAGCCGATGGACAGGGCGAGCAAGAAGAACGCGAACTGCGCTGCATATCTCAGGGTCCTTATGTACTTCCTCTCAGGGTGCATGCCCTATTATACACCATTGAGAACGGATCAGTATGATATTAATCATACCCAGTCTGCACCATTACGAACTGCTCCGTCAACGGCACCCGCGGCATCAAGAAAACCGTAATTGTCCCGCCAGAACCGCCCCCGTCTCGCGCAACGCCTTTCTCCCCTTGATCTCCCGGAGTGAGAGGGGCAGGAAAGCGACAGGCAGGCCTCCGGCCATCCTCTGGAGTTCAGCTGCATACTTCCCCTGGAGTTCCTGCATAGTCCTGGTCGAGTAGGAGTCTGCATGTTCAATGATCCGGTTTATGACAATGCCGTATAGGTCGACCTGGTAATCTTCAATGGATTTGATGATTCTTCTCGCATGATTGACGACGAGCGCCTCGGGATTGGCGACAATAATGAAGGTCGTTTTATCATGGATGAATCGCGATATCCGCTCGGACAATTTTACCCATTCATCCATGGTCTCCGAAATGGACCGTTTGCCGATTATTTGTTTCCCGATTTTGTCCAGTCCCTCGAAGACCCTGGCTCCGGCCCTGAGGTGTTTCTTGATGAGCCGTGGCATGTCCAGAAGGTTCAGGGTCTCCCCCGCTGGGGCGGTGTCCCAGACCACGCGGTCATACTTTCCCGTATCGACTATATCGACGATGAAATCGAGCATGGTCTCTTCGCGCAGGGATGGCGCCGAGCCGATGTAGTCAATCAGCTGGTGTTGCGAGTCGGCGTCCAGCGACTTGATGTCGATCAGCTGGGAGAGAATATCGTAGAAATCGTGGCTGAATCTCTCCTTCCATCTCGAAACGATCGTTTCCTGTCCGATCTCGACGGCGAAGAGATTCTCATCAATGTTTCTTACGCAGTCCCCTATCGGTTCTTCAAAAATATCGGACAGCGATGGTGTCATGTCAGACGTAATAATGATCGACTTCTGCCCGTGGGAAGCGAACCAGGACGCCATGGCAGCGGAGCACGTTGTCTTCCCTACACCGCCTTTCCCGCCGAACAGCATGATAGGCTTATTCGTCATATCGTTTGGCAACCCTTCATGTGCATTCGAGGGTGGTCATGCATCAGTGGGGCTTCCGCACCAACTCGATTACCGTAACCTCAGGTGGAGAAAGGAACCTGATCGGCGGCCCCCACGTGCCGGTTCCCCGGCTGACATAGAGAATCGCCCCGTTCGAAAGATCGAACCTGCCGGCATTCAAAGGATACGCAATTGCGCTGATATAGGTGAAAGGGAATATCTGTCCCTTGTGTGTATGGCCGGAAAGCTGGAGGTCGAACAGTCTGGGTCCATTCGGGTTCGCGACAGGCCGGTGTTTCAAGAGGAGCGTGAATTGATCTTTCGGCAGGCCTGACAGAAGAGCTGATTCCGATTCGGGTTTATCAATATGCATCTGCTCGCCCGTGGGATCGTCCACTCCCGCGATGTTGATCACGCCGGTATTGACGACTTTGCCGCGGAGAAGAGTAAATCCCGCCTCTTCGGTGAACGCCGTCGCCTGCTTAAGCCCTGCGTAGTATTCGTGGTTTCCGGTGATGGCGAATTTACCATACCGCGGCTTTATCTCCTGTAACAGCTCCCTGAGGCCCGAAAGATGATTGATCTGGGCATCCACCAGGTCGCCGGTGGAGACAAAGATATCTGGTTTTGCCGCCTTTACCACATCGAGAATGCCCGCAAGCCGGTCGCACCGTACGATCAGCCCGAGATGCACATCCGATATCTGGACGATTGTGAGCCTGTCCGTGCCAGCTGGAAGCTTAGTTGTTTCGATCCTGAGCCGTTCAGTGCGGATGTTCAGCGCTTCAAAATAACCGTACACGCATATGGCAAGGGAGAGGCTTGTACTTATAAAGAAAACCGTCTTCGCGGGAATGAGAAGCCTGGCAAGCTCAGGGTTCGTCACCCAGCTTGCGATGCGAACGACAAGGCTGGCAAGGTCAAGGAAGATCGAACAGCAGAAGAAGAGGAACAGTGCCGCCATCCAGAGATAGGCTATATAGGAAAGAGCCCGGGCTGAAATCTCGAAGTCGTTCCTCTCGAGCAGTCGGATAAAGAAAGGCGCGAGCGTCATGATGACCATGAACGCGCCGAGCGCGGTACCCGTTACCGGTCCGAACGCAACAGCGCTCCGTGCGCGGGAAAATGCATATGCGTGCATTCCGCCGTAGACTATGAAGATGGTCAGAAAAAAAAGGCTCATCTGCTGAAGCTCGTCCCCATGCCTTCTGCCATTCTGACGAGTTCTCCCTCGGGATCAACAAGCCTGAGGCTCGCGATCGACTGGCCGCGTGGCACCGATTTTAATTCAGTCGGCTGGAACGACACCATCTCGTCGAACTTCTTCTGTGCGATGAGTTCCACGGCCGCAGTGCCGCATCCCGTCAGGCAGTCGGGAATAGTGACACATAAGAACACTCCGGAAAAGAGACAAGGCCCGTGTATGGACTCCGGTCCCGGCACCCTTGCTCCTGCCGGCTATATTCCCAGAAGCCTTGCTCCGCCAGTGGTCGCAATAGCGATCACCGCGGCATGCGGAATTCCGGCTTGCTCAAGGTATCTCAGCTCCGCACCATAGGCGCGTTCGTAATCCGGCGCGGGCAGTACATAATCCGTTCCAACTGCAAGTAGAACACCGACCGCATGTGCCCGCCCGACCATTGCAAGATGCGACCGGACCAGTCCATCGACGAAGTGCCGGACGTCTTGTGCTGCCGATTTTCCGGATTCGGCCCCCGCTGCTCGGGCGATCGCACCCACCGTAGGTGTCCAGAAAATTCCATGTTGTGCGAGCGCATCAAGCGCCCGCTCCGTCATGAAAAAACCGTGTTCGATGGAGCGGACACGGGCTCTGGCACAGGAAACAATTGCCTCTTCGCCGTTTGCGTGGGCCATGACGTCGAGGCCCTGTCTCCGCGCTTCGTCGACAATAAACCGGATCTCATGAATCGCAAAACCTCCGGCCGTCAGGGTTCCCCTCTCCTTCAAGCTTATTATGCCGGAGGCCATGACTTTTATTATATCAGCTCCTGCGTTCTTGAGCTTGAGGATTTCTGCTCTGATTTCTTCCCGTGTCTCAACGGACACTCCGAAGCGGGCTCCGTAACCGCCTTTTTTGTGGAGCGCCCATCCGCACGAGATCACGAGGGGAAGCTGGGCCCCTGCCTTCTCGGTTCTGCTCCAGCATTCCCTGTTGTCACGGAACCCGCCATCGCGGACCGCCACGATGCCGGCTGCGGCAACCACCTGAAGCCCCGCCGGATCTTTGATATGCACGTGTGCATCTACCAAGCCGGCCGCTTTTGCTGTTTTCTTGACACGCATATCGTCCACCGGAACCGTGTTACAAGAAAATACTGTCAAACGAACAAGGCGGCCCGGGACCCGGGCCGCCTTGTTCAGTTTGCCTTACCTCAAAGGTTACATCCTCACAAACGCGTCTTTCGGCGCATTACATACCGGGCATGCCCAGCTGTCGGGAAGGTCTTCGAACTTCGTCCCCTCTTTTGCCTCATCATACACATAGCCGCATATGGTGCATCTCCACATCGTCGTCTCCTTAAAAATTAATTTAGCCGTAACAGTGGGTTGACGTTTCCGCTCACGTGCCGGAGGAAGCCCTGACGCGTTCATACCGGATTCGACTGGTCCGCTCAGGATCGCACCTACGACCGGCACGGGCCTGACTGCCCGCCACTGAACTTCTTGTGGTATTCAATCGTCTTTTCCGCGAACTGTTTGCCGAATTCAAAGCATATTTTGTCGTCTTCCGCACCCGGGCGGTAGAGGACCTGGACTCCGGGCTCAACCGCATCGAGCCCCATCTTCTTGAATGCCTCGTACGCCTCTTTTACTGCTCCGCCACCCCAGCCGTAGCTTCCAAAAGCGCCGGTTAAGCGATTCTTGGGACGGAGACCACGCAAGTGCGTCAGGAACTCGGCGACCGTGGGGAACATGATGTTATTGAGCGTGGGCGTCCCGACAAGCATGGCCCGCGACTCCCAGACCCGCTTAATGGCTACGCTCATAGGGGTTGACCTGAGCTTGAGCACTTCCGCGTCAACGCCGGCGGCCTTAATCCCCTCCATGATCGGTATTGTCATGTGTTCGGTACTGTGCCACATGGTGTCGTAGACGATCACAACTCGGAGATCAGCCTTGTCGTTCGCCATGTCAAGGTACATCTGTAGGATCTTGCCGGGATCCCTCTTCCAGATGATGCCGTGGTCCGGCGCAATCATGTCGATCTCGAGGCCGAGCTTGTGGATCTCTTCGATCTTTGCCTTGACGAGGGTGCCGAAGGGCATCAGGATGTTTGCGTAGTAGTCGCGCACCGCATGTTCAAGGTTCGCGACCGAATACTGGTCACAGTACTCATCGTCGAACCGGGCAGACGTAGCGAGATGCTGGCCAAAGGCGTCCTGGCTGATCAGCAACTTGTCCTCCTTCACATAGCTCATCATGGAGTCAGGCCAGTGAAGCATCGGCGTTTCGAGAAACGTGATTGTCTTCGAGCCGGTACTGAGGGTCTGTCCCGTCTTGACGATCTTGAATGTCCACCGTGAGGTCTCGAAGAAACGGTCGAGGGCCTTCTTGCCCCGTTCCGTGATGTAGATCGTGGCCTGGGGGGCAAGCTCCATAATGCGGTCAAGGCTCGAAGCATGGTCATTCTCGATGTGGTTGATCACGACGTTCTCGATCTTCCCGGGATCCACGAGGCTGCGGATGTTGTCGATCGTGTATTCAAAGAAATCATGCTTTACCGTGTCCACGAGCGTCACGTGCTTGTCGAGTATGAGGTAGTTATTATATGATGTACCGTTCGGCGTGATATACCCGTGAAAGTCGCGGACAGCCCAGTCGATTGCTCCGATCCAGTAGATGCCTGGCTTGATCTCTACTGCACCCATCATAACCTCCCGTTTGCTAATTATTGTGCGGGTATCGCGGTCCTAGTGAAACGTTGCGCAGATTAGCACTTTTTCCTGCAGGCGGAACAGTGTCCGTAAAATTCGACATGGTTGCCGAAAACGGAAAATTTCTTTTCAATGCACTTAGGCTTGCCTACGGGGACATCTTCAAAAACATCTATGATTTTTCTGCATTTGAGACAGATAAGATGATGATGCGGTTCGGTGTTGGGATCGTACCGCTTCCGCTCCGCATCGATGGTGAGCTCCCGCACGGTTCCCGCCTGCGCAAGGGCATTCAGGGTGTTGTAGACGGTGGCAAAGGAGAGGGGAAAATCCTTCTTCGTCACAGCCCGGTACACATCCTCAGCGGAAGGATGGAGCGTGTTTCCCTCGAGATAGTTGAGGATGGCGAGCCGTTGTGGAGTCCGCTTGAACCCTTTGCCGAATCCCTTTTTCAGCGCTTGTTTCATGACTCTATAATTTGGAATAAATATAATTTAAGAACAGTGCTCTGTCAAGAGATTTTCCAATGCCGGTAGATGCTGTTTCCTGTGGATAACGCGGATTAAAAGCCTGCCATGTATGACAAAAACGAAAAGGCAGGCCCCTGCGGGACTGCCTCTCCATAGTGTCCATTTTGCCTATGGACATTTACTTCTGACCAAGCTTCTCTGCCACCTGTATCCTGATCATGGCCCTGAGCAGGTCAACACGCGCTTTTTCGTAGTCTTTCTGTTCCAGTTTTTCCGAGAGCAGTTTCTCGGCTCGCTCCTTCGCAAGCCGCGCTTCATCAAGATCGATCTCGGATGCGCGGTCTGCTCCTTCAGCCAGAATGATGACCCGGTTCGGCCCCACCTCGGCATAGCCCCAATCGACCGCCAGATGGTGCCAGGCCGTCCCCTCACGGTAGGAGAGCATACCCACCTTGAGTGTGGTCAAGAAAGGCGTGTGTCCTGGTAAAACTCCGAACTCTCCCTCGCTCCCTGGGGCAATTACTTCATCCACATGCTCCGAGCGGACCACCTGGCGGCTCGGTGCAACTATCTCGAGGAGCATTTTCCCTTTTTCAGCAACCATTTTCTTCTTCCAATCCTCAGCGGTCAATTTGCACGTCTCACGAGAACTGTCTGACTATCGGTTTAACGGCTGTAACCGAGCTCTTTTGCACGCTCGTATACCTCTTCTATGGCACCGCGCATATAGAAAGCCTGCTCCGGTATATCGTCCATCTTGCCATCGACGATCTCCTTGAAACCCTTGATCGTATCCTTGAGTGGCACGTATTTGCCCGGGGTGCCTGTGAAGGCCTCGGCAACATGGAAGGGCTGCGACAGGAAGCGCTGGATTTTCCTCGCCCGCGACACGGTCAGCTTGTCCTCGTCCGAGAGCTCGTCCATGCCCAGGATCGCGATGATGTCCTGGAGTTCCTTATACCGTTGAAGAACGGCCTGGACTCTCCGGGCCACGGAATAGTGCTCCTCGCCTATGATGCGCGGATCCAGAATGCGGGAGGTGGAATCAAGAGGGTCCACCGCCGGGTAGATGCCAAGTTCCGCGATCTGGCGCGAAAGCACCGTGGTCGCGTCAAGGTGCGCAAACGCCGTTGCAGGCGCGGGGTCCGTCAGATCGTCAGCAGGAACATAGATGGCCTGCACCGAGGTTATGGAGCCCTTCTTCGTGGACGTGATACGTTCCTGAAG
Source organism: Nitrospirota bacterium (assembly GCA_035623825.1). GTDB lineage: Bacteria > Nitrospirota > UBA9217 > UBA9217 > UBA9217 > DASPSR01. Next base: position 14,622 of record DASPSR010000032.1, read on the forward strand.
GGCACCCATCTCCGTACCGAGCGTCGGCTGGTATCCGACGGCCGAGGGCATGCGGCCGAGGAGCGCCGACACTTCAGACCCGGCCTGCGTGAAACGGAAGATGTTGTCTACGAACAGAAGCACGTCCTGCCCCATGGTATCGCGGAAATATTCGGCAACGGTGAGCGCGGATAGTCCGACGCGAAGCCTGGCTCCCGGCGGCTCGTTCATCTGACCGTAGATAAGGGCCGTTCTGTTGATGACGCCGGATTCCTTCATTTCGAGCCACAGATCATTACCCTCGCGGGTACGCTCACCCACGCCCGCGAACGCAGAGTAGCCGCCGTGCTGTTTGGCCACATTGTTGATGAGTTCCATGATGATCACGGTCTTCCCCACCCCCGCTCCACCGAAGAGCCCGGTCTTCCCACCCTTGGTGTAGGGCTCCAGGAGGTCGATGACCTTGATGCCGGTCTCGAAGAGCTGCTTCGTGGGGTCGAGTTCTTCGAGCATTGGCGCCGGCCGGTGAATGGGCAGCGTTTCCTTGGTCTCGATCGGACCCAGCTCGTCCACAGGCTCACCGATCACGTTCATGATGCGGCCCAGCACTTCTTTGCCCACAGGCATGGCGATGGGCTTCCCGGTATCTTGGACCTTCATGCCGCGCGTGAGACCGTCCGTCGACGACATGGCCACTGTCCGCACGCGATTCTCTCCGAGATGCTGTGCAACTTCGAGTGTCAGGTGCGTCTCAGGCGTCCCCAGGCTCTTATCTTCGGCCTGATCAATCCGGAGGGCGTTCATCAACTGTGGAAGGCCCCCGACGGGGAACTCGCAGTCGACCACGGCGCCCATCACCTGTATTATTTTCCCTGTGCTCATTGATAACCCCCTGTTACCATATTCTGTGAATATTGAACTGCAATGAAAAAATTTCTATTACCAACTTCAAAAAATTTATTTTAAGGCTTCCGCGCCGCCCACGATCTCGGAGATTTCTTTGGTGATCGCGGCCTGCCGCTGCTTGTTGAATTTGAGGGTCAGACGTTCTATCATGTCCTTGGCGTTGCGGGTAGCGGAATCCATGGCGGTCATCCGGGCTCCCATTTCGCTCGCCTGGCTCTCAAGCATCGCGCGGAACACCTGCACCTCGATATGCTTCGGCAGGATGGAGCCGAGAATCGATTCCGCCGAGGGTTCGTAGAGATAATCG
>DASPSR010000034.1:0-64246 GCA_035623825.1 Nitrospirota bacterium
TGGCGTTGTACGTATACCCGCCCTGCAGATAGATGCTCAGGCCGAGCGCCTTCTTCAGGTCGTCGGGATTGAGGCCTGCCGGTTTCGCGTCCTCGGCGAAGGCCGAGGCGGCCAATGCGGCCGCGGCGCAGAACACGGCCAAACCGATCTTCAAACCAAGAATCGAACCAATCTTTTGCATGTTGCCCTCCTTAATTATTCCCCTTGTTTGATGACCGCTCGTTCGAGCAGTACTGTATGACTCTATGAAAGCCTCCGGAGCTTTCGTTGATAATCATAAGAGGCATGACAAATGTCTGCATTATCATAGAGCAAGGCATGTGCCATTTTTCGTGCAGATGAAGTTTGGATAATAAGAAGCTGATTTTATGGATCAATTTATAGCGGGGTGATGCGCTCTTACATGATGAAGAGTTTTTTTGCAGGTAAGTCTTTAGGCACCTGATTAAGACATGGGCACTGAAATGGAAAAAATCTAAGGGGAGAGGGAGAGAGCACAGCTAAAACTTTACGCAGCCTTATCAGAGTTTCATTGTCGTCGTTTGCCTGACTCTTGCCACACAATGCAAACTGAGGATATGAGACGGAGGGAAATCATGAAAAGCTGAATCTACTGGTAGGTCAACTTGCTCGGCAACGAGATGAGGGGCGGTCGAAAGATCTCTTCATCTGCACGGCCTCATCAGCGAAGTGCTTGACAGTCGAGGGTAGTACACCGGTTTTCTCATTCCTTGCCCTTCTTGCTGAAGCCGTAGGTGCCGATCTTTTCTCCCATCGCCCGGTACTCATGCACTTTCGGACAGTACAAGACCGGCGCGAGCTTATCGATGATGATTTTGTCCCCGTCGAGGATATCTTCATCGGCATGCGCAGCCACAACTTCTGCGATGAACAGGTCGTGGGTGCCAAGGTAGAGGATCTGCTTTACCTTGCATTCGAGGTTCAGGGGACACTCCTTTATCAGCGGTGCCTTCACCGTATCGGGATCGGTCGTCGTAAAACCGACGGTCAGGAACTTGTCCGAATCCTTGCCCGAAACCGAGCCGCAATAATCCGTCTCCTTGAGCCACTTCTGCGACGGAAGGTTCAGCACGAATTCCATCGATTCCTTTATGAGCTTATGGGTATGACGTGACGGACGGATCGATATGCCGACCAGGGGAGGATCGGAGCACAGCACGCCTCCCCACGATATCGTTGCGATGTTCGGTTTCCCCTCCTCGCCCTGCGCGCTGATGAGCATCACCGGGGCTGGATACAGATAGGTTGACGGCTTAAGACGCTTTTTCGGCATAGGTCCTCCGTGTGACACGATACGAGACGCCTGATGTTTTTGCCCTGTTGTTCTGCCGTTTACCGGGAATTCGGCATCCTGGGTCCATCCTTATCAGGTGCCCGTCCTCGTCGTCCGGGACTCATAGTGAGTCCCTTTTTTGCTCACCTCGACAGCTTCCCATCCTTCCCGGACTATGAGCGGAAGCATCAGAAGCGCAGACACCGTATCCACCCACCACCACCCGAACCATGCATTCAAACCGAGCCCCAGGAAAAGGACGAGCGCTAGGTACGCGTAAACCGCGGTCACCCATGCATCGATTCGGAGGATCCTGCTCTCAAGACCCCGCACAATGCGGAACTTCATGAACGCCAATGCCGGCATGCCGATGAGGAGCAGGCCGGAGAGGATGAGGCCGGCAACGCTTATTTCTGGCTTCTCGCGGTAATAGAGCCGTGATCCGGACTCATTCAGGGAATATAACGCCAGGAGAAAGAAGGAAACGCCGACCGCGAACAGTATTTTCCGCTCCATTCCGGTATACGTCTCCTTGCCCTCCTGTCCTCGAAGTTCAGAGCGAAGCCGCAGCAGCATCATGCTGGTCAAGACGGGTCCGATGATACTGTCCAAGCCGAAGGTTATGAGCGCTACCGACCCGGTTGCAATACCTGTCACTCCGGCGACAAGCGCCCCAAGCAGGTTCAAACCGATGGTGAGATATTGAAGCCTTATCCCTTTTTTGAGAAGATCTGCCCTCTCCGTACCCTGGCCGTTGGCCACCATTACCCCCAAGATGTATCAGGATGTGTTCCATTTTATACATCAAGGGCATGCTTGTCAACAATTCGCATTTAGGCTCCCGGAGGCCGGATAAAGATAAATGCTCCAAAAAATCATATTCTGCTAAAGCACTCTCAGCGCCCGGCTACTGGGCGCCCTGCTCCGCACTCGCAATTCTCATTAATACTGCCGGTCTCCTGACGGCCTCCATGCGGGGGAGATGACCCGCGCATGCCGGTACCGTTCGGCGAGCGTCCCCCAGGTGATAGTGAATTCGCCGTATCGGTCATTGATCCCGTCCATGGCCTCTGCGACGGACTTCCGCTTCCGCTCATCGACGAATAGCGGTATCTGTACCACGTTCCTCTCGAGGGTCGATACGCTCACGCCCACGAGCCTCACCGGCTGCAGGAGGTCGGTCTCTCGGAGAATGCTCTGGGCCGCCGCGTAGAGGTCCAGTCCGTGGCTCACGGCATGGCGAAGCCGCCGTTGCTTCGAGAACGTATGGAAGTCCGCATACCGGAAGATGAGGGACACGGTGCGTCCGCTGTAGAGACCCCGTCTCAGCCTGCGCCCAACCCGCTCCGAAAGCTGGAGGATATGGCGCTCGATCATGGCGATATCCGAGCAGTCCTCATCGAGGGTCATGCTGTGGCCTATGGATTTCGCCTCTCCCTCTTCCACTGGCTTCATGGACTCCACGGGATCATCGTCCATGCCGAGCCCCATGTTGCGGAGCCGCTCACCAATGATCCCGAACCGGTCGGCGAGCTGTTGGAGCGGAGCGCGGCCGAGATCTCCGCAGGTATGAATTCCCATAGCCGCAAGATGACGGGTAAGGTTCGGCCCGATGCCGCACAATTCCTTTACCGACAGGTCTTCGAGCACCTCGGTAACATCGTCGGGAGAGATGAGCACGAGCCCATCGGGTTTCTGCATGTCGCTCCCCAGTTTAGCGAGAAGTTTGTTCGGCCCGATGCCGATGGAACAGGTCAAGCCGGTCTCGAGCCAGATCCGCTCTTTTATCTGCACGGCGATCCGTACGGGATCACCGAAAAGAGCTTCGCACCCCGTCACATCCAGGAACGCTTCGTCGATGGAGAACAACTCGACAAGCGGCGTGAAATCTTTCCATATTTCGATCAGTCGCTCGCAGGTATAGGAATATTTCGCCGAATCAGCGGACACCAAGATGATGTCCGGACAGGCGCGACGCGCCTCCCAGTACATCATTCCTGTCTTCACGCCGAAGGCCCGCGCCTCGTACGACGGGGAAAGAATGACGCCCCGGTGTTCGGAACCCACAACGGCAATGGCCTTGCCCCGGAGCGCCTGGTCCGCCCGCTGCTCAACCGAGGCGAAGAAGGCGTTCATGTCGATATGAATAATATTTTTCACAATCCCTATTCCCTGTGCACCTGCACTGAAAACACATATATCGTTCACGGCAAATCCTTGCTAGACGTCTCGCGTCTTGCATCATGAGGGAGATAGCTTTACCCGTGCTCCTTGCTGGCGGATAGCTTCCATCCCATCGACTCGGCGTTATAGCAGATTTCATACAGTCCCTGCCCGTCCGTCACCGAGAAGTGGAAGATACACGCGCCGCCTGCCCTCGTCTTCCAAGTAAAGGTGATTTCCCGGATCCGGATCTGCCTTCCGTTCCAGACAAACCAGACCGGTCTAATGATGCCGCGGGAAAAAATCGCCGCCACGTTTATCGGTTCGTTGATCTCTACCGCCATAGGACATAGTATAGTGAACAATTGTTCACCTGTCAAGAGGCAAATCGCTGAACCCCTTCTCCTTCAGCAACTGCTCAATAAACAAAAGCTTTTCCATAATCCACTGGAAATCTGAAAGGTTATCAACAAGCACTTGACCGCGTCGATCTTGCATTTGATCATCAATGAAGAGATCTTTTTTGACGGATCAGAAGAGAGCGGCGACATCTAGGCGCTTGAATATCGAGGGTACCAGGCAGCAGCTAATCAGGACTTAATCTATATATTTCAGAAGAGAGCGAAGAGCGATGCGAGGTAGTAATTAGCGGGATAGATTGGACGCGATCATATCATTGAAGGAAATAATCAAGGCATTATTTGCATTGAAGGAACCTCGAAGGTCCCGGATGGACTTACAAAATTTCTCCGGATTCTGGACTAATGCTCCTTAAGGTACTTTCCGAATTTCATATCGATCTTCATGATATGGTCGACGATCCAGTCCACGACCACCTGGTTCGTGGTCGCTGATAGATCGTAGGAACTGCCCGAGACCCGCGGAAGCGACGCCTGCACCTTGAGTTCGGCGAGGGCGGCCAGATATTTTTTATGGTCCTCCCGCTGCTCTTCTAACCCGGGGTAATTGGTCTCCCGCATATGCTTTTCTTCCGCGGAAAAATGGACCCGCGCGTAGTCATCGAGGAATTTGATTGTGCCGTCGATCTCTTCCTTGCACCGGCGCTCTTTAATGGCCAGAACTAGTTTATTGATCCTCTTGAACAGTTCTTTATGTTGGCTATCGATCGCAGGGATGCCGATTGATAATTTTTCCGTCCACTCCATAAGGCCTTCTCCTCCGGAGGTTGTCGTGTATCAGATATTAACAAGCGCCATGCGGGTTGTCAAGACAGGGGTATTCGAACGACGATATGATTCAATAAAATTTGACTCCTGGCTTCAAAACGGTTAATTTATTGGCATGAAAACAGCCGTCGAGATGTACAAGCTCCTGCCCAAGATTAACTGCGGCAAGTGCGGGACCGCGAGCTGTTTCGGCTTTGCCGCCAAGCTGGCCACACACCAGGCCTCGCCCGATGACTGCCCTGCAATGACAAAGGCAGCGCGGGAAGCCCTTCGCGAAGCAGATGAGGGCCGGCGCGATTCCCCCGGCACGGTCTATGAGCAGGCGCTGGAGTCTCTACAGCCCAAGATCCGGGCATTGGACTTCACGAAGGTGGCGGCCCTTTTCGGCGCAAGACTCACCGGTAGCGACAGCCTTGAGGTCGTGTTCTTGAACGAGTGGTATAAGGTCACCAAAGAAAAGATAGTGACCGCGTCAGGGAAGGAACCGAGGCCCTGGATATCGATCCTCATCTACAATCATCTCTGCATGCCGGACCCGCCCGCTCCTTCCGGGGAATGGATCACCTTCAGCTCGGTTCCGGCATCTCACGCAAAGGACAAGGCATGGTCAGGCCATGTTGAAGAGGTGATAGCCAAGCATTTTGCGGGCAATGTAGGAGGATTGAAAGATGCCTGCGGACGGATGGGAGGCGTACAGGCAGAGATGAGGGGGAACCATGACGCAGCGTATGAATTTCGGCTGTTTCCCCACTATCCGGTCCTGCTCCTGTTCTACGATGCCGTTCCGGATGAGAACTTTCCTGCCCAGTGCAAGCTGCTGCTGGACGAAACCGCTCCGAAATATCTGGACATTGAGTCAATTGTTGTTCTGGGCGAGGAATTGGCAGGAAGAATAACCGCCGTCTGAACGCAAAGTGCACGGAGCGCGACGCAATGGCCATTATGCCTCCATGTCTGTTCCCTTCGCACTGCTCCATGCACGCAAGCGGCATCATGAAACACGGAGAGCCAAAAAAGTTTGGCTCATTTTATTCCTCTCCCCTGCTCCCCGACATCTGCCCACGGCGCATGGCATAGATCAGATACTCCACGTTCCCATCCTGCCCGGTAATCGGCGATGGGATGACGCCCTTCACATCAAACCCCTGTTCACGAACGAACGCGACGATCCGGGTTACCGCTTCCGTGCGCGCCACTTCGTCCCGTACGATCCCTCCCTTGCCCACCTGGCCCTTCCCCACTTCGAACTGCGGCTTGATGAGCGCGATCATCTCTGCATCAAGTTTGAGAAATTTCAGGACGGCAGGAATGACCTTTTCGAGGGATATGAACGAAACGTCAGCGACTGCGATATCAATAGGATCGGGCAGAAGCGCGGGCTCGATCCCGCGTATGTTCGTACGCTCAATAGTGACAACACGGGAATCCTGTCGGAGCTTCCACGCCATCTGGCCGTAGCCCACGTCAACGGCGTAGACCTTCTTTACCCCGTGCTGGAGCAGACAATCCGTGAACCCTCCGGTCGATGCACCTACGTCCAGGGCGATCTTGTCCTCCACCGTGATTCGAAACTCTTTTAGCGCCGCTTCAAGCTTGAGACCTCCTCTGCTCACGAAAGGAGGCGTCTCGCCAATGATGCGCAGTGCAGCGTCTTCCTCCACGAGCGTACCGGCCTTTTCCTGTTTTTGACCGTTCACGAGAACTTGTCCTGCAAAAATCAAGACCTGCGCCCTTTCCCGGCTCTCTGCCAGACCCCGGTCGACGAGAAGCCGGTCGAGGCGTAATCTACCGGTTCTTTTTGTCTTTTTCTCGGGCATCATGCGCTATTCGTGCTACCGTGATCAAAGAATATCTGGATCCATTCCCGAAAGGAATGCTCCTCCCATTGCAGCATGAAATCCATCCTTGTCCGGGTCGGGGCGGGGATTTTTTGCGAACTCCACGGGCCGGCGCAGCGGCCAAGGGCATTTTTGCGGCCAGAAAAGGAGGTGAAGGATGAACGCGGGACACTGTGTCGTGGATATGATGCGACTTCCGGAAAACTGCAGAGTGAAAAGAAGGTCGGCTCCGTCATGCGTAATTATTCTTTTCTTTTTGCATCGATATGACAATATACAAAAAAAGGCGCTAAGAAATCTCTTAGCGCCTTTCCTATTTCCCTTTCAGCGTCCCTTCGCATCCATCATCTTAAGAACAGCGAACGGTGCCAGTGCCTTGAGCCGGGACCGCATTACGAAATCCCTTACCGTCGCATAAATGCCGTCCGCGTCCAAGCCGTACTTCTGCCTGAGCACGCCCTGCGACCCGTGTTCGATATACTCGTCAGGAAGGCCGATGCGCAATGTCTTTACCCCGCTCATGAGGGATGCGTCCAGACATTCGAGCACAGCGCTGCCGAACCCGCCGAGGAGCGCATGTTCCTCCGCGGTCACGATCCTGCACGTTTTCTTCGCCAAAGCAAGAATGAGTTCAGCATCAAGGGGTTTAACGAAACGTGCATTCACCACCGCAGCAGTGATTCCGTCGGCTGCAAGCCGCTTGGCGGCAGCGAGCGACGGATAGACCATACTTCCGATGGCTATGATCGCGACATCGTTCCCGTCCAACATCAGCTCGGCTTTGCCGATGTCGAGCTTCTTCAATTCCTGGTCCATTGGAACACCGTACCCTGTACCGCGCGGATAACGCACGGCCGTGGGACCTGGATGCTCGACTGCGGTCCTGATCATGTGCTGGAGCTCGTTCTCGTCCTTCGGAGCCATCACGACCATGTTTGGCACATGGCGGAGGTACGCGATATCGAATGCTCCGTGGTGAGTGGGACCGTCCTCGCCCACAAGCCCGGCGCGGTCGAGCGCAAGTGTTACAGGCAAATTCTGAAGGCAGAGGTCGTGCACTATCTGGTCGTAGGCGCGCTGGGTAAATGTGGAATAGATGGCGGCCACGGGGTGCAGCCCTTCCACCGCGAGCCCGCACGCGAACGTAACGCCGTGGGACTCGGCAATCCCTACATCGAAGAACCGGTCGGGGAACTGAGCTGCGAACTTGTCCAGCCCTGTCCCGTCCGACATGGCGGCCGATATGGCAACGATTCTGCTGTTGTCCGTTGCCAGTTTCATCATGGTCTGCCCAAAGACCTCGGTATAGCTCAACACCTGGGATTTCCTGCCTACCTTGCCCGTCTCCCGGTCGAAGGGAGGCGTGCCGTGATATTGCGACGGATCGCACTCCGCAAATTTGCAGCCTTTTCCCTTCTTGGTTATCACATGCACGAGGACCGGCCAGCTGTAATTTTTAATGTTCTGAAAGGTCCCGAGCAGATGGTGGATATTATGCCCGTCAATAGGCCCGATGTATTGGAACCCGAGGTCTTCAAACAGCATGCCGGGGACCATCAGCCCCTTGATGGAATCCTCCGCCTTCTTTGCAAAGTTGAACATGGATTCGCCGACCCTGGGAATGCCCTGGAGGAAGTTTTTTGTCTCCTTACGAAGCCTGGTGTAGAAATTGCCGGTCATCAGCCGGCTGAGGTACGAAGAAAGAGCGCCGACATTTGGGGAGATCGACATCTCGTTGTCGTTCAGGATCACAACCAGATTTTTTTTCAGGTGTCCGGCCTGGTTCAACCCCTCAAAAGCGAGCCCTGCGGAGATTGAGCCGTCCCCGATCACGGCAATTACCTTGAAGTCTTCGCCCTTGATGTCCCGCGCCGCAATCATTCCCAGCGCCGCCGAAATCGATGTGCTCGCATGCCCGACATCAAAATGGTCGAAGAGGCTCTCTTCCCTCTTGGGAAACCCGCTTATGCCCCCGTGCTGGCGGAGCGTGGAAAACTGGGATCGCCTGCCCGTGAGGATCTTATGCGCGTACGTCTGATGCCCCACATCCCACACGATGCGGTCGTTAGGAGTGTCAAAGGCATAGTGAAGGGCGATCGTCAGGTCGACTACGCCGAGGCTCGGGGCAAGATGTCCTCCGGTCCTTGACACGACATCGATGATTTCCTGCCTGATCTCGGAAGCGAGTTCCGGAAGCTCCTCCTCGGGAATTTCCCGCAGGTCATTGACGGAATGTATCTTGTCGATTATCATAGCGTACCTCGTAACGGATTAGTGTCCAGCAGCCAGGGTCGCGAATATCCGATTGCCGCACGAAAATTCCCGACCCTAAACCTGATTTAGTGTCCTCTGTTTATTATGTACGTCGCCAGCTCCCTGAGCGGGTCGGCCTTTCGGTCAAAATCCTTCAGCGCTGTAATGGCCTGGTCCGCGACTTCCCTCGCCCGCCGCCGGGATTCCTCAAGTCCGAAGAAGCTCGGATATGTCTTTTTACCTTTTTCCAGGTCGCTCCCGACATCCTTGCCAAGTTCTTCCTGCTTCCCGGTAATATCGAGGATATCGTCGGCGATCTGAAACGCCAGCCCCACCATTTCCCCGTACCTCGTCATCGAAGCCATCTGACGGGGTCCCGCCTTCGCATAGATGGCCCCCACCCTTACAGAGGCGCGGATGAGAGCGCCTGTCTTGTGCGTATGGATATATTCGAGGGTCGGTAAATCGATCTCTTTGCCCTCGGACTCGATATCAACGACCTGTCCGCCCACCATGCCGAACGCTCCAGAGGCGGTTGAGATCTCCCTGATAATCGCAAGCATCCTGTTCGACGAAATGGATTTCAGGCGGCGTGGATCGGACAGGACTTCGAAGGCCATCGTGAGCAGGCCGTCGCCGGCCAGAATGGCTATGGCCTCACCATATGCCTTGTGGCACGTCGGTCTGCCTCGCCTGAAATCGTCGTCGTCCATGGCTGGAAGATCGTCATGAATCAGCGAGTAGGTATGTATAAGCTCCAGAGATCCGGCGATGGGGAGCAGATCTGCTGTCTTCACGCCGAACGCTTCTGCAGCAGCAATTGCCAGGATGGGCCTGACCCGTTTGCCGCCGGCAAACAGGCTGTATCGCATGGCCTCATGGACCGGGGCTGGAAAGGTTTTCGCAGGCGGTACAAGTCTTTCGAGCTCTTTGTCTACGATGTCTTTTTTCTTGGACAAGAATCCTTTGATTTCCATGCCTGCGGGACTAGTCCCCCTCTTTCTCTTCAAAGGGTTGAGCTGTGACCGTGCCGTTCTTGCTTTTCAGCAGAATTTCCACCCGTCTCTCAGCCTCCTCCAGCCGCTTATTGCAGAGGCGGGAAAGCTTTATGCCTTCTTCGAACAGTTTGAGCGACTGCTCCAGCGGAAGGTCGCCTGTCTCAAGTTTCTTCACGATCTCTTCGAGCCGAGCGAGCGCAGCCTCGAACTTTTTTTCCGCCATACGGTTGACTGCTCCGATTATTCAGGCAGGCTGGGAGAATTTGAAGCTGAATGTAATTATATCCGGAACATACGGGTAAATCAAGATAAATGCTGTATATTCAGCAAAAAGTACCAAATTCCCAGCGCCAAGACTCATAATTCTGTCGTCAAGGAGTTAAAATATATCGTCCGGAAGTCTTATATCGGAACATGTTCGGGATCTGGAGCCTGTTGCTCTTAAATTGCACCTTAATATTCCTTCCATAGCTCCAGTCCCGTTCTCGAGACGCGGAATCCGACCTGTTTGAGAGCCTCCACATAGGGGGTCCGCATAACAGGTTCTCCGTTTACTGTTTCGATGCTGATCTTCTGCATAGGGTTGAACTCACGGCTCATCAGGTCCTTGAAAAGGCTTACGTAATCGGACAGACGGGAGTCGTCAGGCGGTACAAGGATTTCAAGATTTTTCCCGAGGCGCTTGGAAACCATCGCCAGCCTGCTCCCGCGGTAGACCAGATGCGTGGAGGGTATGCGCGGAGGAAGGCCCTGCAGTGAGACGAGCCCAAGACCACAAAGCGACGCAGGGCCGGCTGCATTGACCCAGAAAACAGTATCCTCGGGAAAGGGGTCCCTGAGCATCCGAAAGGCCTCGTGAGAGATAAATTGGGGGCCGGGAATATCCTGGAAGAAATAACCTGACAGGATCTCGCCCGAGAGCTCCATCAGGCGTATGGACCTGAACAATGCCCGCCACTGCAGAGGCGGCAGTTCGTTCGCCAAAAGCTCGCGAAACAGGATCCCCCAGCGTCTCAGCAATTGACGGACGCGGTCCTTCATCAGCTCCTCTTCTTCCAGGACATCCCGTGCTTCGGCATGCGAATCTATCCGGCGCCAGTGGCCCTCCAGGGGCCTCGAGACCTTCCAGCGGTCGAAGCCTGACCGGCGGGAGGTTAACCGAACGTCCCCGGCGAAGTCCTGTGCCGTGAACCCCGTCATGACCCCCTTTCGGATCGGCCCGAACGTATCGCTGGTGATCCTCCCCTTCCATGCCTGCTGCCAGATCCTCTCCGTAGCCTCAACACTGCCGATATTCGAAAAATCCGCTATCTCCAGAAAACTGTATCTGCCGCGCCTGTCGGGGATCAAATGCTCGAGTTCTGATGAGGCCCCAGGGGGTTCATCCTCTCCAGATGGCCGAAAAAGTTCGAGGTCCTGACTGAAGGCCAGACTGATTCGCCGCTCGCCGCAGCCGAACCAGACGAGATCGCTGGACATCATGAGACTGTCGAGCCACGCGCTCCGATATGGCTGCATCCGCGCCGGGAGGAGATACTCTTCCCATGCTCCCGCGCGGGCAGGCCATCCGAAAAGCTGTTCGAGCCGCTGCTGCAAGTCATCCATTGACGCACCCCTCGGGGTGATGCCCTGGAAGGCAGCTAAAAACAGCGGGAGCTGCTCCAGGGGGAGCGCCTGGAAGGAAGGCTGTCGATATCTGCGCCCCATGCGCAAAAGCAACTCGAGATTTTCACTGTCGCAGATCTCTAGCGCCCGACTCTCTTCGCCGAACCGGTCCATGACCAGATCCTGCGCTTCGATCAGCGGTTCGATCGCTTCATCGAGGCGCTCCTCGGTGACGCCGAGGAGGTGTCGAACGCTCTCTTTTTCTGCCGGGCCATAGAAGGCCAGCCAAGTCGAAAGGAAGGCGGAGAGGTCGTACTCCTCAGGCGGAGCGACGGCCTCGGGTGTATCTTTGAGAAAGGCCCTGACGCGGCGCTTCAGGGCCGCTTCATTCTCCTCGCGGGAAACCGGCTCAATCAAAACGTCGTCAAGGAGCAGGCGGAAGGCGACGAGCACCTTGGGAAGCGCCTCAAGACTGCTGAGGAGTGGATGCCTGACTCCAGGCCAGGAGATCCAGACGACCTTTTTCGAGATATCACCGAGCCAGGCTGCTCCGTCTGCTCCGTAATCACGCCTTATCGCTGCGGCCAGTTCCTTCCATTCGGGCTCAGTAATGAGAAGCCGTTCCTTAAACCAGTCGAGCAAATCCTGGCTCGATCCCGGCGGATATCCTGCCGCGGTGCGTTTGAGCTTTTCATCGAGAATGCGCATAACCTCTGAAGGAATTTTCGGACGCAGGTGCGAAGAAAAAAGGAGCTCCTTGATGAGATCAGGCCGGAGAGCGGACTCCCTCGCAAGCAGCGGAGTATCGTCTTCGTACATATATTGATTCGTCTGTTTCCAGACAAGATGGCCGGCAAAGGGCGAGGCGGCACGGGTCACAGTCGATGTGACAGTGATAGTGCCGGTACGGAGCTCATCGAGGACCAGCTTGAGGTTCTCTAGGTCGAACTCGTCCTCAAGGCAGGTACGCCAGGTCTCGATCAAAACGGGAAAGTCCTCGTAGGATCGAACCGCCTCGAGGAGTTGCTTGGCCCTGAGCCTGATGAGCCACAGAGGCGTCCTTCGCTTGAATCCCGACTTGGGAAGAAGAAGCGCCCGTTCTGCATTCTCGCGGAACCGGGCGCCGAAGAACCCTGTCTGCTCGAGTTTTTTTCGAAGGGCGGCCTCGACGTTCTCCGGCGTCACAAGACTGAGGATGTCACCGGATGGCGCCTCACGGGGAAGCATGACGAGGATTGAGTCGTCGGTCACGATGGTGTCGAGCGGCGTTCCCGCCTGTTCCTCCCAAACCCTTGAAAGTGCGAGCGCAAAAGGCCGGTTCACCTTGCCGCCCCAGAATGTGTGAAGGATCACTTGTCGGCGATCCCCGCGGGAGGCAGACTCCTCAACGTACTCGACCAGCAGATGGTGGCGGCCGGGAAGGTTCTCTCCCGTGGCCTCCTTCTGGAGCTTAAGGAAGGAGATGAGTTCATCGGCCGCAGCATCTTCCAGAAGATGGGTTTTCATGAGCTGCGGTTGCAAATCAGGGGAATCGAGCCGCCTGTCCACCTCTTCGAGGAAGATGCCGATCCTTTCGGAAAGATGGAAGTCGCGGTCCTGCTCTTCGGCACGCCAGAAGGGGAAGATTCCGGTGGCCGAGCGCGCTGGCACCACCTCGACATCGTTATGGGTGATCTTTTCGATGCGCCAGAGCTGGGAGCCAAGGGTGAAGGTTTCGCCAATAGAACGCTCCCACACGAATTCTTCGTCCAGTTCGCCGATCTTGGCATGTGTGTCCTTCAGCCGCAGATCGAAGTAGCCCCGCTCCGGTATGGTCCCGCCTGAAGTGTAGATGAGATAGGCCGCCTCGCTGCGGGCCTGGATGGTGTTGTCGATGCGATCGAGTGAAACGCGGGCCTTCAACTCTCGCAGACGCGTGTCCGCGTACCGGCCCGCAAGCATCTCGATCACCAGGTCAAAATGCTTTCGAGGGAGGTCCCGATAGGGATGGCTGGTTTTGATGAACGCATACAGCTCGTCAATGTCCCAACGTTCCATCGCCGTCATCGAGAGAATGACCTGCGCCAGCACATCGAGAGGCGCCTCCACCTGCCTGGTCTCCTCAATATCCTGCTCCAAAACCGCCCGTGCCATCACCGCTGCGTCGATACAGTCCATGCCGTGCGTCGGGAAGAGCAGCCCCTTGCTCTTCTCCCCCACGGAATGGCCGGAACGCCCGATGCGCTGCAGGGTCGATGAGACGGATCGGGGCGTCTGGATCAGGACAACCTCGTCAAGGCTCCCGATGTCGATACCGAGCTCAAGTGAGTTCGTGGCAACAATTGCTTTAAGCTCGCCGCTCTTGAGCTTCTTTTCCACGGCGAGCCGAATCTCTCGCGACAGCGATCCGTGATGCGCATAGGCAAGCTCGTTCGGCTCTGCTTCATTGATGAGGCGCGTAACCTTCTCGGTGGTCCTGCGGCTGTTGGCGAAGAGGAGCGTGGATGTGTGTTCGTGGATGATCTTTTTGAACGCTTGGGTCAGCGCGGGCCACACTGAATCCGCTGAGGGCATTTCACCGACGCCCCTCTCCCGCTGGGACGGGGTATCAGCCTGGAGAGCGGACGGGAAAGAGACACTGAGCTCGTACGTCTTCGCCTCGCGGGACCTGATGATCGAGACGGAACGTCTCTCATAATGGCTCGCTGCGCCCTTGCCGGTCCGCTTGAACCCGCCAACGAAGGAGGCCACGCGGTCAGCAGGATTGATCGTGGCAGAAAGGGCGATCCGCTGGAAATCGCCGGAGAGCGGCACGAGGCGGTCTATGGCCGTTATGAGATGAGTTCCCCGCTTGGTCCCCGTGACGGCATGAATTTCATCGAGGATGACCGTAGCGATGCCGGTGAGAAGCGCCCTGCCGCTCCGGCTGCTGAGCAGAAGATTGACCGACTCGGGCGTGGTGATGAGGATTTCCGGCGGCCTGCGGGCCATCTTCCGACGTTCTTCGCACGGCGTATCTCCGCTCCGGGTCAGCACATTGATCTCCGGGAAGGGGATCCCGGCCTGTGAGAAATAATTCCGCAGCTCTCCCAAGGGTCTAAGAAGGTTCCTCTGGACATCGTTGTTCAGAGCCTTGAGCGGAGAGACATAGAGCACGCGCACCTTTCCCCGAGGCCAGGCGCCGATGATGAGCTGGTTCATGCCCCACAAAAAAGCCGCAAGGGTCTTGCCACTCCCCGTAGGCGCCGTCACGAGCACGTGCATGCCTTTTGCGATTTCAGGCCAGGCTTTTATCTGGATGTCGGTGGGCGTCCCGACTTTTTCTGAAAACCAGCGTTGAATGATGGGGTGGAAAAATGAGAGGCTGGACGCTATCATGACTTACTTCCTCTATTAGAAACCATAGTCCGCGGGGGAAGAAAAAACAAGGGAGGGGCGACACGCTCTCGAATTACACAGCCGAACAACATCCGTTCGAACAGTTCGCTTGCTTCTTCACTGCGCTCCGTCTCTCATGACTTCCTCGCACAAAGAACCACGGGCGCCCACATCACCAGCCCTTTCTGGCGGCTCGGCGCATTCGCTCCAGAGCCTCCTCGAGGCGGACGTCCGGTACCGTGAGCGAGAGACGGAAATATCCCTCACCGTATTGTCCGTACGCGGCACCTGGCGTCACCAGTACGCCGGCTTCTTCCAGGAGCTTCGAGGCGAACTCCAGCGAGGACCGGCCGGCGGGTACTGGGAGCCATAAGTAGAAGGTACCCGCGCCGGCATTCACCGTGACGCCCATCTCTGAGAAAGCCCGCAACACTGTTTCCCGCCGCCGCCGGTAGATGGCGAGCATGTTCTCGATGTCCTGATCGCCCTTATCCATGGCCGTGACGCCAGCCAGCTGGATGGCATTGAACACGCCGGAAGCCACATTCTCGCTGAATTTGCACATTGCCTGAATGATCTTGCTGCTGCCGACAGCCATGCCGATTCGCCACCCGGTCATGTTGTAGGCCTTACTCAATGAGTTGAGTTCCACGCTGATGTCTTTGGCACCGGGGATTTGCAGCAGGCTCAGCTTTCGGTCCCTGGAAAAAACGATCTCGCCGTAAGGATTGTCAAGCACCAGCAGGATGCGCCTCTCTGTTGCCCAGGCAACCAGCCGGGCGACAAATTGCCTGTCGGCGCATGCGCCTGTGGGATTGTTCGGATAGTTGAGGAAGAATGCCTTTGTCCTCCGGCACACCTTTTCCGGGATGTCCTCGAACGCAGGCAGAAAGCCATTCGCCGCCAGAAGGGGTACCTCGTAGACCTCCGCCCCGGCCATGAGCGCGTTTGCCCGGTATGCCGGGTAACCTGGGTTCGTGACCAGTACGACATCGCCGGGATTAACGAGCGCCATGATGAAATGATGGATGCCCTCCTTCACGCCGCTGAGGGCCAGCACTTCCGTCTCCGGGTCCAGCGTCACCCCATACCTTCTCCCATACCATCGCGCAACCGCCTCCCGGAAGACCAGCATTCCTTTATGCTCATCCGTCGGATATTGATGGTTGGCCGGATCCAGCGCCGCTGCTCTGAGCGTTTCAACGATGTATGCAGGCGTTGGCTCAACCGGGTCTCCGATAGCGAGGGAGATAAGATCGATGCCGTTCGCTTCAGCCTGTCTGATCTTGTCGCGAAGCTGCGTGAACAGGTACGGGGGAAGACTCTTCACGCGATCGGCGATAATGTTCATGCCTTGTTCCATATCCTTTCCATTACAGAAGTAATCAATTCTTGTGGCATCCTCACCCCCGGGCCCATGATCGAATTGCGCGGCCTAGCCGCTGAATACTCTTTTCCGGGATCACCGGATACACGCAGATCTCCAGGATCGAGGCCTCCTTCGGGCCGCGCTGCTCCCGTACGCTGCCTCCGTTCCCGCGAAACGGCTCCAACAGGGAACAGTCCGACATGTCCGTGGTCTTGCTATCGAAGCCGTGCTTGAGCAGATAGGCGCGAAGCGCGTCCCGGCGTGCAGGTTCGACGGTCAACGGGTAGTAGACGTAGATGTGGTCGCCTGCCGTCGAGGATGGGACGCGGATCCCGGTTATCCCTTCCAGGCTCTCGGTCAGAATGCGTGCATTGCGCCTGGCCCCCTCGTTGAACGCGTCGATCCGTTCCAGCTGGAGCAACCCGATAGCCGCCTGCAGATTGGCCAATCGGTACACACGCGGTTTCGACGCGGCAAACGCGGTCAGCAGCTCATCGCCGACGGCCGAGTCCATGAGCGGCCGTCCCAGGAACAGGTTCAAGCGGAGTGCCGGGTATACCGTGACGCCGAACACCTCGGGACGGGTCAGCAGCCAGAGCAGCCAGATGGAGAACGCTTTTTTCAGGACATTTCCGCTTGACGGCATGGGAGCCTTTGCAAGCACGTCCCGTGCGCGTTTTGCGATCTCTTCATCGGACGTTGCGATGGCCCCTCCGCCGAAGCAGGGCATGTTTTTCCCCTCGGCAAAACTGTAGATGCCGATATCGCCGAAGGTGCCCACTGAGCGGCCTCCCACGCGCACACCCAGGGCATGGGCGCAGTCCTCCATCAGGCGCACCTTCCGCTTTCGTGCAAGCTCTGCGATCTCCCGGATTGCGCAGGGCTGACCAAAGAGATGGGTCGCCAGGACCGCGCCGGTCCGTTCGTTGATGCAGGGTTCGATGTGCTCCGGTCCTGAGTTGAAGGTCACCGGATCCACATCGCAGAATACCGGTTTATAGCCGAGCAGCTTTGCAACCATGGGCATGACCGGAAACGTGAAGGCCGGGAAAACGATCTCCTTGCCTTTTTCAAGACCGAGCGACTCGAGCGCCAGTTGGAAGGCAGACCTCCCTGACGCGGCCCCGAATACATGGGACGCTCCAAGCCAGGTGCTGAACCGCTCATAAAACGCGTCTAATGCCGGCCCTTCCTCCGTCACGCCCTTCATCGCGCAGGTGATGAGCGTGCGAAGTGCTCCCGGCGGCAGATTTACGCATCGTCTCGGTATGGTCCCGATGAGTGCCATGCTTGATTTCTCCTTTGGACGTCAGAATATCTTGCGGATGCCGAACAGGCTCCAGAAAATGTTTGGATTGTGCAGATAGAACGATGCGTACCTCCGGATATGGCGGAAGGCGAATCGCGGCCGGAATATATACCGCTTATAGAAGCTCGACCTCATTTTCACCAGATCATCGGTTGACACTGCGGCCAGTGACAGGAGCGGCCGCGCATAATGGTATAGATGCATCGAATCGGCGTCGCTCAGTTTGTCTTTGTACAGATCCCAAGCTGCCGAACCCGGATAAGGCGTATAGAAATGGACCTGGATGCTGTCGGAATTGAGCTCCATCGCCAATTGGATGGTCTGCTCGATCTCTTCCCGGGTTTCGGTCGGATTTCCGATGACATAGTAGGCGTTCGTGCCGATCCCCAGTTCCCTCGTCCAGCTGAAGATCTGCCGGCAGAGGTCTCTCCAGGGGCGGTCAACGCCCTGTTTCCGCATTTCCTTGATGATCCGTTCACTGCCCGATTCAACGCCGATGCCCAGCATGACGCAGCCGGCCTTCTTCATCAGCACCAGCAGATCATAGTTCAGCTCATCGACACGGACGCGGGCCATCCAGGGCATCGTCGATTTCCGGCTGATCAGCTCTTCACAGAGGGATTGCATGAATTTGCGGTTCGCTGAAAAGCTGTCGTCCTGAAAGGAACATATATTGACGCCTTGACGGGCCAGGTGTTCCATCTCGTTCACAACGCTCGCGGCCGAACGGCTGCGCAGCCGTTTCCCGGTGCTCACGCGCATGACCTCGCTGCAGAACATGCAATTGTGGGGACAGCCCCGCGTAGCAATGAGGTAGCCCCAGATGACGCGGCGGGGGACCTGAACGGGAAAGATGGATTGATAGGCCGTAAGTTCTTCTTGCGTGTAGGAAGGGAAGGCAAGCTTGTCTGGCTCTTCGACGATGAAGCGTTTGCCTTCATTGAAAGCGGTGCGATAGAGCTGCCGCCAGTCCGCCGTGTTTGACCCGTCGGTGAGAATCCGGTCAAAGAGGTGAAAAAACTCCTGCTCGGGCTCTCCCAGCAGGATGGCGTCGTAGCACGCCGCTTGTTCCGGCGCTCCATGGAGGTGATGATAAAAACCCTGGCCGATTCCGACGATCAGGGGGGGCTTTTTCTGCTTTTTCAGATCGTTCACATACCCATCGGCCACGTCCACGTCGAAGCTCGATGCCGACACGACGACGAGATCGGGCAGGATCGCCACTGTCTTGGACAGCAGATCTGCAACGCTCATCGGCCGGATCCAGCAGTCCAGGAGATTCACCTTGAGGTCGCGCCGGTGCTCAAGGCCGGATTGAAGACATTTCAGCGCATAGGGAGGATCGAAAAACTGCGGGTGTTCCACGTCCTTGTCGACGGAGGAACTGACACGAATCAGCAGAACGGTATTGATGTTCAAGGCGCTATCTCCTTTTCCGGGGACGTTGTGAGTCCCGGTTCGTTATCTTCAACGGGCCTGTCCTTCCAGGTTCTGAGGCCGAACATCCTCCGGAACGTCCAGGTGAGGGCTCCCAGAACGATATGCAGCCAGAAATCGATAAAGCGATTCACGACCGTCAGTGACACGGCCGGGGCGGCGGCAACGCCGACAAGCCGCAGACATCCGAACAGCGTCAGTTCAACTGCGCCGGCACCGGAAGGCGTGAGCGGAAAGGCGGTGACAATCACGGGTATCATAGTGAGGAACATGGCCTGTCCCGCATTGAGATTCACGCCGAATGCCCTTGCAAGCAGGAAGAGCCACGTGGTTTCCATCCCCCAGATCGCCATGGTCAGGAGCATAAGAGAAATAATCTCTTTCGGATGGGGAAGCATGCCTGTATGAAAGGCGCCAATCCTCTGGCGTACGGTCTCCGGCATCCATGCCGGCAGCGAGCGCTTCAGAACGAGAAAGGCCACAATGACGGCGGTTGTGGCCATGGCGATCAGAAACGCAATTACCAATGCCCAGGCCACTGGCCGGGGGAAAGCCGTTGAAAAGAGGTACCACGATGCTACCGCAGCAAGAATAAGCACCGTCCACGCATCCACCATGCGAAGAAAAACAATAGAGCCCAGCGCTGCGGACCGACGGACCCCGCAGTTGATCCTGGCAAGATGAGAAGCATAGACGTCACCCAGCTTGGCCGGGACTATATTGTCCACGAAATTGTAAAAGAACACAAGCAAGCCGAAACGCGAATAGCCACACCGATGCGGCACATGACTCAGGGACCGTCTCCAGCGTATCCCTCGGACCGGATACGTTCCGTAATGAGAGATCGCTGCAAGGAGGAGCAACGCCTTGTTGCTTGCAACCACTTCCTGCCAGACCTGCGCAAGATCCACGTACGACACCAGAACGATGAATACTGCGGCGGTGATCACGATGCTTGCTATGGTGTGCCAACCCCAGAGCGCCGGAGCCTCTCTCTCAGTGACGGGATCAGAACCGTTTTTTTGTTCATCCGCTGGAATAGTCATTTTTATCTTCGCGCGTAAACCCCTGATCGGATAACTATGTGCAGCATGTCTGCGACACAGGCCAAGCCATCACATCGGCATATTGGATATGAGCAATTTATCTCCCTCCTCATGCAGGACTGAGGAGGAATGAACCACGCGTTCAAACTTGTCATACTGTTCTTCATCGATGACGCACAGGGCCCTTTTGTCTGAGGCCAGATAGTCCAACAGCTGTTGCTCGCTGTTCAGCACGGTTGCCAGCCGATTGGTGTAAAAGAGAGCGGAATCCCTGAGAGTGTGGTAGAAAACAAGCTTCTCGCCCGGAGGAAGGATCGTGTCCATTTCCCTTGCCATTCCCTTGGTGGAACGGAACGGATCGATCTTCGGGATATATGTCACGAGGACGATGAGTATCCCTATGACGAACGTGACGGCCAGGGCCGAGAACGCCGTCCGGTAATGCCGGAAGACGAATAAGAAAAAGCTGACGATAAAAATGCCTGTGATGACTGCCCAGAGCCCGTTCAGATCATACAAGGTGATCCCGTACTGCAGGAGCATCTTTTGTATCACCGGTTGTTCCAGCATGATGAACAGCGTGCCGGCAAGGAAAAGGATCGGCAACGGTGCGAGAGACCAGGCCATGCTCCGGCGCAGACCAGGGGTCGGGGACGATATCATTTCGTGCCAGATCCAGCCGATCAGCAAGGCAGCGGCCGGAAATGCAGGCAGGATGTAGGTGCCAAGCTTCGAGTTGGCCGCCGAGAAGAAGAGGAATATGGCCAGGAACCAGATGACCAAAAAAAGCACGCCATCGTTCGCCTGTTTCAAGCCCTTGCTCAGGGGCCGGAGGCAGGCCAGGGGCAGGAAAAAAGACCACGGCAGCATGCCGCCCAAAAATACCGGAACGTAGTAATAGAAGGGCTGAGGATGATGGGCTTGTGCCTTCGAAAGGAAGTTCCCGAGATTCTGCTTAAGAATAAAATACGATATATAGTCCGGGTTTCTGACGCTGATGAGCACGTACCAGGGTGCGGCCACGAGAAGAAAAATGAGCGCTCCCCAGCCGAGGGACATTTCCTTGAGGAAATTGATCCTTCCCTTCACCAGGAGGAAGAGGCCGATTATCATGCCTGGCAGAAGGATACCGATGGGCCCTTTGGCAAGCACCGCAAAGCCCGCTGCCCCATAAAACAGGAACAGGTTGCGCCGGCGATTTTTCTCCTCGCTGTAGGATGCGTAGAAGAAAAAAAGAGCCAAGGTGATGAAGAAGGCAAGGGAGATGTCATGGACCACCGCCCGGGACAGGACTATAACCTCGGGACTGGTGGCCAGGACCACGCCGCCCATCAGGCCAGCCCCCGGCCCGAACAATCGCCTCCCCATCAGATACGTGACGAGAACGGTACCAAGACCCAGGGCGGCGGCAGGAAGACGCGCCGCGAACTCCGTGAAACCGAGAACGAGAAAGGCTGCCGCGGCGAACCAGTTGTAGAGCGGAGTTTTATCATAGAAATTTTCGCCGTTCATCTTGGGAGTCACCCAATCTCCTGTAAGCACCATGTCTTTTGATGTTGCGGCGTGCATTCCCTCATCAACGTCCCACAAGGGCCTGACGCCCAGCCGGAAGAAGAACAGGACCAGGCAGAGCGCGCAGAGTATGACAAGGGGGGCATACTTGCCTTTCCCGGCATCTTTGCCGACGTGCTGCGAATGGTCCAATGGGCCCCTCGATCTATCGGGGTATGTGTCTAAAAAGTTCGTCATTGCTGATCTTCTCGATATCCTTTATTTCCGCACCGGCACAGGTGCGGAATTTCCATACTCGGAACCACGGAGAATCCTCATGCGGCCTTATCCAGGCTGGGACGAAGCATGTCGAAGACCTGTCCAGGCGTGATGACCTGGAGACAGACATTGTCGCTACACGCGGTCTTGCGGTGGTTTGCCGCTGAGACGCACGGCGAACAGGCGAGGCCGGCGTAGATCGGCGTGACGTTGCCGAGCGGGCAGTAGAGCTTTGGGGTTTCCGGACCGAAGAAAACGAACATGGGCATGTCGGTCACCGATGCGAAGTGCGGCGGACCGGAATCATTGCTGAGCATGAATGCGCTTACCGAATAAAGAGAGGGCAGTTCATCAAGGCTCGTATGTCCGGCGAAATTGACGCATCGCTCGCTGAGGACAGATGAGCGTATGGCCTCAAGCCACGCTCGATCTTCGCGCCCTCCCGTCAGCAGGATGATCACGTCCGCGTAGCGGTCCAGAACGGTCCTGGCCAAGGCGATGTAATGTTCCTGCGGCCAGCGCCGGATGGGCAACAGATCCGAAGCGTTGGCGTTGAAAAGTACCACCCTGTGCCGCTGCGCTTCGTATGCGGGGCACGCCTCACGTATCTTTCCTCGCATTGATTCCTTCGCCGGCTCGCTTATCACAAGCTTCTTCAGCTTTGTCTCATCATCCGAGATGTGTGTTTTCGAGAACGGGATTTCCTCTTTATCGCTCATCAGGGCGTTTGCAAGCGCGATAAAGTTCTTCGACATGTGCTGGTGCGGGTTATAGGCCACTCTGTGGGTCAGAAAACCGCCTCGATACAAACCCTCGTTATAGAATGCATGGAATCCCACAGTCCGCCGAGCTCCGGAAAACCCCGTCAACAATGCAGTGAAGCGTGAAAAAAGTTCCATATCGATGACTGCATCGATGCGTTTTCGACGTGTCCAGAATAGGAACTTAACCGCATCAGAGGCAAGCGTCAGGGGCGAGCCGGCGTCTATAGTGTAGATGTTGTCCTTCGGGACCGTGCCCAAAAGCTCCAGGCTCGGGCGGTTCTTCTTGAATATGGCAAAGTATATATTGGCATTCAGGACGCGTTTGAGCTTTTGCATCGCTGGGTCTGCCAGGATCGTGCTCCCCATTTCTGAGAGTTCAATCAGCAATATGTTTTTAGGCGCGGAATCGACCTTGTGTGCGGTGAAGACGGCTGATAGCTTCTTCATGACAGTCCCCATAAAACACAGCGGTACCCCGACGAAATAATCCACTTTTCGCATGGTGTCGACTTTCATGAATCGCTCCTACGTTACGCCAAATATTTCGATGAACTGATATTCTGCATCGAGATCCATTGTTCTCAACAAAAACGCGAGAGAGCAACTATAATGCGTGTTCCTACTAATCTACGCTGACGGTGCGCCAAAGACCCGGAAAACCGATCTCATCGGCCCGGAAATATTCCTTGGGTTACTCACGCCCTGCCCCGCCCACGGATTTGCGCATTCTGTTGGGGAAAATATGGCAGCTGCTTGATCCTATGCTTCTTCAGTTCTAGTCCTTTCGTTCTATGCGGAGTGCCTGCAAGATCTATCGCAGAATTCTGGCGGCGGCTGCATCCACTTGGCATCAAAATTGTATCAAATAGGACCAGACTAAACCTGAACAATACACTGTCCGGAGACATTTTTCAAGCACTATATACAGGCTTTTTTACATCTGAAACGGAAGTTCGCAAGCTCCTTGACATGCCTTATTCTTCGCACGACTGGCTTCAACGGACGCCTATGCCTGCTCCATCGGGTCGGTCAGAACGCTGCTGGCCGTTCGCGTGGCCCTCTCCGTCCTTTTACGTCCCCTTCTCCTGACAGGAAGGGTGAGCTATAGACATTGCTTCCGGTATCGCGGTCCTAGGCAAGAAGGATGGCCTGATTGGCAGCGGAAGCGGCATATGGTGCGGCGATGATATTGCAATCAGCCCGCATCCAGGACCGGGCGGAATATTGCATCCGGGCTTACAAAAGAGCACGAAGAATCGGGGCGTTGGGGTATACTCTGCACCCTCGGTGACTTGGGAGTACTTGCTCTGTGCTATAATAAGTCTATAAAATTTATCCCCTGTAGAAATGAAAAAGGTGGTCCACTGTGATGAACGAGTCATTAGCCACGGAATTGCCTCTTATTCAGGACGCCGACCTTGACGGGAAGATAGTTCTCGTCCGGTTCGATCATAATGTGGTGAAGGGGGGAGAAATACGGGACCCCTACCGCATCGACCGTACCATAGGAACGCTTTTTCACCTCGTGGAGCGGGGCGGCAGGCCCATCATGATGACCCATGTGGGCAGGCCGAGGGACAAAAAGGCGGGAACGATAACCTGCAGGCCTGAAGAATCTGTCGAACCCATCACACGATATCTCGAACAGAAGCTCCATACAAAATTGTATATCCCGAGATTTCCCGTTGACCCAAAGCAAGGCATAGCAGGAATTGACACGTCCATCAACCTTGCCATCAAGGACTTGAGAGAACGGAAAATCGGGGGAATCTATCTTCCGAATATGCGGTGGTTTCAGGGAGAGGAGGGCGAAGGAGAGCTCCGGGAACGGTTTGCGCTCCAGCTTGCCGGCCTGGCCGATATCTATGTGAATGACGCTTTTGGATCCTGGCAGCCCCACGCATCCACGTACAACGTTACCAAGCACCTACCTTCCTACGCAGGTTACCTGCTCCAGCAGGAGATAACGCACCTCAACAGTGTCATGAACCCGGGGCGGCCTTTTCTTGCCGTCGTCGCCGGAGCAAAGTATGACACCAAGATCAAGCCGCTGTATGCGATCTATGAGAAGGTGGATCGTTTGATGCTCGGGGGTGTTATGTATAACACGTACCTCTGCGCCAAGTATCGTGTATCGATGAAAGGTGTTGCTGACGAAGACCGTGTGCTTGCGCAGGAGCTGGTTGAAAAGGACCGCATTCTTAAAAAAATCGTCGAGTTCCCCTATATCGTTGAATCAGACACCATGGACGGCAGAATCGAGGGTAGATTCCGGACCATCTCCATCAAGGATTTCGAGCCCGGGAAATCTTTCGGGTATGTCCTGGACATCGATCCACGCTCCTTCGAGGAAAAAACAGTGTCTGATACCATCGGAACGGCAAAAACCATCTTCGTCAATGCCGTCATGGGGTACACTCCCCACTTTTCCGCCGGTTCACAGGCGCTCGATAACACCATTGACCAGAACCGGGACGCCATGAAGATGTACGGCGGCGGAGACACGCTCCAGGAATTCAAGAATCTGTTGCCGGGCCTCTACCTTTCGGTCATGGACGATGCAAGCTATTACTTCTTCACGGGCGGCGGCACTGTGCTCACTGCAATAGAGCACGGTAGCCCTTACAGTCTCAAGCCTGTTCAGGCATTGATTGAATCAAGGGACCACTGATTGTGCCCGAGAGCGCGCCCGTAACCCGCAGGCACAGACCAACCTAAACTTTTTTTTCCAGGCTCCATTTGACCCCGCCCCGACAGGCAATGAGGAGGAAAACAAAGCAGTAAAGGGCGGCCAGCTCGCCTTTATTTATCGTAGGGAAGAACTGAGGCCCCATGTGGAACTTCCAGTGGAACTGGAAATACGCCACGGCCATCTCGCCACTGCAGATCAATGCAGCCAATCGGGTCCCAAGGCCCGCCATCACAGCCAGGCCGCCCACGAGCTCGATAAGCCCGCCGAACCAGAGCTGAGACCCCATTGGCGGCTGGAAATCCGAAAGAACCCCCAAGATCTTCTGCGCACCGTGGAATGAGAACATAAATCCTGCAATGATGCGTAACACGGCATAAACATGGTCCGCATACTTTTCAAGCTGATTCATGTGTACACCCTCCTCTGATAAGATCACTCCGACATACTGTCAGTCCGGAATCGAAGCAGAATGACGCCTGGTACGGCTGCATTGCTCGTTTAGAATGCACCGTCCAAATTCGGAGAATCTGCTGGAACTGGCTGGCCACAGTCCCACAATTCCACGATCTTGCCATCGTTGAAGCGGAACAGGTGCACGGCCGCTACTCCCGGCTCGCCTGGACGCAGCACGATGTGGGAGTGCACCGCGACCAGGTCTCCGTCGCCGAGCACGTTCCTGACCGTGAGCTGCTTGTGCGGGAACTTGACGTGGTTCTCGATCATCGCCTTTTGCAGTGCAGGAAACCCCGCCGGAAAGAAAGGGTTGTGGTGCTTGCCCCGCATATCAACATGCTTCTCGTAAGCGGCATTGATGCTGCCAGCCACGACGAGCTGCAAGAATTGGACGGCTGCCCGTTTGCGGGCTTCGCTATCGTCGAGCGTCATCGGGGATCTCCTTCAGTTACGGCACGGAACCCAGAACAGGCTCCGAATGGCTCTATCAGTCCGTTCCTTGCTGTATAATGCGATTAGTGACTGAAAATCGATTCAATTGTATCACAAAACAGGATACGGGGACAGCGACGGTGATGGTTGGATTCGCAGCTCCGCTTTGACCAAGCGCCCCAACCAGCGCTTGCCTGTTCGCTGAAGGCATTGCGCTTGCCGCAGGTTACAAGGTCCGTCCGCTGGGCTCTGGTCTTCATTTGAGGGCATTTCCCTGGGACAACGTTGGCGGCACCGGCATCGTCGTATCGTCTCCATGCTCTTTTCCCTTGTCGTTTTCTTCAAAATACAGTATCTTGCCTCAGGGGGAAACCCCGCTTATGGCAATAGCTCGCTTATCACGCATTTACGAAAAATTAGATCGGTTCCTGATCGGACCAGGAGAGCTTTTTCTCGTGGTTTCCATCGAGACTCAAACGCTCCTCGTCTGCGCAAATGACACCATTATCGAGCGATACGACTGCTCTACATCCCGTTTCGGCATTGGAAACCGGGAGAACTCCCTCAAAACACCGCTCGGTCTTCATCGGATCAGGGAGAAGTTCGGAGGCGGCGCCCCCGCGGGCCGCGTATTCAGGGATCGAGAGGACACAGGCGAAGACTGGGACCACAGCAAAAACGGGGAAAACCTGATCCTCACCCGAATTCTCAGGCTGGAGGGTCTTGAGGAAGGGATCAACAAGGGCCTTGGGGTCGATTCCTACGATCGCTACATATATATCCATGGCACAAGCCGTGAGGATCTGATCGGCACTCCCCTGTCGCACGGATGCGTGTGCCTCCGCAATCTCGACGTCATTCGGCTGTTTGAAAAAGTCAAGGAAGGCACGCTCGTTTACATCGATCCTCCGCCGGTCGTGGTCAGTGGCCATCAATGCCGCAGTGTTCATTTTACCGGCATCTTCGGCAGCGGCATGAGCGCCCTCGCGCAATACCTGCGCTTTCAAGGGATCTCGGTCATCGGCTCCGATCGTTTCCACGCAAGTGAGGATACGGCCTCCATCCGCAGGTCGCTGGAAGCGCTAGGATGTTCCATCGTCCCCCAGGACGGTTCAGGCATCAATGCGAATACCGACATCGTCTGCGTCTCATCTGCGATAGAAGAATCGAATCCCGACATCGCTGCTGCCCTTAGCCATGGCCTTACCGTCATCCACCGCTCGGATCTGCTTGCCGCCATCATTGCCGAAAAAAAGACAATTGCCGTCGCCGGCACAAGCGGAAAGTCAACAGTGACCGCGATGATATTCGAATTCCTGACCGCATGCGGAAAGTCCCCCTCCCTCATAAGCGGTGCTGGCCTGCGCAGACTCGAAAAGCAGGGGCTTATCGGCAATGCCTGGAGCGGCGGCTCTGATCTCTTGGTCGTGGAGGCCGACGAAAGCGATGGGACTCTTGTCAAATATTGTCCCGAGGCCGCGGTTTTTCTGAATATTTCTAAGGACCACAAAAGCCCTGACGAGATAAGGCAACTTTTCGAAACGCTGGCTTCCCGATCTTCCTGGACGACTTCAAATGCCGACGATCCGATCCTTCTTTCACTTCCTGCGACCGTTCGCTTCGGACGAAATGGCTCGGCCTCGTGGCGGCCTGACCATGAGCAGCTCCTGGCCACATCGGTTAAGCTTTTTAGGAGCGGGGTCGAATATCATCTGCCGCTTCCCGGGGATTACAATCTTGAAAACCTGTGCGCGGCCCTTTGCGTCTGCGAGCAGTACGGATGCGAGCCAACAGCCCTTGTCGATGCGGTGAGAAATTATGAGGGTGTCGCCCGGCGTTTTTCCCTGACCGCGACAAAGCGGAACGTTCACGTAGTCGATGACTTTGCGCACAATCCGGCAAAGATCGCGGCTGTTGTCCGCGCAGCGAGGGGCATTTCTGAACGCATCATTGCCGTGTATCAGCCGCACGGGTTCGGACCGACCCGTTTCTTAAAGGATGAATATATCACGACCTTCCGGACCGCCTTCCAGAAGAACGACTCCATCTATCTGCTGCCGGTCTATTATGCCGGGGGAACGGCGCAGAAGGATATATCCGCGGAAGACATCATCAGCGGCCTCGGCCCCGTTCCCTTCAATGCGCAAGCGGTGAAGAGCCGCGATGATTTGTTGGCCAAATTAAAAGCCGATGCGAAATCAGAAGACTGCGTTCTTCTCATGGGGGCGCGGGACCCGTCGCTCCCTGCGTTGGCGAGGAAGATCGTGGAACTATTCGGCGGGGAACGCGGTACGTCATGAGCAAACACGTGTGCGTTTGGACTGGTTTGCAACATGTCGGGTGTGCGCTTGTCCGAACTGAAAGTGACGATGAACAGTCGGAAACCGCAGAGACGCGGGCATGAAATTTAGAGACGCGATGAAGAAAGACGCGACCCCGACGCATGCGCTGCTGCCCTGGATCGCCACCGCCCTTGGAGGAGTACTGGCGTTTCTAGGGTATGCAGGCTTCGACCAATTCTACCTGGAGTGGATATGCCTGGTTCCTATACTCTGGGCGATCAGCGGACAGACGCCGGGCCGTGCGTTCTTTATCGGGTGGGTCGCAGGCATCGTGGGTCACGGCGGCGGGTTTTACTGGATCGTCACAATGCTCCAGCTGTTTGCTGACCTTGCGTGGCCGCTTGCGGCGCTTGTTCTGCTGCTCCTGGCCGCGGCGAATGGCATGATCTTTGCGGTCTGGGCCTGGGCTACGCGTCTGGTCTGCCGCAATACCGGCTGGAGCGTGGCATGGGTCTCACCGGTCATTTGGGCCGCGTCTGAAAAATTCTGGCCTCAACTGTTTCCAAACTACCTTGGTGCGAGTCAGTACAAGCTTACCCTGGTGACGCAAATTGCGGACCTCACCGGGATACTGGGTGTCACGTTCCTGCTCGTATACACGAACTCAACGATCCATACGGTGATCGAGCGGATTCGCAGCAGGCATGAGCATCCGTGGCGGCCGGCTATGGCGTTCGCGGCTGTCGCTGCGGCGGTGCTTGCATACGGCGCGGTTCGGATCAGCATGGTGGACAGGACAGCATCCACGGCCGAGTCTATGGAAGTCGGCGTGGTCCAGACAAACCGCGGGGCCGGCGACAAGCACGTCGATCAGGGTCTTTTTCTCCGTGAACACCAGGAAATGTCACGGGAGCTCGTCAAGTCACATCCGCTCGACATCATCGTCTGGCCTGAGAGCGTGCTCGGCGTTGTCCTCCCGTCTCGCGAGGGGGTAGTGCCGTCCGGCCTGCTGGGAGATCTACGCACTCACCTTCTCTTCGGCGCCATCCTCCAGACCGTTGAGCGGGGCGAGCAACGCATGTACAACAGCGCCGTTCTCGTGGACGGGACAGGCCGCATTCTCGGCACCTATGACAAGATGGTGCTTGTCCCCTTTGGCGAATACATCCCTTTCGGCGACACCTTCCCTCAATTCTACTCATGGTCACCCTACACGGGCCGGTTCTGGAGCGGGGAGAACAGGGAACCGCTCATGCTGAATGGTCACGCCCTTTCCGTGAACATTTGCTATGAGGACATTTTCCCCGGGCATGTACGCATGCTGATGGCGGGAGGACAGCATGGTCGGATTCCCGAAGCAATGTTGAACCTGACAAACGATTCCTGGTATGGCGACTCGGTTGAACCCACGGAACACCTGGTTCTCGCGAGTTTCCGGTCAATTGAACACCGGCGCGCGCTCGTCCGGTCCACCAATACCGGCATATCGGCCATCGTGGACCCCGTCGGTCGGATCGACCGTCGCACGGTCCAGTGGACGAAGGCATCCTTGGCCGGAAGGATACCGCTGATTCAGGGACGCACGGTGTATGCTGTGCTGGGTGACTGGATCGGGTGGGTGTGCGCGATAATCGCACTCTTCGGCATAGGCCGAGCGCTACGAACAACTGGAATGCTTGCCGGGAGCAGGGCCCAACAAAGGCCTGGGCGTCAAACGACGCCTCGACGATCGAAAAACATGCAATCGAAAAACATACAGTGGATAGACAAGGTTTGAAAGAAAGAAGATGAGTTCTTGTCCAATTTGAACGGGCATGCAAGGTCGCGTGCGTAACATCCATCGTGCCATCGCCGGGTTTCCTACCCGGCTTTCCGTGCCATTCCTTTCTCGATTTTTCCTCCGCTCAGTCTTGATTGCATGAGCTCCTGGAAATGCATCGCCAGTTCCGCACCCTTAGCCTCGTCCTCATGTTTAAAAAATATGAAGGCCTTCTCCCATTTTTGCGAAAGGATCCTTTCCGCCCATCGCGACAGATCTGCGTCGGTATAATCGGACCGGCGCAGGCGCAAATATCCCCACGGGGCCGTGCCAACGATCTCTTGCGCCGGGTTCTCATCAGTATCAGCGATGCATAGACTGCACCCTTTTTTACGGAGAAGATCCGGCATGCCGGCATCGAGCCATGACAGGCTGCGGAACTCAAATGCGCAGGCCACATCATCAGGGATAATGCCGAGAAAATTTTCCAGCGCGGGTGCGTCAGCGCGAAAGCTCTTGGGGAATTGAAAAAGGACCGGCCCCAGCTTCGCTTCAAGGGTCGACAGCGACCTGATGAAATACTCGGTCTCCTCGAACACATTCCGGAGTTGCTTCAGGTGCGTAATGATCTGCGGAGCCTTGAGCGCGAACACAAAACCGCGCGGAACCTGCTCCGCCCAGGTCGCAAGCACGCTCTCTTTCGGCATGTGATAAAATGTATTGTTGATCTCCACTGAGTTCAGACGTCCGGCATAGAATCTGAGCATGTCCTTGCCGGAGATCTTTTCAGGATAGAAACTGCCTTTCCACTCCTTATGCGCGAATCCGCTTGTACCGACATAGATTTTCATCATGTTATGGCCCTCCTTCATCGCTCCCGAGGGGTTTTTCATGCACGACTTCGCGCGCGGCCTTATCCTCGCGCAACCGCATGAAAACAGGCTGCCTCATCACCGCGTCTTTGGTCCAGCCGGATAACGCGACCTCGCAGACCAAGCTCGGCTTTACCCAGAAGACCGGGGCATTGGTCTCCGGTTGTACTTTAAAGGGGCATTCTTCTTGTATCAGGGGGTCCAATTTTCCCCGGATCTCCTTTAAATTTTTCTGAGTAAATCCGCCGCCGACATGGCCGATGTAAATGAGCTCGTCCCCTTCGAACATCCCCAGAACAAGGGAGCCGAAATATTTTCTGCCCTCTCCCGGTTCCGTGAATCCCGCGATCACGCCCTCCTGAGTGAGCCGCGTCTTCGCCTTCAGCCACTGCATGCTTCTTCTGCCGGGTTCATACGGGCTTTGCGCACGTTTGGCAATGATCCCCTCCAGCCCCTTTTCTTTGACGACCCTGTAGAACAGGACGCCCTCTTTCGCTACGTGGTCGCTCAATCGAATTCTCACGGAGGTCGGGAGGACTTTTTTCAGTAATTCCTTCCTCTTGAGCAGGGGCAGACCCGTCAAATCATGCCCCCGGAAATAGAGAAGATCGAAAACGTAGTAGAGCAAATGGCCGCTTCCGGACCCCTGGTAATGCTGCAGCGCCTGAAAATCAGGGCGTCCCTGGTCGTCAACGACAACGATTTCGCCGTCCAAGACAGCGTCAAACCCGAATGTCCGCAGGGCCTCGGCAATAGGAGAGAACTTTTTATCGAACGAAACAAGGTTCCGGGAATAAAGCGAAACGCCGCCATCCCTTATTTCCGCGACGGCACGGTACCCGTCCCATTTGACCTCAAAGATCCAATCTGGATCATTAAACGGTTCCGTGATGGGGGTCGCGAGCATCGGTTGTATGCCATGTGGCATTTGTTTGATTGGCGCGTCTTTCAATTCTTCGCTTTCCGCCACTTCGTAAAGATGGATCTGATTCAATTTTTTTTGTCTGAAGGATTTCGACCTTTCGGCCTCCAGCATCTCCTCCAGGGTTTTATGGGACACGACGGAACGGTTCTCTTTGAGAATATCCGCTTGGGCCTCTTTTTGATCTTTTTTCTTCAAGAGAAGCCACGACTTCCCGTCCTTGCCTGTTTTTACCAGCGCGAATTCACCCTGAAGCTTTTCCCCTTCGAGGACGAACTTCATATTCCCTTTTCTGAAGCCATCAAGGATAAGCTTCTCGCTTTCGACGGGGTCCTTGGTGGAAGGGTGACGGTAAAATCCCCTATCCCATATGATGACGCTCCCGGCGCCATAACTGCCCTCTGGGATAACGCCCTCGAAATCCTTGTACTCAAACGGATGGTCTTCGACCATGACGGCCAGCCTTTTTGAAACAGGGTCCAGTGACGGACCTCTTGGTACGGCCCAGCTCCTCAGCACTCCTTCCATCTCCAGCCTGAGATCGTAATGAAGGGCCCGGGCCGCGTGCTTATGCACAACAAAAATGAGCCGGTCCCCCTGCGGGCGCGGTTCCGGCTCCGGCGTTTTATCGAATCTCCGTTTGGATGCGTATTCCGTTAATCCCATAGTTGCCTCTTCAGGGCTCCCCGGCTTGTCCATGATCGTATCCCGTCATAGATGAGGAAGCCCCTGCTCTTTCATGAGCACTTCTTGAAAAAAGTCACCCCTTTCTTCGGCCCTGATCAGAGCTGCTGAATGCGTGATCCGCAGCCACGCCGGGTCACCACTGCCGGACGGATACTCCAGTTCCCTCCATTCGAGCGGACACGAAACGAACGGTTTTTCCCCGGCGCGCAGGGAATACACGCTGACCATGGTCTTCGAAGAATCGTTCTGTGACCAGTTGATGAAAACCTTTGCATCCCTCTCTTTCTTCGCCATTCTAGCGGTCACCAGGTCCGGATAATGTTTCTGCATGACCCCGGCCACGACCTTCGAGAATGTCTTGGTGTCCTCAAAGGTAGTCTCTTTGCGGTTCAAGGGGACATAAACGTGGAGCCCTTTTTTGCCCGAGGTCTTTACGTAGCTGGCAAGCCCCATCCCGGAAAGCAGGTCGCGAAGTATCAGAGCCACTCGTACGCACTCCGGAATGCCTGCTTCATCGCCGGGATCGAGGTCGAAGACCATGGAATCGGGCGTGCCGGGGGAACCTGCCTTTGCCAGCGGGATGTGAAGTTCAACAGACGCAAGGTTCTCAACCCATATCAGCGTTTCCAGATCATTGACCAGGCAGACCGTCATTGGTTCTGCGTGATCTTGAGGGACTTCCGCTGTTTGCACCCAGGCCGGACGGTGCTCTGGGCAGCGCTTCTCGAAAAAGAAATCTTTTTCCACTCCCTCAGGATAACGCTTCAAGGTCACCGCCCGGTCCTTTAAATGGGGCAGGATAAGCGGTCCGATACGCCGATAGTATTCCAGGATCTGGGCCTTCGTGAACCCATAGGAAGGATAGAGATCCTTTTCAAGGTTCGATAACGGGAGTCTTCTCCCTTCCATTTCGACGAATACTCTATTCACTTGCTTTCCTTCACTTTCCGCATGCTCTCCTCCAGCGCGGCGACAAGATCAGCCGGACCTTCTCCCTCTTCTTCCACAGCCGCGGGGGACACCACCGGGGCTTTCTCTTTCACCTTTGTCGCCAAGAGATCCATGAGCTTTTTCCTGCGCTTATCAGCATACTTTCCCGGATTGAAGTCCTCAGTCATGAGCTCAATGCTTTTCCTTATCCGGCCCTCCTCTTCAGCCTCAATCGTTCCTTTCTTCGGTGAAATATCCCCATCTGGCACTATTTCGTCACTGTAATGGAGCGTGATCAGTGTCAGCGCTCCGTCCCTGCTTGTGACCGCCACGAGATATTCGCGCTCAGCCAGGACAAATTTCGCGAGCCCCGCCTTGTTCGTACGGCGCATCACCTCGACCAGCAGCTGATACGCCTTTTCCCCGCCTTTTGAGGGGATCAGGTAATAGGGGTGGTCGTAATAGATGGGATCCACTTCCCCCAGATCGATGAACTCGATTATCTCGATCGTGCGGCTCCGGTCCGGAGACACGGACTCCAGTTCTTCGTCCGTCATCAGGACGTATTTATCGGGCATGATCTCGTATCCCCTGATGATCTCATCAGGAGGCACCATTGCTTTCTCTTCCGGGCAGAACATTCTTCTCGCCAGACGAGAATAATCCCTGCTGTGGAGCAGGTGAAAAGAAACGCGTCCGGGCTCTACTGCCGTGACCAATCGCACCGGGATCGCAACCAGGCTGAAACTGATCGTCCCGCTCCATATTCCCTGAACTGCCATTTTATTCCTCCTGACCCACGACGCCCTGACCCAACATTGTTCACCGAATTGGACGCCCTCCGCAGCAAATCCCCTCAGGCGGCTTTCTTCAGGCTCGCTTCAAGCGCCTGGAGCAACTGGCCCGGATCCGTGGGTTGTAATCGCTTCGGGGACAGGATAGCAATGTTTTCCCCACGAGCTTTTTTCTCGATCATATCCCGCAGCTTCTTCTCGTGTTCGTTCTCGAACTTTCGCGGTTCAAAAGGTGCCGTCAATTTGTCGATCAATTCGCTTCCGATCGTCATTTCCTTTTCCGACAATACGACGTTATGCAGTCCAAGTGATGCCGCCGGAACCACTTCGTCGGCATATCTCAGCGTATTCAGGCGAAGCATTCCCCCCCAGGCCTGCAAGGCCCCAAGATAAGACCGTTTCCTCATTGTCCAGGAGCATATACCTTCCACATCCATCTCTTTCAAGGCCTTAGCGAGCGCATTATATCCATTCCCCTGAACATTCGTGAGATCTGGCTCCAGATAGTAAACACGATCGAGCAATAC
This sequence comes from Nitrospirota bacterium, assembly GCA_035623825.1. Classification (GTDB taxonomy): domain Bacteria; phylum Nitrospirota; class UBA9217; order UBA9217; family UBA9217; genus DASPSR01. Next base: position 34,741 of record DASPSR010000034.1, read on the forward strand.
GGGATCGAGCTGGTCGCTCTTTACGAATTCGTGGACCTCGATCATGCGGCTGCCCTCGGGAGCGGTACGTTCGAGTTCCTCAGGGTCTATGATGATATATTTCCCGTCCTCCACTTCAAAGCCTTTGGACTGCTCATCGGCGGGCACCGGCTGTTTTTCTAGCGCGCAGATCATCTGCTGACGCAACCTCACCCGGTCTTGCTTATGAATGAGATGAAACTGGATCCGTTCTTCCCTGACCGCCGAATGCAACTTCACGGGCACATCCGTTTCCCCGAAGTGGATAGATCCTTTCCAGATAGTTGCTCCCGCCATCTTCAATCCTCCTCACTCCCCGACCCTCGTTGTTTACGGAACCCAACGCCTCCGCCAGGACATCTCGGCATGATGAACCCAAGCGTTTCCTTCGCAGGCCTCACGGCCCAAATGGTAAAACGCCCTGCAGGAAATCTTACCTTGTAGCACCGAAGCGGCTTCCCCTGCAGGAAAAAAGAGGATAATTACACTCTTGATTAAAGGATAGCACTGGACAGAGCGGGCGTCAATGATATCCTCGGTGACTTGATGGGATTTTTGATACGAAGGTTGCAACAGGGAGGCGATTCAAGCGCGAAATTGGCGAAGAGACATGCGTAGAGCTGGATGGCGTTCAGGCACCGGTAGCTCAGGTCTGCAAAGCGCCCCCACTCCCTTCCGCATCCCTGAAGAATCAGTCTAAATCCTTCTGCTATCGTAGGCCCAGTGAAGCAAGGACTGTCTCTGCTTCCGTCTACAGCTCACCTTTCTCCGAGGACAGTTCTTTGTAAGCTGCGCAACATGCCTTCTGATTGCCTTCCACCGTTTGATCTGCCGTTCATCATCGGGGCACCTTCTTCCCCGGTAATACCTGCAGTACCACTGGAACCATCCCCTTGGATCTTCTTTATAGATCCATCCCTTCGACCGCCAGACGGACAGAGGCAGCGATGCGTTGACCCGAAAATAGTTCAGTTGCGGGTCATGCCGTTCATGGCACAGCTTTGCCTTTGTATACCAGCCCGGAAATTCACGGACGCAATCTGTCATGTACTTGCCGCCGAAAACGCCCAGAGTGAGCATCTGCCTGGGGGTTAGCTCCGGCTTGAACTCGGGATGAAAGTTCCTGCCTTCAGGCTCTGTAAGATAATATACGTACCCCCGCTGCATCAAGTCGTTGACGATAACCCTCCGCTTTCTCATGACATGATTATACAGCCTTTGCCCAGGAAAATCTCATGACAAGGGCGCTACCTATCATTAAGGCCGTCTCATGAGGCCGCAGTTCGCATAGATACCGAGGAATGACCTTAGATGGAGCCACAGGCGCCAACGCGCGCCCGAGCTCGAAGAAGCAGCTCGGCAAAGGGGCCCCTTCCTGCCAACCCCTTTACGGCGCCGCGTCTTCCGTCCATGTGAACTGGGGCCATCTCTTCCAAAAGATAAAACGCCGATGCGATGGCATGTGGTATAATGATTATGGCCGTGGTCATTGCCGCCACCGTGCAATCACTCAAAAAAAGCAGTCGCCCTGAAGGAGTCCTTTGATGGCGAAAAGAATACTCGGCATTGTAGGCAGCTATCGCAAGAACGGTACTATCGATTCCCTCGTCACAGAGGTCCTGACCTCCGCAGAAGAGCAGGGTGCCCTGACCGAGAAGATCTATCTTCTCGACAAAAACATCGCATTTTGCACCAACTGCAGAACGTGCACGCAAAAGCCCGGGACCGAACGGGGCCTATGTGTCCATCGCGACGATATGGCCGATATTCTGGATCGATACAAATTTTCTGACGGTATCGTGCTCGGGGCTCCGGTGAACTGCTTCAACCTGAACGCCCTTACCAGGAGATTCATGGAACGGCTCGTGTGTTTCACCTACTGGCCATGGGGACAACCGGGCTATAAGCTCCGGAATAAGGTCAAAGGCAAGAAGGCCGTTCTGATCACCTCCAGCGCCATGCCGGCGTTCATGGGAAGGATCTTTACAGGAGCTCCGCGTGCCCTCCGCGTCATCGCAGAGACGATGGGTGCCAGACCTGTCGCCATTCTCTTTTCAGGCTTGAGCGCGCAGAAGGAGGAGCCTGTCATTTCGGACAAAATGATCCGCAGAGCTCGAGAGGCAGGCCGTAAACTGGCTGCTCCTTAGCCTTCGCCAAGATCCTTAGTGCTTGCTGACATAACCCGCATGAAAACATTTGTGTATCACGACGGCGCCCTGGGCGACGTGCTCCTCTCGCTTCCCTGCATTAGGAGGCTCAAGGCCTGCTCCGGCTCGGTTTACGTGGCAGGCAGAGGGGATGTTGTCCGCTTCCTGAAGGACGTGGGGCTTGCGGACGCTGCATCGTCGTCCGATCAATCGCTCTTTTCATCCATGCACTCGGCGCTCGATCACCGACTGCGGACATTCCTGTGCGGATTCGATCAAGCATGCGTATTCACGGCACAGGAACATTCCGCGGTGGCTGCCGCGATTCGCCATGCCATTCCCCGCTCCCGCACGATCAGAACCATCCCTCCTGATGATTCGCAGATGCACGCGGCCCAATACCGTTTCTCGCAGCTTGAACCGGCCCGCCTCCGGCTTCCCGATGAGTATGCCGTGCTGTCACTGCCCCCACAGAAGGCGGAAACAGCGAGGTCGCTGCTGCGTGAAGGGGGCTACAATCCTGAGGCAGGCTTGATCGCCGTGCATCCCGGAAGCGGGGGCAGGCAGAAATGCTGGCCGCTTGAACGGTATTTCGAGCTGATCGAACGCCTGCAGCCGGTCAACGAGGCGTTTGTGATCGTGTTCACAGGGGATGCCGAGGCCGGGGAACTCAAGAAAGCGGTTTGTCGCTATGCGCGGGGCCGGAAGAACATAATTCATGCCTCTGATCTCGATCTCATGTCCGCAGCATCCATCCTTTCGAACTGCGACCTCTACATCGGGAACGACTCGGGGTTTTCCCATCTCGCTAGCTTGCTGGGCTTTACCACAATCGTTCTCTTCGGACCTACCGATCCCTCGCTGTGGAGGCCCCTGGGACACCGCGTAGAAGTGGTCTCAACAGACACGCTCGGCCCGATGACGCAGATTACGGTGGACGAGGTAATCGAGAAGATCGAGTTAGCAATCACCGGAAACCGGCCAAAGCACGAGAGACTTTTTCCCCCTCCCCGACAACCGCATGCATCAGCCGCTGTTGTCTAGAAGATCGCGACGGCCCGATCGATAGGCTTCCCTTAGTATGATGAGGTCAGTCCGATGTTTTGACCGGTGCCCCTCCGCTGATGCTGAACCGTTCTATTACAGCGAGATTGGCAACGCCATTCGCCGTGAATTCCTCGATATATCGCTGCCGGAGAGGTCCTGTTAGATGTTGACGATCGACATCGCTCAGGGCGTTCAGGCGATCGATCCCGCCAACGATTTGCTCTGCATCTCGCTTCGATAATTTGTCTATTAGTTCATCCCAGAAGAGGTGGTCTCCGAACTCATCGATCACCGCATGCACAAGGGTGTTTCTCTCAAAGTCATCGGTCAGGGCATACTTATTCGTGCCCTCGTTGTAGTTGATCAACTGGTCAAGACCTTCGCCCCTTGCGAGGGCGTAGAGCTTCTGGATGAGAGTGCGGTGCCCCTCGGTTCGCATGTCCTCATCTCTCCGATGTCCGGACATGACAACGTCGGCAATGTGCAGGATGTCCAGGAGGTCGCGGTATTCTTTTGTAGTGATCTGTATGTTCATAATTTTTGCCTTTCGGAGCCGGTTGCAAAGTAAGACGTCTAATCCACCACCTTCAGAATGATCTTGCCTTTGGACTGCCTGCCCTCGAGAAGCCGGTGCGCCTTATCCGCCTCGGCGAGCGGCAGAGTGCAGTCGATGCGGAGCTTCATCCACCCCTCCTTGATGGCGCTCAGGACATCTCCGGACCTGCGGAGGATCTCTTCCCGTGCGGCTGTGAAATTGTGCAGGCTTCCTCCGGACAGGGAAATCGATTTCATCATGAGGTTATTTGGTATGATGGGGTCAGCGGTGCCGCTGGCAGCGCCGTAGACCACCACGTGTCCGCGGACGGCGACGGCCTCCAGGTCGCCCGGGAACGTGCTTTTCCCCACGCCGTCCAGTATGAGATCCGCACCGCGGCCGCCCGTCAGGCGCTTCGTCTCAGCAGCAAAATCCTGTTTGGTATAGATTATCGCGTGATCGGCGCCTGCTTCCCGGGCCGCGGCCGCCTTCGCATCGTTTCCGACTGTACCGATGACCAATGCGCCCAGATGCTTGGCCCACTGCACGAGAAGTCCGCCCACGCCCCCTGCGGCGGCGTGAACCAAGACGGTGCTGCCTTGTTCAGGTTTGCGAAACTCATGGATGAGGTAGTGAGCCGTCATCCCCTGCAAGGGAAACGCCGCTCCGTCGGCAAACGAGAAGCCATGGGGCAGCCGGATCAGCCGCCAAACCTCGATTGTTGTGTATTCGCTGTAACTTCCGAGGTGGCCGGTATAGGCTACCCTGTCCCCAGGGCGGAACTCCGTCACCTTTTCCCCCACTTCCTCCACCACGCCCGCCGCCTCCAACCCGGGGATAAAGGGAAGCTTCACAGGATAGAACCCACGCCGCTGGTAGATATCGACGAAGTTCACGCCTGCCGCATGAATCTTGACGAGCGCCTGGCCTGGCCCGGGTTTCATCAATGGAGCTCTGTCCGTCATTTTCAGCACATCCGCCTCACCGTGGGCTGAGATCATGATGGCTTTCATGGTTTCCTCCTCGCTGAAGGCAAACGATTGACATCTCTCACCGCCGACGCACGGGGAAAATAAAAATCTCTCAGGAGAGCACCGACAGATCTGAAGCTTTTCTTCTCCGTGCCTCGATGGTCAAGTCTTCTTCCGAGCCTATGCCGCCCTCTTGGCCTCGGCCTTTATTTCCGCCGCCGGCCGCCGGTCGCGACTTTGCCGGTCGATCATCCATCCCGGATACTCTGGAGGCAGCGCGCTTGCTGCATCGAGCTGGGCCACATGCTCCGGTTCAAGCATCACGTCGCTCGCGGCAAGGTTGTCCACCAGCTGCTCTCGCGTCTTCGCCCCAATGATGACGCTTGTGACGAAGGGCCGCGTCAGAAGCCAAGCGAGGGAGACCCGCGCAACGGATATGCCCATTGCCCCTGCGACGGCGCGCAGGGCCACGAGCACGTTCTTCGCTCGTTCGCGGTTCACGGGAGGAAAGTCGAACGTGGTGCGCCGTGCGCCCTCGGGGCCGGGTTTCTCCAGGTCGAACTTGCCCGAAAGCAATCCTCCCGCAAGGGGGCTCCAGGGAAGGATGGCAAGACCTTGATCCTGGGCCAGCGGTACCACCTCGCGCTCGATGTCGCGGCCTGCGAGCGAGTAGTACATCTGCGCGCTGACAAAGCGTGAGAGATTATGTGCGTCAGCGTACGCGATCGCCTTCATCGCCTGCCAAGCCGGCAGGTTGCTGAAACCCACGTACCGAGCCTTGCCGCTGCGCACTATGTCGTCAAGTGCGCGTACAGTCTCCTCGATGGGTGTATCGAGATCTGAGCCGTGAATCTGATAGAGGTCGACGAAATCGAGATTCAGGCGCCTGAGGCTGGCTTCAATGGAAGCCATGATGTGGCCACGGGACAAACCGATGTCGTTCGGCCCGGGCCCGGTACGTCCTCGGACTTTTGTCGCGACTATGACCTGGTCGCGCGGCCGACCGAGCGATGCAAGGGCCATTCCCACATGCTTCTCCGATTCTCCCTCGGAGTAAACATCCGCCGTGTCGATGATGTTCACGCCCCCATCGAGCGCAGTACCGATGAGTGTCTCGGCCTCGGACGCCGTAAGCCTTCCGATGGCTTCCCAGAACCCCTTTCCGCCAAAGGTCATGGTCCCAAGGCAAAGCTCGGAGACGTAGAGGCCCGTTTTTCCGAAAAGACGATAACGCATATTTTTCTCCTTTCTTGTTTCTGCCCGGCTGATCAGCCGACTAAAGTAGTATCAGGTTAACAGCCGCTGATGCACTCCCTAAAAAAAGCATAGCAAGATTTTCAAAAAATGGATAGAGCTTCGAAGTAATTCAAGAGGGCAGAGTCAGAAAGAAACGGAGTATAATTTGATGACGAGGAGCACTGGAGGAACATAGTGTTGCGACTCACTTCATATGCATGTATTGTTCTTGATCTATGAAGACGCCGGCTGACGAGATCCGTCGATCAGACCTCTGTCCTCATTGCTGCTTCGCGATCGCGGTCCTTGCTGTGGTCGCGTGCGACGAGCATGTATATGGAGGGAACGATGAAGAGAGTAAAAAGCGTGCCGATGAACAAGCCGCCCACCAGGACGACGCCGATTGAGTTGCGCGCCGCGGCTCCTGCGCCCGAGACGAGCGTCAGCGGAAAGTGGCCTGCTATGGTGGCCGCGGTGGTCATCAAAATCGGGCGCAACCGGGTCAACGACGCTTGGCGTACGGCTTCGAGCTTGGCGATGCCCTGAAGCTGGAGCTTATTGGCGAACTCGACGATCAGGATACCGTTCTTTGACACCAGCCCGACCAATGTCACCAATCCTACCTGCGAATAGATGTTGAGAGTGGTGGTCCAGCCGTGGGTCCAGAACGGCACGTTCGGGTCAGGCATCTTCAGGAACGTGAAGACGAGCGCGCCGAAGATCGCGAGCGGCACCGAGCCAGCGAGGATGACGAAGGGATCGCGGAAGCTATTGAACTGGGCCGCCAGCACCAGGAAGATCATGATAATGGCGAGGGTGAAGGCAGGGAGGAACTTGCTCCCCTCTGTGCGCAGCTGACGCGACTCACCGGTGTAATCGATGACATACCCCTTAGGGAGGATCTTGTTCGCCTCGTCCTCGAGAAAACGCAAAGCCTCGTCCAGCGGCCTCATAGCCACGCCGCTGATCTTTACCGCATTCAACTGCTGGAAATGGTTGAGCGAGCGGGGAACAACGCTCTCACGGATGGTCGCGACTGTGGAAAGCGGCACCAGTGTGCCGCTCGGGCCGGTGACGTAGATATCCTTCAGCTGCTCAGGGGTGAGGCGGTTTACGCGCTGAATCTGAGGAATAACCTTGTAGCTCCGCCCCGCTATATCGAAGCGATTGACAAAGTCGCCCCCGACCATCCCGCCCAGATCGGCGCCGATCTGTGCGAGGCTGAGACCAAGGGCAGCGACCTTGTCGCGATCGATGATGAACTCGGCTTGCGGTTGGTCGATCTTGACGTCGATGAGCGGCGGGAAAGCGAACATGCCGCTCTGCATCGCTTTCTGCTGCAGCTTCTGGGCAAAATCGAGTATCTGCTCGGTCTCCGCTGTGGAAGCCAGGACGAACTCAACCGGGAATTGGCCGCCGCCAGGGAGGGCCGGCGGTGTAACGGGGAGCATCCGGATGCCGGGTATAGATTGAAGCTTATGCTGCACCTCGGGAACTATCTGGAAGATGGTCCGCTTGCGTGCGCTCCACGGTTTGGTGACCATTCCGCCGAAGCCTGAGCTGGGTAAGGTGATCTGGAAGGTGAACTCGGTTTCTGGCACGCTCAGAAAGGCCTTGTTGGCTGCGGCGGCGTAAAGGCTGGTCTGGTCGAGAGTGGAGTCTGCTGAGGCGTCAAGAATGCCGAAGATGACCCCTTGGTCCTCCATAGGCGCCAGCTCCTTGGCGGACATGGTGAACATGGGTATTGTGATGAGGCACAAGACGATCCATACCGCGTAAACGGCCGGGCGGGCACGGAGAGTTGCATCGAGACTGCGTCCGTATGCTTGCTGGAGGCGCTTGAAATCTCGGGAGATCCGTCCTGCCAGGCCATGCTCCCCGATACCTGGTTTGAGAAGCCAGCTGGACATGACTGGCGACAGGGTCAGTGCGACGATTCCGGAGATCGTGACCGCTCCAGCGAGGGTGAAGGCGAATTCGCGAAAGAGCGAGCCTGTAAGCCCCCCTTGGAGGCCGATGGGGAGGTAGACCGCTGCCAGAGTGATGGTCATGGCGATGATTGGTCCGACCAGTTCGCGGGATCCGAGCAGGGCCGCCTCCCGTGGGCTCTGCCCTAGGCTTATGTGGCGCGCTACATTTTCCACCACGACGATTGCGTCGTCCACCACGAGACCGACCGAAAGGACGATTGCGAGGAGGGTGAGGAGATTAACGGTAAAGCCGAAGGCCTGCATCAGAAAGACGCCGCCGATAAGTGACACCGGGATTGCCACCACGGGAACGAACACCGAGCGGAAAGAGCCCAGAAAAAGGAAGATGACGAGGATGACAATCAGGAGCGTATCGCCGAGGGTCTTCAGCACCTCGCGGATAGCGTTGTTGATGTAGTCAGTGGCGTCGTAGGCTACGCGCGCTTGCAACCCGGTCGGGAGGTCATGCTGTATCGCCGCCATCTCGGTCTGTATGCGCTTGATGACATCGATTGAGTTGGCGTTTGGGAGGGGCCATATCCCCATGAACACCGCGGTCTGACCCGAGAAGCGGACCTCGGTATCATAATCCTCGGCGCCCAGCACGACATCGGCGATATCCCCCAGGCGCACGATGGCGCCATCCTGCTCGCGCACTGCCAAACGCCTGAACTCCTCCACCGTGCGAAGATTGGTGTTCGCGCTCAAGTTGACCTGGATGAGCGCACCCTTGCTCATTCCGAGTGCGGATAGGGAGTTGTTCGCCACCAGCGCCTGACGCACCTGCGCAGGGCTTATGTTGAGGGCAGCCATCCGCTCGGGCTTGAGCCAGATTCGCATGGCAAACGTGCGACCCCCCAGGATGTCGGCCCGCTGCACCCCGGAGACCGACGACAGGCGCGGTTGGACAACACGCACCAGATAATCGGTGATCTCGTTCTGATGCAGGATGTCTGAAGTGAAGCTCAAATAGGCCGAGGCGAACTGGCTGTCAGCCGACACGATGTTGATCACCGGCACCTCTGCCTCGGCCGGCAGGTCGCGTCGCACTTGATCGACCTTGGAACTGATCTCGGACAGGGCTTTCGTGGAGTCGTAGTTGAGTTTGAGGCGTACACTGATCGTGGACTGGCCGAGGCTGCTCTGTGACTCCATATATTCGATTCCGTCGGCGGCAGCGATGGCGCGCTCAAGGGGGGTGGTGATGAATCCGCGCACGAGTTCGGCATCGGCGCCGACGTAAACGGTCGTGACGGTGACTGCGGCGTTCTCGCTGTGCGGATACTGGCGCACGTTGAGGGTGCGGATTGCCTGCAGGCCGGCAATGATGATGACCAGGTTGACCACCAGCGCCAGGACAGGACGGCGTAAGAAGAGATCGGTAATATTCATGGAAAGTCAGTTGTTCTCCGGTGTCGGTTCTTTCAGAAAATTGGGGGCCAGCGCATTGTCGATGACCACTGATTGGCCGTTACGTAATTTGAAAACGCCGGTGCTGACTATCGCTTCCCCCCCTTGCAGCCCGTTCGTGACGGCAATGAAATCGCCGCGCTTGGGACCAAGGCGCACGAACTGCTGGCGCAGCACCTTTCCTTTGTTCCCTGCGGAGTCCTCGATGATGTAGACCGAGTCCCCGTAGGGGGCATACAGGACCGCTGTTGCAGGAATGGCGAGGACCTTCTGCTGAGCCGGTAGCTCCACCGCTACGTTGGCGAACATGCCGGGCCGCAGCATGTTGCCGCGATTGGCCGCGGTCGCCTGCACCTTGATCTGACGAGTGTCGTGTTCGATAAGAGGGTTTATGGCGGTAATCCGGCCCGGCAACGTCGCCCCTGGTGTCGCATCGGTCGTAACATGCACGGTCAGTCCAAGGCGCACCAGCGGGAGATCCTGCTCAGGCAGGGAGAAGTCTACAAAAATCGGATCCAGGGACTGCAACGTCACTATTGGGTCTGCCTCGCGGAGCATCTGCCCCAGGTTGACCTGCCTGATGCCGAGATGGCCGCTGAAGGGGGCGCGGATCGTCTTCTTGGCGATTGAGGCTCGTATATTCTCGACTTGTGCCTTCGCCTGCTCCTCGTTCGCCACGGCGTTATCGCGGTCAACCTGGGAAATGAGGTTCTTCGCGAACAGCTGGTTCATTCTCTCGAGGTTGGCGCGTGACAGGTTCTCCTGGGCTACAGCTCCGGGGAGCTGGGCCTCTTCCGAGGACGTGTCCTGGCGCAGCAAGATATCCCCCTTCTTCACCTGTGTCCCCGCCTCGAAAGCGATCTCGACCACTTTTCCAGACAGCTCGGCGGCTATGGTGACCCCTTGTACGGCGTTCATCGTGCCGACGGCGGACAGTACGGTCGTCCATGACTCTGCTTTTACTGTCTCCGAGGTCACGGTCTCCGGCGGCGGCATGAATTTCTTGCTCTTGTCGATCATGGCGCCTATCTGCAGGGCCTTTACGGTCACAAGAATGGCGATGAGAACGACCAGGCCGATGATAGTAATTTTGAAATTCTTCTTCATGTTTTGGATAACTCCGATCTCTTGTCAAGCGTGGCCCCATACGATCAGCCGCTAGGGCTTTTCTTGTTCAGCAAATCTGCCCTGATATTTAGCATGACCACTGCATCTTTCAAATATGAATTGGCAAATCTTGGTGCCAGGATATAAGGCTAACGGTCCATGCCCTAAATTCACTATTTCCAAAACCTGATGGTTGGAGATGCCCGGATGCATAAAACCAGCGGTTACATGGACAGCGAGTCCAAAACGCGCGAACCTGCTTCTACCCTCAAGTCGTCCGGATATGTTATCAGCTAGGGTGATCTTTTCTTTCGTTATTCCCAGGACCATCTCACCCGGCTTAATAATTATGTAACCTCCATCTTTAACATGGATATGTTTGGTCATGGATTGAAAAGAGGAATCGTTCTTTACGTGACAGATCTTTGATTGTCTTTTAAAAATCCTGAAATCATTACCTAAAGTGAGATCAATTGAACCAGGTCCGATCTGCGATTTATCGAGCGGGTCGATGATGATCGATTTATTTTTTAAGGCTTTCTCGATTTCTTTTCCGATTAAGACGCTCATATGATTCTTGCCTCTCCATGTATTTTCCCCTTTTCATCTGGAATTGATTACACACAGGTCTTGCAGCCTCGTTCGCGGCATCTCAGTCAGATATGTCTGAGACCTCAACGCCGGACTGCAAGTACCGCATGCTGGGCAATGCCGGATACAGGGGCGTTACGCCAGATATTTCTTTATATCGATTTTGGCGGTGTAGGGATTGACGGTCCCGATGGCGGTGCGTTTATAGCTCCCGCCGACGGTTTCGAGGAGGCTGGCCTCCGTCCCCGATTCCTTTTCGGAGCCGTCAAACTTACTGAGGAGCAGGACTCGGGGACGCATCAAATCCCTGGTCTGGTGCACGACCAGCCCTATCTCTCCAGTATCGAGCTTAAGGATCGTGCCGATGGGGAAGATGCCTATCATGTTGACGAAGGCCTTGACGAGGATTGGGTTGAAAGTGGACCCGCGTTTGCTCAACAGGATCTGTATGGCCTTCTCGGCCGGCATCTGGACGCTATAGTACACCCGGGCGGCGGTCAGGGCCTCGTAGGCATCGGAGATGGCGACTATCTGGGAGAAGAGATGCTGCTGGTGGCTGTCGTCCATCCGCGGGTAACCCCGGACGTCACCATGCTGGTGGTGTTCGAAGGCCGCCACCATTGCCATCTTGGAAACCCCCGGGATGTCAGCAAGGATCAAGGCCCCTTCGATGGGATGCCGTTTTACTTCTTCCCACTCGTCATCGGTGAGCTTGCCCGGTTTGTTGATGATCTCGATCGGGACGCTGACCTTGCCGATATCGTGCATCAGCCCGGCAACGCCCAGGGCGGCAAGCTGTGGCTTTGAAAAGGACAAAAACGTTCCGAGAGACACAGCAAGGATAGCGGTGTTTACTGAGTGGGTAAAGGTATATTCGTCATACATCTTGAGGCTGGTCAGGCCTAGCAGGGCGTCCCGGTTCTCCAGCAGGTTATCGACCATGGTTTGGACGATGGTGTTCATTTTGACCATGTTGGCCGATTCGTCTCGATGGACGGCGTGGACCATATCCTTCACCGTCGTGACTGCGTCCATGAACATCACGGAGGCCTTTTTCTTCTCTTCAGAGAAGGAACTTCCTATCTTCTTGTCGACAAGCAGCACCCGGCGAAGCTCGATATGAGAGATGTCCTCTTTTGCGACTACTTCCGCAGCGCCTCCCCGGGCGGTAAAGAACGAAAGGTCTTTGCTCATTACGCTTGCGAGCCTGATGAGCTCGGGAGCCGTGAGGGCCGGCTTGAATAGGATCCCGCCCACATCACGGGCCACAAAGTGTTCCATGAGCAGGGAAAGGCTCTGGTCGACGGGCACGGAGAGGGTCTCGAAAAAAAGCTCACCGGCGGCAAGGTAGAAGGCCACTTCCTTTCGGTCCACCAGCAGAGCTTCGATGGTGCCTAGGAGTTTTTCTGCGGTTGCAAGCAGGAAGGGGTGAGCCGCTGGATAGAGAGTCGCGTTCTTCATGACAGCCGACAACTGCTGAAACGCGGTCTTGGCCGAACCGATCAGCTGCTGTTTTGCAAAAAAAGACTGTTGGGCCTCCGCCTGGCTATCGTTTTGCGATTCTGCCATCACTCTGTCTCCTCTTGATTTTTCCAATGGCTCCTAACGCCGCGGTGCGCAGTTCCTTCTGGAGCTTCCGCGACCTCCACCAGCGGATGCGGGTATAGCCGTTCAGGAACTGTATCTCTTCGCCGCCTCCGATCGCCCCAAGTGTCTTGATCGCCTCCAGCGTGAGCGCCAGTTCCTTCTTGTTGAGGGACCGGTCCTTTAAGAACATGACGAGGGATTTCACCTCCTCGGCATCGACGCCCTTTATTTCTGCAAAACCGCGGACCGCCATCATCTGGATATCAACGTCACCGTCTTTCAGAAACCTTGCCAGGAGCCCTGCGGCCTTTTTCCCTCCGATGGCGATGAGCCCCTTGACGACCTCTTGCCGTATTCGGACATCCTTATGGTTCATCACCCGATGGAGATACGCAATGGCCTGGTCGGTCTTGCTCTCCCCCAGGATGTTTACGACATTGCGCACAAAGTACCAGCGGTCATCCGAAAGGCGTTCGCCGAGCAAAGTGATGTCGTTCTTACCCACATCTTTTACAAGATCAAGGAGGAATGTCCTTGCCGACCGGTCTTGCTCTTCTGCCAGGATTTCCAGCAGGATTTCCGTCGCGTCGCGTTCCAGGGCGGACAGATAAGAATAGGCCGAAAGGTATTCAGCAGATCCCTTGGGGTGGTTCCGCATGTCGGCGACCGTCGCGGCAACGGCGGGCTTCAATATCGTTTTTTTTATGGCATCCATCATCCGCGGCTTGAAGGCAGGGTCGACCGGCATATGGAACACCCGAACGATCAGCGCGGCCAGGTCATAGTCTTTTTTCGTCAGGAGATACGCCAGCATGTCTTCAAGCTGGTGGACAACGCCGGAAAAGAGGCTGACCTCCTTCTCCTGCGAATCGGCGCGGCGGGGATTCTTTACCAGGGAGAGCAGGAATATGAGTGTACGCACCGAGGCCTCGATAGTGTCCGACTCCATGCCTGCTCCGCCCATGATCTTCATCGCTTCCATCTCTTCCGGCGTGTATTCCGCCATCTCCCTCGCGAACTGGATCGTGTTCTGGGAAATCGGCACAACCTCTAAATCAGCCGGAGACGGCGGGGGGGAAGGCGGAGCAATCTTCTTCGACAATGATTTTTTCAGGAGCGTCGTCACCTGTTGCACGTTCCAGACGTTGGAAAAACGTCCGGCCAGGATCTCGTGAATCTCGTCGGGCACCTGTTCCTCGAATTCGGCTTTCCGTTCATTCACGATTTCCGAATCCGATCCTTCGTACAGCTTGCCGATAACAAACCCGTCACGGTAAGCGGGTTCGAGCGAAATTACAGACTTGGCCAATCCTTCAAACAGAGCATCGCTCTGGTCGGGCTGCTCCTCCTGTATCTTATGCCCTGCTTCCTGATACAGCGCCAAGAGTCTGTCTTCCACGCTTTCGTGTTCGGCGCGCGCCTGCAATGCGCGTTCGACCATGCCGGCACCGAACCCGGCAGGATTGGCCAAGAGGTCGCCCAGGACCAGGGTACGGTGTGAAGATTGTGATTCTTTCTGCGCCGCGAACGGTTCGGAAACGCCGGAAGGCGCTTCAACGTGCTTCTTTTCCTCCTGTCCTCCTGTCTTTGTCGTAACGATCTCGTCAAGACCCGCAAGGGTAACCTTGATGTGCGTCGCGTTCTTTTCCCAGAGGATAGAATTAATCCCGCCTCTCATCGCCGCCCCTTCCGGCGACAATGCAAGGGCCTGATAGAGATTCAGCAGCTCATCTTCGGTGACGCCCTGGCTGATGGTGATCCCCCGTACGCCTTTTGCAAACAGGTCCTGAGCAATGGCCCTGTTCAATTGCGCATCTTTCCCGAGGGGAGCATTCAGGTAGGTGAAATGGGTTTTCTGCACACCGATGTAGTATCCCGGCGTGGTCTGGAGAAAGTTCTGCAGCACTTCAAACGATTTTTTGATTGACTGGGAGTAGACAGGATTATTGGGTGGATAGAGCTTCACAGCCCTGATCGCCGAAACGAGATAACGCATTGCATCCTGGACTTCAGGAGCAGGTGACTCTGGATGTTTTGATGATTCCTGCATACGGTAGAGGGTATCACAAGGAGATATCGTTGTCAAAGCTGAAGCTGAGATTCGTGCATCTAGCGACCGACCTCTTCGTTGTTGCTCTTCTTCACACGCGAAATCACTTCACCCTGGTAGAGCCTCGTACTGAGCAAGTCGCCGTCTTGCACGTCGGAGGGGTCTTTCAGGATGATGCCGGCGGGAAGTTTCTTCGTAATGCTGTATCCGCGAGAGAGGATGCCCAGCGGATTCAGATGATCGAGCGCTGAGGTTAGAGAAGCGAGAAGCGCGCGATCCCTGCGCACATGATGACCGAACCCCGTAGCCAGTCTGCCGGCCAGATCATCGACGCGCTGCGTGTACTGTTCCAGCAATCTCCTCGGGTCCCCAAGCATCCGCGAGTGTTCACGGAGCGATACCCGGGTAAGCTCGATCTGCTGCCGAATGCTCCTGATGAGGCCTGATTCACGAGAGATGATGAACTCCCGGAAACTCTCTTCGCTTTTTACCACCATCTCCGCCGCCGCCGACGGGGTCGGTGCGCGGAGATCAGCCACAAAGTCAGAAATTGTGTAGTCTGTCTCGTGCCCGACGGCGGAAATGACCGGGACCGCAGAGGCGTAGATGGCTCGGGCGACCGTTTCTTCGTTGAATGCCCAGAGATCCTCGAGCGAGCCTCCGCCGCGGCCGACGATCATCACGTCCACGTTCCGCTCCCGGTTGAAATACAGGATCGCCTCAACGATGGCAGGCGCTGCCTCGGGCCCCTGCACCGGGACAGGATAGATGAGGATTTGCATTCGAGGATGGCGTCGCTTGATTACCCTCAGCATATCGCGGATGGCTGCGCCAGTCGGAGATGTGATGATGCCGATCCGTTGCGGCAGGAGCGGGAGCGGCCTCTTGTGATCAAGATCGAACAGGCCTTCCTTTTCGAGCTTTGCCTTCAGCTGCTCGAACGCCATCTGAAGCGCCCCTACTCCCTTGGGTTCGATATAATCGACAATGAGCTGGTACTCGCCGCGCTGCTCGTACACGCTGACCCTGCCCCTGCAGATCACCTGCATGCCGTGCTGGAGCGTGAACTTAAGAAACCGCTGGGACGAGCGGAACAGGACGGACCTTATTTGACTATGTTCGTCTTTCAGGGTGAAATAGGCATGTCCGGATTGCGGGATAGTGAGATTTGAGATCTCCCCCTCCACCCAGAGATCGGGGAAGTTTCCTTCGAGGAGGCTTTTGATCTGGATGGTGAGTTGAGTGACGGTAAGAATATGCGTGCGCATACGAGCACCAAATCTCAATTGCCAAAAACCCGCTGCACGGGAAGCGACAAGCGCCTTATGATCATTGTTCCGGACGTAGATCTGTTAAAAATGGGATATCGTGTAAGGCTTGTGTACCGTGGATTGGTATCTCATTGACGCTGGCCCGCTCAGGATCTGATCCGAATTCTTTCAATCGCCACGGCCTTCCCTGTCGCTGATTCAATATCAATGATCACAGCATCAAGGTGAACAGGCCCTTTGGGGATCTCGAACCGGTGAGGTGTCTGATAAAGAAACCGCGCAATGGCCTGTTCCTTTTTCACGCCGATGACCGAATCCGTAGGCCCCGTCATGCCGACATCGGTAATAAACGCTGTGCCCGCATTGAGGATCCGTTCATCCGATGTCTGGACGTGCGTATGGGTCCCGATTACAGCGCTCGCCTTGCCGTCAAGATGCCAGGCAAGTGCCATCTTTTCGGACGTGGCCTCAGCGTGAAAATCGATGATCACGACCGGCGTTTCCTTTTTGAGCTTCCCTAGCTCGCGTTCAGCGACACGGAACGGATCTTCAAGGTTCGACATGAAGACCCTCCCCTCGAGGTTCAGCACAGCCGCTCGACCTGCGCCGGTAGAGATGCACACGCTGCCGTATCCGGGATTTCCTTCAGGATAGTTAGCGGGCCTGATGAGCCGGTCCTGCTTTGTGAGGTAGGGCTCTATTTCTTTTTTGTCCCAGACGTGGTTGCCCGAGGTCAGGACATGGATCCCGAGGGAGAACAGCTCTTCAGCAATCTCAGGCGTGATCCCGAACCCGCCGGCTGCGTTCTCACCGTTTGCGATCACGAGGTCCGGTCGATGGGTTTCGGCGAGACTGCGCATATTCGCCCGCACCATCTTCCTCCCCGGCTCTCCGATGATATCGCCGATGAAAAGGACCCTCAAGGACCCCCCTAGTCCGCCGTCACTATTTGGCGTACTCCACGTACCTGCTCTCGCGCACCACCGTAACCTTGATCTGTCCTGGATAGGACAGCTCCTGTTCGATCTTTTTGGCGATATCGCGTGAAAGCTGGGCCGAATGCGCATCCGAGAGATCCTCGGGTTTCACGATGATGCGGATCTCGCGGCCGGCCTGAATGGCGTAGGATTTCTCGACCCCCTTGAAGGAGTTGGCGGTCGACTCGAGCTGCTCAAGACGCTTGAGGTAGCTCTCGAGGGTCTCGCGCCGCACGCCGGGCCTGCCGGCGGACAGCGCGTCCGCGGCCGCCACGAGCACCGACTCGACACAGTTCGGCTCGCCGTCACCGTGGTGGGTCAAGATCGCATTGATCACCTTGGTGTTCTCGCCGTACTTCTTGGCCAGGTCGCCTCCGATCTGGGGATGCGTTCCTTCCACCTCATGATCGATGGATTTGCCCAGGTCGTGGAGCAGTCCTGCCCGCCGCGCGAGTTTCTGGTCCACGCCGCACTCCGCCGCCATGATACCCGCAAAATACGCCACCTCGCGGGAATGCATAAGCACGTTCTGACCGTAACTCGTACGGTATTTGAGCCTTCCGACGAGCTTGATTATCTCGGGATGCATGTTGTGGATGCCGAGGTCGAAAGCCGCCTTCTCGCCTTCGTCCTTCATGGCCGTATCCAGGTCCTTTTTGACCTTCTCTGCGATCTCTTCGATCCTCGCAGGATGGATGCGGCCGTCCTGGATCAAGCGCTCGATGGTGAGTCGGGCTATCTCTCTACGGAGCGGGTCATAGCATGAGAGGATAACGGCCTCCGGCGTGTCATCGATGATGAGGTCGATGCCGGTCGCGGCCTCGAGCGCCCGGATGTTCCTGCCCTCGCGTCCGATGATCCTCCCCTTCATTTCGTCGTTCGGCAGATTCACGACTGAAACAGTTGCCTCGGCCACGTAATCGCTTGCGTACCGCTGTATAGCCAGGCTGATGATGTTCTTGGCCTTCTTGTCGGCTTCTTCCTTGGCCTCGTCCTCTATCCTCTTGATGGTCTTGGCCGCCTCGTACTTGGCTTCATCTTCCATCGAGACCATGAGCTGACGTTTGGCCTCTTCGGCCGTCATGTTCGCGATCTTCTCGAGCATCTGCCGTTGTTCGCGCAGCCCCTTCTCAAAGCGCTCCTCTTTCTCGATCGCTACCTTCTCGCGCGCTGTAAGCTCCCGCTCGCGCCGCACGGCATCCACTTCCCGCCTCTCGATAAGATCGATCTTCTTTTCAAGGCTTTCCTCCTTTTGGGTAAGCCGGCGCTCCTGGTTCTGAAGCTCCTGTTTCTTCTCGCGGTTCTCGCGTTCGAAGTCGGAACGTGCCTGGTAGAGCTTGTCTTTTGCCTCGAGTACGGCTTCTTTGCGCTTGGTCTCGGCCTCTCTCTCGGCGTTCGCAACTATCCGCGCAGCCTCTGTTTCTGCACCCTTTATCTTGCCAGCGGCAGCCCTGCTTTTTAACAGCAGGCCGAGGCCGACGCCGACGGCGAGCCCTGCAGCTATCAGAATAATATATTCAATCATTCTCTTTCCTCCTGATGTCGCTTCTTCAGCCCGGCAAGACGTTCCTTGATCCTTTTCTCGTCGCCCTGCTCCGTGGGCCGGTAGTATTCCCGCTTCTGCGGGAGGTAATCCTGAGCCACATAGTGGCCAGGATAATCGTGCGGGTATCTGTAACCCTTGCCTCTGCCGAGCCTCGAGGAACCTTTGTAGCTCGCGTCCCTGAGATGGTCCGGCACGGGCATGAGATGGCCTTCTTCTATCTCCTTCATGGCTTCCCTGATGCCTAGGTAAGAAGCGTTGCTCTTGGGCGCAGTGGCAACGTACACCGCCGCCTGAGCCAGTGGTATCCCCCCCTCGGGCATTCCGATCCGCTCTACTGCTTGATATGCCGCCGTCGCAAGGATAAGCGCCCGGGGATCGGCGTTCCCCACGTCCTCGCTCGCCGCAATAACGATCCTGCGCGCGATGAATAGCGGGTCTTCGCCTGCGTAGACCATCTTGGCCATCCAGTAGAGCGCGGCATCGGGATCGCTTCCGCGCATGCTCTTAATGAACGCCGAGATCGTATCGTAGTGTTCATCTTCGTCGTATGTCAGCGCCTTCTTCTGAATCGATTCCTCGGCCGTAAGGAGGTCGTAAACGATTGTTCCTTGAGGTCCGGCAGGAGTCGAGAGCGCTCCGATTTCGAGAGCGTTCAAAGCGCGTCTCGCGTCTCCATTGGATTTCGCAATAATAAACTCCAGGGCATCCGGTGCAAGGGTCACGGAGAGGTTCCCGAGTCCGCGCTCCTTGTCCGTGAGCGCGCGCACGATGAGTCGTCTGATGTCCTCGTCCCTGAGAGGTTTAAATTCGAAGATCTGCGAGCGGGATGAGAGGGCGGGAATGATCGCGAAAAAGGGGTTTTGCGTGGAGGCGCCGATGAGGATGATGTTCCCCCGCTCCACATCGGGCAGGAGCGCATCCTGCTGCACACGCGTGAACCGGTGGATCTCATCGATGAAGAGGACGGTCCTCCTGCCGCCCTGGCTCCTTTCCAGAGCAGCCTCCTGCGTCACTTTCCTGATATCAGCCACACCCGCAGTAACAGCGTTCAGGGAGACAAAGTGCGTCTTGCTGCGCTCGGCGATCAGATGCGCAAGGGCGGTCTTGCCCACCCCTGGCGGACCGTAGAGGATGAGGGACATGAACCGGTCGGCCTCGATGGCCCTGCGCAAGAGCTTGCCTGTACCAAGGATATGCTCTTGGCCGACGAATTCGGACAGGTCGCGCGGCCGCATCCTCCACGCCAGAGGCGGCTCCGACGGCTCAGCGGTCAAAGGCAAAGAATGCGCCTGCTTTTTGAGATTTTTGAGACCCAACAAAATGTTTCAGGAGAGCCTACGCGGGAAAGTGATAGTGAGAGAATCAGATTGGCCGAATCAGGATAACACGTCGCATGGGATATTTTCGGATATGCGCTAAGAGACATCCTCTCTTCGAGAAGGTGCTATAGACCCGTCCTGTCCGCTCATCCAATGCATACTTCCCGAAGAATCCATCGTCGGTGCTGTCTCTTGATGCGTATATGTATAAATAAATATTCCCATGTTCAAAAAGTCTGATACCCTGTCGGCAAATACAATCGTTGTGCGGACCCGAGAATACATCAGGAAGCGCAAGAACCCATGGTTAGCATGCTACTTTCTCGGTAGTCCGCAGAAACATTGACACTATCACGAGCGCCGGGGCCTTCCTTACTTACCGCCCTTCAAATATGCGCTGATCACATGCATTGTTATCGATAAATAGCTGGTTATGAAGCCTTCTCGTGCGGGATACTAAAAAAATCCCCCGCTTTTGCCGTGTAGATAAACTTGATTCCTGGTCGTAACCAGGTGGGCACCATATCGGAAAGTTTAGGCGTCCCAGTCTTGCCTGGGCATGCACACCCTTTCCCTGGGATGGCTCCCATTATTTTTTTTTCACGAGGAACAAGTTATATCAATCACGTGCAAAGCAGGGGACTTTGTTCCAACCATTCATCTGTGTACTTTATACCAGAATCGGTAAAAAATGGCAAGAGGAAAAATAATGCGCTGTTTTGCCGGAGCTGAAAAAAATATCTTCCATTTCAATAGGTTCAGCTGTTCCGACTCTGTCATTCCACGAGGAAACCGGCTTCAAGACGTTTGTTATTTTTTCCCTTTCACGCCTTCGGGTTCAGTTATAACGAGCAACCGTTGGGCTGCTGCCTCTGCCGTCTTTTCAAGGGTGCCATGCTGCCGGCGCAAACGGAATAGTTCATCTGATATCGTTAGTGCCGTCAGGATAGCGACCCGATGAGGATCAGATGTGCCGGTTCCCTTTTGTACATCCTTCATCTTCGCGTCGACATACGCTGCAAGCTCACATATGTAATCATGGTCATCCTTGCCCTTGATGTTGTACACTTGCCCAAATATTTCGACTTTCACGCTTTCCATGGTTCTCCGTCTCGCGCGTGGAGCGGCGGGCAGAGTGCGGAGCTTCTCCTCTTCCCTTTGCTCTCCGACTTCACAACAGCGCATCCACGAATTCTTTTGGATTGAACTCCCGCAGGTCTTCAATTGCCTCGCCGATGCCGATGAACTTCACCGGAATGGGGAGTTCTTTGTTTATGGCAAAGACGATGCCGCCCTTCGACGTGCCGTCCAGCTTGGTAAGCACAATACCGGTCACACCTACGGCCTCGTGGAACATCTTCGCTTGCACGAGGGCGTTCTGGCCCGTGCTCCCGTCAAGGACGAGCAGGGTTTCATGCGGCGCCCCGGGGAGTTCACGCGACAGGATGCGCTTCACCTTCTTCAGCTCGTCCATGAGGTTCGATTTTGTGTGGAGCCTGCCTGCGGTGTCCACGATCAGCACGTCGATCATTCTGGCCTTTGCTGCTGAAACAGCGTCGAATGCCACCGCTCCGGGATCTGCCCCTTCCTGATGCTTGATGACGGGGATGCCCGCCCGTTTTCCCCAGATCAGGAGCTGTTCCGATGCCGCCGCACGAAATGTATCTCCTGCCGCCAGCATCACGTTCTTCCCCTGAGATTGAAGCCAGTACGCAAGCTTGCCGATCGTGGTGGTCTTGCCCGTGCCGTTCACGCCGACCACGAGCACAATGGACGGCGACGTAGCCACGGAAAACGCCGAAGAACGGGATATCAGGATGTCAAGGAGAACCTGTTTGAGTCTGTCCTTGATCTGAACCGCAGTGGAGAGTTCCTTGCGTTTGAACCGCTCCTGGAGGTCCTTCAGCACTAACGACGTCGTCTCCATCCCAACGTCGGCTGCAATGAGTGCTTCCTCGAGCTCGACGAGAAATGAGTCATCGATCTTTTCACCGAGGACCAAGGATCCGATCTTTTCGGCAAATCCCTTCCTGGTTTTTGCAAGCCCGTCACTCAGGCCGCGAAAAACACCTAACATGTTGCCCCTCTCAACTAAATTTCCATGTCCGAAAGATCAACGTAGGAATAAATTCCGAGCTCCGATTCTCCAAACCTCGTTTATTTCTGCGCCTCTGTGCTTGACATGATGTTTATGATCTTCGGCTGTCTTTCTCATATATCCAGCGGCAGCTTACCGGATGAATCGGATGTCCCGCTGCCCTTGGACACCCTCCCGTCATTTCTTGAGCCTTTCTTCCCCGTCAGCTGCCCCTCGCCCGTTTCCGCCAGATCGTCGGTGGGATTGGCCCTGGAGCCCCCATGAGCTGTCTGCCGATAGAGATAGCGGTCATGCATCTTGCTGTAAGTCGTCCACTCTCCTTCGCCCACGTTCTCTTTCTTCAACGTCGCCTGGAAGTTGTTGATCTTCGCAGAGAGGTCGTCGAGATAGTTTATGACGATAGCCTCCTGGATCTTGGGCCTCTTGGGCGACCCGAATTCATACTCACCGTGGTGCGAAAGCACAATATGCTTGAGCAGCATAGCGAGTTCCGCCGGGAACGCCGGGATCGCATCGATCTTCTCTACGACCATTTCATAGCCGAGTGATATGTGACCGATGAGCCTTCCCTCCGTGGTATATTCTATGGATTTCCTGATGCTGAGCTCGCGCACCTTGCCGATGTCGTGCAAAAATGCTCCTGCCGTGAGCAGGTCAACGTCGATCGACGGGAAATGTTCGGCCACGTCCCGGGCGAGGGACATGAGCTCAACCACATGCTCCAGCAGACCGCCAACATAGTTATGATGGAGCGTCTTGGCCGCGGGCACGCGCTTGAAAAGCTCCATGAACGGGGCGTCGTTCAGGAAAGCGGTCATCAACTGTTTGAGATGAGCATTCGTGATACCCGCTGCCATGGTCCTTATCTCTCTTATCATGTCATCGGGGTTGCGGGAAGAGGTCTGAATGAAGTTGGCGATGTCCACTTTCCCATCATCGACTTTTTCGAGCGTTTTCATCTTGATCTGCATCGTTCCCTGATAGTTGGCTGCGATGCCCTTTATGCGGACAAAATCCTCACGCTCAAACTTGCCTGCAACCTCATCGGCGTTGTCCCACAGTTTCCCGTCGATTTCACCGGTTTTGTCCGCGAGCTTTATTGAAAGGTAGGTCACGCCATTCTTGGCCGTGGATACTTGCTTTGCCGTAACGAGGTAGGTCTCCTCTATCCAGTCGCCCTCTTTTAAGGACGCAATAGTCTGCATCGTGCTCCTCTCATCTGTGCTGTGATAATAAACTATCCCCCCGGCGTTGTCAAACGGAAAGCGGGAAGAGCCTTCAGAGAGCTGGCTGAACGGTCCCTTGAGAAACAGCGCGTCGCACGTCTTCGTTCATCTGGCAGGATTACAATGAAGGGCGGGTTTCTGGTGGTTCGGTCTTCATACACACGGCGCCGGCAGGGGAAGGAATACCATCGCTCTTGAAGCGTTTGAATACCCTTCGGGGCAGTTCAAGGAGCACCTGCTGCGGATCCGTTATCTCCCCGACGCGATAGATGATGGCAAAATCCAGCGACGACGTCGCGCCAAATCCTCGGATAAAGCGAACCGTTGGATTGGGTTCGCTCAGAAGGCTGGGGATCACGGCCTGCGGGCTGACAGGCAGATCACCGCGCTACTTCTTCCGCACATAGACGTGATATTCTCCGTTATCCTTGGTAAGGCCGAGGTACTCATTGCCGGTCATGCTGCACCATGCTGGCATATCTTTTTCAATACCGTTATCGTCTGACTGCACTTCAAGCACCTGGCCCGGTTTCATTTCCTTGATCTTGATCGAAGTCTTGTAGATCGGCATGGGACAGGCGAGGCCCACGCAGTCCAGTATCTCATCGGGTTTGATTTCTTTCATATTCGTTCTCTTTTTCGTGACTGGTTCTTGAAACGGCAAAGTCGCCGTCCAACAGCCCGGTTTCAAGACCCTTTGGATGCCGGCATTGCGGTATCCGATATTACTCGGCATTTGAGAACCTGTGATTGACTCTGTCGTTCCTACTCCATCTCATGCTCGTGCCCCGAGCCTTCAGGCAATTTCACAGGCGAAATTTTTCCCTGTTTCTTGTAATAATCGTCGAGTGCCGACTTGAGCGCCTCTTCCGCCAGCACTGAGCAATGCATCTTTACCTTCGGAAGGCCGCCAAGCGCCTCGGCCACTGCAGCATTCGATATTTTGAGCGCCTCGTCGACGCTCTTGCCCTTCACAAGATCCGTTACCATGCTGCTCGTGGCAATGGCCGCGCCGCAACCAAAGGTCTTGAACTTGGCGTCCGTGATGACGTCCTTCTCGACCTTGATATAGAGACGCATCACATCGCCGCAAACAGGATTACCGACCGTTCCCACACCGTCCGCGTTCTCGATCTCGCCCACATTATGTGGATGGGCGAAATGTTCCATCACCTTCGAACTGTACTGTTCCATATATTCCTCCTCATCCAGCTTTTTCTTTCTTGATCATGTCTTCATAGAGAGGCGACATCTCCCGCAGCCGCTGCACGATGGGGGGCAGCTTCTCTATCACATAGTCGATATCTTCCTCAGAGTTTCCCATGCCGAGCGTCATGAGCAGCGTGCCGTTTGCGACCGCCGCATCCGTGCCGATGCAGACAAGCACGTGCGATGCCTTGAGCGAACGGGAGGTGCAGGCAGATCCGCTTGACACCGATATCCCTTCCATGTTCAGGAACAGGAGCATGGACTCTCCTTCCACGTACCACATGGAAACGTTCAGGTTATGCGGCAACCTGCGCGTCGGATGGCCGTTCACAACCATGTGGTCGATCTTATCGGTGAGGCCTTTCTGCAGCCGGTCTCGGAGCGCCGAGAGGTAGTTCATGCGGTGCGGTATCTCCGCTGCCGCAATCTCCGCTGCCCTGCCCAGACCAACGATGGCGGGTACATTCTCGGTGCCCGCGCGCCTGCCGTCTTCCTGGATGCCGCCCTCGATCTGAGGCTTGATCCTGACGCCTTTGCGCAGAAAGAGCGCAGCCGCGCCCTTGGGACCGTAGAATTGGTGCCCCGAGAGAGACAGGGCGTCCACGCCGAGCGTCTTCACGTTTACGGGAATCCATCCCACAGACGCGACCGCATCGGTGTGGAACAGCACACCCTTTTCCTTCGTTATCCTGCCTATCTCCTCGATCGGCTGGATCGTGCCGATTTCATTGTTCGCATGCATGATCGAGACGAGGATCGTGTCCTTGGTGATCGACTTTGCGACGTCATCGGGGTCTACCCGTCCTGTTTCGTCCGTTTCCAGGTAGGTAACGGAGAATCCTGATTTTTCGAGCGTCTTTGCCGGATGGAGGACCGAAAAATGCTCGATCTGCGATACGATGATGTGATTTCCCTTCTGGCTGTTCGCCTGGGCAAGCCCCTTGAGCGCGAAGTTGTTCGACTCGGCTCCGCTTGACGTAAAATAAATTTCTTCCGCTTTTGCGCCAACGAGGGCGGCGGTCTTTGCCCGTGCCTCATCAACTGCGTTCTTGGCCTCCCGTCCCACGTCGTGCAGGTTTGAGGGATTGCCGAAACTGCCGGAGAAATAGGGCAGCATGGCCTCCAAAACTTTCGGATGGACGGGTGTCGTGGCTGCATGGTCAAGATATACCTTTCTCACGTCAACATACCCCCTTTCCTGCCAACGCCGATTTCTTCCTGGTTTTCCCTGCGAGAGCTTCTTTCTGCTGTTCCGTCTGCTGGCGGAGGAGATCATCGAAGGTTATGCTGTCGAGCGCCTGTTCGATCTTTGCACCAACCTTCGCCCAGACCATTCTGGCAACACAGTCATCGGCCTGATAGCATTCACCGGACTCACCGGGCTCCAGGCAGTGGGACAGCGCTATCGGCCCTTCAAGCGTTCTCACGATATCACCGATCGTTAGCTCCGACGGTTTCCTGGCAAGCAGGTACCCACCTGCGGGTCCGCGGACACTCTCGATCAGACCTGCCTTACAGAGCCGGTGCAGGATCTGCTCAAGGTAGGAAAATGAAATCCCTTGACGGTCGGCAATTTCCTTGATCGTGATCGGCCCTCTGCCGGAATGCTTGGCTATCTCGTATACCGCCCGAACGCCGTATTTCCCCTTCGTCGACAGCTTCATAGTTTACGCCTACCACTCATCACGACCCGTTCTTTTTAAACAGGACCGTTTTGATCTTTCCATTCGCTAGGACAACAATAACAAACTTGACCATTTTTGTCAAGTATATAGTTTTGCCTTGTGTTTTTAATCCCTTTGCGCTACGTTACTAATACCTGGAGGACCATTCATGCATACCGACGAGTTCGAGATCTCGCTTTCAAGGGAACTGAGCGTCTGCAGGAATACCATCAAAAGGATCAAACATTCGCTCAGCGTTCTGGAACGCAGGCATAACAAGACCACCGGGATGTTTATGGATGAACTGCGGAGCAACCGGACGTCTAACGACCCTGCCTGCAAGGACGACTGCGAAGCCTGGCGAAGCAGCTATGAGTCGCTCAAACGATGGGAAGAACTGGAGCAGCAGTATCAAGAGGCGCTCAGAGTGATGAAAATATAGTAGAACTAGGCCCCAAATCCGATCTCTCAATAGAGAAGACAATTCATGAGTTTCTGCGATCAATGAATGGAAGCACGTCCATCGCGGCTTCTTTGTCATTTATTCCTTGGTAAATCAGTGTTTGACAACGTACCCTGCGTACGCCTCGATGGTTCAACGGCTCAGGAGGAAGTTTCCATTCGCTCTCTCTCCTGTTTATGCTATACTCCCCTTCATGCAGCATAACAGCCCTCACAAGCCAATCACGAGCAAAGAAAACAGCGTGATAAAACATCTCCGCTCCCTGTCTGAATCGAAATACCGGCAAAAGGGAAAGGCCTTTCTGATCGAAGGCGTCAAAATGGTCGAAGAAGCGCTCAGGGACAACCTGGGGGTCAAGATGGTTGTTGCGGCGCCGTCACTCGTCCAACACCATGGCAAGGGTGTGCTTAATTTAGCCGAAAGTCGCTCAATGGATGTGGTCTGGATATCGCAGCGTCTGCTGGACATGATAGCGAAGAGCAAATCACCCCAGCCGGTCATGGCAGTTGTGGGCATGAAGGTGCACACTGAACAGGAGCTTCTGGCTCATCGCTCGGGGCTCATAGTGATCGCTCACCAGCTCCAGGACCCCGGCAACCTGGGCACTATCCTGAGGACCGCCGAGGCAGTCGGCGCTTCCGGCGTGGCCGTAACACCGAATACCGTGGACCCATTCAACGAAAAAGCGATAAGGGCCTCAATGGGCAGCATTTTACACCTGCCTGTCGTGCGCATCGGCGATGTGTCCGCTTTCATCAAGAGATGCAGGCAGAACGGGTTCCAGACCGTGGCAACGGTCTTGACCGGTGAGAAAACGCACTTCGATGTCGATCTTACGAAACCGACCGCGGTGGTTCTAGGACAGGAGGGTGCGGGATTGCCCAATGACCTCATAGCCGATATCGACATCCGGGTCCGCATTCCCATGGCGGAAACGATCGATTCGCTGAATGTAGCCACTGCCGCGGCGGTGATCCTCTATGAGGCTCTCAGACAAAAAATGGCGAAAAGCTAGCTTCATTACACAAACTTTTTCTTCAGTTTCTCCACCACCGGCTTCGGCACAAGACTGGACACGTCGCCGCCGTAGCTGGCAGCTTCCTTCACGATTGTCGAGGTTATGAACGAATACTCCTGGTTCGGCATCAGGAACACTGTTTCGATTTTGCTGTCAAGCCTGCGGTTCATGAGTGCCATTTGCATTTCGTACTCGAAGTCCGATACGGCGCGCAGACCACGGATGATCCCAACGGCATTCTTCTGCCTGACGTAGTCGACGAGCAGCCCATCGAAACCCTCGATAATCACATTCTTATACATCCCCGCCACCTCCCTGAACATGGAGATGCGATCCTCGAGTGAAAAGAGCGGCGTCTTTTTCGGGTTCGCTGCTATTGCGACTATCAGCTCATCGAAAATTCTGAGACTCCGTTCCATGAGGTCGATGTGGCCGTTGGTAACAGGATCGAAGGTCCCGGGATAGACGGCAATGTGCTTCATGTTACCTCCAGGCAACGTTCGAATTTCAAAATCGAACGTCAGCGGCTGTGTAGTTGACCATGGTTAATCACCCAATCTCGTCTCGTTCGGGCCTAGGATTTTGACAGTTGAGCCCTTTGCTTTGCACTTCTACAGTCGATAAAAAGCCAATACGGTATCACCATACCGCGCCTCGCGGTAGAGCGTAAGCCTGCCCGCCTGTACGGGTGCCGGCTGCTTCTTGAAGTGCTCAGCGATTACGACAGCATCAGGCTTCAAAATTCCTGAATCTGCGAGGCCATTGAGCAGCGGTTCAAGCACAAGCGAATAGGGCGGGTCGAGAAAAACGATATCGAACTGCTCGGAGGTCTTCTTGAGAAAGGTCTCGGTCTTCGACGCGACCACTTGCGCCCGCTCGCTGAAACCGGTCTGCTCGATATTATACTTCACAATGTGGAGAGACTCCCTCGAGTCGTCAACGAACACCACTCGCTCCGCTCCCCTGCTGAGCGCCTCTATGCCGATTCCGCCGATGCCGGCGAACAGGTCGAGGAAATGTGCGCCCTCCACTTTTTCCCCAAGGATATTGAACAGCGCCTGCTTAGCCTTATCGGAGGTCGGCCTGACTCGCAAGCCTGCGGGCACTTTCAGTTTCCGCCCTTTACCTATGCCACCAGTTACCCTCATTCATTAATGTCCTTGTCCCTTAGATGGAAGGGGCGAAGAGGGTGATGCAAAGGGATCCCCGCCACAGACCGCCTCCCTGATCAAGCCAACGGGGAGAAAACATGAGACAAGCCTCCTGAATCAGCAGTATGGGTGAATCGATGCTACAGAAAAACCCCTTTCAAGTCAAGCTATTCTTGACAGCCACCAGCATTGCGTATATACTTTTCACATTCGGGGAGACATGTCATGCGCGATAAGCCTAAATGGCTCCTGCTTTTCCCGCTGCTGCAGCTCATCATATTTTCTGATGTTACTCCCCTGTCCGCTGACACGCCTGCTGGGGAAAAACCAGCAGCGCCACCAGTCAAAAAGATCTACCTCATAACCGTTGACGCTCCGATCACTCCCGTGATCTCGGAATACATCACCAAATCAATAGATACGGCATCGCGAAACAGCGCAGAGGCCATTATCATCGAGCTCGACACCCCTGGCGGGCTTGTGGATTCCATGCGCGAGATCGTGAAGAAAATGATGTCGGCCGACATTCCTGTCGTGGTATACGTTGCGCCCGCCGGGGCTCGGGCGGCATCGGCCGGTGTGTTCATAACGATCGCCGCTGATATAGCGGCCATGGCCCCGAGCACACACATCGGGGCTGCCCATCCGGTCACCATGGAAGGCAAAATGGACAAGACTATGGAAGCCAAGGTGGTGAACGATCTGGCCGCCATGGCCAGAAGCATCGCTGAAAAGCGGGGCAAGAATGCAAAATGGGCAGAAGAAGCGGTCCGCAAAAGCGTTTCCATCACCGAGACCGAAGCGCTCAAAGAACGGGTCATCGACCTGATTGCCGCTGATGTCCCTGCGCTTGTCAAGGCGATCGACGGCAGAACCGTAGATCTTCTCGTCGGCA
>DASPSR010000050.1:0-53239 GCA_035623825.1 Nitrospirota bacterium
CTCGGCGAGGCCGTCGAGCGACATGCGGATGCCGACCTTCCGAGAACATTGTGGACAGAGGGCGGGGACTCCGCCGTTCATACCGGACAGGGTGGGAATGCCGAGCCCCGAAACGCGCAGGAAAAGACGGTGAAGACCGTGAAGCTTCAAAACCTCGTACCGCCCCTGCGCATCGGATCGGGAGAAACGGACATCCCGGAATCTTATGTCCAGCGCCTGAAGGAAATACTGTCCGGAATGCAGGGAAAGAACAACGTCCGCCTGCATCTGGTGGGCCATACGGACAATTCGCCGATGTTCGGGGAAGAGAAGCAGAAGTACGGCGACAACACCGCGCTTTCCCGTGAACGGGCCGGTGCCGCCGCCCTGTATCTCCAGAAGGCCCTTGGCCTTCCCCCGGATTCCGTCACCTACGAGGGCGTTGGCGAATCAGGGCCCGCGGCAAGCAACGCCACCTTCCAGGGCAAGGCAGAGAACCGCCGTGTCGAGGTCGAGGTCTGGTACGACGAGGCCCCTGACAAACTTGCTGATAACGGGGCGCCTGCTCCGGAACGAGTGGACCGCGTGAAGGTCTGCCGCGTCGAGACGTTGTGCAAGCTGAGCTATAAGGAGGGTCATTCCAGACGGGCCAGGATAAGGAACATCGTGCCGCCGCTCCATATGGACGACGATACGGCGGCCATACCCGATGGCTTCATCTCCAATGTGCGCCAGGTGCTCGAAAACCTGAGGACGAAGGAACACGTCGTCGTCAAATTCATAGGTCATACCGACGATCAGCCCCTCTCGGAGCGGAACGAACGGATCTACGGCGACCCTGTTTCATTGTCCAAGGCCAGGGCACGGCGCGCGGTGCTGGCTGTTAAGGACGCGCTCAAGCTCCCGTCGTCGGCGATCGACGTCGACGGCAAGGGCGCGGCTGGTCCCATCGGCTCGAACGACACCGCTAAGGGCCGGGCACTTAACCGGCGCATCGAGGTCGAATTCTGGTATGACGACGAACTGCAGGTCCTGCCGGACGAGCTGCGGCCATGCCCGGAACCGGCCGGAGCCGAGACGGTGACGCGCGTCTATGACGGTCCGTCCGGAAACATAAAGCCCATCCTGTTCGACCATGGTGAACCGGTGATCACTCCGGAGCAGTTAGAGCACATGCGTCTTAGCCTGGACGAGGTAAAGGACAAGCAGAGGGCGCGCCTCCGCTTCATCGGCTATACCAACGACGAACGCCTCGAACGACGCACCGCGATGGTGTACGGCGACGACATCGGTCTTTCCACCTCACGCGCGCGGCGCGCCATGGACATCGCGGTGAACCGCCTCGGCCTTGCGCCTTCACAGGCCGAGTTCGAGGGCCATGGCTACGTGCAGTCGGACGATGTGGCCAGGACGGGCTTCGTCGAGTCGGATACGGCCAGGGTCGAGGTGCAGGTCGTTTACGACGAGATGATGGTCAACGACAACACCGACGGTCTGGACATAACGAAGATCACCCGCGATGTCACCCCGAAGGACCCGCTTGCCTTGAACCTCATGCGCATAACCGTCGATGGCAAGCCCGTAGACGACCCGGACAAGGGCATCGCCGACATCGAGCGCTGCACCGACGTGGCACTCTCCAAGGCAAATGTGCAGTTCAAGTTCGACGACCTCTACTTGAAGCCCCGCTTGAACGTTACGGCCTGGCCCAATGCCATCCGCTACAAGACGGACCCGGACGCAGTACCTCCTGAGAACCTGATGCGGTTCCGCATGTACACGAACTATCAGGCTTTCATCACGAGGTCGGAGGTCCGCATCTTCGACAAGGACGAGTCCGTCGCCGGCACGCCGATCGCGGTCATCCCCATGGACAAGGACGGGCGTGCTTCGTGGCAGCCGACGTTCCCCGAATACAAGGCCACCGGGCGCGAGCTCAAGTATGTGCTCAGGGTCTACGACGCTCGAGGGCGCTTCGACGAGACCAAGCCGCTACCCATCTGGATAGTAGACCGGCTGTCCCCTGATATGCAGGGACGCGATGCCGAGAAGGAGCTCCAGGTCGGTTACGGCGAGAACCACCTCTCGGTCGACAACATCCCGAAGAAGGGCGGTACGATCAAGGTCTACGGGAGCTCGGTCCCGGCCGAACACGACGTCTTCGTCGCCGGCAGTCCTGTGCCGGTAGGGGACGGGGGAAAGTTCGTCACCGAGGAGATACTGCCTTCCGGCACGCATACCGTCGAGGTGGCGATACTCGACAAGGCCGGCAACGGCGAGCTCTTCCTCCGCGACGTTGAGCTTAAAAAGAGCGACTGGTTCGCCGTCGGCATCGCCGACCTCACTGTTTCACGCGATTACACGACCGGGCCGGGTTCGTCTTTGTACAGCAGCACGACGGTGAATACCAACGGGATGAACTATGACGGCCGGCTGGCCTTCTATGCAAAAGGAAAGTTCGGCGACGGCTGGGAGCTGACATCGAGCGCTGACACGGAGGAGGAGAAGTTAACGGACATGTTCAGGAATTTCACTGACAGGACGCCCAGCGCGCTTTTCAGGAGCATCGATTCCAAGTATTTCTACCCCACCTACGGAGATGACGGCAGCGTGGAGGAGGGGGCCCCGACCCTGGGCAAGTTCTACGTGAAGGTCAAGAAGGACGAGAGTTACGGCATGTGGGGCGACTTCAAGGTCAATTACGGCGACAACGATCTCGCCCGTATCGACCGCGGGCTCTACGGCGCGAACCTGCATTACCAGACGCCCGATACGACGAGCTTCGGCGAGAAGCGCTTCTTCCTGGACGGTTACTCAGCACAGCCCGGCACGGTCGCGACGCGCGAGGAGTTCCTGGGCACCGGCGGTTCGCTCTATTACCTGCACCATCAGGGCGTCCTGACAGGCTCGGAGAGCGTCATTATCGAGGTCCGCGACAAGGATTCGGGCACTGTGATCGCCGAGAAGAGCCTGACGCCCTCCCTCGATTACACCATCGACTACCTGCAGGGGCGCGTCTCCCTTCAGCAGCCCCTTTCTCCGACCGTGTCCGACAACATGCTGGTCAATTCCGGCACCGCCGCAGGCAACCGGATGTTTCTGGTCGTCCGCTACGAATACGTCCCGAGCGCGGGGGACACGAACAGCATGAGCCTGGGCGGACGGACGCATGTGTGGATTTCGGACTACGTGAAACTGGGCGTCACGGTGAACAAGGACGGCGGCAATGACAACCCGAACGAGCTCGAAGCCTTCGACGTCACCTTGCGGAAGAGCGCCCTTTCCTGGGTCAAGGTGGAGACGTCGAGGAGCAGCGGGCCCAGCCTGACCTCTCTAACCTCCACCGACGGCGGCATGACGGAAAATCCCACCTGCCCGAGCTTCAGCACGACCGCAAACGGCTTCCCCACGGGAAACCCGGCCTGCTCCTACTTCGGCAGTCCGGTACCCGTTTCCGCGGGAGCCTACCGGATAGACACCAGCCTGGGCTTTGCTGACGTCTTTGCCGGCGCGTCCGGCCAGTGGACGATGTACGTGCAGCGCCTGGGCGCCGGCTATTCGGCTCCCGGACTCGAGACTGCCACGGACACCATGCAGTACGGGGGCACATTCAAGGCGCCGATCTCCAACAAGGTAGATGTGACCGCCAAGGGCGACAAGACGACCCGCGACCAGGGCCTGGACACGAGTTCTGCCGAGGTCGACCTTAATTATCATATGACCGAACACTGGACCTTGAGCCCCGGTGTGCGGATCGACACGCGCCATGACGACTCGCCGGTCGTTCCGCCCACCCAGACGGAAGGCGACCGCACGGACGCCGCCCTGCGCGCGACGTATGATTCCAAGGAACGCTGGAGCGCGTACGGCTTCGCGCAGGACACCGTTGAGAGGACCGGAGACCGCGAGAACAACGGCCGCATCGGTACGGGCGGCGAGTACCGCATCACCGACCGCATCAAATTGAACGGCGAGGTGTCGGACGGCGACTTGGGCGGGGCCGGCAAGTTCGGCATGGAGTATCTCTACTCTGACCGCACCAACATGTACCTGAACTACGTGTACGACAACGAGACCCCCGACAACGGGATTCGCGCCGGCAACGCGAGCATCGTCTCCGGGTTCAAGACCCGCTACTCCGACAGCGCCAGCGTGTATGCAGAGGAAAAGTACACGTACGGCAATGTCCCGACCGGCCTCACCCATGCCGCGGGCGTCGATCTCGCGCCCTTCGACCACTGGAACCTGGGCGTCAGCGTTGACTATGGGACGCTCCGCGACCCCATCACCGACGCAACCCTCGTGCGCCATGCCGCGGCACTTCGCGTGGGCTACGGCAACAAAGGCCTCGTCTGGGCCAGCGTGTTCGAGTACCGCGTCGACAGGACCGAGGTCATAAACATGAACCCTGACAATACGTTGAGCGAGAGCACGGTCGACAGGGACAGCTGGCTCGTGAAGAACGATTTGAAGTACCAGATAGACGACTCGTCCCGCGTGATCGGGAAATTCAACCATGCCGAGAGCCGGAGCGCCGCTGCGTTCTTCGGCGGCGATTACACCGAGGCGATCATCGGTTACGGATACCGGCCTGTGACGAACGACCGCCTGAACACCCTGTTCAAATACACGTACTTCTACAACGTCCCGACCACCTCACAGGTCAGTGACACAATCACCTATACCTCGTCCGGCATGGTCACGAACATCGCCGCGAATTCCATCCAGAAGAGCCATATATTGTCACTGGATGCGACCTACGATCTTACACAAAAGTTCAGCATCGGCGGCAAGTACGCCTACCGACTCGGATGGGTCAGCGAGTCCCTTGAGAATCCCGTTTTCTTTGAGAGCCGGGCCATCCTCTACATTGTCCGCGCCGACTGGCGCTTCATCCATCTCTGGGATGCCATGGTCGAGGCGCGTCTCTTGGACCTGCCCGACGCGAACGACAAGAAAAGCGGCGTGCTCGCGGCCATATACCGGCAGGTGGGAGCCAACATCAAAGCGGGCGTCGGCTACAACTTCAGCGATTTTTCGGACGACCTGACCCAGCTTAACTACAAGCACCAGGGTTTCTTCGTCAACGTCGTCGGCGAGTTTTAGGGATTTTTAGATGTCCCGGGGCGGTGTCCCGGGCCGTCATGGAGCGATAGAAATATGAATTTCCGGGATGGGAGGATATAAAAATGTTTTACCGGCTGACAGGCGTCGCGTTAACGGTTGCAGTGCTGTGTTTCTTCTCCGCCGCATACGGAGCGGGCATCACCAAGGAAGAGTTAAAGGGCCAGGACGAGCAGGTCCAGGACATCAAAAGCGACGTCCTATCGATATCCGCGGAGCTCGAAAAGCTCGAGGAGAAGCTTTTGTATCCGTCCAGCACGGAGGTCTCGGTATTCGTTTCCCTGGCGTCCGGCGAAACCTTCCGTCTCGACTCGGTGGAGATCCAGATGGACGGAAACCCTGTCGCCCGGCATGTTTACAGCTTCAAGGAGCTCGAAGCCATGAGAAAGGGCGGGGTTCAGCGCATCTATACCGGCAATATCCGCTCCGGCGATCATGACCTATTCGTTTCCGTTGCCGGAAAAACCGGGGGAGGCTCCGATCTCCGTAAATCCGAACTCTTCAAGATCAGCAAGGATGTCGCTCCCAGGATCGTCGAGATATCACTATCAGACAAAGGCATTACCGAGAGAAGCAGGTAAACCATGAAAAGACTGTTTGCCCCATTGATAATATTGATGTTCGCAGCGTCCGCATCGCCGGCAGAAAAGTCTGCCCCGAAGGACCTGAAGGACCTCTATTTCGGCGAGGCCCTTTATCATGCTTATCAAGGGGAGTGGTTCGATGCCGTCTCCAGGCTCGACACAGAGTTGGCCCTTCATTACGGGGTCGATGAGCCCGAGCGGGACACCCTTCATTACCATGTTAACCAGGCGGAGTTCGATGTGGGCGACTTTGAGCTCTACTACAGGATGCACCGGAAGGCCGGGCGCGCGATAAGAGCGGTCATCGAGGGGAACGTCCCCGCGCCCGTCCGCAACGAGGCCATCTTCCGCCTCGCGCGCATCTATTTCCAAAAAGGACAGCCCAAGGACGCCCAGGAGGCCGTTGACCGCATCAAGGGCGCCGTTCCCGAGAAGATCCGGAATGACCTGGCTTTCCTCAAGGCAGAGATCCTCATGGCCAATGGCCGTTTTGACGAGTCAGCCCGCATTTTTACGGACATCCAGGACGCTCCGGGCTTTTTAGGATTCAGCTCTTACAATCTCGGAATCGCCCTTATGAGGGACGGGAAGGAGGCCGAGGGCCGGATCTCTCTCGGCCGCGCCGGCCAGATCAGGAGCGACGACGATGTCACTCTGGCGATCATGGACAAATCCAACCTTGTCCTCGGTGAAAAGCTCCTTTCAGAACAAAAATTCACCGCTGCCAAGTATGTCCTGGACAGGGTGCGGCTCACTGGTCCCTTCTCGAACCGTGCGCTCCTCAGTTCAGGATGGGCCGACGCCTCCCTTGACAATTATCAAAGCGCACTGGTGCCCTGGACGATACTTTCCGGGCGGGCCGCCACCGATCCTTCCGTAGAAGAGGCCATGCTCGCGGTCCCCTATGCCTATATCAAGCTCGGCATCTACAGCAAGGCGGCTCTCCTCTACAGCCAGGCCCTCGAGTCGTTCGGCAGGGAGATCGAGAAACTTACCGCCTCGATAACGAGCATTCAGGAAGGCAAATTCCTTAAAGCGCTCTTGCGGGAAGAGCTCAAGCAGGACCCTGACTGGGTCGTAAAGCTGCGAGAGCTTCCAGAGGCTCCCGAGACGTTCTACCTCATTGACCTCCTTGCTTCCCATGATTTCCAGGAATCGCTCAAGAATTACCTGGACCTCGAGGAGCTCCGCGTGAAGCTTTCCGCCTGGTCTGGCGACCTCATCGCCTTCAAGGACATCATCCAGAAGCGCAGGGCCTATTACCAGCCGCTCCTCCCGGAGATAGACCGGGAATTCCGCCGGCTCGACACTCTCATGCGGCTCAGGCTTTCACAACGCGACAGCATAGAAAAAAGGCTTCATGCCATGCTGACGGCGCCCCGTCCAGAACAGCTTGAAACCGCCGACGAGCGCGTCACGATAGATCGGCTGAACCAGATGGAACGGAAGCTTGCCGCCATGCCGGACGCATCCGGCGACGACCTTGCACGGATCAAGCGCCTGCGTGGCGTGCTTTACTGGAACATGTATACCGAGTACGACCACCGTTTGACCGAAGCTTTCAGGCATCTCCACGACCTGAACAGCGAAATCGACCGGATGAGAACGGAATACTCCTCCTTTGTCCGCACCCGTCAGGCCGCCACGCAAAGCTACGAGGGATACGACGACGTCATCCGCGCTTTAAGCGAAAGGGCCGCTTCCGCGCGGAAGCACGTGGAGGAACTGATGTCCCGGCAGGGGAAGATCCTCGAGACCCTGGCCGTTACCGAACTCACCAGGAGGCGCGACCGTCTCGAAAAATTCCAGGTAGACGCGCGATTTGCCATGGCGGACAGCTACGACCGCGCGAGGCGCGCCCAGGACAACAAGAGGGCCGAGCAATGATGACAACAGACCGTATTCTGAGTGCTCTATTCGCTCTTTCGCTTCTCCTTTTCTCCTGCCAGACGCCCGGAGCAAAGGACACGTTGGCGGGTCTCCGCGGCGCGCATGTCGATATCAAGGAAGAGCGGATAGATGGCGGGCTCGACAAGGCCATGGAAGGTTACCGGCGTTTCCTCGAAGACACCCCGGGATCCTCCGCGCTCAAGCCCGAGGCCCTGCGCCGCCTCGCGGACCTGAAGATCGAAAAGGAATACGGGCTTCTTCCCGACGGCGCAGCAGCAAGGCGGCGGAATCCCGCCTCCGCACCTCATGCCCAGTCGGCAAACTCCGCTGTTTCCGCACAACATGAATCGCAGGCCGATTTCGAGAAAAGGGCGGGGGCACTGGAGGGAGAGGGCGCGCCTGACTCATCGAACCTTGAACGCCCCGGCGCCCGCGAGGCCATCGCGCTCTATCAAAGACTTCTTACCGAGTATCCCCATTACGAGCACAATGACCAGGCGCTCTATCAGATGTCCCGGGCCTACGAGGAACTGGGCCAGGCCGAGCTTGCCATGAAGGTCATGGAACGGATGGTGCGGGACTATCCCAAATGCCAGTACATGGACGAAGTGCAGTTCCGGCGCGCCGAATACTTCTTTACCCGGAAGCGCTACCTGGACGCCGAGGACGCATACCAGAGCGTCGTCCAAATAGGCGACAGATCGTACTTTTACCAGCTTGCCCTGTACAAGCTCGGATGGACATTCTACAAGCAGGAGCTTTACGATGAAGCGCTTGACAGGTACATAGCGCTCCTCGATTACAAGGTGAAGACGGGCTACGACTTCGCACAGACCAAAGACAAGATGGAGAAAAAACGCATCGACGATACATTCAGGGTCATAAGCCTTTGCTTTTCCAATTTGGGAGGGCCCAAAACCGCCGCGGAATACTTCGCGAAACATGGCGCTAAAAGCTACGAGGACGGCATCTACAGCAATCTCGGGGAATTTTACTTCGACAAGCGCCGTTATGCCGACGCAGCCGCGACCTACAACGCCTTCGTGAGCCAAAATCCCTTCCACAGGAAAGCGCCCGATTTCCAGATGAGGGTGATAGACATCGATATCGCCGGAGGGTTCCCCAGCCTGGTCATCGACGCGAAAAAGGAGTTCTCCAGGACGTATGGGCTCAAAGCCCCGTACTGGAAGCATTATAAACCGGAAGACCGTCCGGAGGTCCTTTCCTGGCTCAAGACGAACCTCGCCGACCTGGCCAAGCATTACCACTCGCTGTACCAGAACAAAGAGGAGGCAAAGAACAAGGACAGGAACTTCGAGGAGGCCATGCACTGGTACAGGGAGTTCCTCGCCTCCTTCCCGAAGGACCAGGACTCACCGGCTGTCAATTATCTTTTGGCGGACCTCCTCATGGAGAACCGCGCATTCGACCAGGCGGCAGTGGAGTACGAAAAGACATCCTATGACTACCCGAGCCATGAAAAATCCGCCCAGGCAGGCTACGCAGCCGTCTACGCCTACCGCCAAGAGCTGGCCGGCATCGCCCCGGAGCAAAAGGACCAGGTAAGGCGTAAGGCCGTAGCAAGCTCGCTCAAGTTCTCCGCGATCTATCCAGAGCACGAGAAGGCGGCCATCGTCCTCGGGGCCGCCGCGGATGACCTGTACGGAATGCGGGACTACGAGGAGGCTCTCGCCTCCGCGAGCAAGCTCATCCTTTCCTACCCCAAGGCTGATGCCGATGTCGTCAGGGGGGCCTATGTCGTGGTCGGCCACTCAACCTACGAGCTTCACCGCTACGGCGAAGCCGAGGCCGCCTATGCGAAGGTGCTTTCGCTCCTCCCGGCCGGAGATAAAAGCAGGGACGGCATAAGCGACAACCTCGCCGCCGCGATCTACAAGCAGGGCGAGCAGGCGAGCGCTGTCAAGGATTACCGGGCAGCTGCGGACAATTTCCTGCGTGTGGGGCGCATGGCACCCGCCTCCAAGATCAGGGTCAACGCAGAGTACGACGCCGCGGCCGCGCTGATCGAGATCAAGGACTGGAAAACGGCTGCATCCGTGCTCGCCGGGTTCCGCGAGAAATTCCCCGGGAGCGATCTCGCTCCAGAGGTGACCAGGAAGATCGCATACGTCTATCGTGAGGACGGAAAGCTCAGCCTCGCGGCCGGCGAATATGAACGCATCGAGGGAGAGTCAAAGGATGAAGACGTTCGGCGCGAGTCTCTCCTCACTGCGGCGGACCTATACGATAAGGCCGGCAACCGGGACCGCACGCTTTCGGCATACCGGCGCTATGTGGATCATTTCCCGCATCCGGCCGAACCCAACATGGAAGCGCGCGCCAAGATCGCCGAAATTTTGAAGAGGAACGATACGGGCGGCTATCTCGCCGAGCTCAAAGCGATGGTGGCCGTCGACGCGGGAGCCGGCGCCGAGCGTACGCCCCGTACGCGCTATCTGGCCGCTACCTCCGCATTGGTGCTGGCCGAGCAGACCTTCGGCCAGTTCCAAGCGATAAAGCTGGCAGAGCCGTTCAAGGCAAACCTCGAGAAGAAAAAGGAATTGATGAAGGTCGCAACCCAGGGGTTCACCAAGCTCCTGGATTACGAGGTCGGCCTTGTCACCTCGGCCTCGACATTCTATCTAGCCGAGATCTACGCGGATTT
Source organism: Nitrospirota bacterium (assembly GCA_035623825.1). Classification (GTDB taxonomy): domain Bacteria; phylum Nitrospirota; class UBA9217; order UBA9217; family UBA9217; genus DASPSR01. Next base: position 10,243 of record DASPSR010000050.1, read on the forward strand.
CAGCCGTGACCTGAAAGAGTCCGAACGACCCAAGAACCTGAGCCCCCTGGAGCGGGAAGAATACGAACTCGCGATCGACGACCAGGCCTACCCATTCGAGGAGAAGGCCATCGCAACGCATAAGAGCAATCTCGACCTTATTTCTCGCGGCATTTACAACGAGTGGATCGAAAAGAGCCTGCAGAAGCTTGCCAAAACCGTTCCCGCCCGCTACGACAAGACGGAAGAAGAGAGCGCAGTCATGACATCGCCGGACACGTACCTCTTCGCGATCGAGCGTCAGGAGGAGCCTGCCCCCCTGGCGTCCAAAGGGGCGGTCGATGCCGATGAATCGAAGCTGGAACTATCGCCTTCGGGGACCCAGGGATCTACCACGGCTGAGCCGAAGCCTGAAGCGAAACAGGCGGAGTCCAAAATAACCGTAAAGAACGTTCACCCGGTGGAAAGTGCGCAGCACAACGCTGTCAAGGATGTACCGAACGATAAGTCTCCTGATTGATATCCAGGTTGACGGTATGGAGAACAGTGCGATGAATGTCAGAAATGGATTTCTTGCAAGGATGTTCACATTCCAAGGCATATCCGGAACATTGTCTCTGGCCGTGATGACCATGGTCCTTGCCGGTTGCGCAGCCGGAGCGAAGGTAGAGCCTTTGCCCGTTGAAACAGCTCCTCTCAAGGGGCCATCAGTGGAAAGGCTCTCCGACGGACGGCAGGGATTCGTCATCCATGAAGACCCGGTCATGAGCGCAGAATCCCGCGAAGAATTCGACCACGCCGTCTCGCTCCTAAGCGGAGGGAAAAACGACAAGGCCATCGAGCTCTTCGCCAAGGTGATCGAGAAATCGCCGGGGGTCACGGCCCCGCACATCGACATCGCGGTAGCCTACATGCGGGCCGGAAAGACGGGGCCCGCAGAAGAGCACTTGAAAGCCGCACTGGACCTTTTCCCCGGCCATCCGGTCGCTAGCAATGAGTACGGGCTGCTTCTCCGCAGGGCCGGGCGTTTCAAAGAGTCCAGGGAAGTCTACCAAAAGTCGATCGCACGGTTCCCGGAATACCTGCCGGTCCATAAGAATCTCGGCATCCTCTGCGACCTGTATATGAACGACCCGGAATGCGCCCTTCATGAGTTTGAGACCTATGCAGCCGGCGCGCCTGCGGACACGCAGGTCAAAACCTGGATCGCTGAACTTAAGATACGGCTCAAACGTTAGATGAAAGGGAGGAGAGAACATGTATCGGAACGCGCTTCTTTGTCTTTTATTGCTTCTTCTGCCGGCGGGCCTTGCCGTTGCCGGAGACAACGCACCGACGGCCAAGGGCGCTTCGAAGCCCGTTTTGGATAAGAAGGAAGCGAAGACGGAAGGGGCCAAGGAGCTTTCCGGCATGTCCATCGTCGGGAACGACGAGGCCCCTAAGGCCCTCTACATAGTGCCATGGAAAGGCTCCGAGATAGGCAAAGGAACCGTTTTCGACATGGTGCTCGATGCTTCCGACACGCCCGTTGACCGCGACGTGTTCAAGCGTCAACTGGAGTTCTACGAACAAAGCACCAAGAAATGACATCGCTGTCAGAACAGCGAAAAAGGAGGAAGGACAATGTTTATCGTAAGGTTTTTTCAGAAGGGCGGTTTGTTCATGTTCCCCATTTTGTTCGTGCTGCTGGTCGGCGTGGTCATCGCGATCGAGCGCTGGTTACACCTGAAGCGCGTCCGGGAGGCGAATGCCAAAACGTGGGACAGCATCTATCCCGCGCTGGAAACGGGTGAGTTCGAAAAGGCCCGGGAAATTGCCAACAAGGACAAATCATCCATGGCGCAGATGCTGGGCATGGGCCTGGCCAGGCAGGGCGCGGTCAGGCGCCGAGAGGACATAGAGATCGCCATGGAGGAGAGCATGATGGAGATAGTTCCCCAACTGGAGAAGCGCACGCCATACCTCGCGCTCTTGTCCAACATCGCCACCCTCTTCGGCCTCCTGGGCACGATCATGGGCCTCATCATGGCCTTCGCCGCAGTGGCCACCGCAAGCCCTGCCGAAAAGGCGGCACTGCTTGCCGCCAGCATTTCAGAGGCGATGAACTGCACCGCCTTCGGCCTGATGTCAGCGATCCCGCTGCTCCTGCTCCATGCGAGGCTCACGACGACCACGGGCCAGATAGTTAACAGCCTGGAGATGGCATCGGTCAAGTCCTTGAACGCCATATCCAACTTCACCAAGCGCCAGTTCGAGAGGACCCCGTCCTTGCCGGGCGCCAATGTGACAGGAGCCGACCATGTTCAGACGATATCGAAATAAGTTGAACACGGAAAAAAAATCGGATTTCGATACCGACATCATGCATTTGATCAACCTGACGCCGATGATGGACATCCTTACCGTTTTGGTGGTCTTTCTGCTCATCACCGCCGTCTTTATCAGCATAACGATCGAGGAGCTCTGCGTCCCGACAGTAGCCGGAGCGGAGGCACGTGCCTTGCCGAATTTCGCCATCGAGGTGATCGTCCGCAAGGCGGGACTTGAGATCTCCAACGGTTCGGCGGTTTCCGACAGGATACCCAAGAAGGACGACAAGTATGATATTGGGGAGCTTTCCAAGACGCTCCTTCGTCTCAAAGCCCAGTACCCGGGAAAGCAGGACGCCTCGGTCCTGATGGAGCCGGACATCAAGTACGACCACCTTATCGAGATCATGGACGCAGTACGAAGCACCGAAGTACTGCCTGAAGGTGGTGGAGAGGCCAGAAAGATCGACCTCTTCCCGAAGATATCCATAGGAGACGCGCCATGAAGGAAACAAGACGCATAAAACGGATGGAGCGGAACAACAGGAAGGGCGTGATCAGGGGACTCGGCATAAACCTCATCCCCATGATGGACGTCCTCACCGTCCTGGTGTTCTTCCTGCTTTTTCACTCGTTCAACAGCACCCTGCCCGACGCGCAGATTGCCCTTCCCGATTCCTCTGTCCCGACCAGGCCGAGGGAAACGGTTGCGATCGTGGTGAGCCCTGAATCGGTGTTGGTCCAGGGCGAAGCAGTCGTCAGCACCCAGAAACTCCTTGATAACGGCGTAGTTGTGGTCGAGGAACTTAGGGACCGGCTGGAGCAGATTGGTCACGGCATCATCGGTGCCGGTGCCAAGGCTGCCGCTGACACCATGGAGGTCACGCTTCTTGCCGATAAGACGATACCGTTCAAGGTGCTTAAGAAAATAATGTCAACCTGCACGGCCTGCGGATACGGAAGGATCTCCCTTGCCGTGGCAGAAAAGGCGGGAAAATGACTACAGCCATTTTAGAAGAGGAACTGACCCAGATTGACGTCCAGATAGAGAAGGCCGTCAAAAGGCGCGCCGCCTTGGAAGAGGAGCTTCGGGTCGTTGACGCCGAGCTGGAAACATTCGCCACCGAGAGGCAGCGGTTCGACGCGCTTAAGAAAGTACTCTCCGCTCTGGACAAGCTTGGTGAACTGAAGGCGGGCGACCTCTTTTGGGCAGGGCTCGCCGAACAGCAAAATGCGGATGTGCACATAAAGCGCGCGAAGAACCGGGTCGCGCTCTTCGAAGGCGATATAAGCGGGATCCTTGAAAAGAAGGCGACCCTCCAGGGCGAGATAAACCGGTGTCTTGACGAACTGGCTTACCTCCAGGAGGAAGTGCGAGACGCCTACGAGCGCGATGAACGGCGTGAGGAGGAATACTTCGTAGACCGCGAGATATCTCCCGTTCCCAATCACACGATGGCAATGCCGGGGGACAAGAATTCCGAGAGCGAACGGCGGTTCCGCAGGTCATTGCTTCTCGCATTGTTGTTCTATATCCTCTTCGGTGCCGTCATACGCCTCTGGGTGCTGCCGCCGCCGGAACGCCCCGTCGTGACCGAGGTGCCCGAACGTCTGGTCTCCATGCTCCGGAGAGAGCCGCCGAAGCCAGAGCGGGAGCCCGAACAGCGCAAAGAGGAAAGGAAGCCCGAAAAGAACCAGCAGAAGGTGCCGGAGAAACAGCATGAAGAACAGCCGAAGGTGGTCGCTTCGGAAACGGAGACCGCACGCAGTAAAGCGGAGAGCACAGGGGTCCTGGCATTCAAGGAATCCTTCAAGGGCATGCTGGACGAAGCTCCCGCCGCGCGTCTCGGAACCGAGGCGCGGATCAACAACCAGGCGGTCGCGGCCGCAGGCCAGGCCCGTCCAAACCGGTCTCTTGTTGCCATGCAGTCGGCGGGCGGTTATAGCGGCGGCATCAGCAACTCCGGGATCAGCCGCGATATCGGCAGCGGAAACGGCAGCCGCATCGGCGGCGTTGGCTTCAGCCGTGTGGAAAGCACCGTAGCCGGGCAGGCGGGAGAGTCGAGGCCGCTTTCCTCCGGGCCGGGACCGGGCCGTACCGATGAAGAGATCCAGATAGTGTTCGACAGATACAAGGCTGCGCTCTACCGGCTCTATAACGCGGAACTCAGGAAGGATCCGACCCTTCGCGGCAAGATGATCTTGAGGATCACCATCGAGCCGGGCGGTGAAGTCTCATCTTGCACCGTTCAGTCGAACGACCTCGCCTCGGAAGATCTGGTTTCACAGGTGGTCGAGCGTGTCAAGAAGTTCAACTTCGGGCCGAAGGAGAAAGTGTCCAGGATCACCATTCTGTACCCGATTGATTTCCTGCCTGCGGTTTAGCGCAGGGAACTCGGGGCTGGTTGTGTAGGATTTCTGACTGATCGCGTCCGGCCGGCATTCGGTTGGAGCGAGAGGACCGTCGCCCGGTTTCACGGTCGCGAAAGGCCATTTATGCGAACGTATGTCTGGCATCGTTATGTTATGATCGATGGCTGCATTGCAATTCATCCTCGTCTTCCGGTCTCGGTCATTGCTTCCATGGTTCAAAACCGCCGCGGGCTGTACTGGCTAGCGGTGTTTCTTGCAGTCTTGATTTTGTTGATACAGCCATGCGTGGCGGCGGAATGTCCCGAGTTTGATCAATTCTTTAAAGAGATCGATCCAACTAAAAAAACATGGAATGATTTATATCGATTATTCACATCGTATTCGTCCACATGCGGCAATCGGGCGTATGCAGAAGGTTACTCGGATTTCGTGGCACAATCGCTTGCACAATATTGGGATCGCTTCGACGAACTTGATTCATTGACCAAACGTGACCCAAATTTTAAGCATTTTGTGCTTAGACAAATTGACGGAACTGATAGCGAAAAGGATATAAAGATGATGTTGAATAATGCTCGAAAGCGTTGCCCGTCTGCTCAGTCCGCGCTATGCAAGGAAATAGAAAAGGCCGCTCTTTCAGCCCTCAAAGAACTTGAACAATACGAGTGACAACAAGTATGTGCCGGGAATTTCATCCAGAAGAAGTGATTCTTTATTGCCGTTTGCTGCGATTTGCTCTCGATCTCAGATAGTGCGCGGCCCTCATCTTGCGGAACCAAAACTCTAATTTCCCCCGATAGACCATTGCGAAGAGAATAAGCAGGATGCTGAAACCACTCAAGGTGAAGAGGGCTTCATACTGCCTGTTTCGGAAAAAAGAACCGCCAAGCGTCAACAGCGATACGCCAAGCAGGCGCCCGAGCGTTGACACGATCAAAAACGCGCCGTGTCCCATGTGGCCAAGTCCGAGGATATAGCAGAGATAGTCCTTGGGAAAACCGGGAATGGTGAATAGAAGAAAGGCCAGGAAGAGCCCTTTGTGTTTCATGACATAGTCATACTTCCGGAGCGTTTCCGGACTGACGATGCGTTCGACCAGCGGGCGACCGACGATTTTGGAGAGCGAAAATGCGATCCATGAACCGAGAGAAAGGCCAATCGTAGAATAGACGATGCCCCAGAAAACGCCGAAGATCACCCCTCCTGCAAAACCGGTCACTTCGCCCGGAATCGGCGCGAATACCACCTGAAGGGCTTGAAGGCCGACAAAGGTGTATGCTGCATAATCGCGGTGTTGATCAATGAATCGAAGCAAGCTCTGCTTGTCCGTTAAAAGATCCACCCAACCGAAGTGATATAAAAGGAGCGTGATTGCGGCGAAAGCCAGGAGGAATACTGACAGGTTTTTAATCGTTTTGCGGTCCAGAGCGATCATTAGGAATTATCATACCAGATTGCCGCGCCCGAGTATACCGGTCTAGGTGAGATAAACTGTGTAGGCATAGCCATTATTCGCTCATATCCGGTAGGTTGAAATGCTATATGGCAGAATTTAGAACAACGAGTACTCCGTATTTATTAGTGCAGCAAGGCAGCCCTCAATAGGAATGGTCCCCGTCCTGGCCGGTGAGAGTTCCCATTCTTTGCAACTATCAATCTCACGTCCGATATTTGATACCCCTCCCATCGGTAGCCTTTCGGCATAGCCGTTCAGCATCGTTGACAACTTCCTCAACAAGAATTATATTCGATTTAGGCCATTAAGCTTTATGGCAAGAGATAGTGGTCCTGCCACGCACAGATGTGTAAATATGGATTGACTCATGCTGAAGAAGATCCTTACATATGGCATGTGCATGGTCCTTCTTCTGGAAGGCCTCGCCTTCGCCGAAGAGTTTCGCTTCTCTCCCCGCACCAACAAGGCGAACCTGATCCGGTGGAGGAGCTGGGGCCATGAGATGTTCGACGAAGCGCAGAAAAAACACAAGCTTATCCTGCTGTCTCTCAGCGCTGTTTGGTGCCACTGGTGCCATATAATGGATGAGACCACATATTCTGATCCGGAGCTGATCGATTTCATCAACAACAACGTCATCCCGGTCAGGGTGGATGCCGACATGCGTCCCGATATCGACAGCCTGTATAACCAGGGAGGCTGGCCGAGCACGGTCATCCTGACGCCGGAAGGAGAGGTGATCTCCGGAGGCAATTATCTCCCGCCCGAGGAGCTGATCGGCAGGCTCAAGAGGGCCTCGGACCTTTACGCCACAGACAGGGATAAAATAAGAAGGAGGGTCGAGCAGGCAGAGATGATGCGCGCCTTGCGGCGGCGGGAAAGCGCAGGCGCTCCGGGCCGAGAGGACATCGAGAACATCATTGGGATCCTGAGGGGTTCATTTGATGCGAAGTATGGCGGCTTCGGGAGCGGCCAGAAGTTCCCGAGTCCCGAGACCCTGGAATTTCTTCTTTCCGTATACGCGAAAGGCCGGTACAGGGATGTCGAGGGGATTATCACGACTACCCTTGATCGCATGGCAGATGGCCAGATCCACGACAAGACCGAAGGCGGTTTCTTCCGGTATGCCACGAAGCCCGACTGGTCAGCGCCTCATTATGAGAAGATGCTCGACGTGAATGCCGGGCTGATCAAAAACTATGCAGAGGCGTACCAGGTGTTCGGGCGGAAGGAGTATTTGAGCGTTGTCCTGGGTAGCACGCAGTATGTGCAAAAAAATCTCTTCGACAAAAAAAGCGGCGCCTTCTACGGCAGCCAGGACGCCGACGAGTCCTATTATGAAGCGCTCGACCGAAAGGGGATGAAGGCCCCCGCAGTTGACACAACATCCTACTCGGACTCATCATCCCTCATGATCAGCGCACTGATTGCCACATACGGTGCGACAGCGGACAAGCAGTATCTCGACATGGCAATCAAGGGAATGGATTTCCTGTTAGCGAACCTGTATTCCGGCAATGACGGAATGTTCCATTATTATCGCGATGGAACGCATCATCTCAAGGGGCTTCTTTCAGACAATGCTCTGGCTGGGTCAGCTTTGCTCGATCTGTACAATGCGACGGGTGAAGAGCGTTATCTGAACGCCGCGAAAGCGAATGGTCAGTTTATCATCGGTCAATTCTACGATAAGGATAAGGAAAGGTTCCGCCCGTCTCTCGATACGTCGCTGAGTAAGCCCCTGACCGCGGGCATCCTATCGGACGTGAACGAGAACCTTGCCAATTTTCGGGCGATCCGTTTTTTGAGCAGGCTTGCATTTGTCGGTGAATTCAAGGGGCTGAAAGAGACCAGCGACGCTGCTGCTGCGGCTATTGCCGGTGAGTATCGGAGATTCACGACCCAGGCAGGTATCTATGGAACAGCCTTGCTCTGGTTCCTGGGAGACCCTGTCGTGATCACGGTTCTTGCTGAGAGAGAAGATGCCAGGAATTATCTGTCGGCGATCAATAGCGTCTATACCCCGGAAAAGGTGGTGAGGGTATTGTCGTTCTCGAGCGATGCGCAGGAAATAAAAGACCGGGGATATCCGTCGGCGGAGGCAGTCTATCTCTGTGTTGGCAAGAGGTGCTCGATGCCGATCAATAAACCTGAAAACGTGACTTCTGGATTGAAACACTTTATGGATACATTGCATGATTAGAGAGAAAGCAAACAGAGGATTAGTGCCTGTTTCATGATATATTTTAGGGCAGGGAAGTGCTTCCTGTAAGCAGACGCATATTAACGATCTGATATGTCTTGCTTTATTTAGCTGGAGGTGGGTGATGGAACGAACTGACGTCATAGGAAACGAGACCCTCATTGATTGCATAGTGATCGGGGCGGGACCCGGAGGTTTGCAGGCCTGCATACATCTCGGCCGCTACAACTTCCGCGTCGTACTGTTTCACACCCCGGGGGGGCGCACCGGCTACGCGAAACACATCGAGAACTACCTCGGCATCCCCGATGTGTCTGGCCCCGCGCTTCTGGAGACCGGCCTTGCCCAGGTAAAGCGCTTCGGCGTCACTATTGAGAACGCCAAGGTGGAGCGCGTGACGCACCGGAATGGGCAGTTCGATGTTCTGGCCGGAGGGAAGACCTACCGTTCCCGGTTCGTGATCGCCGCGTCCGGCGCCAAGGAGACCCTCGCCCCCTTCAAGAACCTCCACCGCTTCTTTGGCCACTCTTACTACACCTGCATGATCTGCGATGGCTACCGAACCACCGGCAAAAAATTGCTTGTAATCGACCGCACCGTGAACGGCGTGCGCTTGAGCGTCGGAATGAAGCGGATGTACACAAATGACGTTACCTTCCTCGCCCACGGATTCACCCTCGCGCCGGTGTATAGGGCGCTGCTTGAGGAGGAGGGGATTGAGCTGGTGGAGGGGCGGCCGGAAGAGCTTCTCGGAGAAACCACTCTCGAGGGGGTCCGTTTGAGCGACGGCCGCGTGATTGACTGTGAGGCCATTTTGGGTTGGGGCGGCATCTCCCTGAACGACGAATACCTCGAGGGCCTTGACCTGGATCGTGATGCCGAGGGTTTCAAGATCATGACGAGGGGTTCGGGTGAGTCGAGCATCCCCGGTCTTTTCGTCCTGGGCGCTCTCCGACACGGCCACTCCCAGGCGATCATCTCGGCCGGCCAGGGTGCCGAGGCAGCAATAGAGATCAGCACAAGGATCGTCGAGATCTAGAGAACTACAGTCTTGGTGGTTTTGAGCAATAGTAAAAATGCACTGCATCCCGACATTGAAGCTCTCATTTGGAGCAGCAGTGAATGCTTCATTCAGAAATCCTCAATTCACATCCCGGAAATCATGTTGGAAGTCTTGATATGATCGGATGCAGTTCTTGCACTCGAATCAGTTTCTCGATTATCGAACTCTACCGTGCATACGATATATCTTGACAGTGAGTGTGCGGGAATTTATCATGTTCCCATGAGCATGAGCTCCCTGTCGAGACGGGACGCGACGGAAGCGGCCCGCACCGCCGTGAAATGCGGCCTTACTTTCCTGGCGGCCGCAAGTCTTCTGATTGTTTCCTGTTCTAAACCGCCTTCCTATCCCGCGCCGCAGAGGTCAGGCGCCGATATCGTCATAGAAACATCAAGCTTGGAACTCGAAGTACCGAAATTCTATACTTATCGCTTCCAGGGGAAAAATGTCAATTTTTTTGTGATCAAAATGCAGGACACGATTCTTTCCTTTCTGGATGCCTGCGGAAGCTGCTATCCGTACAAGCAGGGATACCGCTGTGAAGGCAATGAGGTTATCTGCCGATACTGCAATACAAGATTTCCTGTTGGCAAACTTGAAAAAGGCCTCGGGAACTGTTATCCAATCAGGATCGAGGGCAGGAGGGAGAACGGAAAGTACCTCATACCTGCAGCGACATTGGAAAGTTCCGGTAACAAGTTCTGAGTATCTGGCGGTCCTGGATATTCTTTTACCACCCATACGGTGCAAAAGGTTAATTTGACAATGAGGGAAATATCGATATTCGAAGTGTTGTCGCAAGGCTAAAACTGTAATTTTACGTTGACTTGATATTGTTTACTCTCTATTATAGAGGTTATGAAAGTAAGGTCGGTCATCGTGCTTTTTGCCATTACTCTCGGCGTCCTTTCTCCTCTTTCCGTTCATCTGACAATTGCGCAGGGGCAGACGTCTATCGGTACCTTCGATGTCTGCCATGCGGGTGCTCCTGCCCTCTCAATAAGCAACGATATGCCGTGCGTAAATCAGCCGCTTTACCACCCGATCCTTCCATCGTGTGTGGAGAGTGCTGAAATACTTGATCCCACGCTCAAGCCTCTCATTTCAATCTTTCAAAAAGAACATCCTCCGAAAATCTGACGTTCACGTCCAATAGAACTGATGAATCGCTTCGTTCGTCCGCTGCAGGGCGTGCGACAGTACGCGCATGAGCGGCACGTTACGTGGTCGATCTCACCCTCGACACTCGCACTGTTTCAAAATGAGGTGATAGGAATGAATCTGGTGAAGTTTCTTGTCACTATGTTTCTTCTCGTGTTCATGCGGCCCGTTTTTACCCAGGCAGGTCAGGTCGGGAGCGTTGCACCGGGTTTCAGTCTCACAGATTTGAACGGCAAAGCAAGCACCCTCCAGCAGTTCAAGGGCAAGGTCGTGTTCCTCGATTTTTGGGCGCCCTGGTGCGACTCGTGCCGGGAAGAGCTTCCCGCGCTAGATGCACTGTATAAGAAATACAAAAACGATGGGCTTGAGATTATCGGCATCGATATGGACCCTTCCGAAAAGCTCGTACGTGAATTTCTCCAAAAGGGCCCAATCACCTTCACCATCCTTATAGACAGGAAGGGCGCTATGAGAAGGGAATATCGCGTCCGAACCTTGCCGACGGCGTTTATCATCGGGAAGGACGGGGTAATACGCTCTATGCACATGGGCTTCGGCAAGGAGTTTCTCCAGATATATGAAAAAGAAATTGTTGAGCTCTTGCAGCACCCTTAAATCAGATTAGACGGATCGAAGAGGAGATTCCGCATGAGAGTAAAAAAAGATTTCGCTCTGAGAACCATTCAAAATAAGATTTTTCGTCAATTATGCAACACATCAGCTGCGCTTGTTCTAGCTATAACCACGGTATTCCTGAATTCGGCAGATGTCATGGCCTGTGCTAGCTGCGGCTGCACATTGAGTTCCGATTGGGAAAACACACAGTTTTCCTACACACCGGGACTAAAGCTTGATCTTCGCTACGACTATATCAATCAGAATAAGCTCTGGAGCGGGTCGAAGTCGATTTCTCCCACTGCCGCGAGCCAGGTCATTGTCAACGGCAATCCGAACGAAGTGGAACAATATACCATAAACAATTACCTGACGCTCGGAATCGACTACAGCATGAGCCACGACTGGGGGGTAAATATACAAGTACCCTATATTGACCGGAAGCACAGCACGTTGGGAATGGGGTCGGATGGATTTACCCCGGTACCTGGCGGTGGACAATATGAATCACACACCAAGAGTATCGGCGATGTCAAGGTAATCGGACGCTACCAGGGCTTTACGCCGCAGTGCAGCTTCGGCATTCTGTACGGGGTCAAGCTGCCGACCGGAAGCTATACCGAGACGGGATCATCGACGGACCCAACAGCGCCCGGTCCGGTACCGATTGACCGCGGCCTGCAGCCGGGAACCGGTACAACCGATATCATCCTGGGAGCCTATTACTCCAATAGCATAGGTCAGGATTGGGATTACTTCGCCTCGGTACTCTATCAGAAAGCGCTGGACTATAAAGATCAGTACAAGCCCGGTGATGGCGTCAATCTCAACGCGGGTTTGCGTTATGCGGGCTTTTCCGTTTTTGCCCCCATAGTCCAGCTGAACTTCCGGGAAGTTCGACACGATGAGGGCGACAACGCGGACCAGTACAATACCGGCGGGACACTCCTGTATTTCAGCCCGGGGATCACGGCTTCGATCAGCACGCACGTTTCAGTGTACGTCTTCGCTCAAGTGCCCATTTATCAGTACGTGGAAGGAGTGCAGCTTGTGCCGAGTTTCACCTCTACTGTAGGCGTACGCTATTCATTCTGAAGATGTTCATGTCGGATTGTTGCAGACTAGGACAGGCTTAGAACATTGTCACCTTGCTTATTGCGATATGATGCGTGCTATACTTCATACTGACAGCAGATTATTCCCGGGAAAGGAGGTGGAATTAAGCAGAAATCAAACATATTTTCTTACCAGGGTCACCGGTATTAAGACAGATGACAGATATTGCAACGATATGAAAGAAAATGAAAAGGAGATATGTCTATGAAAAACCAGAAGAGGCTTTTATATGCAGCGCTAACTTTTGCATTCTTGCTTTCCGCTGGACCATTTTGCAGCGCCCGCGCGGAAGAGATGACGCACGAACACGGAAGTGATGCTTCCATGCAGATGCACCATCTGCATGTCCTAATGAACCACGGTCTTGAGATGGTCGTAGAGGGCTCCAACATGGTCATGCTGGCCGATATGAAGATGGCTCCGTCGATGGATCCCATGACGGCAGAACACGGCCGTGCCATGATCAAAAGCGGCAGGGAGGTCATTGAGCATGCCTTGAAAGGGCCCGAGATGCAAGCCATGCACAAGGCCGGCCACGGCGATGCGCCTCTCATGAAATATACCCACGAACTGGGTGAAGCGGAGTTATCGGTGGTGAATATGCTCGAAAAGATGGGTATGGAGGGCCCCATGTCGGACGATATGATGGCCATGCATCATATGCACATCATGATGAACCACGCCCTGGAGATGGCCGCGCAGGGATCTAACATGGTCATGCTCGGGCAGATGGGGATGGCTGGGGATATTGACAAGTATTCCATAGACCACGGGAAAATGATGCTTTCCGACGCTAAAGCGATGGTAAACGAGGTCATGGGAGGAAAGTCCATGACTGACATGCACCAGAAGGGTGTCACCGGAGGTAATGCAACGATGGCGGAAACACATAAGATTGGCGACGCGGCAAAGAAGGTCGTCGATCTCCTCGATACGATGGCTTCAGCAGGTGCAATGAAGATGAAGTAGACTGTTGGGGGGCAGGGTTCAGCCCCTGCCCCTTTTTGAGAAAACGTGGAGAAAAAAATGAGCGACGATACGGTGAAACAAGTAGCTGGCAATGTATGGCGATTGCTTATTGCTCTTCTTGTTATGGCTATTGTCCCGGCTGTATCATTTGCCCATGGCGTCGCGGGGCAGCGGTTTTTCCCTACTACCTTTGCCGTTGACGACCCGTTCATTTCCGATGAGTTTTCCGTGCTTTATAATTCCTTTAAGATGAACGATTTGACGGGCGGGCCTCGGGTTCAAACCTCGTCTGTCGACGTCGGGTATTCAAAACGCATCTTACCTAATTTCGGGATAGAGCTCGATCAGGGATACGAGCGGAACCATACTGAAGGAGATGGGACGACAAGCGGTTTCGGCAATCTCGCCGTGAATGTGAAATACCAGTTCTATACAAGCGCCGAGCATGAAACGATCCTTTCCTTTGGAGTTTCGGATACTATCGGCAAGACGGGGAACGGAAACGTGTCCGACCAGTTCTCGACGATCTCGCCGGCTTTCTTTTTCGGCAAAGGCTTAGGGGACCTGTTCGAGTCAACGAGTCTGCTGAGACCACTCGCCGTTACGGGAGTCATCGGACCGAACTTTCCCGCGCCTTCGATTACGAATGGTGTGCGCAACCCAACGACGCTTACCTGGGCGTTCACGCTCCAGTACAGCCTGATGTACCTCCAGTCCGTTGTGAAGGACGTGGGGTTGGGTCAACCTTTCAACCGGATGGTCGCCGTGGTCGAATTCCCGATGGAAACCTGCCTCAACGCGGACTGTAAGAATCAGACGACCGGGACCGTCAATCCGGGATTAACGTGGATCGGGAAATTCACAGAGCTTGGCATTGCGGCGGAAATCCCCATGAACCCGCGATCGGGAGCGGGCACCGGGGTGTTTGTCCTTTTTCACCTCTTTATCGATGACCTGTTTCCGAACGGCATCGGGAAACCGATATTCCCGTGATGAACATTTCGCGATCATCTGACGCCTGGAAAGCGGCTGTGCTCCTCATTCTGGTGTTTCTCTTCATCATGCCCGGCGTCGCCCGGGGCCATGCATACCCTGATCACGCAGAGCCGAAGGTGGGCGCTACTGTCACAACGCCCCCCGCGGTCGTACGCATCTGGTTCGATAGCGACCTGGAGCCGGTCTTTTCCTCGATCATGGTCCATGCTGCGAAGGACGACGTGATGGTGGATAAACGCGACGGTCGCGTGGATAAGTCAGATCCCAAGCTTCTCGAGGTCAGTGTGCCCACATTGCCTCCCGGCGAATACATCGTCTACTGGAATGTTGTAGCAAGGGATGGGCATCGGACCTCGGGTAACTACCGATTCAAGATTAAGTGAGAAAGGAGTTCGGCTGTCCATGGACAACATTATCCACAGCATGCCTCTTTGGGTCGAGCTCATCTCCTTGGCTTTCTTAACAGGAGTTCTTATCTTTTTTCTTTTGGTCCTTTCTGACACGGGACACCCTGATCCTGGCCTTCGAAATCGCCTGTGGCTCCTTTTTATTGTCGCCGTATCGATGGCTATAACGGTAAGCGCCATCGATTTCCTCCAACGCGTCGCGGAGATGAGCGGGGATACGGTCCTGTCCAGTTTCTCCTCGGTTCCTACTGCGCTGCTTAAAACGCACTCAGGCCGAGTCTGGCTCATCCGCATCGCATGTCTTGTTCTCATGCTGGCGACAGGAATTATCCGAAAGGCTCGCGACACGCGTCTGGTCCTCATCGCCCTGTTCTGTCTCAACGCTATCATTGCCCTGACAGAGAGCGCTTCAGGGCATGCTTCTGACAAAGGGGATTTCAGCCTGGCCGAAATCATGGATTGGATCCATCTTCTCGGAGCACTGGTGTGGGCAGGCGGGATATTCATGCTTTCCTTTGTGATTTTTCCCCGCGTATCGAGCCTGGACGGCAAAGATTTCCACACCCTTGCGCGCCGGGCCGCGCGATTTTCGGCAATTGCAGGTATTGCGGTCCTTGCCGTCGTTTTAACGGCGCTTTACAACGCACTGGTCTATGTTGGCTCCGTCAATGCCCTGGTGCACACATCATATGGACTTACTATTTCGGCAAAAATGGCCATGCTTTTCCTGCTCCTTTTGCTCGCCGCCTATAACCGATATATAAGCGTACCCGCCCTCGTACAATCTGCGGGTCTCAATCCGGTCACGATTGGATTCATATCTCGGTTCGTAAAAAAGATTTCTTCACGCTTTTCGCTGAATAAGACAGGAGTCGATGCTTTCATATTCTTCAAACGCGCCGTCCGCTTCGAAGTGTTTCTGATGCTCGCTTTGTTGCTCTGCGCGGCCCTGCTGCGGCATGAGATCCCTGCGCGTCATGCCATGCACGGTGATCATCCCGGAGCTCCTCTGCATGAGCATATGCGTCATTGAAACAGCGGACGATGGAGATGGGCGGCCAAACTAAAAATCCTTGACAGATTCGTCTTAATGGGATACTTTCTCAAAAATGCAATGGGGAGGCCTTATGTCCGGCGTTTCACGTTTTGGCGTTTCCATCGATAGCCAGCTTGGGAAAAGGTTTGATGAGCATATCAAGCGCAAAGGCTATTCCACCCGGTCCGAGGCCATTCGGGATATGATCCGGGATGTCCTTGTGGAGGAACAGTGGGAATCGGGCAAGCAGGAGACCGTGGGGACCATAACCATCGTCTATAATCATCACACCCGCGAACTGGATCACGCATTGACGGATATGCAGCACCAATCCTATCACCAGATCATATCAGCACTTCACGTACATCTAGACGCCCACAACTGCCTTGAAGTGCTGGTTGTCAGGGGCAAGAGCCCGGAGATTAAGAAGATTTCCGATCGTCTGATCGGCACTAAGGGCGTGAAACACGGCAAATTGACTATGACAACCACCGGCAAAGAGTTAGAATAGAGCTGTTTTATTATCCTCCTCACATGTAATCAATTTCCAACGAATGCCCTCCTGAGTGATCGTCGCATTCATATTCATGCTCGACAAGCCGCTTGACAATTGCCATCACTTGTGTTACTTTTCTGTAAATAGTAGCACTTAATAGCACAATTATAAATTTCGTAGCTACTACCTCCTCAATGAGTCCCGGGTAAAAGTTGATCATCTCTGGTTAAAGACAGCCGGAACACGTTCCGGTCCAAAAATGCCGCAAAGGAGTGAGAAAATAAAATGGAGTGGCTCAAAGTCACGATCGATTACGGTATCCTGGGATTAATGCTGCTTTTAAGTATTGTGGCAGTTGCAATTGCAATTGAGAGGCATCTTGTCTTCAAGAATCTAAAATTAGACAGTTTTCCCGATAAGAAAACCCTTGAACTGAAGCTTACCGAGAAGCTTCACCTCATCGCTACCATTGGAAGCAATGCTCCCTACATTGGTTTGCTCGGCACGGTGCTTGGCATCATGCTGACTTTTTATACTATGGGAAAAGAGGGATTTATGGATACGGGGAAGATAATGGTTGGCCTAGCGCTCGCCCTGAAGGCCACCGCCGCCGGGCTTTTCGTTGCTATCCCCTCTGTAGCTCTTTACAATCTTCTCGTAAGAAGGGCTAAGGTTCTGATTATGCTATGGGAGATAAAAAATGTTTGAGAAGGAGTTTGATTATATCAACGTTGTCCCGCTTGTTGACGTAATGCTGGTGCTTCTCACGATCGTGCTAACGACGTCTACGTTCATCGCTACCGGGGCAATTCCGGTCGAGCTTCCACGGGCGGCAAAAAACCCATCGGAGATTCTAAAGACACTCTCCATAGAAATTGACTCGAGAGGGGGGATATATCTCAACTCGCAGCCTGTTACGCTTGATGGTCTGAGGAATTCGTTGAAGTCGACTTCAAAAGAGACGCCTGTCCTCATCAGGGCGGACAGGAATATCCACCTTCAGGCGTTCGTGGACGTACTTGATATCGTTAAAAACCTTGAGTTCAAGCGGGCAAGCCTCCAGACAGAAGAAATCAAATGAGATGAAGTATCAACTTGCCGGATTACAAGTTTCTGTGCTTATTCATTTGGCAGCGTTCCTGCTGTTCTTCGGTGTCAGCCGAATGCTGTCTGTACAAAGTGCACCCATAACCATTGAGCTCGGGATGCTCTCCGGTTCGGCAGGTGCCGCAAGAAGCGAGGTCCGCGAAAAGAGTGAACCTCGAAATAAGAAAAAACAATTCGTGAAACCGACGGTTCAACAGCAGGAAGCGCCATCTGAGACGACCGTGGCCGAGAAGCCGGCAGTGAAGCAGGAACAGGCATCCGCGCCAGAAGCTTCTGATGCGTCACAGAAGGCAGGCGAGTTTGGGTTCAACGATAACGCGGCCGAAGTGGTTGGTCCTATCTTCGATGTTGATTACCTTCATAACCCCAAGCCCCAATATCCGCCGATCGCCCGACGAATGAGGCTAGAAGGTACAGTCATAATTCATGTGCTGGTAAATTCGACCGGGAAGCCGGAAGTCGTAAGTCTTGGGAAGAGTTCAGGAGCGGCTGTGTTGGATCAGGCTGCACTCAATGCCGTGCAGAACTGGTCTTTCTTGCCAGCTCGTCAAGGCAATAAAACCGTACCGGCCTGGATCGACGTCCCTATACATTTTCATCTTATCTAAATCGTTTTTTCGTATTGAAATACATTCATAGAACCGTTTGCCATGGATAATTCACCTTGGAGGAGGGCACCTCTCGAAGATAAGAGAGCGCTGGTTGTCAGGGGCAAAGCCGGGAGATTAAGAAGATTTCCGATCGGCTGATCGGCAATAAGGGAGTAAAACTCGGCAAACTGACTATTACAACCACGGCAAAGAGCTTGAATAGGATTTTATTACATCGGTAACCGCCCTTTCGAATCATTTTCCCCAAACTCCACTCCGATACCAATCACCGCTTGTTTTTTCTTTCCTGAAATAAACACCTTGACAGATTTTACTATATGTGCTACTAATATAAAAATCGTAACACTATAAACATACGTAAATAAAAATCGTAACACTCGCTTTTTTTGTTGCTTTCTTAACCAAGGGTTGTGCTTAATACGGCCATTAAAACCTGTACGCCTGGATAAAGTTCGGAAACGAGTGAGACCCGTCGTGGGTTGGACCTGAATCCTGCCGAGTGCAACTGCAAGGCCCTTCTTTGAACAAAATGATCGCAAAGGAAATTATTGCCCGACGAATGAAGGTAGAAGGTACACTCATAGTTCATGCGCTGGTAAATTCGACCGGAAAGCCGGAAGTCGTAAGTTGGGAAGAGTTGAGGAGCGGCTGTGTTGGATCAGCCTTTCACTTCGGAGGAGGGCCCGCTTGAAGGCAAGATGTGGAATGCCAAATACTATTGTTATAATTGTTATTTGCATAGTGGTTTTCTCAGAGATCCAAATACCGGTCGCCTTCGGTGGCGGAGTTCAGACCTTGGAAACGGTCGATGTGACGGACTCTGCCGAGAATCTCGTCGGGACGGCGGATTCTGCAACAGAGGGAACGGTCACGCCAAAACAGCTTGAAGATCGGCCAGTTCTGCGGACCGGTGAAATCCTCGAAGAGGTCCCGGGCCTGGTGATCAGCCAGCACAGCGGAGAAGGCAAGGCGAACCAGTACTATTTGCGCGGAATAAACTTGGATCACGGAACGGATTTTGCGGCTTCAGTGGCGGGCATACCGATCAATTTGCCCACCCATGCGCATGGGCAAGGATATCTTGACTTGAACTTCTTGATGCCAGAACTCCTGAGTGGCATCCAATATCGAAAAGGGCCCTACTATGCCGATCAGGGAGATTTTTCAGCTGCTGGCGCCGTTATCATGGATTACCGCAATGTTTTGGCACGGAACATCGCAGAGTTGACCGCAGGGAATAACGGCTATCGCAGGGCATTAGTGGCCGGCTCCCCGGCTCTGGCTGGGGGACACCTGCTTTACGGTTTTGAATATTACCATAATGATGGCCCATGGGTTTATCCTGACGATTATAAAAAATTCAACGGTGTGCTACGATACAGCCGAGGCGACGAGCAGAACGGGTATAGTATTACTGCGATGGGTTATAACGGTACCTGGAACGCGACTAATCAAGTCGCAAAGCGCGCAATTGACAATGGCTTGATTACACGTTTTGGCTCCCTCTCCCCAAGCGATGGAGGAGACACATACCGCTACAGCCTTTCCGTTGAGGGGCAGCATACAACCGAGAATGCAGTTACTAGGGCGAATGCGTACGCGGTTTCCTATAACATGGATTTGTTCAACAATTTTACCTACGCTCTTGAAGATCAGGTCAACGGCGACCAATTTAATCAGGCGGACAGTCGGATTATCTTGGGTCTCAATGCCAGTCAGGACTGGATGACGAAACTGGAAGGCCGCGATATGGTCAATACAGTCGGACTGCAAATCCGTAACGACGACATCAATCCGGTCGCGCTCTATCATACCGTCGACAGACAGACTATTTCCACGACACGGCAGGACCATGTAATCCAGACCAGCATCAGCATATACGCCCAGAACCGAGCCCAATGGTCGGAAAAGTTCCGGACTGTAGCCGGCATCCGAGAAGATGTCTTCCATTGGACCGTAAACAGCGACAATCCCGCCAATTCAGGCACCGCAGATGCCTCGATTACCAGCCCTAAACTAAGCTTGATCTTCGGACCTTGGGAAAAGACGGAATATTATATCAATGCGGGTTACGGCTTCCACAGCAACGATGGACGAGGAGCGACGATGACTGTCGATCCAATAACTGGAGCTCCCGTTAGTAAGGTCACACCACTGGTGCGCGCCAAGGGAGTAGATATCGGAACGCGAACTGCGGTCATCCCGCATTTGCAGAGCGAACTCACATTCTGGGCATTAAATATAGATTCCGAGCTGATCTTTGACGGCGACCACGGCATAACGGAACCCACCTATGCAAGCCGCCGGTATGGTTTTGAATGGGCAAACTACTATACGCCGATCACCTGGTTTACCCTCGATGCGGATTTGGCCTATTCCCATGCACGTTTTGTCGGAGACCCGATCGGCCCGTACATTCCCGGATCCCCCGAATGGGTCGCTTCAGCCGGCGCTTCCGTTGACAATCTTTCAGGGTATCTTGCCAGCGTGCGTATCCGTTATTTTGGGTCCCGGCCGCTTTATGATGACAACAGCGTCCGTTCTGAGCCGTCCACGCTCGTGTATATGCGGGTAGGCTATCAATTTGCTAATGCTTGGCGCATCTTGCTTGATGTGTTCAATGTCTTTAACGCTCAAGTCAGTGATATCGATTATTACTACGTTTCCAGGCTGCCGGGCGAGCCCCCGGCTGGCGTGGCGGACATTCATACCCATCCGGAGGATTCGCGCGAATTTCGCCTCACCCTGTCGATGACTTTTTAGACGAGAAATGTTGTGCGGAAGCTGAGATGTTGAGACATGATTTCTCCTTGTACCCTGAAGATATATTTCCCCGATTGGAGAGTTATAGATGAAAAATAATCTCGTGGTGCAGTTCGTCGGAGCGATGGTATTGTTCGTATTGACAGCGTGCGGGGGCAGCAAGGAACCAACGTCGAGCGGCCTTTTTGGTGTTGTCTGGTCAGGGAATCAATTTGTCGGGGTGGGAAACAACGGGATTATCCGAACTTCTCCTGACGGAGTAACATGGACACCGCGGAATTCGGGAACGACAAAGTCCCTGCTCGGACTTGCTTGGTCCGGAACGCAGTTTATAGCGATAGGGAGCACTGGCGTTATTCTCGCCTCTCCTGATGGTGTGATCTGGACTATGCGAACCTCGGGCACTGCAAATAACCTCTACGGCGTTGCTTGGTCCGGGACGCAGTTCGTATCAGTTGGAGAGGCAGGCACCGTAATCACCTCGCCTGATGGAACAAACTGGACAGCCCAGACCTCGGGCACTGCAAATAACCTCTACGGCATAACCTGGTCCGGGACGCAATTCGCGACAGTGGGGTTAAACGGCAGCATCCTTACTTCTCCTGATGGAGTAGTGTGGACACCGAGAACATCGGGTGTCACAGACCCTCTGGGTGGCATTATATTCGCAGGAACGCAGTTTGTGGCCGTCGGGAATGCCGGTGTCGTACTGACCTCGTCAGACGGCGTAACGTGGACATCACAGTCATCGGGCATCTCAAACGGCCTGAGCGGAATTGCCTGGTCGGGCTCACAATTTGTCGCTGTGGGGGACACGGGTTCCATCATTTCGTCCCCTGACGCAATAACATGGTCACCCCGTCCGGGGGATACGTCAAATTCTCTGTTTGGTGTTGCCTGGTCGGCATCCCAGTCCCAATTTGTGGCAGTGGGATGGAGCAACACAGTACTTACTTCTCCGGATGGAGTTACGTGGATAAAGCGTTCTTAGCTATAAAGGATTTTTAGCTGAATCAAATTGGCGAAAAATAACGAATCTTTGAGGACGAAGCAATGGAAATATTTTTGCAGCAAGAATAATAGGGATACAGGTTTCATTCCGAATTGATATTATGCCACCTGCTCGATGTATGTGTAGCTTCCATTTGGGATGTGGATGAGGTTTTTTTCTTGCCTACCGCTATTCCCTCTGATATATTTCGGTCATGCTGAACAGGAAAAAGAGCCATAAATCTGTGCACAATGTCTCAGACCGTACTGTCCGGGGACACATCTGGATCGACGGGCCGGAGGGCGTGTTCATCGGATGGGGCCGCGTCTCCCTGCTTGAAGAAATCCATAAGTATGGATCGATAACCAGAGCCGCAAAATCCTTGGGAATGGCTTACCGCCATGCGTGGGACCTTGTTGATTCCATGAATCATCAATCAAAGAAGCCTTTCGTTGAAGTTGTCGCAGGGGGCAAAGGCGGTGGTGGTGCACACGTAACTGAAGAAGGCAAGAAGGCCATCCGTCTTTTTCGCCAATTTGCTAAAGATTTCAAAGTATTTTTAGATCGCGAACAGAAAAAGCTGCGTTTCTGACAATAGGGCGCTAGTTTCAGTGTTTCGGCGAAAATGCGCACCCACCCAAATGCAAAGTAACGACATATCTCCGGCACAAAAAGGAGCTATATGATGGAAAATAACGAACTGCACCTGCCTGAACTAGAGAAACTTAGCAAACTGATCTCTGCGCTTAGAGACTACGCGTTAAAGAGTGCACGCGATCAGTGGGCCAAAAATACCTCGATTGCATATCTCGCACCCCGTCTGGACTCATGGGATACCTTCGTCTGGTTCGAACTCGCAAAGGACTGGGAGGTCGTCAATTATCTTCTCTCTGATACAACACGAGCCAGGAAATTAATGAGGAGCCTTCACTATTGCCTTCAGTGGTATGGGCAGAACGAAATTGATAGACTTCAGTGCATGAAATTCTCAATTGGAAAGCATAAGAATAAAATACTATAAATTCCAACAAGTCTTGAAAGATATCCTATGGCTTCTATAACTGCTACAGATACGAGGCCAGCTGGTCTGCATAAAGCACAGAAACAGGGTGAAGAACCTTTCGCTTTAGGCATGATATAATTATTTAGGATGCTAGTTCATGTAATTGCTCGACAGAAGATATGCAGCCTTGGCCATCATCATGCAAGCGGGAGTTTGATTAAAATGTTCATCGGTTTGCTCTCATTCAGCGTCATGGTGGTCATAATTAGCGCTCAGATTGTGAAGAGACGCGATAAGGGTGCGGATTGGCCACATATTTAGTCATCATTGCTCGGGAATCGTTTTGTTCGGTTTTTTGCCGTCGGAATGCGCACTATAGCGCTCAGCGTGGAGGAGGGACATCATGAAACTAAGCACACGAAATCAAATCAAGGGCAAGGTCATTGAGATCGTAAAAGGTAATGTCGCGGCAAAAGTGAAGATCGATATTGGCGGTGGGAATACGATCACTTCTACGATCACAGTAGAAGCCGTAAATGACCTCAAGCTGGAAAAGGGTGATGAGGTTATCGCCCTCATAAAAGCCAGCAGTGTGATGATCGGTAAGTAGCCGGATGCCCGAACGATATCGATCGTAACAAATGCGAGGCAGCCCCCCGGAATTGTGCTTAGATATTGTTCGCTGTCTCTAGGGCGTGATTTCGATTAAATCCCGGCAGTTTCCTACGGCCGGTAACTGGTGGCAATGGAGTTCAGGGGGGCAATATCGCTAGATACATGAAGCACGCACTTGTCCTTTCAACTAGTTAAAAGGAAATAATGGAGAAACATGGTGCCCCTTCATGAACTTCGAAAAAAGGACATCATCAGATATCTATTCTACGGAGGATACGAAGATGGAATTGCATAAGAGAATGTTTACAGTATTCATTGCGGTTGTTATCTTGTCGTCGATTTGTGCCGTTTCTGTTTCGGCGGAGACGCGCATTCGCTGCGCGTCCACCACGAGCACCCAGAACTCGGGATTGTTCGACTACATCCTGCCTATCTTCGAGAAGAAGACGGGGATCAAAGTGGACGTTGTTGCTGTGGGCACCGGCGCAGCGATCGAGATAGGAAAGAGGGGCGATGCGGACTTCGTTTTTGTCCATGCCAAGGAGCAGGAGCTGAAGGCAGTAGAAGAAGGCTTTTTCGTGAACCGGCACGATGTGATGTATAACGACTTCATCATCATCGGGCCTGCGAATGACCCGGCAAAGATCAAGGGAATGAAATCGGCAGCCGATGCTTTCAAGCAAATCGCCGCGTCGGGCTCTTCTTTTGTTTCACGAGGCGATAAATCAGGCACCAATACGAAGGAGCTCTCCATCTGGAAGATGGCGGGAATAGAGCCAGCTGGCGAAAAATGGTATCTCGAAGTCGGACAAGGAATGGAAAAGACGCAGAGGATTGCCGACGAGAAGCGGGCCTATACACTTACGGACCGGGGAACGTGGCTTGCTACCAGGGACAAGGACAAGTTGGAAATGATCATTGTCCTCGAAGGAGATGCCTCCTTGTTCAATCAGTACGGAGTGATGGCGGTGAATCCTGAAAAGCATAAGCATGTGAAATTCAAAGAGGCCATGGAATTTGTGAACTGGATCATATCCAGGGAAGGCCAGGACACGATCGCAAGTTTTAAGGACAAGAATGGAAACGCACTGTTTATACCGAACGCTAAATAACCCAAAAGGATTTGCACGGATTGATCGTGTTGGGCATCACCATTATCCCCTTGTACTCGCCTCATGACAGTATGTGGCACAGCGGAACGATAGCAAGCATGTCAATAATACATGTCCTGAGCTGCCATGTTTATTCCAGAACTAATAAATGATTGACAGGATTTTCGAAGTTGAATACACTATGTGCCGAAGTCGTTTGCCGTTTTTTCTATCAGCTGATATCGGCTCCTCTTAATTCTTGAATTTGCCGAAACTATCATGAGTATTCTGGAGACTGCCGGAGCAGAAGAGGCATTTGTCCCCACGTAAGTCTAATGCTGTTGCCTCTGAACGAAAGCGTTCCTATTGTAAAGGATACTATATAATTACAATATCCTATGTTTGACGAAACACTTTTTACAAAAGCATACAACGTCGGATCTTGCCTAACAGACCTGCTTACCGTCCAGCCAATGCATGGGGCGAGTGTGAATGGCTGGGTTGATATTCCGCTAACGTTCGTGATCATGATCTATTTTATGGCCATCACAATTACGGCAGCGAGTGTTGCATATTTTATGAAGAAGAAAAATCCCTTTGTCCAAGCTTTAAGAAAGTCCGTTCTCATTGCTTTCTTTTGCAGCGGGTTGCTTTATTTGGTTTATTCGGAACGGACGTGGTACGAGTGGCTCCGTCACGATGTTGATGCCTATTCCGGAAAATCCACAGAGGAGAAAACATTTATAGATTTTGGTTCTATCTATGATTTCGCCTTGGCGGCACAAAAAGCATTGAAAGATGGCGAATACACTCTCTATACTTCTAATAAATCTTTCAGCTTAATAGCCCAATACTATTTGCTGCCCAAGCGAAACAGGACCAATTCAAAAAACATTCTCGTTTTTTACGATACTGATGCCATCTATGACGACAGTACGAAGACATTCATAAAAGGCGATACGCGTGTTGAAAATGCCGAAATGATCTTTCGCTATGATGCAGGTGCGTATATGTTGAGGATCAGATGATTACAGCGCTTGTTGCTTTAGTGATCCCGCTCATGCTGGGTTTTCTCATCGTGTCACTGCTGTTGCAGCATGACACCACAAGCGGATTGGCTGAACGTTTCTGCTTGGCTTACCCGCTCGGCATGGGCATTGTGACAGTTCAGATGTTTCTCCTGGCCATCGTTCACGTTCCGTTAAAGCTCTGGTATGTTGCAGCGCCAATCATGATAGAAATTGCAGGCCTGTCCTTGTGGACAAGAAAGAGGAACGTCGTGCTCATCAAGGCGCCTTCGTTCGGGCTCCTCAGCGAGATATTTGGAGCGGGCAGCAATTGGATCAAAAAGGTCTCACTAGTCATCCTGACTGCTCTTGTCACCGTGAAAATAGCTTCCATCTTCATGGAAACATGCTTGAGGCCTATTTTTGCATGGGACTCATTCGCCAATTGGTCGGCAGGAGCTAAGGCGTTCTTCTATTCTCACGGCCTGCTCTTAGATGCTTCACCAGAGGATTTTTTCGGTAAGGGCTTGCTTAACAGGAACGCAAATTATCCTCCTCACAATCCGCTTCTGCAGGTCTGGATGAGCCTTTGGATCGAACATTTTGATGAAGTGTTTGTAAAATTATGGAGTCCCGTGTACCTTCTTTCCATGTCCGTTTATCTTTATGTGATCATGGCCCGTGAGACCTCACGTCTAATTTCCCTGGCGATACTTGTGCTATTCTTGAGTTCCCCGCTCATGTCACTCCATTCTTTCGAGGTTTACAGCGATGTCCCGCTAAGCGTTTATATCCTCTTTGCCCTGATCATGTTCCTCTACAGTATGCGGGGGAAGGATGGGTATTGGGCGCTGATGGGTCTCTTCTCAGCGGAAGCACTGTTTACTAAAGATGAGGCGCCTTTTTTTGTGCTTCCGCTTCTTCTGGCTGCCGCTGTTTTCTTATGGCAGAACAAAGGTCAAGGTATTACCCTTCGAAAATCGGCGATTCCCCTCTTCGCCAGCCTGTTTTTGGCTGTCCCCTGGTTCGTGTTCAAATTCACTCATAAGCTTGGGTTCGGCGCTGATTATGTGACAGTTGAACTTACCTTGCGTCCAGAGATGGTGTGGCAAGTCATATTGCTGATTGCATCTCTTGCGAATTTTAACGTATTTTTCCTTTTTATTCCCTTGCTTGCCATTCTAGCCGGCCGTCCAAAAAAGGAATTTATTTTATTAGGTGTGCCTGTTCTGTGTTATGCATCGTTTTTCATCACGGTTTATGCGCTGACGGTGTTTTTTTCTGGGAAATTGATGTTTGAAGCGGCTGTTTTCCGGAATATGCTGACGTATTATCCTAGCGTATGTTTTCTTACTTTCCTGTTGATAAAGACGATTATTCTGAGATGGGACGGGGTCCAAACGGGTAGTATCAGTCCGAAGTATCTCTCGCCATAGACCCTGATTATATGTCGTATCTTAAAAGGAGGAGAACATGAAAATCGGTATCAGCCTGGTTGTGTTCTGTGTTGTTACACTGATGGGAGGAGTTGCAGTTGCCCAGCAGAAGGGGCCCGCCGAGGCCGCCGCGGAGAAGATTGTCCAGATCGTGGCGGATGGCTGCAAGGCCGAAATCGAGACTTACTGCAAGAACGTCACGGTCGGAGAGGGCCGCGTCTTGGCATGCCTCTACGCCTATGAGGACAAGCTTTCCGCTCGGTGTGAATACGCGCTCTATGATGCAGCTGCGCAGCTCCAGCGCGCAATTTCCACCCTGACTTATGTCGTGAACGAGTGCCAGTATGACCTGACGAAGTTCTGCTCCGTTATCAAGCCCGGCCAGGGGCGATTGCTCCAGTGCATTGACAAGAACGACGCGAAGATCAGCCAGCGGTGCAAACAGGCCTTGAAGGACACGGGATTGAAGAAATAAGCGATCCATGAACGCCCGTCTCTGTCCCTCTCCAAGAGTAGGGGACGAAGATATGGCCAAAGCTGATGTGCATGGCGCTGATCACAAAAAGGTTCTTTGATGTTGATAATGCAAATAGACAGGACTTTCTGATTGGCTGTCTTTTTCGAGAGGGGCGCGACGATATGTCCGCCGCGCCCCTTACCCAGGACATTAGCAAAGGGTTCTATGCGATCTGTGCGACTGAAGATATGTTCTAGTATGAGCATGACACTCCCGTTGACGGCAGGTGCGCCTATCCTGGCGCTTGTTTTCCTGGCGCTGGTCGGAGGCTGCGCAAATCCCTTTCCGCAGGACCTGCTTGCTAAGGTCGAGAAGAATGTCACCTATCAGGAATTTCAGGATGCACCTGAGCAGTTTGATGGCAAACTCATGATGTTCGGTGGGGTGATCATCGAGACGAAGAATGCAGAGGACGGGGCCTGGATCATCGTCCTCGAGAAGCCGCTTGACAAGGAAGGCCGACCCGACTGGGCCGCTGAGAGCGGCGGACAGTTTCTGATAATAACAAAAGCATACCTTGATCTGGGTGCGTTCCGCCGGGGCCGCTCCATAACGGTGATTGGAGAATCCAAAGGATCAAAGTCGCTGCCACTCCTCGGAAGTGACTATTGGTATCCGCTCCTTGAAGCGCAGCAACTGCACCTTTGGTAGAACGATACCCGTCGAATTCGCAAGCTTGTTTTTACACTTCCGACTTTATTATCACTTCCTGCATCCCAGTTTCGGCACTCCTTCTTGATCTTTGCTATATTCTAATGGACCGGGGTGTTGCGGGGGGGTAAAAGCAATAAATGGACCCGCTCAGGAGCTATCCACTGGTTCTGATGCGAACCGCCGTTTGTTTAAGCGAGTCTTCCACAAGGGCTGTTCGGGAGGCCACGCAAAGCCATGAAACTTAGTTTTATAGAGAGATGCATAGTCAACAACCCGATCCGCGCCGCGATTCAGAGACGCGTGGAAGGGCCGATGCTGCGAAAAATGGGAAGCCTGGAGCGTTATCCTCTCTGTCTTGAGATCGGCTGCGGCACGGGAATCGGTGCGCGGCTGATTGTTGATCAGTTTGGCGCAGAGAGAGTGGTAGCGACGGATATTGATCCCGAACAGATCAAACGGGCGGTACAATCTCACGAGCCGAAATTCGCAGGCGCGATAGAATTCAGGGTAGCTGATGCCATGAATATGGACGAGCATGACGGGAAATTCGATGCGGTCTTCTCGTTTGGCGTCATTCACCATCTGGAAGATTGGAGGAAGGGGGTCAGCGAGGTATCGAGAGTTCTGAAAAGCGGAGGTGAATTTTTTTTCGAAGAACTGCTCCGTTCGCTCACGGGTAATATACTTACGAAAATATTTACTCCTCATCCCGGAGGAGGAGAATTCGATTTTACCGAATTCAAGAAGGAACTGGGCAATTGCAATATTGATATAATTAAGGTAAGGAGCGTAGGGCAAATTGCTGTATTCGGCGTGGGGAAAAAGAGATGAAGGTCGTCGAGCATGCCGTGTGTATTCATAGTTAATGCAGGAAGCATCGTGGCGCATGAAAACTGGTCCTACTTGCTTCTCTCTAGTTTTTCTGGAAGAATCCTGAATACTGGAGCAGCCAAAGGAGGATTGAATATGCTGTGGACAATCGCTGTGGTACTGATAATTCTGTGGTTACTGGGATTTGTGAGTAATTACACGATGGGCGGATTTATCCACATATTGCTTGTAATTGCAATTGTAGTGGTCCTAATCAGAGTCATTCAGGGGCGAAAAATTATAAAGTAGTCAATCTATGAGGGTCAGGCCGAAAGACCGGGAAAGAAGACATGATTGGAGCTCAAGAGACTTGACGGGCTGAATAGGTTTTTGATACTCTCTAAATGGTTCCAGGCGATGGAGTCCGCCGGCTTTCGCATTCTGAGAGGAGGATAATCATGAGAAATCTTCTCATTGCGGCGCCTTTGCTGGTGCTAACTTCATGCGTAGTTAGTGATGGACACAATTTTGATTTCAGCAACGTTCCCAAGCTCGGCCTTCACCAAATGAAGGACACAGAATACAATAATATTTTCGCGGAGCCTTGGAGAGAAGAGAAGACGACTACGGGCGATGCCAAATTTGACAACGTCAAATACTATTATGCGTCCGGAAATACATTTAGCGGCCGCGGTTCTGTACGGATTTTACTGTTAGAGTTCAAAGATGGACAGCTTAATGCCTATGATTATGCCAGTTCGTTTGATGAAGATAAGACACATATCGATTTGGCGGCTGTGAACAAGATCAAGATTGGAGTTTCTACAAAAGAAGATGTATTGATCGCACTGGGAAAACCTCACGGTAAAGCCCTCTGTCCCTCGGAGATTGCTATCTTTATGGATAAATGTGACAAGGCTATAGAGATATGGGGCTGGGGTGAATACGAAAAGAATTATACAAGGGTGAAGGAGAAACGTTCCAAGGTAACGGAAGTATTTGTGATGTTCGATAAAGAAGGCACAGTGAGGGACCTGAAGACCTATGTCATCACCAAATAGTCTATGGTGCGCGCTTTCTCTTTAAGTTTTCTTTTGTTACTGCCTCCCAGTAAAAATGCTCTCTCATCCGGATTTTCCAACAGACCCCGTCAACTTCGTTGACATCAGCCCCTAAATCAGGCATATATTCATGAAGGAATACGTGGTCCGCTTGCAGATTGAGGCCGTTATATGAAGGTAAGAACAAAGATACTGCATTGGGGCATAGGTGCGGCCGTAACCGCTTTTGTCCTTTTGCTGATCGCGTTTTTTCTCGCGACACCATTCATCAATTCCGCAACGATGAAGGCGAAAATCAAGACCCTCGTCTCACAGCAAATAGGCGGGGAGGTGGAATTTCAGAGGATGGATCTGTCACTTTTCCCCAGCCCCCATGTGGTCATGTATCATCCCAGTTTTTCAATTCCTGCTGCGGTTTCCGGTACTCTTGAGTCCATACGCGTATATCCCCGCGTGTTTCCTCTTTTCCAGGGAAAGGTGCTCATTTCCAAGGTTCAGATCCAAGCGCCCGATATCAAGGTTATCCTCCCCGATGGGACAGGGAAAGAAAAACCAGAATCCGCCTCTCATGCAGACGTAAAGGAAACACTGAGGGAAGCTCTCGGATCACTGCAAACGATTGCACCCAACCTCGAATGCCAGATAGACAAAGGCGCATTCGTTCTTTCAAAAAAAAGCAATCCCGTTCTTTCTCTGCAGAACGCGAATGCGCGTTTTACCGTTTCACCGGGAAATATAGATATCGCGGTAAAGGCACATTCTGAACCCGGGGGACCTGTCTCCTTGAGCTTCGGGATTTCCTATGATGATGACAGGGTAGAAGTTAAAGACCTTTACGGCACATTGGGACGTTCATCTGTTTCTGGCCTTTCAGCGCGACTTGATCTGGCGAAAACTCCTTTCATCGAAGTGCCCTCGGGAAAGGCAACTATTTCGCTTGATGAACTCTACCCGTTGCTTTCGTCAATTGAGGGCCAGGGCCCTCTTATCAGGGAGATAAGGTCCTTAAAAGGTGTTGTCAATGTTTCATCTATGAACTTTGCGGGACCGATATCACAGCCTACACGGGAGCGGATGCTGGTCACTGGTGACGTTGCAAACGTTATCGTGGATTCGATATTGCTCCCAGTCCCCCTTACACTGGGCGGAAGGTTTTCCCTCGATAGGGATGGCATTGGCGTCAACGATCTGGCAGCCTCGGCGGGAAGATCTTCCGCCTCTGGTGTCTCGGCACGGTTCGCCTGGAGGAAAAACCAACGCATCGAGGTAAATGCGGGCAGGGCTGTGATTGCTCTCGACCAGGCCTATCAATGGCGTTCTTCGTTTCCAGGCTTGGAAAATCTGCTGAAAGACGTGACAGGGCTCAAAGGTACGGTAAAACTCTCGTCCATAAACATTGCCGTCCCACTTTCGGGACCCGGAACGTGGAAGTTGAGTGCAGCCGGCAGAGTAGACAACATTGTCATCGATTCACCGCTTCTTCCTTCGCCTCTATCGGCCACAGGAGGATTCACCGCAGGGCGAGATGATCTGGAGATCGGCGGCTTGTCAGCCTCCCTCGGCGAGTCTTCAATTTCTGAAGTGTCAGCCCGTCTGGCCTGGAAGGCGCGTCCATCTCTTGTGATCGGTTCCGGCAAGGCTGTAATCGCTCTCGGCGAAGTCTATCAATTGCGTTCCCAATATAGCGGTTTAAATGAAGCCCTGAAGGACTTAAAAGCGTTATCGGGCACGGTAAAGTTCTCTTCGATGCATGTTACGGTATCATTCCCTCCGGACGGGGCATTGCAGATAGCAGCGGCGGGCAGCATGGAGAATATTAGTTTTGATTCGTCTCTTCTTCCTGGCCCGGGTGCTATCTCTCGAGGGAATTTCAACCTGGAGCCGGGAAAACTTTCTTTTGACGATGTACATGCCGCTATGCTGGATGCATCCATCACCTTGTCAGGTTCTCTCAAGGACCCCCTGAAAAGCATGGAAGCCGCTGACCTCTCGCTTAAGGGGACGGTGGGAAAAGAGAGTATGCAGTGGGCTTTTAAGACATTTACTTTACCGCCCAAACTCTTCGTGCGTGCTCCAGTGCTTCTTTCGGATATCCATCTGATATGGCAGAAATCGGCCGAAATATCACTTTCGGGCACATTGACTGTTTCTGACGGCCCAACCATTTCACTTGACCTGTACCGGAGCCCCAAAGAACTCGCTGTCCGTAAGGCCATGATAAAAGATCAAGATACCGACGCAACACTTATGTTTAGACGGCAGGAGACATCCACAGAGCTTTCCTTTTCGGGGACTTTGTCAGAGACAACCCTGACTAGAATATTTGTGAACCTGATATTTGGAAAGGGAAAGGTAGAGGGCAAATTGCGAGCGAACATCCCTGCCGACCGGCCCCTGAATTTCGCGGCAGAGGGCGTCATTGATGGGGATGACGTCGTTATCCCGTGGCACCTGGGGCCACCGTTGAAAGTAGACCGTTTTATGCTCCATGCCGACAAGGGCGTTCTCACCGTGGATTCGGCGTCGTTGACTTGGGGGAGTTCCAGCGGCACCCTGAAAGGGAACGCGAGAGCTTCGGAAGAAGGGTTTATTCTGGATATGGATCTTGATTCGGACGGTATCAACGTAAACGAAATAGAGCAAACTATCGCAACAACATCATCAGAGAATAAGGGCGAGGAGAAAAACAGCGACACCGCACTTCCCATAGGCGAGCAAGAGGAAAGGACGAGCATGCTCGCCATTCACGGGACCTTTCGGGTCAACTCTGCCTCCGTGATCTACGACCGGTATACATTCAAACCTGTGAAGGCTATCATCACCCTCGCTCCTGAAGGCATGGACGCTGCCATCACCGAGTCAACGGTGTGCGGCGTGGCCATCACCGGCATGTTTGCCACTTCCCATGGGAACGTGCAGCTGACTTTCAAACCGAAAGCAGAACAACAACAATTAGGATCCGCCATTTCTTGCCTAGCGGGAGAGCGTGTCAAAACGACGGGAACATTCAATCTGAGCGCCGACATCGAAATGAGCGGCAAGAGCGAGACCCTGCTCTCCTCCCTCGAAGGAGGAATTGATTTTAAGGCAAAGGACGGGAAAATTTATTACGCCCCCGTACTGGCAAGGATATTCTCGCTTCTGAGCGTAACTGAAATTTTCCGGTTGAAGCCGCCTCAGCTGGGAGGAAACGGATTCCCCTATCATTCCATGGCTCTTCAAGGGAAACTGCATAAAGGCAAGTTCATGGTGGAAAAAGCATATATCGGCGGATCTTCCCTGCACATTATCGGTCAGGGAGATGTTGATATCGCCGGGAATAAGGCGGACCTTGTTGTACTTGTGTCGCCTTTTTCAGGCATAGACTCGTTCATAAGGCATATTCCACTTATCGGAAAACCTCTTAGCAAAGCTCTTGGCGGCACCGTCGTCTCCGTCCCTGTTAAGGTATCTGGTGATCTTGCCAATCCGAACGTCACCTTTCTGGCTCCTTCAGCAGTGGGGAAGAGGACCCTTGATCTCATGAAAAATATCGTGGAACTCCCCGTTGAGCTTATATCACCTATAATGCCCCCGGAGAAAAAAGGCACAAAATAACATAAAAAGCATCATGGGCATTTTACCGATGAGTAAATCGGACACACGGTACCGCTGTAAGATACTTTGCCTAGCAGACTTTTGAGGCGCCTGGAAGGAAAGGCACAGTTTTATCTCCATCCTTCAATGTGGCGCTGATGAGAAAACGCTAAATCGGCCTTGCGGGAGTTTGAACGGGACGCGTCCTGATGAAGCTCTCCGTGGATTCCCTTCTCAGCTTATCCCGATGGTGTTCCAG
Source organism: Nitrospirota bacterium (assembly GCA_035623825.1). GTDB lineage: Bacteria > Nitrospirota > UBA9217 > UBA9217 > UBA9217 > DASPSR01. Next base: position 43,923 of record DASPSR010000050.1, read on the forward strand.
CAGGATTCCCACGGTCTTCTGTGCAGCAGTGACGACGGGGACCCCCAGTATCATGCCCATGATGCCGAAGAGTTTCTCCCCCACGATTAACGTGATCACGAGGATCATGGGATGGAGGTGCACGCCTTTCCCGATCAGCAGCGGCTGTATAACGAGATCGTCCATAAGTTTTATGACGAGATACAGGGCAACCACATTCAATAAGGGATCAAAGCTGCGATACTGCATCAGCGCGACGAGGGATGATGCTGTGCATCCGACAACAGGGCCAAAATACGGGATAATATTTGCCACGCCGCTCAAGATGCCGAGCGCGATGGGAGAGTTGATCCCGATGAGCCAGAGCCCCGCCGAAGCGAGTGCTCCTACAGCAAAACAGTCAGCAGCGAGTCCGCGGAGATACTTTCCAACGAGTATATTGATCTCTTCAATTACGGAAATGATTGTTTCCACGTACGAAGGAGGAACCCAGCCCATCATCCTTTTCATCATGCCCGGCCAGTCCTTAAGGAGAAAAAACACGAAGAAAGGGACGAGAATGAGCGCCATAATAAGTGGCGGTGCCTGCATGATGATCTCTGAAGCGTTGAGTGACCGTTCGAGAAATCCGTCTGGACCGAACACGATATCGACAAGTTTCATAATACTTGACTCAATGATAGGATATTTTTCTGCATTGCTTTGCGCGATTGACAGGAGAGCATCTTGTATTTGATGCGAGAACTCGGGAAGCTTTGCATAGAAATTCATGACATCCAGATTAATATTGGGTATGAAAATAAGGTCTGCTGCGACTACGAATGCGGCGCTGAAAACAAAGAGCAGGATGACCGCCACGCTCCTCTTGATCCCGAGCCTTTCAATGGAAGCAATAACAGAATTGAGGATATATGCAATGACGGCTGCAGCTGTCAGCAATATGATGAGCTGCGTAACGCGGGAAACGATGACTGCCGCCACAGCGAGAGCCAGGATAATAAGAACCCACCCCGGCATCTGATTACGGAGCTTTCGCAAATCGGTCAGCGAGGCGCCACCCTTATGTCTTTCATCAGTCATGTCGTTATCTTGTTAGACGCTTCATTCGGGCTGGTTACGGTGTATGTAATCCGACAGAATCTCTGCGAGGTTTAGCAGAATTCCCGTAGAGATCGCATTATTGCGCCTGAGAAGATCGTCAAAGTACGATTTATACATGATCAAAAGGAGCGAATCCTGTTCAGCCACAGCAGTCGCAAAGCGTGAAGTTTGGCCTATGAGGGCGAGTTCGCCAAACTGGGAGCCCGGGCCTAAAACGTGCAGCGTCTTGTTCTCCGGATTCGACTCTTTGACTATTTTTACAGATCCCTCGAGGATCACATAGACCGCTTTCCCGATTTCTCCCTCGTGAAAGATAATATCTCCCGCTGTATATTTTTTTTCAACGAGGTCGATAAGCAGTTTTCTGAGCAACTTCTTGCCCATGCCCTTAAAGAGGGGACCTTTGCTGAGTGTTTGGAGATGGGATTCTCTCGTCGTGTCCAGCGTCCAAGTAAAGTATCTTCTCACTATTTGTGTGATCATAGAGTAAAATTCTACCGCAACTGAGGGGCTTCTGGCAATATTTATTATAAAAAACAAAGGGTAACCATGAATGATGCTTCTTAGTAACTTCACCCTCCGCAGCAGCGGTTCTGTAGGTGCGGCGCCGGATAATCCCGCCGCAAGCTGGTCAAACAGGCTTAGACTTTAGTATATCACAACCATCATCGTGGGCGTTAGATCATTCAGAGGAGTCTGATTTTTCTGTGATGGGTCAGGGCAAACAGTGGTGATCACGCGAAGGCCAAAGAATAACGATTTCTTCTCGTAACCTTCGCCAAGCATTCCTTCCCGCAATCCGCTGCGATTGCATTATCCCGAAATTGCATGGTACAATTAGCAATAACCGGGCGGGCGTCGCGGACGATATATGGCTATTCAACTGAATTGATCCACCTCAAAAGGACCCAGATATATGTTTGAGCACCATTCAAAACCCGTGCTTCCTCGCGCTGCCTTTTTGAGGCGCCTTGTCCGCCATGGCTTTATGGCGCTCACCATAGTCCTCGCATCTCTCGCGGCCGGCATTGCCGGCTATCACTATTTCGAAGGTCTGCCCTGGATGGACGCCTTCGTTAACGCCGCCATGATCCTGGGTGGCATGGGCCCGGTCAACGAACTACACACGACTGCAGGCAAGTTGTTTGCCGGCTGCTACGCACTATACTCGGGCATGGTTTTCCTCGTGGCTGCAGGTGTATTGTTTGCCCCGGTTGTACACCGGTTTTTACATCACTTTCACTTGGAGATATCCGCGGCCGATACAAAGCAGGATCTGCAGCGGCAGAAAGGCGACTTGCCCGCGAAAACACGCGCCCGATCGGGTAATGGATAATGTTTAGCGTTAAAAAATAGTGTTTTCATTATCTTTTAAATATCGGGAAATAGAGACTGAATGTCGTTCCTGCCCCGACTTCGCTGACGACGCGGATGAATCCACCATGGTCATCTAGGACCTTTTTGGCAATGGAGAGACCCAGCCCCGTCCCTTTCAGAAACACTTTGGTAGTAAAAAAGGGCTCAAAAATCTTGCTTAAATTATCCTCTTGGATTCCATGGCCCGTATCCCGTATCTTAAGCGTCGCATATGTTGAGTCTGACACATTTTCCCTATCCGTTATGACGGTAAGTGTGCCCCCCCTTGGCATTGCGTCAACCGCATTAGAGAGAAGATTTTCTATCGCCTGTAGAACTTGCACGTCATTCCCGATTATGGACGGCGTATCGTGATAGTCCCTGTTAATAGTGATGGACTTTTCCTTACAGATGTCTTCATACATGGTTAATGCTTTCTCGATTATTTGAGATAGGTCGCATTCTTCCCGCCGGCCGGCGTCTCGACGAGAGAATAGGAGAACGTTCTGCAGAACATTTTCCAATCTGACTGCTTCCGTGTATATCAAACCGGCGTATTTCTTCTCTTTTGACCCTGTCTGAAGTGCGTCGAGCAGCCGATTTGCAAAACCACCGATGACCATTAGAGGGTTTTTGATTGTGTGGGAAACATTGGCTGTTATGCGTCCGAGCGCCGCAAGTTTTTCATTCTCGGCGAGCTGCTCCTGAAGCCGGGATTTCTCGGCTTCTGTCTGATGGCGGTTGATCAGGATCGCAAGTGAATTTGCGATCGCTGAAAGGAACTCTTCTTCCTCTTCAATGCGCTCGTGATCGTCCGGTATCGTGACATTGATCAATCCAAGGGGCCTTTCGCCAAACACAATGGGCACGCAATACCGGGTGGCAGATCCGACGGCAGTGGATTGAATATCATACGGTTCGTCAATACAACCGGTCCCAATTATCGGGCAGGCCGGCACCTCATCGGAAGGAGCGCCTCTTTTCAGAGAAATCGACTTGCAGGAAATGGCCTCATCGGCGGAAAAACCATGCATGGCTGCCAGCAACAGCATATCAGTCTTCTGTTCGAGAAGATGAATGCTTGCACGCGTATGCATGGCAAAGCGGGGAATCGTGAGGATGAGATCAAGAACGGAATTGATTTGCTCTTTGAGCGGCCCGGATTCCAAGGATATTTTTAGCACTGAACTGATGGCTTTTTGGACCTGGAGATTCAACTCCATCCTGTGCTCGACTCTTTTATAGTCCGTAATGTCTTTAACCACAGCCATAGCGACCACATCATCATCGGTTCCCAGAAAGCTCAGGCTGATGTCAATGGGGAATTCCGTGCCGTCCTTTCTTAAGCCGAAAAGCTCGAGCCCGCTTCCCATTTGGCGGATGTGAGGGTCAGCGAAGAAGTTCGTCACGTTCATCCGGTGGTGAGCGCGAAAACGACGGGGTACGAGAATCTCCACATTTTCCCCTATCATCTCACTTTTGGACCACCCGAACAGATTCTCCATTCGGGCATTGGCATGAATAATAGTGCCTTCCCTGCTGACGAGCACAAGACCGTTCGGCAGTGACTGAAGAAGTTGCTCATACTGCTGTGTAGACAGCTGCAGTCTATTAACGGCTGTTTCCCGTTCCTTGATATTTTCCGCCGTTTTATGCTGTCCTGAAGTAATACATTCGCTTGATGTACAGATTGCTGACATGGGCATGATTTCCCTTTTCACGTGCCGATCTACCTATAATATAGCACCAATTATGTCCTGTTTCAGCATGATTGCGGGCCGCGATTGATCAGGTTCTTTAATGCAAGAAATGAAATGATGACGGAGGGCCGATTAGCTTGACACCGCTTTAATACAATATCTTGTAGCTCGCCACGGGTAAGCTAAATCAAGGAATAGCTTGAAAAACCACGGGTTTTTCAAATGATAACCGTCCTCCGCTTAGATGCGCTATCGGCTTGCTGCGGGGTGATCCATTGCAGCTGCTATTAGTGGAAATGAACTGTCGTTTCTTGAAGTTGTTAAAAGTTGCCGTCCCTTGATTCACACCAATTTGTCAACTGGCAACTGTTAGCATCTCCTCATTAAATTTTCCGGTCGATATTTCCGGTCGATATTGTTGACATCAGCCAAGATAAGGCATATATTCGTGAAAAAGAATTTTGGCGCTTCATAAGTCTTTGGAGCAGGGTTGAGATTACGCTTTGTACGCGAAAAAACCTGCTTAAGGTAGAGTTTTTGCGGCTCAATACAATAGGCAAGTAGGAGGCAAACATGCGTGTTGTCGTAGTCGGAGCAACGGGAACCATTGGCCAAGCAATTGTGGCTGCACTCATGCGTGATCACGAGGTATTGCCCGTCAGCCGGAACTCGAGAATTCGTGTGGATATCACCGACCCAGAATCCATCCGCACGATGTACAAGACGGTTGGCGCAATCGATGCGGTCATCAGTGCGGCTGGCGAGGCGCGCTTTGCGCCGCTGATGCAGCTAACCGATGCCGACTTTCAGTTCTCGCTGAATAACAAGCTCATGGGGCAGGTGAACCTGGTCCGTTTCGGCATGGAATCAATGCGCGATCGCGGCTCCTTCACGCTTACCAGCGGCACACTGGCACGATCCCCGATGAAAGGGAGCGGTGTGATAAGCCTGGTGAACGCCGGGTTGGAGGGGTTCGTCCGCGCGGCCGCGCTGGAAGCGCCCCGCGGCATCCGGGTCAACATCGTCAGCCCATCATGGATAACCGACACGCTTCGGGCGCTCGGCATGGACCCGTCACACGGCATCTCCCCCGAGACTGCTTCCAAGCTCTATGTGCAAAGCCTTGTCGGTAATCAGTCCGGTGTGGTCATCGAAGCGAAAGTTTGAAAAACGAACACTACCTCTGAGGAGATGATGTAACAGCATGTAATCGCGATTCATGTACACCGCCGCTGGAGCGCGCGTTTCTTCCTGAAATTTTTTGCTTTTCCTAAGCCGGCTCAATGGTGCAAAGTCCAACCCGAATTGATGACTTAATGATTTCCGATCGGTCCTGGTCACATTTGATGGAGGCTTGCAGGCTGTATCCACAAGTGAGGGAGATTTCGCATGAAACGATCGCTTCTCTTTTCACCGTTCAAGATTAAAGGGCTTGCCCTAAAAAACCGTATCACAATGGCGCCGCTCTTTCTATCCTACGCAAATCCTGATGGGACGGCGAGCGAATTGATCATGGACTATTATCGGGAGATGGCGGCGTCAGGTGCGGCGATGATCGTAACTGAAAATGTTGCCATTGATCCCTCGGGTATGGGATCGCCCTATACTCTTCGGGCAGACAACGACCATGCGATAGCCGAACTTGCAAAAATCGCGAAGGCTATTCATCAGGAAGGTGTGATCGCCATAAGCCAGCTAAATCACGCTGGCAGATACGCCCATGCTTCACAGCAGAGGCTTGCGCCCTCACCAGTAAAAACAGGCGGGGTAGTGCCGAAAGAGATGAACGCGGAAGAAATAGAAACGATCATCAAGTCATACGCGGAAGCCGCGGCGCGGGTTAAAGAGGCGGGATTTGACGGGGTCGAACTCCATGGAGGCACGGGGTACCTTCTCGTACAGTTCCTCTCCAGACGCACGAACCAGAGAAAGGACGATTACGGCGGTCCGCTCGAAAACAGAATGAGGTTTCCCCTGAGAGTAGTCGAAACGGTCATGAAAAGCGTGGGTGAGTATCCGGTGGGATACCGTTTCCTCGCCGATGAGTGGCTGCCTGAGGGACTTCATACGGACGAAACTTCACTCTATGCGAAGGAGCTTGCAAAAAGAGGCGTTGCCTACCTCTCCGTCATGGCAGGGACGTACGATTCATTCTTCCTTCCCGCGTACAAGGAAAAAGAGAAAGAAGAGGCGTATATGGCCCATTTTGCCGGGAGAATCAAGGAGGCGGTACCCGAACTGCCCGTCATCGCTGCGGGACGCATTCAAACACCTGAAACGGCTGAAAAAGTTCTTGAAGAAGGCGCCGCCGACCTCATCGGCCTTGCGAGGGTACTCTTTGCCGACCCCTTGTGGCCCAAAAAGGCCGCCGGCAAGGATGACAAACCGATAGTCAAATGCTTGCCAACATGTAACCTTTGCATGGAGATGGTCATGAAGGGCAAGCCGGCCTTCTGCGCCCGCTGGGATAAGGGGAAAAGAGAGCAATTTCTCTCCATTCACGGAAAATAAATTCCCGTGCCGGCACACGAGAAACAAGATCAGGCAGCATGTTACAACCGGAACTCATAAGATATGCAATAAAGAGGAATCGCTATGTCACCCGCAAATAAGGGCGGTTGGAAGACATGCTCGAGAGGCCACAAATATAGAGGGCGGGGTGGATGCCCGATCTGATGGAAAGGTCATAGCTCGGCCGGTGGCCGGAGGGTCAAAAAGGAGAAAATATCAAGACCAACGTTGCGCGCGTCAAAACGAATTGTTTAGAAGCATATTCACAGAATGGCCCGGCTGCTGCCTGACAAATGCTTGCCATGTGGCCATTGATCGAAATCTTGCTGAATCAATCGACGGATTTACAATATCAGAATTAAAAGTTTCATGATAAATCGTTAGTTGATATTTTTGACATGAAAGGGGTCCTTGAATGATAATCAAGTTCCTGAATATCGGTCTGCCGAAGAAGGAGATGTTTCACGGCAAAGAATTCATGACGGGCATGTGCAAAAAACCGGTTACAATCCCTCTCCCGCTGACGCATCTGGGATTTGAAGGAGATGGCGTGGGGGACCTGAAACATCACGGCGGAAGCGACAAGGCCGTTTGTGTTTACTCCATCGATCACTACGAGTACTGGGAAAATATGCTCGGGATACAAATGCCTGACGCCGCATTTGGCGAGAATTTTTCCGTGACGGATATGAATGAAGAGGGTGTCTGTATAGGCGACATGTATCGCTCGGGAACTGCATTGGTACAGGTAAGCCAGCCGCGTCAGCCCTGCTCGACGCTTGCAGCACGGTACGGCAGAGAGGATTTCGTGAAGCTTGTCGTGGATTCCGGCCGGACGGGCTTCTACGTGAGGGTGCTAGAGGAGGGAAGGGTCAAAGCAGGAGACGGCCTTTCCCTCGTTGAAAAGGACTCCCACCGCGTATCGATCGCCTTCGCAAATCGTATCTATCATCACGATCGGAAAAACCGCGAAGGTATCGAGAAAGTTCTAACCCTTCCCTCCCTTTCGGAATCCTGGAGAAAATCGTTTCAGGAATTAAAGGACCGGGCCTAGCATGCCGCTTTGTCTGAGCGATACTGATCAAATCGCCATCTCGATCGTTCTCGATCCTTCTTCTCGCTGCCCGCTATAGAGCCTGTGGATGGGCCTGTACGGCAACCGTACAGGTATCATCGATCATAACGCGGATGCTGAACAATAACAATTTCTTCCCGTAACGTTTTGCCAGGCTTTCCTTCTGAACTGCGCAACAGCCGTCTCCTATGAAGATTTCATGTTTCATGTGGAAATCTTCATAGAGTTATGCCATAATAGCGACGTCGATGCGTACAATCAACAGATTGAACTTCTGCTCTTAATAAGCGCCAATGGACAAAAGAAAGCATAAGATACTGTTCGTCAACGATGGTCCTGATGATGCTCACTCGCTCCTGGAGAAGCTCAAGGAGGCGGGCGATGTTTTCGAACTAATTTACATCCAGGGGCCCGATCAAGACCTGGAGAGCCTCTTCAGCAGTGATTTCGATGTCTTTCTACTTGACCTCAGTAATGCCGATGGCCGCGGAGAGGATATCCTCAACAAACTCCAAAAGCATGTAACGACCACACCCACATTGGTCCTTACGAGCGCCGAGAATGAGTCCCTCGGATTACGTGCGCTTCAATTAGGAGCACTGGATTATCTGAGAAAAGACCGGACAGATGTCGATGCCTTGCTTCGTTTGTTGCGTCAGGGCGCAGAATACGGCAAGACCAAAAAAGCGCTCTTGGAGAGCGATGCAAGATACCGACTGCTCCTGGAATCGGTCACAGACTATGTGTACACCGTCCAGGTAGAGAATGGCCATCCCGTGGCAACATCGCATGGCCCTGGGTGCGTCGCGGTAACCGGATATACGCCTGAAGAATATTCTGCGAACCCGTTCCTCTGGTATTTGATGATCCATGAGGGAGACCGACAGGCTGTCATGGAACAGGCTGACTCTATTCTTTCGCGGAAAAACGCATATCCACTCGAACACCGCATAATTCACAAGGACGGCCGCGTGCTCTGGATAAAGAACACGCCGGTCCCCCGCATCGACCAACAGGGGAACCTCGTAGCATACGATGGCTTAGTCACAGACATCACCGATCGCAAGCAGGCCGAAGCGAAACTCATCCATGATGCCTTCCATGACGCACTGACCGGCCTGCCGAACCGGGCCCTTTTCATGGACAGGCTCCAGCGTACTATCACCACATTTCAGCGCAGGACCGGCACTCCCAACTACGCGGTGCTCTTCTGCGACATAGACCGCTTCAAGGTGATCAATGACAGCCTCGGCCACCCCATGGGTGATCAGCTCCTTCGCATCGTCGGGCGAAAGCTCATTGACTGCGTTCGCCCCGGCGACACCGTGGCGCGCCTGGGAGGAGACGAATTCGCAATCCTTCTGGAGAACATAGGCGATCTCGCTCATGCTGAAGATGTTGCCGAACGGGTGAAAAGGACATTGTCAACCCCTATTATTGTCAAGGGAAATAACATTTTTACATCTTTGAGCATCGGAATCGCGATAGGAACAGAGCGGTATGAACGGCCGGAGCAGGCCCTGCGCGACGCGGACATCGCAATGTACGAGGCAAAAAGCCGAGGGAACTCCTCCTATGAGATCTTCGATGCCAAG
>DASPSR010000052.1:0-74698 GCA_035623825.1 Nitrospirota bacterium
CGCCTGGAGGTGGTGCTGTCCGCCCCGAGCGGGAGGGTTGTGACGGTGGAGTACGGGGTGAAGGGGGGGACGGCAATACAGGGGAAGGACTACGCCCTGCAGGCAGGGCCGTTGACCTTCGCCCCCGGCGAGACGGCCAAGGAGATCATGGTAGACATCAAGGACCGCCGGATCTACGGCGAGGATAAGAAGACCTTTGAGCTGGCCCTGAAGGACCCCAAGAACGCGAGCCTGGGAAGCACGACCATGTATACCTACACCATAATCAGCAATCTTCCGAAGCCGACGGTGGCCATTCGGTCAGTAGACCAGCGTCTCAGGACGAGCGCGGGAAGAACAAGCGTTGCCGTCCAGCTATCAGAAGTTTCGGGAAAAGATGTGACCGTGCCCTTCACGGTCAGCGGCACGGCTATCCAGGGAAGAGACTTCACCATAACCCCCAGTCCAGTCGTCATCAAGGCGGGGACGCGGAGAGCGGAGATCGCGATAACCATGAAGGACAATGTGCCGGTCGAAGCTGATAAAACGATAGAAGTAAGGTTGTTGAACCCGGACAACGTAATCCTCGGGTCGCACTTTCGATACAACCTGGTCATGGTGAAGGAGACCAACCCTTCCATTGCCGTTATCCCCTTTTTCAACGACAGTACGAAGAAGAACGCCGGCGACATCCTGATGTTGCAGTTTGTCAAGGAATTAAAGAAACTTGAGGACTTCGTTGTGATCGAACCGGGCGTCGTCAGGGAACAGTTTCTGACCATGAGGGTCGTTATGTCTGAAGGGGTTTCATCCTCCGATATCGACCTGATTACCAGCAGAATCGATGCCGATTTTGTCCTGGCCGGAAAGGTCATGGATTACCAGGACGACATAACGCTGTACGGCCAGCCGAAGGTGGCGTTTTCCGTGGAGTTGATAGACAGGTCGAGCAAGAAGGTCATATGGGCATCCAGAAGCTTTAATAAGGGAAATGACGCGGTCACTCTGTTCGATTGGGGAAGCGTCAATTCGGCCAATGAGATGGTCTCGGAGATGTTGAGGGTTCTCAGAAAGAGGGTGGTGACATGGTAAGAAGGTGTTGTATTTTATTTCTTTTTAGTATATAATTGTGCACTTTTGTGATTTTTTTGTTATGGTTTTATCGTACTTCATGCCGTGAGAGGTGAAAAAATGCGCAAGAAATGGTTTGTGACAGCCGGAGCGCTGATGCTCTCCCTGATTGCCGCCGTACCGGGATTTTCATCAGACCAGAATCAGGCGATCCCTGCGGATAAAACGGGAGAAATGCAGAATTCGGGAGCACCGGCAGCAGGTGCTATGGTCCTCATCGTAAAAGATCCCCGCTCTTCGACGAAAGTAACGATTCCCTTGGACTCCACTGAACACGACGATCTCTCTGTTGCCGTGGTGAACGATGTGCCGATTACAGTTGAGGATCTCAAGGAAGCTATCGTAGCTTCCCATGAAGGCGGGGGTCAGGACGATAAGGGCGGGATCAAGGCGCCGAAAATAGATTTTAATGAACTGCTGCAGCGCCTGATCAATGTGCAGCTCTTCGTGCAGGAGGCAAGGAACATCGGTCTTGACGAGTTGCCTGAAGTTAAGGAACCCATAGACGTCTTCGCAAGGGTATCCTTGCGGAACCTCTTGCGGGAGGATGTCGCGAAAAGCGTTAAGGTGAATGAAGACGAGGTCGAGAAATACTATCAAGAGAGCATAAGGGAAGTGAAGACGAATGCCAACTTCTTCGAGAAGGAAAAGGATGCGAAGAAGGCCGTTCGAGAGATCAAGGCAGGAAAGAATTTTGACGATGTGATGGCACAAGCGATGAAGGCCGGGAAAATAAAAGGGTCGGAGACGGGGCAATATGTAAAATTCAAGGATTTAAACCCGATGATAGCAAAAGCTGTTACAAAAATGAAGGTCGGTTCCGTTAGTCCCGTTTTGAAGATCGTACTACAGGGAAACAAAACATACTTTGCCGTCTTCCGGCTCGACGACGACCGGAAAGTAGAAAGCCCCGAAGCAAAAGAGCAGGCACGGCGGACGGTTTACCAGGACAATGTAAATAAAGCGATGGAGGCGTTGAAGACGTCTCTCTATAAGAAGTATGCGAAGGTGGACAAGAAGCTGGTTGAAAGCCTGGACTACGCGGGGGCGGCGGGCTCAGGGCTCGAGAAGTTCTTAAATGACCAAAGGACTGTGGTCGAGATCGAGGGAGGTGAACCTATTACAGTAGCGCAACTCTCCGAGGCGATGGAGGACAAGTTCTTTCATGGAATGAAGAATCTGAAAGGGGAGAAGATGGTCAGGACCAAGAATGAAGTCCTGCAAGGTCTTGTAGAGAAGAAACTGTTGCTCCTGGAGGCGAGCAGACGAGGGCTCGATAAAACAGAGTCATACAAAAAGATGGTAGCGGACTACGAACAGAACACGTTGTGGGGCGCATTCATAGAGAAGGTCGTTATGAAGGACGTAAAGCTGCGGGATGAGGACATGAGGGCCTACTACCGTGATCACGCCGGTGATTACATGACCGCCGAAATGGTCAGAATTCAGAGCCTCGCGTTCGGGAAGGAGGCAGACGCCGTAACCACGCTCGAGAAGCTCAGGAAGGGCGCGGATTTTAACTGGGTCAAGGCCCATGCCGAAGGCCAGGTTGATCCCAACACGCCAGACCTGATGACCTTCGGGGATATCCCGGTGCCGATGGATGTATCTATGGACCTTGGTCTGCAAAAGGCCCTCTCCGGGGTCAAGACCGATGATTACCGGCTGTATGAAAGCGAGCAGGGCCATTTCCTTGTTTTGCATATCATGGACGTGATACCTCCCCAGCAGCAACCATTCGAGCAGGTTCAGGAGGGAATCCGGAACAAAGTGTTCTATGCTAAGCTTGGTGAAGCAGCGAATGACTGGATCCGCAAGCTGAGAGAGTCTGCCGATATCAAGGTATATCTGGCAGGTTCTGAGAAGTAAAAATACCGTGAGATAGTCTGAGGAGAACCATGCATACCACACATTCAAAACAGAAGATACTTCTACTTGCCTTTTTCCTTCTTCTGGGCTGCGCGGTGTTTCTCACCGTGACCACCGAGGCATTCGCCCAGAGGAAATTTGAAAAGAAGGAGTGCCTCGATTGCCATAAAAAATTCTCCGACCAGTATTTGGGAATGAAGATCGTACACCTCGTGGTGAAAGAGAAAAAATGTGAGGACTGCCATCTCCGGCACGGCAAGGTTCCCAAACTGCTTCTCAAGAAACCCCAGAACGATCTCTGCCTTACGTGCCACCCCAAGGAGAAGATCGGACTGAACAAGGCAAAAATACACACTGCGCTGAAATCAGGGAAATGTACGAACTGTCATAATCCCCATGCGTCACAGGTGGCTCACCTGCTCAAGCAGGAAGGTGCTGCTCTCTGTACCCAGTGCCACCAGAAGCAGGATTTCGAGAATAAAGTTACGCATAAGATCCTGACGACCGACGGCTGCAAAGCATGTCACGCAGCCCACAGCTCCGATGCGGACAACCTGCTCTCCAAGGTGGAACCGGCCCTCTGTCTTGACTGCCACGGCAGCGGGTCCTCGTCATTCAAGAAGGCGCACGACGGGTATCCTGTAGACGGCACGACCTGCACCCGCTGCCATAACCCCCACGCTTCGTCACAACCAAAGCTCCTCAAGGCGAGCGTTCACAATCCCGTCGCCTCCTCGAGCTGCGATTCGTGCCACAACGCCGCGGGTTCCCAGAAACCCTTTGCTACGACACAGCAGGGGAGCGATCTCTGCTACCAGTGCCATGACCAGTCGGCGCTTAAAGCCGGAGGAACGATCGAACATGCACCGTTCAACGGCGGAATGTGTCTTTCCTGCCATGATCCGCATTCCTCGGAGAATCCCAAGCTGGTGGTTGAGAAAGGCAATAAACTCTGTTTCGGATGCCATCCAGACAAGCAGGAGAAAGTAGCCTTTAGCCATGGGGCGGTCGTGAGCGGGAAAGGATGTTTCTCCTGCCACGTTCCCCATGCGGCAAAGAACAAGAACCTCCTCATCGCGAAAGAAGGAGAGATTTGCTTTCCCTGCCACGCAAAAACCCAGGAACTGAAGAAGGCGAAAGACGTCCATATGCCTTTTGCCCAGGACATGTGCGTAACGTGCCATAACCCCCACGGCTCGAATTTCATTGCCATGACGCGGGACCGGATGGACACCATCTGCTACTCGTGTCATACCGACGAAGAAACGAAGTTCTTGAAAGCCTACACCCACAAGCCCGTCGCCAATGCAGCGTGCTACGTCTGTCATAATCCCCACGGAACGAGTGGAGCGAAGCTGCTGAAGGTCTCGGGAGCGGATCTATGCAAGCAATGCCATGGTGAACTCTTCAAGGAGGTCAGCGGAGGGTCCGAACATCCCCCCTTCAAGAATCAGCAGTGCCTGACCTGCCATGACGCCCATGCTAGCAACATCAGCGGGATGATCGTTGAAAAACAGGAAGTGCTCTGCTTCCAGTGCCATACCAAGCTGCAGCAGGAGATCGGGACCGGCAAGAGCAAGCATGCCGCGGTGATGACGGGTGAATGCACTCAGTGCCATAGCCCCCACAAGTCAAAGATGTCCAAGCTTCTTGTGGCGGAAACACCCGATCTGTGCTTTACCTGTCATAAGAAGATGAAGGAACGGTTTGGAACGGAAACAACACATCCGCCGGCGGCGAGAGATTGCCTGCGGTGCCATCTGCCGCATTCTTCGAAGGAACCGTCGCTGATTGCGCAGCCGATACCCGGATTGTGCGGTGACTGCCATGATTTGAACGACAGCACTTTTGCGAAGGCTCATATCAATATCAAAGCTGCCGTCATGGATTGCAGGACCTGTCACGATCCCCATGCTTCGAAGGACCCGAAGCTGTTCAAGGAAAATGTCCATCCTCCCTTCGCCGCGCGGTCGTGCGATGATTGTCATATAGGAGAAAAGAAATGAAAAATGAAGGCATGAATGTACGATTCAAGCTGTTCTCGGCGCTCATTGCGGTTTGTGTCCTCGGGATCATTGCGTCCGCCGGTGCACAGGAAAATAAGTTCAGGCTGAAACCGGGCGCGCAGGGGAAGAATTGCCTGACCTGTCATGTGGATTTACAGGACAAACTCAAGCTCCCTTTTGTCCATACGCCGGTTAAGGCCGGGGAATGTGCAAGCTGTCATAACCCCCATGCATCGTCCCACGGCAAGCTCTTGGCAGCGGATACCAATAAAATCTGCTTCACGTGCCACCCCGATGTGGTATCCAAAAAGGCACTCAGTTCCCATAAGGTCGTTGCAGAGGGGAACTGCATCAAATGTCACGACCCTCACGCAGCAAAGAACAAGTTCAACCTCCTGGAGTCAGGGAACAACCTCTGCTTCGGTTGCCATAAGGATATGGGTGATGCCGTAAAGACGGCAAAATTCAAGCACAACCCGGTGGAGAGGGGATGCCTCAACTGCCATAACCCCCATGACTCCGATCAGGCAGTATCGCTTTTAAAGGACAAGGTGCCGGCTCTCTGCCTGAAGTGTCACAAGACGGGAACCCCCGTGTTCCAAAAACAGCACATGAATTATCCGGTCGCAAAAGCACGCTGCACAAGCTGCCATAATCCCCATGGTTCTGACAAAGCAGGAGTGCTCTACACGAATGTTCACCGGCCGGTTGCCAATAAGATGTGCAATCAGTGCCACGAAGACCCAACCTCCGCAAATCCCTTCGCGACCAAGAAGACCGGGTACGAGCTTTGCCGGGGATGCCATAGCCAGATGGTCAATGAGGCATTCAGCAAGAACCGGATCCATTGGCCCATCGCGGACAAAAAAGGCTGTATCCATTGCCACAACCCCCATGCAGGGCCGATAAAGGGGCTTCTGAAGGCCAAGATGATCGACTTGTGCAGCGAGTGTCACGCCGATGCCATCGAACAGCAGAAACGCTCTCCAACAAAACACGCTCCGATCAATGAAGGCATGTGCACCACCTGCCATGCTCCCCATGCTTCGGACAATGTGCTCCTGTTCCAGCAGGCATCAGTCATCGACATCTGCTTGTCCTGCCATAATTATTCGTTGCACTCAACGCATCCGATTGGAGCAAAGGCCCTCGATCCGAGGAACAACAACGTCATGGTCCTGTGCACAAGCTGCCATGGGACCCATGGGACGGAGAACAAACACATGCTTTACTACCCGACGTCAACGGAACTTTGCGTCCAGTGCCATGTAGAACATAGGAGATAATGCCATGATGAAAAATATCGTTCTGATAGCGATCCTGCTGCTGTCTGCCCCGGCCTTGAGCGCCGAGCTCATGCAGTTCAAGCATCTGGTCTCGATATATAAGTATCCCGAGAGCAACGATCCCAAGGCTGCGGAAATTAAAATCAATCAGCCCGAGGGGGTTGCCTGCAGGGGAAAATCCATTCTCGTGTCCGATACGGCAAACGCGCGTCTACAGCCCTATACCCTGCAGGATGACGGGAGTATCAAGCCGGGACCTGGGGCCGGGATCCAGGTGGCCTACCCTATGCATGTTCGGATGAATTCCAAGGGAGATATCTTTGTGCTCGACGGCAAGCAGCACAAGATTCTGCGCATGGGCGCTACCGGCGAGGCCAAGGGGAATTTCGAGCTTGAAGGGGTGCCTGCGCCGGAGGCGTGGATTCCGAAAAACTTTGCAATCGATGCTAATGATAACATGTACATTCTCGATGTATTTTCTTCACGAGTTCTCGTCGCGAGCCCGGAAGGAAAGTTCCAGAGGCAGATCGTGTTCCCGGCTACCGATGGTTTTTTCTCCGACCTGACCGTGGATCCCCAGGGCACGATCTTCATTCTCAACAGCATCACTTCTATGGTCTATTCCGCCGTCCCGGATGACAAGGCATTTTCCCCGCTGAAGAGTGGTCTCAAAGACTTCGTCACATTCCCGACCTCACTCACGGCAGACAAACAGTACCTCTATATCGTGGATCAGTTCGGTAGCGGGATCGTGATTCTGGGGAAGGACGGCACCGTTAGAGGTCGCAAGCTGAAAATGGGCTGGAAGGAGGGAGAGGTTCACTATCCGTCCGACATCTGCCTGAACGAAGAAGGCGAAATGTTCATAGCTGACCGCGGCAACAACCGCGTCCAGATATACACGAGGGAGTGAACCTCGATAGTTCCGGCCCGGGATCTCCTCATTGAAACCGGTGTGATGTTTGAATGCCTCTGTTAGCGAGAGCGCAGCTCATTCGGTGCGCTCTCTTTTTTTTGCGGGCCTTTGGGTGCCGCCTTCTCGAACTCGTCATGGGCAAGAATGTAAGAGAAAACTCGTGCAGGACAGCGGCTTGGCGGGAGATGCGACAAAGCATGGTCATCCCGACGGTCGCGGTTCTGGCGGTCTTTGCCCTTTCAAGCATGACGTATTCGAGGAACATGCTCTGGCAGGATTCGGCAGCTTTGTGGCAAGACACGACAATAAAGAGTCCCAAGAAGTTCCGACCGCGGTTCAATCTGGCTAAAGAATACGAAGCTCGGGGAGATATCGATCTCGCGATCGAGAACTATCGGGCAGCCATCAATCTGAAACCTGACGATGTGATGGCGCATAACAACCTGGGAAATGCGTATCTGAACCAGGGACGCCTCGGGGAAGCGATTGAGGAGTTCCATGTGGCCGTCCGTCTCAAACCAGAAGCCCCATTGACCCATGACAACCTCGGCTATGTTTATTTCAAGCAAGGCCGGCCTGACGAGGCCATCAAGGAGTACAAAACGGCGTTAAAGTTCGCACCGGGTATAGCCGAGATCCACAACAATCTCGGGTACGTCTATTTCACAACGGGGCGTTTTGATGATGCGGCCGAGGAATTTCGAACCGCCCTCGAACTCAAACCCGATTTCCCGGCGGCGCTTGACAACATGAAAATGCTCCATCAGGCAAGGAACAGGAAACCTCGGCGGGAATGACCGCCGGGCAGTCACGAAACAGCCGCGAATTGTATCTGACAGGAGAATCCACGGCACATTAGCTAATTCCCTTTATGCGAAACGTTGGTCTCGTCTATGACGAGGTATTTTTACGGCATGAAC
Organism: Nitrospirota bacterium; assembly: GCA_035623825.1. Classification (GTDB taxonomy): domain Bacteria; phylum Nitrospirota; class UBA9217; order UBA9217; family UBA9217; genus DASPSR01. The sequence continues at coordinate 8,108 of DASPSR010000052.1, forward strand.
CGCCTGAATGGCATCCGGACTCGAGTAACAGGCTCGTTGACATCATTGTTACGCTCAAGGCTTCGGGGATCTGGTCGAACCTGAAGCATGTGAAACCACGCAAGGCAACGTTCGGCGATGTGGCGCGAGTGCACACGCCAGGGTATATAGACAAGATCATGAAGTTTGGTGCCGGCGAACTCGATCCCGATACCTATATGTCGGAGGACAGCCTTGACGCAGCGTTGTACGCGGCCGGAGCAGTCATGGTGGCTGTCGATCGGTGCAGAACGGGAGCGATCGAACGCGCCTTCTGCCTGATCCGTCCCCCGGGGCACCATGCTGAGGCTGACCGGGCCATGGGTTTCTGCATCTTCAACAACATCGCCGTCGGAGCGCGCTACGCGCAGACGATCGGATACAGCAGGGTGTTCATCATCGACTTTGACGCCCACCACGGGAACGGAACTCAGCATATCTTCGAAGAGGATGATACGGTCTTCTACTTCAGCACCCACCAGCATCCTTATTATCCTGACACGGGCAAGGACATGGAACGGGGCAGGGGCAGGGGCGAAGGGTACACTTATAATGTGCCTATCCCTGCAGGCTCGGGGAACAAGGACTTCATCGCCGTATACCAGGACATTCTCCCTGGTCTCATCGCCCGGTTCGCGCCCGATATCATACTGGTATCCGCAGGCTATGACATCCATGTCAATGACCGTCACGCCAACATACGGGTCTCGCATGAAGGCATCCGTGCCATTATCCAGAGCATTCTTACCAGCTGGGCTTCGCCTATTGTATTCGCCCTGGAGGGCGGCTACGATCCGGCATCGCTCAGCGATTCGGTTAAGATCACGATCGAAGAGATGCTGAAGACCTAGAGAGTTGCCGAATGACCGCCCCTTCGATCGAAGATCCGGCTGCCCCGGCTGCATTGATATTCCATCCCTGGCAGATCACTTGCTGCAGATAAGCGAACGAGTTTGTGCCGCGGCAGCGTGGAGGTCTTGGTGCAAAAAACGAAGAATTTTAAGTATTACCTTGCAGGTTTCATCGCCTTTATCACTTTTGCCGTTTATCTCGCCTCTCTTCAGAATGGTTTCATTGCGGAATGGGACGACGGCGAATACGTACTGTACAATCCATACATCCGCTCGTTCAACCTGGCGTTTCTGAGGTGGGCATTCTTTGATTTTCACTCCAGCAACTGGCATCCCCTCACGTGGATATCTCACGCCATAGACTATGCCGTCTGGGGCGTGAACCCTCTCGGGCATCATCTGACCAGCGTCGTTATCCATGCTGTCAACACATTTTTGGTGGCCGTGCTCGTCATAAGGCTGCAGGAGATCGCAACTGGGACGAGACCGAGAGGCCAGGAAGCACTTGTTTTGGATGAGCCTAGAAAGCTTATCACAGCAGGAGTGGCTGCCTTGCTGTTCGGCCTTCATCCCGTGCATGTTGAATCAGTGGCCTGGATCGCTGAACGGAAAGACCTTCTCTGTGCCTTGTTCTTCCTGCTTAGTATCATCTGGTACGGGAAATACGTAACGGCGACTGGCGCTGAGTCGACCGACAATGCGGTCCGATCACGTTTTTACAGAAGAGAATATCTGCTTTCGTTCGGCTTTTTCGTTCTTGCCCTGATGAGCAAGCCGATGGCGGTAAGTCTCCCCGTGGTTCTGCTGATCCTCGATTGGTACCCGTTTCGCAGGTTGCGCTCCGTCAAAACGGCTTTGACCCTGCTTGTTGAGAAACTGCCTTTCATCATGTTCAGCCTCATCTCCTCTGCTCTAACGATTCTGGCCCAGCGGGCATGGGGGGCCCTCGTAGAGATACAAACGCTCCCCCTATCATCACGACTGCTGATCGCAGCCCAGGCGCTGCTCATGTATCTCTGGAAGATGGCGGTGCCGCGGGATCTTGTCCCCTATTACCCATATCCCAAGGACATCTCCCTCATCTCCGTTGATTTTCTGCTTTCCATTGCCCTGGTCGTTGGGCTCACCGTATTCTGCATTATTATTGCCAAGAGGCATAAATTAGGATTGGCGGCCTGGAGTTATTATGTTGTTACCTTGCTGCCAGTGCTTGGCATCATGCAGGTGGGCAGTCAATCCATGGCGGACAGGTATACCTATTTGCCAAGTCTCGCGCCCTTCTTGATTGTCGCTGCGGGAGCGTCGTGGGGTTACGAGAAGGCCATAATCCTCAGCCGTTCGAAGTCCATGGTCATGGCCCTCTTTCTCACTGCGGGAGTCGTGGCATTGGCTGGCCTGTCATTGTTGTCTATTCGGCAGATGCATATCTGGGAAAACGGCCTTTCCTTATGGAGTTACGTAATCGAAAAGGAACCGGACAAGGCTTCCCTTGCTTACACGAATCTCGGCTCCGCCTATCAAAAAATGGGTCAGCTCGATAGGGCTATGGAGAACTATGACAAGGCAATCACCTTGGACCCGAATGATTATCTGGCTTATACCAACCGTGGTGTCATCTTAGACAAAATGGGCGAATCCGACAGGGCACTTGAGAGCTATGGTAAAGCTGTGATATCGAATCCCGGCGACTACAAGGCTTATTTCAATCGAGGTTTGTTATACGACAAAATGGGTAGAATCGCCGAGGCGATCGAGGACTTTGAAATGGCGTTGAGATTAAATATGATGGATCCCGGGACCGTGGCGTGGGCTCATAATAATCTGGGGATTCTCTATGGCAAGGCAGGGATGTACGACCGTTCAATAGCTGAATTCAATATCGCCATTGCGATTGACCCAAACAACCCGATCACGTTTAACAACCGTGGTTTTGCCTATGCCTATAACGGTCAGGACCGAAAGGCAATAGAGGATTTCACTAAGGCGATTATCCTGGACCAGAACTATGCGAGCGCTTATTTTCAACGGGGTGATGCATACCTAAGAACAGGCAATAAGGAGCTGGCGATTGCAGATTTCCAAAAAGGGTGTGATTTGGGCGACATGTACGCATGTAGCGCATTGCAAGCCGCACGGATGATAAAGCCACAAAAGGGGAATTGAGAATACATGCGAGTCCCTTACGATGGCGCCGTATACCGGGGTTTTGGAAGAGGGGTATTCATTTCGATATAATTGATTTTCAGGGTCGGCATGACACGAGGGGGCGCTATCTGCTGGCGCGTGCGCGCCCTCTCTCTGAGTCAGTCAGGGGATCATTTTTCCCCGGGTTCTTTGGGAGCTGCCGGTGAGCATATCGAAAAACCTCAAATATTACCTTGCAGGCTCAGTCGCGATCGTCACCTTTGCGGTTTATCTCGCTTCTCTCCGGAATGATTTCGTCAATTGGGATGATCCTACCTATATCACCGAGAATCCGTATATTCGCTCCTTAAATCCCGCTTTTCTCAAGTTCGCCATCTTCGATTTTTACGCCGGCAACTGGCATCCCCTCACCTGGATATCTCATGCCGTAGACTACGCCATCTGGGGGGCAAATCCTCTTGGACATCATCTGACCAGCAGCATTCTCCACGCCGTCAACGCCTTTCTGGTGGTCGTGCTCATTATGAGGCTGCAAGAGATCACAAAAGGGATGGCGCTTTGCGGTCAGGGGTCGTCATCGCAGGATGAGCGCGGGATGCTTATAACGGCAGGAGTGACGGGATTGCTGTTCGGCCTGCATCCCGTGCATGTCGAATCGGTGGCATGGGTCGCAGAAAGGAAAGACCTTCTTTGTGCCCTGTTCTTCCTGCTTAGTATCATCTGGTACGGGAAATACGTAACGGCGACTGGCGCTGAGCCGACCGACAATGCGGTCCGATCACGTTTTTACAGAAGGGAATATCTGCTTTCGTTCGGCTTTTTCGTTCTTGCCCTGATGAGCAAGCCGATGGCGGTGAGTCTTCCGGTAGTTCTGCTGATCCTCGACTGGTATCCGTTTCGCAGGCTGCGTTCCGGCCCAACGGCAAGAACAGCACTCGCTGAGAAAATTCCCTTTTTCATGTTCACCCTGATATCCTCGGCCATTACCGTTCTTGCGCAGCGGGCAGGAGGGGCATTGGCGCCGATAGAAGTCATACCGCTATCCACTCGACTGCTTGCAGCGGTCAGGGCGGTAGTCATCTATCTGGCGAAAATTGTCCTGCCCGTGGATTTACTCCCCTTTTATCAGTATCCGCGACATGTATCGTCGCTGACATTGGCGGGCTATTTCCTTGCAGTCGCAGCGGTTGCCGGGATCACGGTTCTGTGCGTGATCATTGCAAAAAAAAGGCGGTTATGGCCATCCATATGGGCTTACTATCTTGTCACGCTGCTTCCCGTGCTAGGCATTGTTCAAGTAGGCAGTCAATCCATGGCAGACAGATACCTTTATCTGCCCAGTATCGGTCCATTCCTTGCATTGGGCTTGATCGTTGAACGGGTTTACAGGAAGCAGAAGGCCTTCGTACGTTGGAGACAGATGGTCGTTTTTGCCTGTTCAGTGCTGGCAGTTTTTATAGTCGTTTCCATGGTCTCCTTGACATTCAAACAGATAGCCACATGGAAGGACAGTTTTGCTCTCTGGGGTTCTGCCATTGAGAAGGAGCCTGAGGGGGGGGCGATGGCCTACTATGGCCTCGGTTCAGCTTACCAAAAGAATGGACTCATTGAAAAGGCGGCCGAAAACTTCGATAAGGCAATCTCATTGGATGAATCGTTTTATCAGGCTTATGATAATAAAGGCGTTATCTACGGCGACGTCGGGCAGTACGATAAAGCGCTGGAGTGTTTCAATAAGGCGATCGCAATTCGGCCAAACTATAGCGCTTATGGTAACAGAGGATTGACCTTTTTTTTCCTTGGCCTGTACGACAATGCCTTGGACGATCTTTCCCGCGCGATCGAATTGAACAAGAATTTCAGCGCGGCCTATTTTAACCGGGGAAATGTTTACCTCAGAACGGGCAAGAGAGAGCTTGCTCTTAGAGACTTTCAGAAAGGATGTGCCCTCGGCGACAGAAGATCGTGTGGCGCGCTGCAAGCTTCGGGGCTATGACAATGACGCCGTCCACATGAAATCAGCGAGAAAATAATTGTAGACTTTGACCTAAGATGCTGATAATATTTGCTGGGGACGTTCTCCTTCAAGTGTGCCGGTCTTCGATAAATCCATATTTCCGAAAGAGGCCTCTCCCCTCAATCCTCGGATTCCATTTCGACAGATACAATGCAGAGGGCAGACCTTGGTTAATGGTAAAAAAGTAGTTGTAGTTCTTCCCGCCTATAACGCTGCAAAGACATTGAAGATGACTTACGAAGAGATCCCCTTTGCATTTGTTGATGATGTTGTTCTTGTCGATGATGCAAGCTGGGATGGTACGCCCAAAGTAGCTCAAGAGCTTGGCATCAACGTGATTATCCATGAAAAGAACATCGGCTACGGCGGGAATCAGAAGACTTGTTATAAAAAGGCACTGGAGCTGGGAGCCGACATTGTCATTATGCTGCATCCCGACTACCAATATACACCAAAGCTGATACCAACAATGGCCACCATGATAGCCTACGGTGAATTCGATGCTGTCCTGGCCTCGCGCATCCTGGGAATCGGCGCCTTGCGGGGTGGAATGCCGCTTTATAAATACACTTCCAACCGTATCCTTACGCTTATTGAAAATCTCCTTCTCGGCCATAAGCTTTCTGAGTATCATACCGGGTATCGTGCTTTTTCCAGGGAGATTTTGGAAAGGCTCCCGCTTGACATGAACTCGAACGATTTTATTTTTGACAACCAGATGCTGGCTCAGCTCATCTGGTTTGGATACCGGATAGGTGAGGTCAGCTGTCCCACCAAGTATTTCGAGGAAGCATCATCCATCAGTTTCTGGCGGAGTGTCATCTACGGATTTGGAGTGTTGAAAACGGCTTTGCAGTTCCGTCTTTGCAAATTGGGATTTTCAACCTGTTCCCTTTTCAGGGCGTGAATATATACAAATCACTCTCGCGGCACAGATGAGTTCGAAAACCCGCCCCAGCCATGGATCCGATGTCCCTACTGTCCCTTTCCCTCTGACAGTGCATAATAAAGCGCGCTATTCGCGGGAGCATCTCGCATCAAATCCCTTTTTTTATTCTTGGAGGCAGCCTGCGAATTCTTCTTTTGCCGACGACGTCGGCTGGATTCAGATGATCCGGGAGGGATTTTTATTGCCTTCTACGATGGAAGGAAATGAGTAAGAATTCAGGATAAATTTTAGCAGCAGATGTCGTTCTTCAAGTGGCAGGTCAAGGTATAGATCGCTGTCCATAAGAATATTGACCAGCTCTTTTTGTTGCATGGAAAGGTTGTTTAATATGTTTTTTTTCATTGCCACATTACACCTTTATATATTTTTTATGCATTAAATATGCCATAGGCTATCTTATTAAATAAAATAGTGTTTTTGGCTGCAGGGACCATCATAGCAGACCATGACTTTTGACTTTATCACCAGCGGTATAGGTGAAATAACCAGTACTTAAATACTGATTGACAAAGGAAGTCCTTGCATAGAGTGATTCTCCTCGGCAGAACAGTTGACTGGGAGAGTCCGCCGTGATAGTATCCCTTCCGATTTTTTGAGTGGATATGCCGACATAATGCGCAGGACAAAACATCCACGACGTTTGAGGAGGTACCAAGGTACGATATGGCACATGAACCGAACAAAGTGATCTATTCCATGGTGGGGGTTGGCAAGTTCTACGACAAGAAACCGGTTCTGAAGGATATATATCTTTCCTACTTCTACGGCGCGAAGATCGGAGTTCTCGGTCTCAATGGCTCCGGCAAGAGCTCGCTGCTCAGGATCATGGCCGGGATCGATAAGGAATTTGCAGGCGAGGCAGTTCTCTCTCCGGGGTATACAGTCGGATTTTTGGAGCAGGAGCCGAAACTCGATCTTGACAAGACCGTGCGCCAGATTGTGGAAGAGGGCGTTCAACAGATTGTAGACCTCCTGAATGAGTTCAACAAAATCAACGAGAGTTTTGGGAAACCCATGTCAGACGATGAAATGACTGAGCTTATCGCGCGCCAGGGCGAAGTGCAGGAAAAGCTGGACCATGCGAACGCTTGGGACCTGGATTCCAGGCTTGAGATGGCTATGGACGCCCTACGCTGCCCTCCCGGCGACACACCCGTTAGGGTACTGTCCGGGGGTGAGAGGCGGCGCGTGGCATTGTGCCGTTTGCTTCTCCTGAAGCCGGACATCCTGCTTCTTGACGAGCCGACGAATCATCTGGATGCTGAATCCGTCGCCTGGCTGGAGCACCATCTTCAGAAATATGAGGGCACGGTGATAGCAGTGACCCACGATCGCTATTTCCTCGATAACGTGGCAGGCTGGATACTCGAGCTTGACCGCGGCCAAGGCATCCCGTGGAAAGGGAACTACTCATCATGGCTTGAGCAGAAGCAGGAGCGTCTAAGGCAGGAAGAGAAGGCAGAGAGCGAGCGCCAGAAAACACTCCAGCACGAGCTTGATTGGATCAGGATGTCTCCAAAGGGCAGGTATGCAAAAGCGAAGGCGCGGATCAGCTCTTACGAGGCACTGCTCGGCCAGCAAGGGGAGAAGCGCGCCAAGGAGCTCGAGATCTACATCCCTCCCGGGCCGAGGCTCGGCAAGGTGGTGATTGAGGCAGAAAACGTGACCAAGGCTTACGGCGACAACATTCTTGTGGAGAACATGTCGTTCATGCTCCCGCCGGGCGGTATCGTGGGCGTGATCGGGCCAAACGGCGCGGGCAAAACCACGCTCTTCCGCATTATCGCAAGCCAGGAAAAGGCTGACAAAGGCGCGATCAGAATCGGAGAGACGGTAAAACTCGGTTACGTCGATCAGAGCAGGGATGTTCTGGATCCGAACAAGACCATCTGGCAAGCGATCACGGGCGGACAAGACCAAATTCAGCTCGGAAAACAGCTGGTGAACTCCCGAGCGTACGTGTCGCGATTTAACTTCTCGGGCACGGATCAGCAGAAGAAGGTGGGCATGCTCTCGGGCGGGGAGCGAAACCGCGTGCATCTGGCGCGCGTGCTCAAGGAAGGTGCAAACGTGCTGCTCCTGGACGAGCCTACGAACGACCTTGACGTGAACACCATGCGGGCGCTCGAAGAAGCACTCGAGAACTTCGCCGGCTGCGCCGTTGTCATCAGCCACGACAGATGGTTCCTCGACCGCATCGCCACGCACATCCTCGCCTTTGAGGGAGAGAGCAGGGTGGTCTTCTTTGACGGGAACTATTCTGAGTATGAGGCTGACCGGAAAGCCAGGCTCGGCACCGAGGCAGATCAGCCTCATAGGATCAAGTACAGGCATTTGACGAGGTCATGATCGCCCAGAGCACCGCGGAGGATACTCTCTAAGGTATACGGCGATGAAACTGCGGGCATCCTCGATGCCGGCGATCTTCAAGGTCTCTATGTTTTGGCACCTGTACGGCAATGAGGGGACCTCGGGGTTAACTTCCAAGGTGCACCGAGTCGGAGATCCGCACGTCGCTCTTCCTCAAAATCGGCTGGGGATAGCCCCAGGGATAAGAGGCGGCATGCTATTGAAGCGATGCAATTCCCGCGTGAGCATTGTCAAGAAAAAGGACAACAGGGAAGTCGTTATTTTTTCGATTGACATAGTAGCGCGAGAAAGTGTACAAAAGAAGTTACACCCTTTGGCAAAAAGTGCCGGTTCCTTTGGACGGCGCAGGCTGGACAAGGAATTCGGCTCAATCGGAGACGCGGGCGGATTCCTCCCGGTTATGGGGCGGGACAGGGTGAAAGGGGAAGGCGATGTCGGAGTTCAAGAATGTGACTGTTGTTCGGGAGGCGAACATCTATTTCGGCGGCAAGGTCACGAGCAGGACGGTCCTATTCGGTGACGGATCAAAAAAGACACTCGGTGTAATGCTCCCGGGAGAGTACGAGTTCGGCACCGGTGATAAAGAGATCATGGAGATCTTTTCAGGCGATCTCGACGTGCTTCTTCCGGGGGAAAAGGCATGGAAGACCGTCAAGGACGGTGAAGCTTTCGAAGTGGCTGCAAACTCGAAGTTCAGGCTGAAGGTGAGGAAGCTCACCGATTATTGCTGCTCGTTCGTCAAACCCTGACAAAGGCGGGGAATTCGGAAAACAGCAGGTATCATGGCTGGAGGCAAAAAGCAGGGCGGTGTGCGGGCCTTTACAATTCTAAAGGGTTGCCGCGCTCCCTTGGTCGCCAACCACGGCAATCTTATGAGACGGGAGGAGATAATGAAGAAAATAGTTGTGTCGATTGTGCTGATTCTCATTGCGGCTGGTTGCACCCAGCAGAAACAGGAGCAGAAGGGGCAAGGTGGCTTCCCGCAGGGCGCAGCGCAGATGGTCACTCCCGGCGATATAAAGCTCCTGGAAGAGAAGGCGAAGGCGAACCCGAAGAACGCCGACACCTGGGCAGCGCTCGGAAACGCGCTCTATGATTCCGCCAGGTTCAGCGAGGCCATCGACGCCTACCAGAAATCGCTCAACATCGATCCGAAAAACGTCGATGTGCGGGTCGACATGGGCACCTGTTACAGAAACATCCACAAGCCGGAGCTCGCCCTCGAGGAATACCGCAAGGCGCTCAAATTAAACCCCAATCATCCCTATGCCCACAGGAATTCAGGCATTGTGCTCGCGTTTGATCTGAACGACAAGGCGCAGGGGATAAGCGAGTTTGAGAAATACCTCGCAATTGCGCCGAATGATCCCTATGCCGGCCAGACCCGTCAACTGCTAGAACAATTAAAGACAGGGAAGTAGCACGTTTGATAATAAGCCCCGGATGATATCCGGGGCTTCCTGGGTACCGTCTTCTGCCATGTCCGCCTTCCCGCTCCTTCGCCGTTTCGCTTCCCTTTTACTCGTCACCATCTTTACCGTGTCAGATGCATAGGAGCACCGTCAATTCATATCCATCCGGCTGGTCATCCGGAATCTCCTAGCCGTGAAACGGATGGATTGCGGCTCCGCATGCATCACAGGGGAAGTCGCAGCTCGTGGTCCGTTAATGGCCGGTTCCCAGATGGTCCGGCGTCAGCAGATATTTTAAAGACGGCATGGCATGGGGGTGGTTGACGAGAAGTAGTCCTATGAACAGGCCGGGCGAATGAACGGCAGAGGGCGGTCTCCCGCATTTTAAGGAGCGCTGCCTTTTCTGTACAGTGTGAAAATTTCCGTGGGGTGGTTGGAAGGGCGTTTGCATTCCCACATTTTTTGCCATGGAGGCCCAGCTGACGCCCGAGACGCCCCACCCCGCTGTTCGAGAAGGAGGTCGCAGTTGCCTAGGCCTGAGGTCTCGGTACGTCGCGGCTGTATCCCGGTGAAATATTCAAGCATGCCTCTCTCCGACTCTCCCAGGCCCACGCTCGCGAGACAGGCATACCGATCGGGCATGGACTTTTTGAGCGCCGTGAATGTATCGCGGTAGCCCGAGCCTGCATTCAAGGCGGGAAGCCATAGCGTCATGACCAGTCCCCAGGTGAGGACCACCCCCAGGGTCCAGTTTACCACGGCGAACTCAGGCGAGCGGGTGACCTTGATGACAATGCAAAGCCATGCAAGGCTGTAAAGGACAGCTGCAGCGAGCAAAACACCGTTGACGGAGGGGACATAGTCTGGCTGGAACTCGTGAAGCCTCTGCGCTATTACGACGGGACTGCCTGTCATCATCGCAAACCACCCGAGCCACAAAAGGAGTGCCACGCCGCTGAAGAACAGAACACTCGAGCGGTTTGCGATAAGCTTAGCTTTCAGCGGAAGCAGATTGATCCCCGGTACGGCAATCAGGGTTATCGGCAGGAGCATCGGTACGGCATAGAGCGCCCGATTGGTCGAAGAGGCGCTGAGTATCACAATCATCACGATGAATGCAACCAGGGGGATCTGGAAGAGGGGATGTTCACGCCAGGACCGCCTGAAACGCCAGAGTGCCCAGAACGCCGGCAGTACTACTGGCCAAGCGATCCACACGAGATTCAAAATGTAATAACTGTGAGAATCCGGAGCAGCCGCATTGAAACCGACGGATCCCCTGTTGAACCCCAGGAATCTGCCGAAGTTCTGGTCCCAGAGCCAATGTACGAAAAAATCGGGTGACCTTCTGTAAAGCGCGGCTGGCCAGATGACTATCCAGGGGAGCGCCCCTATCAGGGCGGCCACGAGGGACACGCCGTAGTCTTTTCGGCGCCATTGATGGAAAAGCACGGGGAGGGCGGCGGCCGTAACGCCAATAACGCCTGGGGCGAGCAACCCTTTGGTCAAAAATCCAATTCCTGCGCCGGCTCCGATCCAGAACCCGCCTGCTATTCGACGCCGCCTGGAAAGCGCGAACCCATAGAGAGCAATGGAAAAGCCGGAGAAGAGACCGACGTCGGTGATCAGCTTATGAGCAGTTACTTGCAGGTGAACGCAGCCGAGCAGCAGTATCACGGCAATCGCGGCGTTTTCCTTGCCGAACAGTTCTCGTGCCGTGAGCGCGAAAAACAGGAAAGACAGGAACATATAGAAAGCGGCAGCCATACGGGCGGCGTCGTACAGCTCCAAGGGAGGGGAAAACAGCCGTCCGAAGCCTGCTGCGGTCAGAAAAAGAAGCGGCGGCTTTTCGAGGAAGGCCTCACCCGCAAGCGAAGGCACAACCCAGTCGCCTGTCTTTATCATATTGTAGACGATGTTGAAGCTATAGGGCTCGTCTGCCTTCCAGGGTTCTCGGCCGACGGTGCCTGGTATGATCCAGAGCAGGAAGAGAAGAATAAGTGCCGGGAGCGAAAGAATGTTGATTTTCATAGAAAAATCGAGCGCCAGTACCCTGACTCGCCATTTAGCGCCATGCGCAGGCAGGCCGCTCGCGGGTTCAAAAGAGGTTGCATGCTTTTATAGTACAGGTAGAAGTCGGTTGTCAAGCTGGAATTGCCCCAAGAGCGGTTTCATGCGGTAGGCAATTTCGACGATCGCTGCACTGCTCATCAAGAGTTCTGGCCAATGCCGAACCTGCGGCGTTTCGGTCATGATAGTGTCCGGGTTTTAATTTTCTTGATATGGATATCCAATTCTGATAGACTCGACAAGTACTGTCGGCGATGGGGGTGAAGGCGGTGTCATTTTACAATAGGCGCGCAATGTGGCTGGCGTGGACAGGTTGGGCAGCTCTGTTCCTCGTGGTTGCTGCGATGATTGTTTCAGGGACCACTCGGACTGCCGTTCCCCCCTACCGGCTGGCCGCCCTGAACTGGATCGCCGGACAAGGCCTTTACGACGGCACCGGCGTAGGGGGGTTCGTCTATTTTCCGCAAGCGGCCATTCTGTTCGTGCCGTTTGCATTGCTTCCCCAAGCAGTGAGCGAGATCCTCTGGCGTCTCATAATCATCGGCACGTTCGCGGTGGGCCTCCGCGGCTTCGCAGCACTTGCGGGTGATAAGACAGAAAAAGAGCTCTTTCCGCTCATGACGCTCGTGGCAATCCCGCTGGCATGGGACTGTGCCCGGAACGGCCAAGCCACTCTTATCATGACCGGCTTTATGCTCCTCGCGGTCGTCGATTCGGCCCGAAGCCGCTGGTGGCGCGCTACGCTGTGGCTGGCCCTCGGCGTGGCCATCAAGCCTCTCGCACTCGTACTCGTCCTGCTGATCGCGGTAATCGACCGCCCAATGACCTGGCGCGTGCTCCTGGGCATGATAGCTCTCGCGTTGTCGCCCTTTGCGGTCCAGCACCCGCTCTACGTCTTCCAGCAGTATTCGGCGTGCCTGCAGAACATGACGACGGCGGCGCACGTCGGTGTGGTCGCGCACGGATGGACGACGCCGTTCACGGCGCTGCGGGCGGTTGCCGGCGTAGACGTACCCGAGCGTATCCAGACCATTATGCGACTCATCGGTGCCGCCGTAACTCTGGGACTCTGCTTCTTTGCAAGGCGGCGGTTCGATGCGACCCGTTCCGCGGTCTTCCTGTTCTCGCTGGCCGTCCTCTACCTGATGCTTTTCAGCCCTCGGACGGAGAACAATACCTACGCGATGCTTGGTCCGGCGATCGGCGTGTTTCTCGCTTGTGCGTTCCTGGTCGAGAAACGGACCGGGGAAGGAATCCTGCTCGCGGCCATGGTATTTACCCTTGCTAGCAGCCGGGTGATCGAGCGCCTGGTTGCGCCTCGCGCAGAAGCAATCTGGCTCCCACCCCTCGTGGCGGCATGCTTTGCCGTATACCTGCTGGCCCGGTTTTTCAGAGAACCGATGATGCAGACAGACGAGGTGACCCGAAGCGCTGCCGGCCGTCGCCAAAGTACCTCATGAAAGTCGTCGTTATCCTTCCCGCCTGCAATGAAAAAGAGGATGTTCTGCTGCTACTTCGGTCGCTTCTGGGGCAATTCTCGAAAATTTCTCATGATATGCATATCCTGATTGTTGATGACAACTCCTCGGTCGGAGTGGCGGATGCCGTCAGGGCAGAATTCAGGACAGCATCGAACATCTTTTTGATCACCGGTAGGGGGAAGGGTCTCGGGGCCGCCTATATACTGGGCATGAAATACGCAATCACTGATCTCCATGCCGATGCCGTGATCGAGATGGACGCGGACATCTCCCAGAAGCCCGATGACGTGCCCCGGTTGATCGGGGCTTTGGATCAGGGAGACGACTTTGTGATCGGCAGCGGCTGTGTACCGGGAGGGAAATTACCTGAGGACTGGGGCTTTCTAAGGAAGATGAATTACAAGTGGGGTAACGTCTTTGTCCGGTACCTGGCTGGGATATACAAGGTTAGGGATTGCACAGCGGGGTTCCGGGCAATCCGCTCTCCGCTTATCAGGAAGATGGACCTTGACGCGCTCAAGGGAGACGGATACTCATTCCAGCTATCGCTCCTCCATGAGGCGATCGTCAATGATGCTGTTGTACGGGAAATCCCCGTCGAGTTCGTGGACAGGCGAAGAGGTCAGAAGAAACCGGGTTTTTCCGACATGGTCGGATTCATGCTGAATGCGTGGCGGATACGGTTCGATCGGAGCAAGACCTTCTTGAAATTTTCCGTCGTCGGGGCAACAGGGGTCGTCGTGAATCTCGCCTCGTTCACGATATTGATGGCTTTCGGGCTGAGCAAATTTATCGCGTCTCCCTTAGCAATCGAGCTGTCAATCATATCTAATTTTGTTTTCAATAATTTCTGGACGTTCTCGGACAGAGGGGGTAATGGCAGGATCCATAGCCGGGCCGTGAAGTTTCATATCATTTCCGTAGTTGCCCTCGTGGTCAGCTATAGCACATTTCTGTTGTTGAGCATGATCGATCCGGCTGGCATACCGCAAATTCATCAGGCAGTTGGCATTGTGCCCGCCGCGCTCATCAATTATTTCCTGAACGCCTACTGGACGTTCAAGGACGACGGGCACCCCCGTAGCCGTGCGCGATAACGGATCGCCTGTCAGGCGTTGAAGCCGCCCCGTGATTCTCCAGGGGGTTTATCGCTGCTCAACCCTTCCGAATGTTTTAGGAAATTTGTGCAAGCTCCTTTAACTGCCGATCGAATTCTTTTGCCTTCGCGTCGTGTTCGTTCGTTGCCTTCTCGAGTTCTGCGAAGAGCGTATCGATGTTCGTTTTGGCGTCGCGCACGGCCGTCGAGAGCCGCTTGATCTCAAGGGCCCGGCCCTTCATCGACGCTTCAAGGAGCTCCTGAGTGTCCCTCTCCACCCCTTGTTCTAGCCGTGTGATCTCTTGTTCGAGGAGCGCGATCCTGTTCTTGAGCGTCCCGAGGACCTTCGACTTGTCAGAGATGATCCCGGCACGCATTTTTTTAGCGTCCTTCCGATTCACGCTCCTGTCAGATTCCGCCTTCTCCCCAAGCTTTGCGCGCACCCCTCCCTCATCCCGCCAACCCAGGCGCTCGAGGAAGTCGAAGTATGTGCCTTCGAAGACACTGACAGTACCGCCATCGAAGACGATCAGCTTTGTCGCCACTGCCTCCAGTATCATCTCGCTGTGAGTAACAATGATGACCGCTCCGTCAAAGACCTCGATGGCCTCGATCAGCGAGTCGATCGACTCCATGTCCAGGTGGTTCGTTGGCTCATCCAGCAGAAGCAGGTTGGCCGGCGAGACCAGCAGTTTTCCCAGCAGCACACGGCTTCTCTCTCCGCCCGAGAGGACGCTTACCTTCTTAAGCGCATTGTCCCCCTCGAACATCATGAGTCCGCAAATCGAGCGCGCCTCGTTCTGGCTGTGGTCCGGATGGGCGTCCATGATCTCTTGGAGCGCCGTTTTGTCAGGCCGCAGACGGTTGATATTGGTCTGGCCGAAGTAGGCGATCTTTGCATTCGGGTGGAGTTTGAGCGCTCCGCTGTTCGGAGAGAGCTCCCTGGCCAGCAAATTCAGGAGCGTGGTTTTGCCCTTGCCGTTCTTCCCGATCACTGCGATGCGGTCCTTTTTGCCGACGGTAAAGGTCAGACCGTCGATCAGTTTCGGGCCGTTCGAAGAGAATGAAAAAAAAATGTCTTCCACGGTCATAAGCCGTTTGGCCGCGAATGGAGCGTACCGGAACTGGAAGTCGAGGGACTTGATCTCGTCGAGCTTCTCAAGCTTCTCGTGTTTTTCGAGCGCCTTGATCCGGGACTGGACCGCACGGGCCTTCGTGGCCTGGGCGCGGAAGCGGTTGATGAACTGCTCGACTTCTTTCCTTTTTTTCTCATCGTTCTGTCGCGTCTTTTCATAGATCTCTTCTTCCAGGAGGATTTGATCGTAGTATTTCTGCGTGGATCCTGCGATCTTGCGCACCTTGCAGCGATGGATGCCCATCGTATGGGTGGTGACACTGTCCATGAAGTCTCGGTCGTGAGTGATGATGATGAGCTCGCACCTCCAGGCGCGCAAAAACTGCGTGAGCCAGCGGACCGAGACAATATCGAGATAGTTTGTGGGCTCATCCAAAAGCAGGAGGTTTGGCTCGGACACGAGTACCTTGGCGAGATTCAACCGCACCTGGTAACCACCCGATAATGATTTGGGCGGGCGGTGGAAGTCCTCGTTCGTGAATCCGAGCCCGTGGAGAATGGTCTCGGCCTTATATGTCTCGTCGCGATGATCCTCATTGATCGGAAGGCTCAGACAGGTTTCCCGGAGAACGGTATCTTCCGTAAAATGAATGTGCTGCGAGAGGTGCCTGATCGTGTACCCCGAGGGCACAGTTATAGTTCCGCTGTCGGGATGTTCCTGGTCAAGGATCATGCGCAAGAGCGTGGTCTTGCCGTGGCCGTTCCTCCCGACGAGCCCCACGCGCTCGCCCGAGTTTATGGCAAAGCTGACTCCGTCGAAAAGCAACTGCTTGCCGTAGGATTTTTCAATGTTTGTTACTTGGAGCATGGTCAGTCTCTGATAAACGCCGCACCACCTGCCGATGCGACAAAAAATATAATACCGTAGGACAGCCGCCCATGGCAAATGTTTTTTCACCACAAGCGGCCTGAGGAATCGTCTGTGATCCTGATCACTCTCCCGATCCGGCAAGGAATGCGGCAGGCGTTTTTCATCTCTCTCTTGACAATAGAGTGATGAAGTGATAGATTTTAAACTACTTGTTGGAAACACTTGAATGGTAACTTTGCTCAGAGCAAACCATGGGAAACCATGGGGCGCAGAGCCACGAAGCTAAATAAAACAGGAATCTCTTCCCGCTCGTAGCGGGGTGATGAGCAGGAGGAAGAATAACTGTCTTATATGCTAGTCGAGCCGCCAAAGGGTTTGTGACTGCTTTGGCGGTTTTTTTATTGAATAGAAGGGTGGCTGATGTTAACCTATGACGTCACCTTACGTTGTCAATTTCCGATTCAGGAGGAGAGGAATATGAATCGAGCAAAGAACCTCGTACTGGTTGTTCTGCTGTTCCTCATGGCGGCATGTTCGCCGAAGATATATGGGACCGTGCATCTTTTCGATGCAAATATGCAGCCCATTCCAGCCACAACAGAAAACCCGCAGGGTACGGTGGTGAACATGATCAACACTACCACAAACCTGGAGAAGGCATCTCATGCAGTAACGGTGAACGCCGAGGGCAAGTTCGAGTCCGTCAAGGACGCCATCATCCCGGGGATATACAAGGTTGAGGCAAGCAGGATCGGCTTCATGACGGAGACGCAGAGCGTGGAAGTTACCAAGTTCGGGCGCAAGAAGGTGGAGTTCAAACTCAAGAAGATCCCCGAGGGCAAACGCAAGACCATTGAAGGATCGAAGTCCGACGAAGACAAGATCGTGAACCCCGGTGAGGTCAATATCGAACCGCCGACCATGTGACGATGCGGTGCGTCGATATGGCGAATTTCAATCCTCTTTTCCCCATGTCTATATGTTTTTCGAAGGAGGCGTCCTATGGGTAAGCTCTCTGTACGGTCAGCTCTGATCATGTCGGCATCGTTGATGCTCTTTGCATGCGCGGGCGAAAAGCTTGAAATCGAAGTGAAGGCCCGGGTAGATGGCAAGCCTGCGACGCAGGCAACGGTCACCATAGACGGCGAGGAGCAGGGCGTCACCGATGCGAACGGTACCTTTACGAAGATCTTGGTGAAGAAACCAGGCGCCGAGGTCGAGGTCGCGGTTGTCAAGGAAATGCCAGGCTACCGGATCAAGCCCTGGAAGACCACCTTCCTCGTCAAACTTGCCAAGTCTGGGACTGTGGAGAAGTATTCTTTCGAAGCTGAACTTCCAGCCTCGCGATATGTGACGATCCGTGCTACGGAGAAGGGAGTCCCGGTTCCCGATGCCGTGGTCAAGGCAGGTGGAACAGAAGCGGGAAAGACCGATGCAAAGGGCGAATTCGTATACGAATATCAGGAGCTGCCAAAAACGGGAATCGACCTGGCCGTGAGCAAACCGGGATACAGCGTCTGGCGCATGACCGGAGCAGTTGAACCTGGCCAGCAGATAGAGGCTGCCCTCAACAAAAGGGTTTTACTTACCATCTCGGCGCTCATGGAGGAATACGGCCAGGCGAGCGGCATCCCGGGGATTTCTGTGACCATTGACAAAAAGCAGGTGGGCGCGACTGATGCCAAGGGGATGTATACTTTCAGCTATGAAGGCGAGCCGGGAAGAAAGGTTCAGATCGCGCTTGCCGCTGACGGTTATATTCCAGCAACCTGGAAGACTTCCGCTGTGCTTGAAGGCGATATCACCCTCCAACGGTATTTCTATCCGACGACGCCCAAGCCGATCCGGATCGGCATCTACCGCTTTATAGGAAATACGCCGAACGTTGACCTCAATGATGTTGTGGCACAGACAGAATCCGCCTTGGCAGCGCAGCTCTTCAAGAATTCCTGTTTCCGCGAGGTGCAGACAAAAACGCTCCAGGCCGAGATCAAGCGCGCGAAGTTGAACATTGAGAAGATCACCGCCAGGGGATGGAGGGACACACCGCTCCGTAAAACCGTGGACATGATCATTCTCGGCAGTGTAGCCAAGGAAGACACGGGCCTGCTGATCGAGACCAAGTTCTATACGTCCGGTGGCAAGCTCATCCTGAGCCATATCACGAGGGCCAGAGGGGCAGGAGACATCAACAGCGCTGCCAAGGAGATAGCCTCAGCCGTGCTTGAACGGTTCCCGTTTGAGGGCACCGTAATATCCATCGAAGGCGAGCGGTACCGGATCAATCTCGGCAAGTCAGGCTACCGGATCAGCAGCGGAACCGAGTTTGCCCTCATGGCTCCGCGTCTCGACGAGAGCGGCAAGATCTCGGGATACCGGGAGACGGGCAGGCTCAAGATCAAGAAGGCCGAGGACGCCGGTTCTTGGGCGGAGGTTGAAGACCTGAAAAAAGGAGAGAAGATCGCGATCGGTGATCGGGCGGTGCGCCGCATCTACCGTGAAGGCGAGGAGGAGGGCGCGCGCAATTACTTTGTCGTCTCCGTAAAGGGGGGTATCCCTCCTGATGTGTCGCCCCTGGCCGGAGTGAACATCTATATGAACGATGAGTGGCTTGGCACCACGGGTGCCGACGGAAAGGCCGAGGTCCCCGTGCGCCTCGGTAAGAGCTTCAACCTCGTGCTCTACCGGCACGGGTACCAGCAAGTGAGCGATAAGGTCACGATCGAAAAGAATAAGGACACGAAGGAATTCGTACTAAGTGTCAATAATTCCGTGTTCAAGGTGGATTCCGATCCGCAGTCGGCAGAAGTTTTCGTGGACGGGGAGAAGATCGGGAAAACGCCGATCCTCGACGGCAAGCTGGTGAATCTCGGCTTCCATACGGTCAAGGTCTCGATTGGCGGCGATTACCGTGACTGGGAAGAGATAGTGGAGTTCTCCAAGAAAGAAGAGGACCGTACCGGAGACCGGAAGATCATCCTTCCCAAGGATTATCTCAAGATCGGGGAACGGGCCGAGCAGAATGGCGATGTCGATGGTGCGATCCAAGCGTACCAGAGCACGGAGAAGGGACACCCTGACTACTCAGAGGCTCACCACCGGCTGGCTCAAATCTACCTCGATGACAAGAACGACTACGATGCGGCGATTCGCGAGTTCGAGAACGTGCTCTCGCTGCCCGAGAACCAGCAGCTTGTCTATAAGCAGTTCGCTGTAGCCTTCACGAATCTCGGACACGCATACTACGAGAAGGGAAGTGCCCTTGTGCAAAAAGACAGGGATGCTGCGGCGCAGGACTTCGCCATGGCTATCCAGAATCTGCAGATTGCGAAGCAGAACACGCGGTTCTTCCCGACAATGCATTACGACGAAGCCCTTCACGATACATATTATTACACGGCGCTTTCGTACCACAAGCTCTACCTTATCACGAGGAAGACCGCTATCCTGAACAGCGCCAACCGTGCGTGGCAGGAATACTTCGATTTTTTCCCGAAGAAGCTCGAAGGGAACAGCGCCTTCGATCAGGCCCGCGAGACGGCCCAGAAGTATTGGGACCAGATCAAGAACCTTTAATTCACCGAAGGAGGGCCTTGATTGAAGGCACGGAAGTATTGCGCGTTGAAGTATGCTGTGCTCGCTGCTGTGTTCATCGCGCGCGCCGGTGTGTCCGACGAGATCAAGTCTGTTCCCACGGATACGGCTGCTGGCGCCGGGACAGCGGTGCTTGAAAAGAAGCCGGAAGAAACAAAGACGGAGACGGTCGAGCCCTTGTTCGTGAGGCCCCTGACGAAGATTGAGGCCGGGCGGAACGATTCGAACCCGACATGGGCCCCGTTCGGCACGCTCATCGCGTTCGAGCGGAGCAGGGGAGACAAAAAAGAGATCATCATCACGTATCCCGACGGGACGCTTGTGCAGACCATTTACTTCCACCTGTCCGAAGGCAGTAAAGAGATGAGGTTCTTCTTTCCCGGCGTCTATGAAGAGGAGAGCTACAACGCGGGCATCAGTTGGTCACCTGCCGGAGACCGCTTCGTGTTCATGAGCAACGGCGGAGTGGGAAACTATGACCTTTACCTGCAGGAGGTCGGCGGCAGTACAACGACGAGGCTGACGGACCACAAGGAAAAGGACGGCCAGGCGCACTGGTCTCCCGTTGCCGATACCGTCGTTTTTGTATCAGGCAGGACCGGTAAAGGGGATATCTACCTGATGGACATCTCCACCCACGCACTCACCCGGCTGACGCAGGGCGGGAAGGAATATCTGTACCCCCAGTGGTCACCGGACGGGAAAAAGATCGTGATGATGCAGGGAAGCAATGAGAACCACGATATTGTCCTCATGACAGACATAACAAAGCCCATGGATTCGCAGAAGGCGCTGACGACTTGGCCTTTTGACGATCTGCGGCCTGTGTGGTCGCCGGACGGAAAGAAGATAGCCTTTTACTCGAACTATAATCCTGCGGGAGACCCAAAGATATGGTCGATCCTCGTGATCGCTTCTGACGGTTCGGACCCGACGCAGGGGGACGGCCTCGCCGCGAAGGTGGTGGCCATGGACGTTATCCCGGATGTGGAAGTAGGCCCTGCGTGGATGCCTGACAGTAACAGGATCGTGTACGTGAAGAACGACCGGCAGGAGTACAATCCAATTTACGTAACCGATATCAGGAGGAAAACCTCCGTGCTGCTCAAGACAGACACAAAAATGAACCATGATCTCTCCTGTTCCCGCGATGGAACGATCTCATTTCGCGCACAAGTCGATCAGTGGGATCAGATTTACCTTGCGCAGATCAAAAAGTGAGAGGCAAGAAGGCAATGACGGAAACAAGGGCGGCAGAAATGACGCAGGAGAAGAGAGGGCGGGAACCGCTCGTTTTGCTGTCATCACGCGGGGTCTCTGAGATAGGGGTGTCATGAAGCGACTTATCTTTATCCTTTTCATATGTACCCTTACGGCTTCACCGGCATATTCCGCAGATGATGCCGTGTCGAGAGCGATGAAACTTTACGAAAAGCGTCACTATGTCGAAGCAGCCGCTGCGCTCCGTGCCAATCCGGTGGAGCAGGGCAGACAGGGCGCTGCATATCTGACCCTTGGCATGATCTATCTCAAGAACGCCGAACTGCACCGTGAGCTGTACCGGGAGTCGCTGTCGGTACACCTGGATTACCTCAAAAAGCTTTCCGCAATCCAGGGTAAGGACAGGAGCCGTTTCGTTGATCTTTATTTTGGTGAAGCGCTCCTGGAGGCCGGGAAATACTCCCCCGCGCTGACCTATTTAGAGAAGTTCGCCGCCGACGAACGAGTGGAACCGCAATACCGGGCAGTTGCCAGAGCGTCCATCGGGATTTGCTTTTTTCTCCAGAATGACAAGCAGAAGGCGGAACAGATCTGGGCTGGACTGGCTACGTCCGATCCGAAGATGAAGGCGACGCTTGCCGCGGCGTACGCGAAGGCGGGTCTCAAGGGGAAAAAGCCCAGTGCATTGGCTGATGATGCCCTGATGGGTCTTAAGAAGTCCTCCCTGGGGCCGACCATGCAGGACATGGAGAATATCATTGCCGTCTATGCAAACGATGGACCCGTAGACAAGGGGCTCGATCTGCTGAAGCTCGCTGATTTAAAAGCGTTCTCATTCCAGGAATCATTGGGCAGGACCAAAGTGATCAATTTTTACGGCCTGTCGTTGCTCAATGACCTTTCCGAGCTCTACCTCCAGGCAAGCATCACCGTCCTTGAGAGGGTGGCCATGGATGCGAAGCTCAGGGATACGGCAAATTATTATCTTGGCGAGGCTTATGCGCTCTCTGGCAATATCGACCAGTCCGTTCTGGCCACGTCATCGTTCATTTCCTCCCAGCAGATGCCGCAGCAGTATCGCGACAAAGCCGCCGTGCGCCAGGCCGCAAACCAGTACCAGAAAGACCGCCATTTCGATGTCATGGGCACTTGGGATGAGCTTTCGCAAAGGCAGCCCGAAGATCCCGACCTTCTTGCAGAGATACTCTTCGCCTGCGGCAGGTTGAAGGTAGATTGTCCCCAGATGGTCCAGAAGGCAGCGGCCTCCCTCGAGGCAGGAGAAGGAAAGCGGTTCTCCACCCTGAACATTGCTGTCGGCAGGTACTACCTCGGGAAAAAGGACTATTCGAAGGCAGTCATGTACCTCGAAGCCGGCCGCGACAAAGGCAACAAGAACAAGATCGAGTTCAACGACCCCCTGATGCTCGTCGACCTGGCCGATGCATACTACCGGACAAAAAAATTCTCAGAGGCTCTTGAAATATATTTTGAGATGAGCAAGCAGTTCCCGGAGGTACGTCAAATTCAGGATGCGCTTCAGGGCATCTATGCAATGGAACACAAGAGCGCGGGAGACGTGAAGATTTTCTAAAGTGAACAATTTCCTTTCAGACTGAAGAGGTCGCACTGGTTTCCGCATTCCGTATTTCGAAATCGTTTGAGGAGGAGCTTATGAAAAGGATACTACTTGTTCTGCTGTCACTCGTTGTCGTGACGTTCGCAGTATCGTTCCCCGCTGAAGCAGGCCGAAAGAAAGACGGCAGGCCGGACGGAGGTGTCCTGAGCTATGGCGAGTACGGCCGGCCGGCGACCCTTGACCCGATTACGAGCAACGAGATGATCTCGCTCCGGCTCACTGAGCTCATTTTCAACGGTTTAGTCGGGATCAACGAGAAACAGGAGATTGTACCCGAGCTGGCGGAAAGATGGGAGCGCACACCCGATGGCCGTATCTACACCTTTTATCTGCGAAAGGACGTCACCTGGCATCCCCGGGAGGGGGAAGAGCCGAAACCGTTTACGGCCGAGGATGTCGTCTTCACGTACAGGATCATGATGCACCCCAGGACCATTACCCCGCTCAAGGTGCGCTATGAATTCATCGAGAACGTGGAAAAAGTCGATGATTATACGGTCAAATTCACGCTCAAGCGGCCGATCTTGAATGCGCTGGCCAAGTTCAGTTTCAAGATAATCCCGAAGCACGGTCCGACCAATCCTACCTACCTTACGCGGGATGATCAATTTGTGCAGAACCCCATCGGCACCGGCCCGTATATATTGAAGAACATAACGGCCGAGCGCGAGATCGTCCTCGTGGCGAACGATAACTATTTCAAGGGCAGGCCGCACATAGACAAATTCATTGCCAAACCCTTTGCCGACCAGAACATCATGACACAGGCGCTCATGTTCAATGCCATCGACATGATCGTGCTCGTGAACCCCCGTGACATCCCCGAGATCCAGGGAGACAAGCGCTTCATCCTCCAGCCGTACAACGCGCTCTCCTATTCGTTCTTCGGCTATAATACCCGCAATCCGCTCCTCGCGGACAAACGCGTGCGCCAGGCGTTCACCTACGCCGTGAACCGGCAGGAGATGCTCGATTCGTTCTTCAATGGCCAGGGAACCATCATCTCCGGCCCCTTCGCACCCGGGAGTTGGGCCTATAACCTGGACGTGCAGCCCCTTCCCTACGATCCGCAAAAGGCGATAGCGCTTCTCCAGGAAGCGGGGTTCACAAAAGGCGCGGACCGGTTTATGCAGAAGGACGGCAAGAAGCTCGCCCTCACGCTCAAGGTCCCCATCGAAAAAGAGAGCGAGGCGGTGAAGCGCGTGGTGCTCGCGTTCAAGAACTACCTCAAGAACATCGGCGTTGACATCAATGTGGAGTTCAAGGAATGGCAGGCATGGAAGGAAGACGTCTTTCTCGAGCATGACTTTGACATCATTTTCGCATCATGGGTCTTCGACGATTCAGCCGACATCTCTTCCCTGTTCCACTCCGGAGAGATTGGCCCGTGGAAGAACAATTTCGGCGGCTACTCGAACCCGGAAGTGGATAGCCTGATCAACGAAAGCAAGCTCACGCTCGACCACGAGAAGCGGAGGACCATCAACCGCAAGCTCCACGCCATCCTTGCAGACGAGAACCCGTATACTTTCCTCTGGACTCTGACGAACTACGCGGCGTACAATAAGAAGGAGAGGCATGTGGCCATTCATCCCTACAAGTTTTTCTCCTATGCTGATGAGTGGTTCATAGAGGAGAAAGATCAGAAATAGCCAACGAATTAGAATCGTGGAGAGAAGAACAAGGAGAGAGGCGTCAATCGGAGGCCGATCGAGAATCTACTGTCAAAGCGTACGATACATGAACGTCACGCACATCGCGGCCTTTTGACGACACAGGCATCGGAGCCGTTGCCATAACATAACCATGAAATTGCCGGAAGTCAGACCCATAACGCTGGCGCTGTTCAGAGAAATTGCTATCGCGGCGCTCCTGCTGCTCGGCGTAAGCTTCGTGGTTTTCATCATCCTCTACCTGTCGCCTGGAGATCCTTTCAGCGTCTTGCTCGAAGGACAGATGCCCACGGCAGAGGCGCGGGCCGGGTTGCGCGAAGCCTTGGGTGTTCCCAAGGCATGGTATGCGCAATACCTGTCCTGGCTTACCGGCATGCTTCAGGGGAACTTCGGCACATCCATTCGCACGGGATTGCCGGTCCTGAAAGAGGCGCTTCGGGTGGGATTGAACACCCTTTTCCTCACCATTGGCTCAATGCTCATAACACTGGCGATCGCCGTTCCAATCGCCCTCTATACGGCTGCACGAGGCACAG
This sequence comes from Nitrospirota bacterium, assembly GCA_035623825.1. Lineage (GTDB taxonomy): Bacteria > Nitrospirota > UBA9217 > UBA9217 > UBA9217 > DASPSR01. The sequence goes on from DASPSR010000052.1 coordinate 33,123, forward strand.
ACAGGGTCTCCTGGACGCTCACCATCTTGTCCTATGTGGTTTCCGCTCTCCCCGTGTTCTGGCTCGGGTACATCGTCATCTATTTTTTTACACACAAGCTCGGCCTGTTTCCCCTAGTTTTCGGATATTCAAGCTCGGGGCAGAAGTACGGATGGCTCTATTCGCTGCTGCCGATTTTCGTGCTCGGCGTCGGGAACGGGATGATCAGCGAGGTTATCCGGTACTTGCGTGACGAGATAGGCAGGGTGATGTCTGAGGACTACATCCGAACTGCCCGGGCCAAGGGTGCTTCGGTCTGGAAACATGCGTTCAAGGAGGGCCTCCTGACCCCGGTAGCAGAGATCCTCGCATCCAAGATTCCCTTTGTTCTCGGCGGTGCGGTAATCGTTGAGCAGGTATTCAACTGGCCTGGCATGGGCAGGATGGCGTGGCAGGCGGCGCAGGACCGTGACTATCCGGTAATCATGGGCATCGCGATCATCTCCGCCGTTTTCGTGCGCCTTGGCAGCCTCTTCAAGAGCGTAGTGTATGTAGCAGTGAACCCGAGAGCATCGAAGGGGTGAGTCCAGTAAGTTCAAGGTTCCCATGTCCATCAAGTTCAAATGGCCCAATTCCCAATGCTTCTCTCTTCGAACGTATCCATTTGATTTGAACTTTGGCTCTTTGATTTGCAATGCATTATGAAATCGTATTCCCAAATATCAGGCGAGATAGGCGAGCTTTCGGATCTGCCTTTCTGGAAAAAGACGGACATTGAAGACCTTGCTTACGTGGGCTACGGCCTGCTCATCGTCACGCTCGTGGTGTCGTCATACATCCTCGGTTCGTTCCATCTCCTGACGCGCGATCCGCAGGATATCGATCTTGAACTCATGTTGGCGCCGCCTGGGACCCCCGGGCATATCCTGGGTACGGATTTCATGGGCCGGGACATGTTGTCCCGCCTTATCGTCGGCATACAGGCATATTTCCTCCCCGGCCTCCTCGCCATATTCGTATCGCTTGTTTTCGGCAGCATGTTCGGCGTGCTCGCAGGCTATCGGGGCCGCAGGTTCAATACGGTCATTACGTACATGAACAACCTGGTGGACTCCTTTCCTCGCCTCGTGCTCATCCTGCTCGTGATCGCGGCGTTCAAGCCCAACATTTACTACATCATGCTCATCGTGGGCCTCACCAATGTCCCCGCCGTCGCTTCGCTCATCAAGGGGAAGATCATGTTCCTCAAGCAGAAGAACTTCATCGAAGCGGACGTTGCATTGGGCTTGCCGACGAGCACCATCATCTTGAAGCACATCTTGTGGCACAACTGCCGATCCCTCCTCATCATCCGGGCCACGCTGGGCATGGCCGAGGCGATTCTGATGGAGACCAGCTTAAGCTACCTGGGCTTCGGCGTGCAGGAGCCCACACCGTCGTGGGGCAACATGGTTCAGGCCGGGGCAAACTACCTCCTGCAGGGCAAGTTCTGGCCTTCCACAGCCCCGGCGCTCGCGATCCTTTTCACGATCCTCGGGTTCCATTTGCTCGGCGACGGCCTCAATAACATTCTGGAAGGCAAGAAGGGGAAATGACGACGGCGCCCATTTTAAAGATCGAGGACCTGCGAACGTACTTCTATTCACGGAGCAAACAGGCTTTCATCCGGTCCGTGGACGGGGTGAGCCTCAAAATCGCGAAGGGGGAGACGCTCGGCATCGTAGGCGAAAGCGGCAGCGGCAAGAGCATAACGGCCCTGTCCGTCATGGGGCTGGTGAGCGGCGGTCCGGGGGTCTTCAGCGGAAAGATAGGTCTCAAGACGGAACGGATCCAGAAGAACCTGCTCCAGGACCTTGAAGACTTTGTCCTGGTTACGAAAAAGGACGGCCGAATCATGGCGGTGAGCAAAGACATGGCAGGGTGGGAGCGGCATGCCGAGCGCGTCATGGCCAGGGTGCGGGGCAAGGAGATCTCCATGATCTTCCAAAACCCCAAATCGTCGCTTAACCCCTTCACCCCCGTCGGTAAGCAGATAACCGAAGCCATTCGGAGACATACCGCGACCAAAAATGAACAGGAAGCCAGGGAGCTTGCAATCGCCTGGCTCGAACGTGTGAAGATCGACTCACCCCGGCTTCGTTACGATAACTACCCATTCGGGCTTTCAGGAGGCATGTGTCAGCGTGTCATGATCGCGATGGCGCTCGCCTGTGAGCCGTCGCTCCTGATCGCCGATGAGCCGACGACGGGACTCGATGCCACGATCCAGTCAAAGATTGTTGATCTGCTCGCAGAGCTCAAGTCAGAACTCGGTATCACGACCATGCTCATCAGTCATGATATCAGCATCATCTCGCGGCTCTCGGATAGCGTGGCCGTAATGTATGGGGGGACGGTGGTTGAGTGCGGCCCGGCAAGGGACATCCTGGCGGCGGACGTTGCCTCCAAACATCCCTATACGACCGCGCTTCTCGCATCCATACCGAGCGCCCAGAATATCAGGGAAAAGGGCTATCTCCAGGCCATAGAAGGAGACGTCCTCGACACCATTAACATGCCTGAAGGGTGCAGGTTCTACTCGCGCTGCAACCGCGTGACCGATTCAATTCGGAAAAAGTGCGAACATCACGAGCCGGACCTGAGGGAGATCGCTAAGGGGCACAAAGTGAGATGCTGGATTTACTTTGAATAAGAACGATCTCCCGGCGGATCAAGCAAAGGAAACGAAAAAAGGGAATATTTTCTAGCAATCTTCACACTGTACGATCTTCGGGAAACGGGAAACAAAACGCGTGTCCAAGACAATACTTGAAGTCATAGACCTTAAAAAGCATTTTACCTACCGCCGAGGGCTCTTTTCCGCTTTCAAGGGAGAGATACCGCTTATCCCCGCGGTGGACGGGGTGAGTTTTTACCTTAAGGAACATGAGACGGTGGGTCTCGTGGGCGAGTCGGGCTGCGGCAAGACCACGATAGGGAGGACAATCCTCAGGCTCACACCGGCGACTTCAGGAAAGATCATTTTCGACGGCAAAGACATCGTTGCCCTGCCGACCGAGGAGCTTCGTCAACTGCGCAGCGACATGCAGATGATCTTTCAGGACCTGGACGCAGCCCTCAATCCCAAGATGCGCATACGGGACATTCTCAAGGAGTCCATTACAGTTCACCAGAAAATAAACGGCGGAGAGGTCGATAAGAAGATAGGCGAGCTGCTCGAACAGGTAAATCTCAAGAAGAACAAGCTCTGCAATTTCCCATATGAGCTCTCAGGGGGGGAGAAGCGGAGGGTCGGTTTGGCGCGCGCTCTCTCGGTCGGCGCCCGGTTCATAGTGGCCGACGAGCCAACGAGCGCACTCGACGTATCCATACAGGCGCAGGTTGTGAATCTGCTTCGCGACCTGCAAAAACAGCTCGGCTTGTCATACCTGTTCATCTCGCACGACCTGCGGGTCGTGGAGCTCATCAGCCACAAGGTGGCAGTGATGTACCTGGGCAAGATCGTCGAGAAGGGCCTTTCCGAGCACATTGTCAACAGGGCACGCCATCCGTATACGCATATCCTCTGGTCCTCCCTGGTCGAGAAGCAGAGCAGGGAAGCGTCCCGGGGATCCGAGAACGGTCAGGCCGGACAGTGGGGGGTGTTCGATTTTGAGCGGCCGATCGCAGGCTGCAGGTTCGCGCCGCGCTGTCCGGTTTACGAGGCAAACGGCAGGCCAACGGTCTGTACTGACCCTGCCACGGAGCCTCAGCTCCGCGAGCTTGGCGCCGGCCACTACGCTGCCTGCCATTTCCCGCTATGATAATGCATTGCGTTCACCGGATAGGATGACGACGGGTGGGGTGGCGCGAGAGACTTATCCGCCATCTCCTTACGCGGACCCTTTTCTGCCCTTCTGACTTTCGAAGACGCTTTTATCTTTTGAGCGCCGCATAGTCTTCTCTGTTTGACTTTTACGGGCCAACAGTTATAATACATCATGTTTTCCAAGCGACTTGTCCTGCTCGCCGTACTGACGGTCTTCAATCCGTCATCGATCCTTTTCGCGGATTCCGCGGTTCCGCCCATCATCGAACACGGACCGCGGAACGACTCGAAGATCGCGCTCACATTCGATGCATGCCCAACGTCGAGGTCCGATGAATACGATGAAAATGTAATCGATGTTCTGCTCGCGGAGAAAGTTCCCGCCACGCTCTTCATGAGCGGCCGGTGGGTCGAAAAAAATCCCGAAAAGGCAAAATTCCTCGCCTCCCAGCCGCAGTTCGAGATCGCTGCACACAGCTATTATCATCCCCACATGATGGAAAAAGACAATGAGCGTGTTCTTCGCGAGTTGAAAAGGACGCAGGCGTTGATCAGGAAAGTGACCGGGAAGACACCGCACTACTTCAGACCGCCCTTCGGCGAGTGTGATGATCGGGTTGCACAGCTCGCGGCCGAGACAGGGCTGGTGACCGTTCAGTACGATATCTCATCCGGTGACGCTGATCCAAATCTCTCACCGCAGAGGATAGCACGCAGCATACTCCGAGACGCACGCGGGGGGAGCATCATCGTCTTTCACATGAATAGGAACGGCATGCACACTGCAGAGGTCCTGCCTGTGATCATCAGTGGATTGCGTCAGAAAGGTTTTACGTTCGTGACGGTCGGAGAATTGCTGGAAAAAAAATAAGGGCTGACCGTCCGGCCAACCCTTGTGTCCTGCCGATTAACTCTCTTTTCCCATTAACTTTTTGCTAAACCTGTCGAGCCACACGATATGGCTCTTCTCTTCATTGATGACCTCGTCGACGACATTTTTCTCTCTCACAACCGTGCGAAGCTCCATGAAATAGAGCAGGGTCTCCTTCTCGAAGCCGAGCGCGAATTTCACCACGTCCTGTACCGTTTTCAGATGATCCATGGACGGGAGGGACTTGCCCTTGCCGAGGAAAAATTCTGATTCGACAAACGCCCTCATGTAAGTGGTCACCTCTTCCCACTGAACCGGTTCTGTGCCGTGCTTCGCGACGATGTCCTTGAGGTTGGTAAAGGTCCTTTCGTGCACTTTTTCCTTCGCAGCGAGCGTGGTGAAGAGCCTGACCAGCCCGTCGTCCTTATTGAATTTTTCCGACATGCCGGTGTAAAATTGATACCCGAGTTTTTCCGTCTGAATCGCCATCTCCAAGATTTCGTCGATCGAATACTTGTTCATTTGTTCTCCCCGTTAATGATATCCTATGATTCTTTCATGCTGATAAATGATTACCCAAGGGCAATAATAGCGTGATACTCCATGGGTGTCAACCGTATTTTTTATTCTGCACCGGGGACTAGAATTGAGGCGGCCCCGTTGATGCGCTGGGCCTTTCGCTGGGCCTTTCGTGTTGACAATTTCAGCTTGTTTTGCTACAGTTGTCCCGTATCTTCGGAGCGTTGAAAATTGAAGCAAGACCCACAGTTTTTCTATCAGGAGGAAGCAATGGGGGAGAAGCTTGCGATTGTTATCGGCGGGGGCCCGGCCCCGGGGATCAACGGCGTGATCAGCGCTGTCACCTTTGAAGCGGCGAAGCACGGCCTGCAGGTGGTCGGTATCTATGACGGATTCAAGTGGCTTTCCAAGGGAGACACATCGAAGACCATTCGCCTGGATAATGGAGAAATAACCCGCATCCACCTGCGCGGCGGATCAATTCTGCGCACGTCACGCGAAAATCCCACCAAGAGCCCGGAGAAGATGGCCAACGTGGTAAAGGCATTGACTGACCTCGGCATCAAATATCTCGTAACCATCGGCGGCGACGATACGGCCTTCACTGCGACCCGGGTCGAGCAGGAGGCAGGCGGCAGGATCTCCGTCTGCCATGTGCCGAAGACAATAGACAACGACCTTCCGCTCCCGTACGGGATCCCGACCTTCGGGTTCGAGACCGCGCGCGCGCTCGGCACACATCTGGTCGAGAACATCATGGAGGATGCACGCACGGCGGGAAGGTGGTATTTCGTGATCGCCATGGGCCGCTCCGCCGGCCACCTCGCACTCGGAATGGGCATGGGCGCGGGCGCCACGCTCACGCTTATCCCGGAGGAACTGGGCAGCAAGATATCGCTGAACAAGGTCGTTTCCATCCTCGAGGGCGCCATAATCAAGCGACTCTCCGCCGGCAGAAACCACGGCGTCGCGGTGATTGCCGAAGGTGTGGCCGCACGGTTCGACCCAGAAGAACTGACGTTTCTCAAGGATGTGCCGAGGGACGACCACGGCAACATCCGCCTGGCCGAGATCCCACTCGGCGAAATGCTCAAGAAGAAGGTGCTTGATGACCTCGAAGGGCTCGGCCTCAAGACCACCATAATCGCGAAGGATATCGGCTACGAGCTGCGCTGCCAGCCTCCACTCCCTTATGACCGTGAGTATACGCGGTACCTCGGGTACAGCGCGGTGAAGTTCCTGGTCGCTGGAGGCACCGGTGCCATGATCATGCTCAAGGACGGAAAAAGCCTGCCGATAAAATTCACAGACCTCCTCGATCCCAAGACGGGAAAGACACGTATCCGCACCGTGGACGTCAAGGCCGATGATTACCTCATGGCGAGACGATACATGATTCGTCTTGAACGGGAGGACATGGAGGGTGAGCCGCTCAGAAAACTCGCGGCCGCGGCGAAGATGGGCATCGAGGATTTCAAGAAGAGATTCTCGGCGGCTGTCGATTAGGTCGATGGCGCCCTTACCATGAAATGATGCAGGAGAATGGATAGCCGCACCCGGCTATCCATTCTTTTTACAGCGGGATCCTTTTTTCCCGGGCGACGTTTCTGAGGATGATCACGGCGTTGTGCAGTCGCTGGAGCTTCATGTTCCTCGATCTGAGCGCAGCCTGATCGCTCCATTCTATCTTTTCGTTCCTCGTGCCCGTCATCGTCTTATTCAAGTTCTCGAACAGATCCTTGATCATGTCCTTGTCGAATTTCTTAAGGAAGAGTGGGTTCACGGATATATACCCTTCCGCCACATCAACGGCGACTGCCTTCATGCTCTTCCCTTTATATCCGCTTTCAGCCATATCTGGGCTCTAACTTTTCCGGTAGGATTTGATGGCTTTGGCCAGCAGTTCCTGTCTTTTGTTCACGCTTTCGAGCTGCTTCTGTATCTCATCGCTGTCCGCGCCCTGCCTGATTTTTTCCTGAAGCGCCTGAATGTCTTCGAACAAGATCTTTGCCGTATCTTCGATGAGGGTCTGGGTGTTTCTACTGTTGTCGCAGAGGCGGCTGAAAGACTTGACCAGGTCCTGGAGCATGGGGTCGTCTGACGATCTCAACCTTAAGCATACCGATGTCTCTCCATCGGCCAGGAGTTCGACTGCCCGCTGGATGCGCTGTATGGGGCCAACAAATTTGTGAGAATAGAGCGTGCCCACGATGCCGATGAAAACCAGTAGCGAGATCAGCGATAAAGGGAGAAAGACGGGGAGTTGAACGATTTGCGCCAGCTTTTGGAAAACCCTCAAGAGGAGCGTATAGGCGATAAGGAGGAAGATGAGAAATATGATGAATCTCGCCTGCGGCCCCGCAACGTGCAGCAGATATCCCTTCCCCCTCTTGCTTACTATGGTGCGCTTGACGGTTTTTGGCATAGAGCCGTTTCAGTCCTGACGATACGCCTGTTCGGCCGATTCATGCGTCTGGAACAAACGTTGGTTGAAATTATACTGATAAAATAGTGGTAGGTCAAGGTCATAATTTTGCCTTGAAGTCCCGGCACCCCTGTGGTAGAGTTTTATCATGTCACTCTACGATCCTCTGCAGAGGCGCATCGATTACCTGCGGGTATCGGTCACCGACCGTTGCAACCTTGCGTGCGTATACTGCAAACCCAGGACAAAGATGAAAGTGCTGACGCACGATCAGATCCTGCGATACGAGGAGATACTTCGTCTGGTAACGGTCGCGGCATCGCTCGGGATATCCCGTGTCCGCGTGACCGGCGGGGAACCACTCGTACGTCGTGGGATCATTGATTTTATCGCATCGCTGAGGGGGTGCGGCGGCATCAAGGATGTCAGCATTACCACCAACGGCGTTCTGCTCGAGGAAATGGCCGAAGCGCTCGCTGAAGCAGGCAAGCCCAGACTGAATATAAGCCTTGACTCGCTGAATGCCCGAAAATTCCACGAAATTACGGGAAGCGATTCCTGGGCGGCGGTATGGCGAGGGATCGCCCGCGCCGAAGAGATGGGTTTTTACCCGCTGAAGATTAACATGGTTCCCGTCAGGGGGATTAACGAGGACGAAGTGGCGGATTTCGCTCGACTCACGCTTGACCGCCGGATCCATGTCCGCTTTATCGAATTCATGCCGATTGGTGCGAACGATCGCTGGAAGCGGGACATATGCGTTACTTCGGACCAGGTGCGGAGCGTTATCGAGCAGGAGGTCGGACCGCTCATTCCGTACACCGAAGGAAAGACGGCGGGCCCTTCTGACAACTACCAGATACCCGGTGCGCACGGGGTGATCGGCTTTATCAGCCCCATTACCAAACATTTTTGCGGAACATGCAGGCGCCTCAGACTGACTGCGGACGGCAGGATACGTCCCTGCCTGCTTTCGGATACCGAGATCGACCTGAAATCGCCCATGCGCGGGGGATGCGACGACAAAGAGCTGGAACGGCTGCTCAGGCTTTCACTCGAGATCAAGCCGGAGAGGCACTATATAGATGATCAAGGGGCCAGATGCTATAAACGGACCATGTCCAGAATCGGCGGATAGAGATCTAAATTCCGAATCACGATTGCCAGGCCCCTGATAAGCGCTTGCAGCTTTTTTAACAAAACAGCTTGAAATTTGGCCTTTTGGGATTAATTTGTGATTTGCCCTTGAGATTTGCAACTCTTTATTGGTGAGCGATGTCTAAACTAACTCATTTTGATGAACAAGGGGCCGCGCGCATGGTCGATGTCTCGAGCAAAGAAGAAACAGCACGCGAGGCTGTGGCTGCGGGCCGTGTCACCATGAAGGCCGAGACACTGAAGCTCATTCTCGACCGAAAAGTCGCCAAGGGAGATGTTTTTAGCGTCGCGAGGATCGCGGGAATCATGGCCGCCAAGAAGACCGCAGAGCTTATCCCCCTGTGTCACGCTCTGAACCTCACGTCTGTCGAGATAGCCTTTGAGCCGAACGAAACATCATCGTATGTTAATATCCACGCCGCTGTCAAGACCACCGACAGGACCGGTGTCGAGATGGAAGCGCTCATCGCCGTTTCGGCAGCGGGGCTCACGATCTATGACATGTGCAAGGCCGTTGACCGGGCCATGACCGTCACCGACATCCGTCTGGTCAAAAAGGCAGGGGGTAAAAGCGGCACGTTTGAGCGAAAAAATGATACGTGACGCATGATGCATGCGGAATCCATATGAGCCGCTCAATCCCGCAACGGAGAAGTGGACCATGCCTGAACTCCGAATCGGCTGCAGCGGGTTTAGCTATCAGCACTGGCGAGGGATATTCTACCCGGAGCAACTGGCAGAACGCAGGCGGCTTGGATATTACAGCAGCGTATTCTCTACCGTGGAACTCAACGTTACCTTCTACCGCCTGCCTCGGCCGGCTACCTTCGATCTATGGTATAAAGAAACCCCTCCTGACTTCCGATATTCGGTAAAAGGCAGCAGGTTCATCACCCATGTGAAGAGACTCCTCAGCACGGAAGCCCCCCTCAAATTGTTCTTTGAACACACGCTGCGATTACAAGAAAAGCTCAAAGTCATCCTTTGGCAGCTCCCTCCGACGCTCAAGGGGAATAAGGAGAGGCTCGCCGCATTTATAGCGTTGCTCAAAAAATTCCCGGTTCGCAATGCCCTTGAGTTCAGGCATGAAAGCTGGATCGATACCGATGTCATGGATCTCTGCAGGGATCATAACGTGAGCGTTTGCATGGCGGATTGGCCCAGGTTCATCGATGACCCGCCGCTGACGGCTGATTTCGTCTATATCCGAAGGCACGGCGAAGGCGGGTCGTATGCTACACGCTATTCAGCGGCTCAACTGAACAAGGATGCGGCAAGGATAAGACAATACTTGAAAGATCATAGGGATGTCTTTATTTACTTCAACAACGACGCTTTTGGCTATGCGCCGACAAACGCACGGGAACTGATGGAGATTTTGAAATGATCGGCGGTATTGAAAAAAAAACAAAAGAGCAGTACTATTCCACGACCGGCAAGCCGGAGAAGAAGACTAATCAGTGGAGATTGGGATGAAAGAAAAACTTATGGAAGAAGAGAAAAGAATGAGGCGTCTTCGTTTCATTGTCGACCTTGCGCAGGCGATCCTCATGCAGCAAAACGACCTAACCCTGAAGGAAGCTTTCACAATAATGAAGGACACAAAAGCAGCGGCCCTGCACCTGTTCCCGGAGAAAGAAGACGTCTATGAACTCATCTATGCGCCGAGATTCCGCAGAATCATTGCCGAGCGTTTTGTGATTCCTGGCGGACTATCGGGCGGGAACTGAGCATCTTGCATTCCTCCCGCGGCAGCAATGACACCATGGGCTTTTCATTTTACCCTTCCTCAAGTGGCAGTCTAACCCAGAGAGTTAAAAAAACAATAAATACAGCATATTACATATTAGCACTCTACTTGACAGAGTGCTAATATTGTGCTATAAATAAAGTGCGAAAATAAAAGCAGCATAAGGAGGTGAACATCGGTGAAATAAAGACCTTTAAGGATATGGTTGAATTTACCTCTGAGATCTCCACAAGACAGACACTTCGTCGATTTTCGTCAGGCTTCACCAGCCGCGGCCTGGGGAGATGAGCTCAGGTTAAATAAGCATTTTGATGTGGAGATGTTGAAAAATCTAGCCCATGAAGGGATAAAAGAGGAGGGATGGATATGAAAAGCATAACTCGTTGGGATCCCTTTAATGTCATGAGGAGCTGGGATCCTTTTGATGAACTTCATGAAATGCAAAGAGGCATGGACAGGCTATTTGACCGCTTTTTTGGGAAAATGGGAAGGGACCTGAAGCCTCTAGAGCATGTTGCCGCGTGGACGCCGTCGATTGAAAGCTACATGAAAGAAGGACATCTCGTGTTCAAAGCTGAGCTCCCGGGTTTGGATCCGAAGGATCTGGATGTAAGCATCGTTGACAGAGAACTGGTAATCAAGGGCGAGCGGAAATCGGAGAAAGGCGCGAAGGAAGAGGATTATATCTATCGGGAGATCACCTACGGCTCTTTTGAGAGGCGTTTCCTGCTGCCAGAGGGTGTAAAGACCGAAGAATTGAAGGCAAAATACACCAACGGTATCCTTGAGATTACGGTGCCGGCGCCCGCTGTTGCCAAGGCGCGCAAGATCGAAATCGAAGCACCCAAGGGAACGAAAGTGGTCGAGGGTGAGGTTGCCGCAAAAAAGGCAGCGTAAAACAACCCAGGGTTCAATGAACTGCTTCCGATGCCCTGATTACACGAAGGGAGGGCCATCCTGCATATGAAGCAGCAGGATGGTTTTTTTTGCCCTGGGCAGTAAAATTCATGCTACTAATAAGCACTTGACACAAAGGAACCCATGTGCTAAATTATTAGCACTCTATTGCTATGAGTGCTAATAGGAATGTAACGGGTTGTTAGAAATGGAGTTAGAAGAAAGGTATAGGAGAGTACTACAGTCTGTCATAGACAGCTATATTGCGACCGGGATCCCGATTGGTTCGCACGTTCTGGCAAGGCGCTATGACTTCGGGTTGAGCTCCGCAACGCTCCGGAACATCATGGCCGAACTTGAGGAAATGGGTTATCTGACCCATCCACATACTTCGGCCGGCAGGATACCCACGGACTGGGGGTACCGGTATTATATTGACACCCTGATAAGCATACATAACGAGACCGACGATATCGAAGACCATTTGCGTCAGACACCTCCGCCGCACAGTGGGGATCTCCATGAGCTCATGGCGGAGGCCAGCCAGTTCCTCGCAGCCCTCTCTCACTGTGCAGCCGTCGTAATCGCGCCATCCGAGCCCGAGGGGAGATACAGGCATGTAGAATTCGTGCGTCTGCGCGGGAGACAGGTGCTCATTATCTTCGTCACGAGCACTGGAATCGTCCAGAACAAGCTCATCGAACTGGACGAATCCATCCAGCAGCACGATTTGAACACATTCAGCGTTTATCTCGATGAGGAGCTCGTGCACCACTCCTTATCCGAGATCCGGCAGCGGCTCGTTGAAAAGATGAATGAAGAAAAGCGCCTCTTCATGCGCCTGATGGAGCAGACATACCGGGCCAGCCAGGAGGTGCAGGAGCGGGACGTCGAGAAGGTATATATTGGCGGAGCATCCCAGATACTCGAGAACCCCGAGTTCGCGAACGTCGACAAGATGCGATCGCTGTTCAAAGCTCTGGAGGACAAATACAAGCTGCTCAAGCTCCTCGACCGGAGCGTAGCCGCCGAGGGAATCAAAGTCTTCATCGGATCAGAAAATCCTTATTTCGAAATGCAGGGGTGCAGCCTGGTTGTCAGCAGCTACAAAGCGGGAGAGAGCATTATCGGCACCTTGGGAGTGATCGGCCCCACGCGGATGAAGTATAGGCAGGTGATCCAGGTCGTGGATTATACGGCAAAGCTGGTGAGCAAGCTTCTGGATGAGCGGTTTCAGAAAGGTATCAAACGATGAAGAAAGAGTTTGAAGACGTTAGAGAAGAGGACGAAGAGTGGAACGCTGCGTCGCATGAGAAGGGCGAGGAGGGTGCCGTGTCCGCGATTCCGGAAGAGGAGTCAGACAAGCTCAAAAAGGCGCTCGAACGGAAAACAAAAGAGGCCGCAGACGAGCACGATAAATATCTCAGACTCTATGCGGAATTCGACAATTACCGCAAGCGCATGCAGCGTGATCTCGCGGATTTCCGTAAATACGCGAACGAACAGCTCGCTTTGGAACTCTTGAGCGTAGCGGACCATCTGGGCCTTGCCCTCAAGCACGCGGCAGATAGTGGCGAGACGGTACAGGGTTTACGCGAGGGAGTGGAGCTTGTGCTTAAGCAGCTCCGCGATGTGCTCGAGAAATTCGGAGTCAAGGCATTCTCGGCTGCCGGACAGCCCTTCGATCCAGCCCAGCATGACGCCATGATGCAGACGATCACGGACGAGGTGCCCGAGAACACAGTGGTGGATGTAATGCAGGAGGGCTACTTGTACCACGACAAGGTGTTACGCCATGCTAAGGTGAGTGTATCTAAGAAACCGCAGGGGGAAGATGAAGAGGCGGTTAGTGAGTAAAGTACAAAGCACGAAGATCGGAGTCCTATAATTTCCAAGCCCGATCGTTCGAATTTCTGCATAGTTTCAGTTTTGCATTTCGGTTCTGATGTTTTTTAGGGTTTACGATTCTGTATTCCGAAATTTTCAAGGAGGCTTTTATGGGAAAAGTGATAGGAATTGATCTGGGGACGACTAACTCCTGCGTTGCGGTCATGGAAGGCGGCGAGCCTGTCGTTATCCCGAATTCAGAAGGCAGCCGTACCACCCCATCCGTAGTAGCCGTCACCGAGAGCGGAGAACGGCTTGTGGGCCAGATCGCGAAGCGGCAGGCGATCACCAACCCCGATAACACGATATTCTCGATCAAGCGGCTCATCGGCAGAAAATACGATTCACAGGAGGTGACCGCGGCGAGGAAACATCTGCCGTACAAGATTGTGAAGGCCGCGAACGGCGATGCCCATGTGGAGATCCGAGGCAAGGCTTACAGCCCTGCGGAGATTTCCGCGATGATTTTGACGAAAATGAAGCAGACCGCCGAGGACTACCTGGGTGAAAAAGTGACCGACGCGGTGGTCACTGTGCCGGCGTATTTCAACGACAGCCAGCGTCAGGCCACAAAGGACGCCGGCCAGATCGCGGGGCTGAACGTGCTCCGTATCATCAACGAACCTACGGCCGCATCCCTGGCATACGGCATGGACAAGAAGAAGGACGAGACAATAGGGGTGTACGACCTGGGCGGCGGCACGTTCGATATCTCGATCCTTGAACTCGGAGAGGGTGTGTTCGAGGTGAAGTCGACGAACGGCGATACGTTCCTGGGCGGAGACGATTTCGACGAACGGATCATCAAGTGGCTGGCGGATGAGTTTTTAAGGGACCAGGGTATCGACCTGCGCAAGGACAAAATGGCGCTCCAACGCCTCAAAGAGGCAGCGGAGAAGGCGAAGTGCGAACTGTCCACGGTCATGGAGACAGAGATCAACCTGCCATTCATCACCGCCGACGCCAGCGGGCCGAAGCACCTGCTCTACAAGCTGTCGCGAGCTAAGCTTGAACAGCTTGTAGACGATCTTGTCAAGAAGAGCATCGAACCGGTCAGGAAGGCGCTGAGCGACGCCGGCAAGAGCGTGGAGCAGATCAACGAAGCGGTCCTCGTGGGCGGTATGACGCGCATGCCCAAGGTGATACAAACGGTGAAGGAGTTCTTCAAGAGGGAGCCGCACCGCGGCGTCAACCCCGATGAGGTCGTGGCTATTGGTGCCGCCATCCAGGGCGCAGTGCTCACCGGACAGGTGAAGGACGTTCTGCTTCTCGATGTGACGCCGCTGTCCCTCGGCATCGAGACCCTCGGCGGCGTGACGACGCGTCTTATTGAGCGAAACACAACGATCCCGACCAAGAAGAGCCAGGTGTTCTCCACGGCGTCGGACAATCAGACCGCCGTGTCCATCCACGTGCTTCAGGGAGAGCGTGAGATGGCGATGGACAACAAGACCCTCGGCAGGTTCGAACTGGTCGGTATTCCACCTGCGCCGCGCGGTATTCCTCAGATCGAGGTGACCTTCGACATCGACGCGAACGGCATTGTGCACGTCCTGGCCAAGGACCTCGGCACAGGCAGGGAGCAGTCGATCAAGATCACGGCGTCGAGTGGGCTGAGCAAGGACGAGATCGAGAAGGCGCTCAAAGAGAGCGAGGCGCACTCAGCGGAAGACAAGAAGAAGCGCGAGTTCGCCGAGGCGCGGAACGAGGCTGATACCCTTATCTATTCAGTTGAGAAGTCCGTGGCTGATTACGGCTCAAAGCTCTCAGAGGCGGAACGATCTGACATCCAGAAGGCTCTCGAACATGCGAAGAGCGTGAAGGACGGTACGGACATCGATGCCATCAAAAAGGCCGTGGCCGATCTCTCCAAAGCGTCACATAAGCTCGCGGAGGAAGTCTACTCCAAGATGAGCAGGGAGCAGGGTCAGGCGGGCACCGGCGGGGCTGCCGGGAGCACGGCCGGAGAAGGCCGCAAGCCCGAGGAAAAGGTCGTTGACGCAGAGTTCGAAGACGTAGACAAGGACAAGAAGTAACAGAATGCACGACTCAAGAGGATAGCAGGGAAAGGGTTGTCGCGAACCTGCTGTCCTCTTTTTTGTGAATAACGCCAAGACAGGCATGGAGACACGGGGAAAAGCCAAATCCCATGCTTCAAACCACGAGTCACAAATCAATGGCAGATTCCCGGATGCCGGGAGTCTTGAGATGGATGTTCGAGATTTGATTGTGATTTGACTGAACGTTCAGGCTTCCCCAAGCTCTTTTTTGATCTGTGGTGTCTTGCGTTTCATGAAGGATATTATGGCAACGGATTATTATGATCTGCTTGGTGTTCACCGGAACGCGACTGATGCCGAGATCAAACGCGCCTACCGCAGGCTTGCGCACGAGTACCACCCGGACAAAAATCCTGACAACAAGGCGGCCGAGGAGAAGTTCAAGGAAATTAACCAAGCGTATGAGGTCCTATCCGACGCGCAGAAACGCGCTTACTACGACCAGTACGGGACGATTCCCGGAGCACAGGGCGGCCCGGGCTTCGGCGGGTTCGGCGCCGGCATGGGCATGGGCGACATTTTCGGCGATATCTTCGAGGAATTCTTCGGCGGCCGCGGCAGGGCGCGGGCAACAGCGGGAGAAGACCTCCGTTACAATCTCCGGATAAGCTTCGAAGATGCGGCGTCAGGAACGACGACCAAGATCCGCGTCCCCCGCTGGGAGCGCTGCTCCGAATGCGAAGGAAGCGGAGCCAAGCCGGGTACCTCGCCGGTAACGTGCACGGTTTGCCATGGCGCGGGCCAGATCCGTACTCAGCAGGGGTTCTTCAGCATCAGCCGTACCTGTTCGCGCTGCGGCGGAGAAGGCAAGATCATCACCGACCCCTGTCCGACGTGCCGAGGCCGGAAGCGAGTGGAGCGTGAACGCACGCTGTCAGTTAAGATCCCGGCCGGCGTGGAGACCGGCAATACCATTCGCTTGACGGGTGAAGGCGAACTTGGTTCATACGGCGGACAACCCGGAGACCTCTATGTGTACCTTGCAGTGGATGAACACCCGCTGTTTAAACGGGAAGGGCAGGACATCATCTGCGATGTGCCGATCAGCTTTGCTCATGCGGCGCTCGGCGAGGAGATCGAGGTTCCCACGCTCACCGGGAGCACCAAATTGAAGATCCCGGCAGGAACCCAGCCAGGCCATGTCTTCAGGCTGCGCGGGAAGGGTTTCCCGTTCCTGCGCGGTTCGGGTTCCGGCGACCAGCTCTGCAGGGTTGTTGTCGAAGTGCCATCAAAGCTCACCACTCGCCAAAAAGACCTGCTTCGAGAGTTTGAAAGCCTCAGCGGTGACACGGCAACGCCAATTACGAAGGGATTTTTGGAAAAGGTCAAGGAGATCTTTGGCGAGAAGGCTAAGAAATAACGATGAGCTGGAACTGAAGAGTCGGGTGACGATTTGATGAAATCGCCGTGGATGATACCCGCTGGGGAGTGCAGCTTCCGCCTCGATTAGCACCACCCATTTCGTGATATTGCGTTTATACCTGCGTCGGACTCCAGTGAGCCACATGAGAAGCAGAGCGGTGCAGCCTTGATTTGTGTCGTTATTAGAGCCCGAAAAAAGCCCGCCCTTCATGATGAACATCGCGTGTTTCCTTCGGGCGGGCATGATACGTGTCTCCCCCTGCTTCATGCTGATGGCTGCAGTCATGTTTATCCTGGAGGGCCATGATTCCCTATCCTCATATCGAACCTGAGATCATGCGTGTCGGGCCTTTTGCCGTGAGGTGGTACGGCCTGATGTACCTGATCGGATTTGCGGCGTCCTACGTTCTGGTCAAGTACCAGGTAAAGAAACGAGGTCTTGCCCTGACTGCGGATTTTCTCGACATCCTCTACACGTGGATCTTTCTCGGCCTTGTGGTCGGCGCGCGTCTGGGGTATGTGATTTTTTACGATCTGTCTTCCTACATCAGCCATCCTCTGGAAATATTCGCGGTCTGGCATGGGGGAATGTCGTTCCACGGCGGATTGATCGGGAGCGTGCTAGCCGGAGTATGGTGCTGCCAGCGCTTCAAGGCGGACCCGTGGCAGGTCGCGGACCTTGTCATGGTGACTGCGCCGATCGGGCTGGGTTTCGGCAGGCTCGGGAATTTCATCAACGGCGAGCTTTTCGGCCGGGTCACCGATGTGCCGTGGGGAATGGTGTTTCCTGCCGGCGGACCGTACCCGCGCCATCCTTCGCAGATCTACGAGTTCTTGCTTGAAGGTTTCGTGCTCTTTACCGTCCTGTGGATCATGAAGGACAGGTTAAAGAGGACCGGATTGCTCACAGCGCTGTTCGTCATGCTGTATGGTGTGTTAAGGTTTTTCGCTGAATTTTTCAGGGAGCCCGACCCGCAGCTCGGTTTCATCGTGGGCCCGTTCACCATGGGTCAGCTCTTGAGTTCGCTCATGGTGCTTGCCGGAGGAGCGCTCCTGTACGTGAGGCGAAAAAGACAGTAGGGTCCCGCCGCTTTCTCGGTATGCATACCGGCCCTTCCTCCTGACGACCGTTCGTTCAAATGATGAAATATTTGTTGTCATGAGGCCTTTGGATAGTATAATATGGTGGCCTTCTCCTATGGACACGATAATCTTTCTCAAGGGACTCATCCTCGGCTTTGTGATTGCCGCGCCTGTCGGTCCAATCGGCATTCTCTGCGCGCGGCGCACACTGACGCACGGACGGCGCGCAGGCTTCTTCTCCGGCATAGGGGCGGCCACTGCGGATGCCATCTATGGTTTCGTCGCAGCCTTCGGCCTCACGATCGTATCAAACTTTCTGATCGGACACCAGTTCTGGCTCAGGCTCGTTGGCGGCGCGGTCCTGTGTTTATTGGGAGCAAGAACGCTCTTCATGCAGCCTGAGGGAAAAGAAGACATCCCGCCGTCGATGAGAAAATACGCCGGAATGTACACATCGACGTTCTTTCTTACGCTCACCAATCCCATGACGATCTTTTCTTTTGCCGCGGTCTTTGCCGGGTTCGGCCTTGCGGGCACGAAAGGGAGCTTGGTCTCCGCCGGCATCCTGATTCTCGGGGTATTCCTCGGCTCAACGTTCTGGTGGCTCCTCCTGGTCGGTGTTTTCACGATCTTCAGAAGAAGGTTCGAGCATCATGAACTCCAGTGGATAAACAGGATCGCCGGTGTTATCATCGCCGGATCCGGAATTCTTGCACTGTTAAGCCTGGAATGGTAAAAAACGCCTTGTATATTTGGAAGTTAATCATTCCGAACCTATTTTCAGTTTACATTTCCTGTCGCAATTTCCTCCTCGCTGTTCACTCAATCGCACTCTCTTGAATTTGCCGGCGAAAAAAGCAACTAAATGAAAAAAATTGCGCCCTAGGCAAAGAATGAAAGAACGGACATGACAGCTTGACAACTCATAAAACAGTGCTATGAATTTACATATACGGATTTATAATTTCTGGAGGGGGAGGTGCGCCATGACAATACGTAAAACATTGTTCTGGCTGCTGATCGGGTCTCTTGCTGTCTTAACATCCGCGGTTCTTTTGTACTCGTGCTCTGGGGGGGGCGGGGGCAGCGCCGGTGGAACTCCGTTCGGCGCGGTGGGAGTCTATCTAACTAACGATACGCTGTCTACTCAGGATACGGGGACTGATACGTCATCGATCTCTCAGCTTACCGATACCATCATGTCTCTGTTTTCTCAGGTTACCGGGACAATCGAAAAAGTTCAATTGATCAGCACGGGCACGGGAACGACCTGCGATGTGTTAAACGGACCGACAGCTGTGAATATCGCTGACCTTGCCAATGTGTTGCAACTGGTCAATGTAACGCAGTGTCCCGCTGGACCGTATAACCGTATCCACATCGAATTCGACAAGAGCGTGGATCTGATGAGCGCACCGACCGGAACGCCAGTGTCCTGTTCCTTTGTCTCCTATAAAGACGAAGGGAATCATGACAAGCCGAATGTCCTTCAGTGCGATCCCGCCAGCAATATCTGCACGCTGGATATCAACGGTGCGGTGAACGTGCTTGCCAATCAGCAGAACAAGCTGGCACTCGATTTCAATCTGAAGGACTTTGATGTGTTTTTCGGCGAATCGGGCTGCGCTGTGACGATGAAGGTCTCGCCCCTCTATACCGAGGAGATCGAAGCGCGCAGGCATCCGGAAGCGGTCACGGGGATCGTATCTCAGCTCAGCACGACGAACCAGACATTTGATCTTACAGATAGGCATAGGACCTACAACGTTCTGTATTCGGGGATAACGACGACCGATCAGCCAGGGATTAACAGCCTTCTCCAGCGCGCACAGGACGACCAATTGAAGGCAAAGGTCAAGTCCTCCAGCGTCGATTTCATGAACAACATGATCGACGCATCGGCCATCCTGGTGAAGGTTGAAGGTACGGTCTCGAATCTCGTGTCCAACGCCACCTTTTCCTTAAACTATGGTCCGGGAGGAACTAAAAACATCAATGTCGACTACAGCAAGGCGACCGTAGAAGGCACAGTGACCAACGGATCATGGGTTGATGTGAAGTTATATGGTTACTCCTCCGCGAGCAACGATTTCCTCGCTAACCAGGTAGAAGTGGAGTGCGACGGAACGACGACGGAAGACTGACCGCGGCGCGAAGCCCGAATTCTACGATGGCAGAGGCATCGAGGGGAGCAGAAGCTCCCCTCTTTTTTTTGTTCTCGTGCTCGGCTCTTGCATGAGGATGCGGTTACAGAACTACAATCTGCAAAAAAGAATGCTGCCTTCACGAACTCTTCCGACCCCCGCATCATCCTGAATAGGGTAGCGCTGTGCATATTTCTCTTTCTTCGAGAGTATTCCAAGAGGAACCTTCCCATTGCACCGTGGTGGACATAAATATGCTATAATAAAATAGAAACGCGATCGATAATTGAGGATGATCGCTGTCCCGATTTATGCGTGCCGGATCGATGGAGATAACAAGCGCGAACCATGAATTGAGAAGAGGAAAGTCTACATCTAGCATGTGTGATGTTCCATTAACGTTAAGAAGGAGGGCGAGATGGATGCTCTAGAGATAGCGATGAAGATGGAAAAAGACGCAATTACATTCTACAGCGAGGCGGCACGGAAAACGAAATATCCGGCGGGGAAAAAGATGTTCGATACGATCAGTCAGGACGAGAAGAGGCACTTGGAGATGATCTCAGAAATAATAAAGGGGCTTAATGTCACGCACAAGGACGTGAGCCCCATGAAGAATGTGAGAACCGTCTTCGAGTCCATGAAGAAGGAGATGATGAAGAAGGTCGAGGCATCCGCCGATGAGCTTGAGGCTTTCAAGATCGCCATGAGGATGGAGCAGGAGGGGATGGAGTTCTATAAGAAGACTCTTGCCGGAGCCAAAAAAGAGAAGGAAAGGACACTGCTGGAGAGGCTTATTAAAGAGGAGGAGCAGCATTACGCCATCTTCGCGAATACTTATCAGTTCCTCGCTGACACCGGAAACTGGTTCCTCTGGGAAGAGCGCGGAATTGTCGAGGGCTGAGTGACGCCTGGATTGCAGAATGCGGATTGTAAATCACAAAAAACATCGGGGAAGGGAATTTGCGAGCCGACAACCCGGGGTCGGGAATCCCCCATTCTGCATGAGGCAAGGAGGAGCAATGTATACGATTGTTGCCTTAAAGGATAAGATTCAGGAAATGTATCCCGAGATCAGGGAGCATAGTCTCTCGATGGGGCTTGACTTTGATGTACAAAAGAACGCCTACATCATCACATTTAAGCGGGGCACGGAAGAACTCACTACGCATCTTGAGAAGAAAGACGCTGATGAGTGCATGAATGGCATCAAGTGTGTATACCTCGGGGTCCAGGTCGAGCAGTTCATCAAAAACTTCGAGGAAAGGAAGGCTTTTGGTAGGAAGGTGGCATGAACTGCCATGCGGCCATGAAGCCGGGAGACTGCCATCATGTGCTCCCGCGGCGCCAGGTTCTGCCGTCGCTGTTGAGCTTGTAAGGAAACAGAAAGGGGTTTGAACCGGTTCCTCTCGTCATGAACAACAAGAAAGCCTGGGAAGGTCTTCCCAGGCTCTCGCGTTTTTGAAGTGATGCCGCGCTCAAGGATTGCTCAGCAGGAGCTTTTGCACTTGCACGTTGTTGCCATTTTCTTCGAAACCTTCCTGATCGTCATAAGACACCTCCTTTCCAAAGCTATTCCTTCAGTCCGATATGATTTTTTCATCATCTACTGTCAAAAAGTCATGCTTTATCGTTTATTATACCATAAAGAGCGCATCTGTACGGATCTCTCCCGCGGGGTCCTTCAATCAGCTCGGCCCGGTAACGGCATCCTCCCCGGCAGGCTTCGATGAACTCGCAATCGCATGCCAGATCTTTGAGCAGAACGGGCTGGATCCTCTGCCAGGATGACCGGAGCCCCTGGTCAACTGTTCCTGCGGTGCGGTCCCCGTAAAACGTACATTTTGCAACATTCCCGTTCGCCATCACGGACACCAGGTGCAAGCCGCATGCGTACCCCGTTCCTGATGCGTGGACGCCGCCGCCGTAACCGTATCCAAGGTATCTCCCTCCCTCTTCCGGATTTACCCAGAATTCAGCGTTTTCCCTTAGTCTCCCCGAGGCGCAGGGAACATCAACGGTCCACTCCTTGATACCCAATCGTTTAAACAAATGCTCCATCTCGTCGAAATCACGGAGATTCCTTTGGTGAACCATAGTAGATATCGAAACATTAAAGCCCGAGTCCAAGGAGTTTTTCACGGCATCCAGGGCGCATCGGTACGTCCCATTGCCCCGTAGCGCATCGTGGGCCGCTTCGAGCCCGTCGATACTGACCTGTATCTCGTCGACCTTAAGCATTTTGAGGATTTCTTTCCGCAGGAGCATGCCGTTCGTGAACAGTGCTTTTCTGATTGAATAGTCTGGGAGCACTTCATTTATAGCCTCGAAGTTTCCATGGAGCAGCGGCTCCCCTCCCGTAATCATCACCCTCAGGCCCTGCATATCTTCAAATTCACTCAGGACATTCCGGATTTGCGTGAGAGAAAGCTCATGGGAGGCGCCATCACCTATATAGCAGTGTCTGCACCGGAGATTGCATGCGTTCGTGATCTGGAGCTCGAGATACCGAAGGGAGGGTACAGGTGCTTGTATCAGGAGAGGCCTTTTTACAGTCACCTGTTCAGTCGTAAGCAGCCCCTCTTCAACACAGTAATCGATGAATGCGCTGTCCTTCGATGCGCACCCACTTTTCGAGGCGCAGCTTTTCATAAAGCTGAACGAATCGGCATCGAGTTCATAGAGCTCATCCTTCGCCATGTGATATAT
This sequence comes from Nitrospirota bacterium, assembly GCA_035623825.1. Lineage (GTDB taxonomy): Bacteria > Nitrospirota > UBA9217 > UBA9217 > UBA9217 > DASPSR01. The sequence continues at coordinate 55,775 of DASPSR010000052.1, forward strand.
CGAGGGCGTTTCGAGCCATTTCAGAACGGCCTTCCGCGCCAGATAATAATTCATGCCTTTTATTATAGCACCGCGTCCTGATTTTTTGTTATAATGAACCCATGAAAAAGAAAGCTCCCCTCATTAAAACGCTTTGTTTAAAATATTGCTCATACTTCAAGCCGGACAAGAACGAAAAGCTCGCCTGTAGAGGCTATCATGTTGTGGAACGATTAATGCAGGCGGGCACGTCTGTCACCTTGGGAAAAACTGGAATTTCCGCCGATACAAAGGTCACGGGTCAGCTGGTCCAAGCCCTCTGCAGCGCCTGTCCCTTTCATGAGCACGACTGCGATTTCTTCCACGACCTGGTATCGAACCCCTGCGGCGGATTCATGCTACTGTCGCAGCTTCTCGGATCGGGGCGAATCACGATTGACGAGATAAAATAAAAAATGCTTCGCTAAACGTGCAGAGAATGCAGCCTTAAAGGCCGCGGCTCTCGATCAGCTGGCATGTTATATTCGCGGTATACGGCTCCGCAGGCCCAAACGCGCTCCAGCCTGCCGCGTCAATGACGTTCAATTAAGAGGCAGTCATGGACTACACCATCAAAATCGGCGGTGAGGCGGGGCAGGGTATTCAGACCATCGGCGATACCCTCGCGCGCGTCTTCTCGCGCACGGGCTGCCATGTGTTCAGCCATCAGGACTACGAGTCACGCATCCGCGGAGGCCACAATTTTTACCAGATCAGGCTTTCGAACAAACCGATATCCTCCTCGAGGGACAGGATTGACATTATCGTGGCGCTAGACCAGGAGAGCATCAAGCGCCATGAGCGCGAGATCACAGAACGCGGCCGGATCATCTACGACGCATCGACACTCAAGATGAAATACGACAAGCAGCCCTTTCTCGACATCCCCTTTGCTGACCTCGCCATGCAGACCGGAGGGAGCCGGATCATGGCGAACACGGTCGCCACGGGGGCTGTGCTCGGCATGCTCGGGATGGATCTCTCACCCTTCCTCGACATCATAAGCGAGACCTTCCGAAAAAAAGGCGACGACGTTATCATCGCGAACAAGAACGCTGCGCTCGCGGGATACGATTATGCGATTAAAAATTGCACACGGTGCCCGTTCTCAGTCGTTGCCGATGCTTCTGCCCGGCCGAAGATGCTCATCGGGGGCGTCGAGGCCATCGGGCTCGGCGCAGTCGCATCGGGATGTAAGTTCTATTCCGCATACCCCATGACGCCGTCAACGGGGATTATGAACTACCTCGCGACAAAAGAGAAGGAGAACGGCATTGTGGTTGAGCAGGCGGAGGACGAGATCGCTGCGATCAACATGTCACTCGGAGCATCATTTGCGGGCGTGCGGTCGATGACCGGAACGTCGGGCGGCGGTTTTGCGCTCATGGTCGAAGGACTTTCGCTCGCGGCAATGACCGAGACGCCGATCGTGATTGCGCTAGGGCAGCGACCGGGGCCTGCCACGGGATTTCCCACGAGGACCGAGCAGGGCGAGCTTCAGTTCGTGCTCTCCGCTGGACATGGTGAGTTCCCCCGCGCGGTTTTCTCCCCGGGGACGCCTCGGCAAGCGATCTACCTCACAAACAAGGCCTTCGACCTGGCGGAGAGATATCAGATCCCGACCTTCATCCTTTTCGACACCTACCTCGCCGATTCCCAGTGGACCTTCGACGGTATCGACGTGAGCAGGCTAAGGTATGTCGATTACCGGCTACGGGGTGATGCGTTCAGGCAGGTTGCGGAGTACAGGCGCCATGCCTTTACCGGGAGCGGGGTTTCGCCCTTCGGCGTGCCAGGAGACGCCGAACACCTTGTGGTCACCGACAGCGATGAGCACGATGAAGAGGGCCATATCGTGGAAGACGCGACCACGCGGGTGAAGATGGTGCAGAAGCGGCTGCTCAAGAAGCTCTCGTTGATCAGGGGGGAAATCGCCCCGCCTTTCGTCTACGGCGACCATAGGCCCGCCATCGTGATTGCGGGCTGGGGTTCGACGTACGGCGTCATGAAAGAGGCGGTGGACGAGCTTTCGAAATCCCAGCGCATTGCCATGCTTCACTTCAGTGAACTTTTCCCTTTTCCGCAAAGGGAGCGGTTCGACTATGTTCAGCTCCTGCAGAATGCGAAACACACGATGTGCATAGAAAACAATGCAACGGGTCAGTTTAGCCGGCTCATGAGGGCTGAGACAGGATACGAGTTCACACGACACATACGCAAATTCGACGGCAGGCCGTTCACGCTCGAGACGCTGGCAGGAGAGATCAATGGTTACCTTAGAAAGCTATAGAGGGCAGGTCCCGGCGTGGTGCCCGGGGTGCGGAAACTTTCCGATCCTCAGCGCCTTCAAGGATGTAATGGTCGAGCTGGGCATGGAGCCCCACCAGTTCACCGTGGTATCGGGCATTGGCCAGGCAGCGAAACTCCCTCATTATACCAGATGCAACACCTTTAACGGACTTCACGGAAGAACGCTGCCGGTGGCCACCGGAATCAGACTTGCGAACCACAAGATGCCGGTGATCGTCGTGACCGGCGACGGCGATTGCTACGGCGAGGGGGGCAACCATCTCATGGCCGCTATGCGAAGAAACATCAACGTGAAGCTCTTCGTGCATGACAACCAGATCTACGGCCTGACCAAGGGGCAGCCTTCCCCCACCACCGGCGAGGGCATGGTGACCAAGAACATGCCCTACGGAGTCATCTCAGAGCAGTTCAATCCCATGGTGCTCGCTGTAGCACTCGATTGCAGCTTCGCCGCCCGGGGGTTCGCTGCCGACACGGACCATCTCAAATCCCTCATGAAAGCGGCAATCAAGCACAATGGCTTCGCCATCGTCGACATCCTCCAGCCCTGCGTGACGTACAATAAGGTGAACACCTACGAATGGTATCGTCAGCGAGTATATCATATCGGGCCGGACCATGACCCTGAGGACCGGAAGGCAGCGTTCAGCAAAGCGACCGAATGGGGCGATCGGATCCCGATCGGCATCATATACCGCAACAGCCGTCCGACGTTCGAGGAGCAGGTACCAATGATCGCCGGCAATCCGCTTGTGCACCAGGCCTTCGATGTAACGAAGATTCAAGAGGCGATCAAGGAATTTTATTAAGGGCGGCCACGTCCGGGTTCTCCAAAATACGGACCGAGAATAGCCGGTCTTCCTCTAGAGACACAGGTTTGCCGCCTGGGAGAAAGAAGAAGAGAATATCAATGTCCTCACCCCGATCAGAGCAAATGACACTTTCTTGAACCAGGGCAGGCCGCAGTCGAAGACTCCGTCACTCTTTCCCGTCGTTTGTAGTGACCGGATCAATTACTGCGGACGAATCCCTCATTAATATCTCATTCTCACTCGGTAGGTCAGTTTCACTTCCTTGTCCCGGGGCACGGGAATGTTGAACTCGGCAGTAAATGCCTCCGACTTCTTGAACTCATGGGATGAGCTCAGCATGGTCCATTCGCCGGGGATGGGTTCCACAACCTTCACTACCACATCCTCCTTTTTGTGGTTCCTGAGCGATATCTCGAATGCCGCTTCATAGGTGTCATAGGCGATCTTCTTCCAATCTGTCTGCTTTCTGCTGCCCACGACATCGAATGCATCGCCGATTTTTATCCTCACCTTCTCATCCTTGGGGGTGTGATCAATCCGGTCTTCGCCCGCGAACTGGAGGCTGCCCTCTTTGTCAGCCTTGTAGACCCGCACGGTGCCCTTGGGCAGCGGAATTCCGAGATTATGTTCTCTTCTGTTCTGAATCTCCACGAACACGCCGACCTTCTGGTTTGATATGACATCGCCGTAGCGGTCGTAATAGTAGTACTTGGCGCCAGAGTACAAAAGCTCTTTTTTGACGGGGATGTCGTTGGCTGCCACGAGGCTGATCTGCTTGGTCTGGTTGTCCTTGACCGTGGCAGGCCGATCGAGGGTATAGATGTGGTATTCCAAGAATGAGTCTTCTTTGAATTGCGGCGCATCGGCCTTTGCCGCCGCTTGGGCGATACGCATCATCTTGCTTCCATACTCCACTTCATCCTTCACCTGGTTGATATCTCCGGCAACAAGCTTGAGCTTCGCGTTCTTGTAGGTCGCACCGCTGTGATTGTCGATCGTCACCCATCCCGACAAATCCGCCTTGTCGTCTTTTTCATTCAGAATCACCACGTAATCGGAATGCCAATTGATCCCGCTTGTCAGATATGAGGCCTCGATCTTCTGTGCCGAGGTCAGGCCGTTCTCAATCATCCAGACGAGAGTCGGTTTCGCGTTGAGGTCTTCCGGCACACCGGGGAAGACGATCCGGCCGGGGTGGCCAAAAGTTATCTCGTCGCCGATCTTGAAGATCGGCTGGCCGTTGTTCGACAGCAGCGTAGCCGCGACGACTTCCTCCCGTTCGGTATAGGGGTTCCTGATGTAGAGCTTCACCTCTTTTCCCACATACTTGTCGAGGAGTTTTTGCGGATTCAGCAGATCGTACTCGTAGTTCTGCTCGAGTACCCGCAGAGTCTCTGGATCTACGAGAGATTTGATCTGGACGCTTGTGGGGATGATTTGGGACGAAACGTCCATGAAACGCAGGCTGCCGGTGCCCTTGAAAAGCTTGATCCGGCGTTGATCCTTTACCAGGCCGATATTGGCGTTGTAGATCGTCAGCGCCACCCCTGCCTGATCATCCTGAGTGCTTGCCGCTACGCCATTCTTTGTTTCCTTGTTCTCTGCGTTTGAAACCGAACAAAAACAGATGCCTGCAAGAAAAAGAACCGGGAGAAACGTGATTAGATTTTTGACGCTCATGATCAACCTCCTCATGTCTTAAATGAACCGCTCTTGGTACATTAGACAGGGGAGGTTGGGGAAAAGTTCCCGATGGAGCAGAATTCTGATGCCCCAGTAAAATTATTCTTTCAGCCAGAACCAGTCATAGTTAGATCTTCCTGATCGTTCAACGCCATCTGGAGAAAATTCCTTGAACCATTTGAGTTTTCCATGTCCATATTGAGCTTCTGTCTTTACTTGCCCGGACTCATAGTACTCTCTCTGTATGCCGTGTCTTTCTCCTTTTATGTTGAATCTTTCCTCAGCAAGCTTCACTTTGCGCAGATCGACGACTTCGTAAGTTACAATTAATTTAGGCGTACCGTTAGAATGACTTTCGAGGGCGACCCTTTCGAGGTTGCCCTGCATATCCGTTCTGGCGGATAGGCCAGCGGTTTTTTCTAGAGGGCTAATAGTTTTGCTTTTTGCCCCCGCCTGCGGCTCTGGACCAGCCGACGGCGCTGCTCGCTCTTGTATTGGGGGCGGTGCGGCGGCTTGAGGTTTAGCAGCGCCCTTACCCAAAACGTCTTCGTTTGCTGCTTGCGGTGGCTGTTGTGCCGGCGCCGCAGGCTGTTCCCGGGGAATCGGGGGCGCAGGCTTTTCGTATTCCAGCTTCATGTCCAGGGCCTTGTACTTCTGGGTTTGAGGTGCCTTTTCCGAACGAGGGGAAGAGCGGTCCGTCTTGCCGAGTTCATCCTTTGCAATTACTGATGACGGAGCCTCCCGAGTCGGCGCTTCCGAAAGATTAGGAGTTGGCTGAATGTTCCGATAGATATAGAAGGCGATGACGGTAAGGAACAGCACGGCAAAAATCTGGATTGGCAACTTGGCGCGGACAGGGAAGAACAAAAAACCCCTGCGCCTCCTTTCTGTCTCGGCACGCACCTTTGCCATGGTTTTCTGCGTCATCCATGCCGGCGGCTCCACCTGCTCGACGGTCTTGATATGCTCAATGGTCCTCTCAAGCTCCCTAAGCGCATCGCTGCAGGCAGCGCATGTCTTCAGGTGCTCCTCGATCTCCGCTTTTGCCGCTGAAGGAATCGACCCGTCAATGTACTCGGACAGCTTATGACGCATCACATGGCGCTCCATCAAAGTTCTCCCATGATTTTCTTCAAGCAATCCTTGACCGCTTCTCGTGCCCTGAAGAGCCGCGATTTCACCGTGCCTTCGCGCATATTGAGCACCCCGCTGATTTCTTCATATGAAAAATCCTGCAGGTCCCGCAAGATGACGACCTCGCGATATTCCGGCGCGAGGGCTTTGATGCAGTCCTGCACCCGGCCCTGAACGTAACGCTTCTCAAGCAGGTCCAGCGCAGAGGGCTCTTTTGACGGCGGGTCCGCCACCATCTCTCCGTCATCCGCCTTCACCGGGGCATCCAGTGAAAAGGCTTCATGGCCGGATCTGGACCTCATCCGCTTCAGGCGGTTCCGCGAATGGTTCACGGTGATGGCTGTTAGCCAGGTCGTGAATTTCGCCTGGCCGCGAAAATTCATTATGTTCTTAAAAGCCGAAATGAAGGCGTCCTGCACCGCCTCGCACGCCTCGTCGTAATCACCGATCATCCTGAAGGCAATGTTCAGCATCCTCTTCTGGTGCTTGTTCACCAAGCTCTCAAAGGCGTTCAAGTCCCCCTGCCTGGTACGCGAGACGAGGTCGGCATCTTCATCCGAAGCTGTATTTCCCATCGCTCCCCTACTATGAGACAGTCCGAACGGGGCGTTTGTTCCGTTGGCCATGATGATTTTAATTGTATCGTAAACAGTTTACTTTTGCACTGGCAAAATGCTATGTTACCTTAAAAGTGGTATAATATAGTATTTCTAAGCGGGAGGGAGCAATGGATGACAAGGTCGTGATATTCGGGAAGGCCGGGTGACCGCATACGGAAAAGGCCAGGTCGGTCTACGGCGATAAGGCTGCGTATTACGATGTTAAGACGAACAGCGCGAAACTGGAGGAAATGCTGAAATATTCAAGAGGCGTACGGAAAGTGCCCGTCATTGTTCGAGGTGAAAACGTTGTCATCGGATACGAGGGTGGTTCCTGAGGCGTGTAACAGCCGGCAGGCGGCCGGCAAGAATGGTCAGGAATTCGGGCCTCATGTTCAGATTGGCGGGGGCAAAGTTCTGATTGCGATATGAAAGCATCACTCATGGGCGGGAGAAGCGGAAAACATGACACTGGACAAATATTTTCTTGAGAGAGACGATTCCGTGCTTTTGATTGTCGACATCCAGGACAAGCTCGCGGCGGTGATGAAAGAGAAGGACAAGGTTGTCAAGAATAACCTCATTCTGATCGAGGTCTCGAAGATGCTCAAGATCCCGGTCGTCGTGACGGAGCAGTATCCCAAGGGTCTCGGGCGAACCGTGCCGGAGATTCGGGCTGTGCTGTCCGAGTATCGACCGGTCGAGAAGATGACCTTCAACTGTTGCAGCGCGGCCGCATTCTTGTTAGAGATCAAAAAGACCAACAGGAAGAAAATTATCATCACGGGCATGGAGACGCACATCTGCGTGCTCCAGACCGCGACGGGCTTATTGCGCGACGGCTTCATCCCTCACGTCGTGCAGGATGCAGTATGTTCGAGGACGAAAGAGAACTGGAAAACGGGTACTGAGTTCATGCGGGACGCCGGGGCTGCCGTTACCTGCACCGAAACGGTGCTATTCCAGCTCCTCGGGGTCGCGGGCACTGAGGAATTCAGGGCGGTCTCGAGGATGATCAAATAGAAATGCTAGAAGACAGAAAGCGAAGACAGATGTCAGAAAGCACGTGGTCAGCGAACGAGAAGAGGCCAATACTCAGAATAAGCCCATCACGCTCCTACGGCCGATTCCTGAACGCTAGATAGGATTCCAAGGGTGACAGTATGGCAGAAGAACAACTTCCAGACGACGTAAAAAAAGTAATCAAGGAAACCTTCTTCAAGGAGCTCAAGGAAGATGTCGCCCTCGAAGTCTATACGAAATCCGGCGTGAACGATCAGTTCAACGAAGCGGCGGTTTCCCTTATCAAGGCCCTTTCGGCATTGAACGACAAGCTCAAGGTTTCCTTTCACGCGGTGGATGATGAGCAGTCGGTAAGACGCAATGTCCATCGGTCGCCTACGGTGCTCATTGCGCCAGACAAATACCGACTTCGCTATACGGGCGCGCCGCTCGGCGAAGAAGGCAGGTCGCTCCTTGTTGCTATCCTGATGGCGTCAACGGGCCAGAGCGTCCTGACCCCGCCGGCACTGGAGAAGATAGCCGGGCTCAAAGAAAAGCGAGACATTCAGGTCTTTGTCAGCCCCACGTGCCCCTATTGCCCGCAACAGGTGCTCACCGCGTTCGCCGCGGCGATCATGAAGCCGGACCTGATCTCTGCCGAGGCTGTCGAAATTTATGAGAACCAGGACCTGGCGCAAAATCTCGGGTCTCTTTCCGTACCTCAGACATTCATCAATGGCACCTTCACGGGCATGGGACTCCAACCCGAGGAGTTCTTTGTAGAGTCGCTCCTGTCGCTTAGAGAGCCCGAGTACATCTCTGAACAGATATCAGCGGAACCCATCGAGAAGGACCTCGTCGTCGTCGGAGCCGGGCCTGCGGGTCTCACGGCTTCGATCTACGCCGTGCGGGCAGGCCTTTCTGCAGTCGTGGTCGAACGGGAGGTCATCGGCGGACAGGTCGCCATTACACCCGTTGTCGAGAACTATCCCGGATACATGCGGATCGGCGGAAAGAGCCTGGTCGACCTGATTTCACAGCAGGCGGTCCAATACGCGGACATTCATGTCGGCGAACAGGTGAAAGAGATCGCGCAGGACAAGCAGGACGGTAAGTTCAGCGTCAAGACCAACCGGGCGATTTACATTACCAAGGGAATTGTCCTGGCGACCGGGGTCGGAAACAGGGCCCTTGATGCCGCGGGCGAACGGCGGCTTTACGGCAGAGGAGTGAGCTACTGCGCCACCTGTGACGGTTATTTCTTCAAAGACGGAAGAAAGGTGTTTGTGGTCGGCGGCGGCAATACGGCGGTGACCGACGCTCTCTATCTCAACAACCTAGGAGCGCAGGTAACGGTCGTCCACTGGCGGGACTCGCTCCGCTGTGAGGCAAAGCTGCAGGAAAGCCTGAAGGAGTCCGGCATTCCCGTCCTATGGAACAGCGAAGTGAAGGAGATCATCGGCGACAAAACGGTGAAATCCGTAAGGATCGAGAACAAAAAGACCCATGCCGTCACCGAGATGCAGGCCGATGGCGTGTTCGTGGCTATCGGCTACGTACCGAACAATGAGATCGCAAAAGCGCTCGGACTCGAACTCGACAGCGAAGGTTACATCAAGGTGGACCTCACCACCATGCGGACGTCGATGCCGCATGTATACGCAGCAGGAGACATCACCGGCGGACTCAAGCAGATCGCCGTCGCCGTTGGACAGGGCTCCATCGCGGCGATGAGCGCCTTTGAGGACATTTCAAGCCCCTATTGGGCGAAGCAGGAAGACGCGCAAAAGGTTTCTTAAAATTTTACTTTCGGTGCTTCCTTCTCGGCTTGCGGTATCTCGTAGTACGTCGCCTCTCCCACTCCTGCCAGCGAAGCGAAGAACCTTCCGAAAACGGTCCTCCGGTAAGTGTTCAGCGTACGGACGTCATCGTTATAGCGCTTCCTTTCCACAGAGATCCTGTTTTCCGTTCCTTCGAGGCTGTCCTGCAGCTTCAGGAACGACTCATTCGCCTTGAGCTGAGGAAAGTTCTCCTGTAACAGGAGGAGGCGGGAGAGTGCGCCTTCGAGCTGTTGGGAAGCCTGGATCTTGTCTTTTACTGTGGCAGCCTGAAAGTATTTGGTGCGCGCATTTGCGATGTTTTCAAAGACTTCACGCTCGTGCTTGGCGTATCCTTTCACCGTCTCGACAAGATTCGGGATCAGGTCGTAGCGGCGTTTCAGCTGGTTCTCGACCTGCGCCCACTGTGATTTTACCTGCTCGTCCATTGCAATGACCCTATTGTATTGACCGACGCCCCAGAACATCGTCAAGAGCGCGAAACCCGCGATGACTGCAAGAATAATAAGAATCGTCTTTGCTCCGTTGCTCATAGCCACCTCCTGCTATATATAGATAGAAAACGAGATCTGCGCGTTTGAATTTGAACGGTTTTCCCCTCGCGTATATCCTGCATTCCTGCAACAATTCCTAGGCCCTCTACCAGCCCCCTGATGCTCCGCCGCCGCCGAATCCTCCACCACCTCCGCCGCCGAATCCACCGGAACTGCCCCCGCCAAACCCTCCGTATCCGCCGCCGTACCATCCTCGACCCCTGCTCCCAAGTGACGAGGCGAAAAACAAGAGGAGACATTGGCGGGGATTCGTCACGAATAGTACAACTGCGATAAGAAAAAGAACTATCAGCGATATGGTGCCGAAGATGCCGACTGGCTTCTGAACGCGGTCTTCGTGTATTCTCCGAGTACCGGGAACACCTGTTATCTGTACTCCCTCATGCGACGCAATTGCCTGTATCACTGCGAGCGTAGCAGTAAATATTCCCGTGCTGAAGTCGCCTCTCCTGAAATAGGGGACAAGATATTCCCTCCCGATCGATCCGACCAGGCTGTCGGGCAGAACACTTTCCAAACCGTATCCGACTTCAAGGCGATACTTTTTGTCTTTTACTGCCACGACGATCAGGAGACCGTTGTCCTTTCCTTTTTGGCCGAGCTTCCATTTTTCTGCTGTCCTAAGAGAAAAGCCCTCGATATCCTCGCCGTCAAGGCTCTGGATGGTCAGGACGAGCACCTGTGCTGTGGTCTTCCTTTCCAATTCCGAGAGATAAGCATCGAGCTGGTTTCTGACGTCGTCCCTGATGATGCCCGCGAGGTCAACCACATAATCCTGAGGAACTGCCGGCGGCTCCGGTGTCACGGCGGCGGCAGGAGACGTGAAAAGACATATTACGAGAATCGCGCAGAGGACGAGTTTTTTAAACACGAAGTTCATCGATGATCTTTCCAGTTCCCTCGAGCGCGTTGTAGTAGCGATCGAACAGTGCCCTGAGTTCGTGGTCTGATGGCTTCATTTCTCCGGATTTCAGCAACAGCAGCTCTGTGAAGATGTCCGCTTGAATGTCGGTTGCGGATTCATACGTTTTTATTACCTCCGCCCTGGCGACGGGAGGCTCCTTGCCCAACAGCGAGATGATAGCCCGGAAGAGGGCCATGGAGCCGGTAATGGACCGGACGAGCAAGGTCGCGAGGGGCTCCTTTTTGCCTAGCGATGATATATATCCCTGCCTCAGCCCCATGAGTTTGGTCTTGATCTCGCGCTCGGCTTGGAGACGCAATGGCTGCCTGGCGATCTCAATGTCCCTGAAGATGTCCCCTCCGTAAACCGTCTTGTGAATGAGTTTGAAATCGAGGAATTCGATCGGAAAAGCATCTCGCGAGTCCTGTATATACTCCGGCGTCATCACGAGCGGAGCGGCAATCCTCTTCTTCCCGTGTCTCTTCCCGAGCGGGGCAAGAAAGGAAATAAATCGCAGGTCCATCGTATGAAGGATGACCACGGAATTGATATCGGACAGCTTCTCGTTGTAGTCCGGCATGACAGCGCTCCCCACGACGTGGAACGAATGGATGTCCTGTGGGCGCTCCCGGACGATCTCCTCAACCATCGGAGATATCCTCTTCGCGACGCTCGGGACGAGTCCGGCAAGTTTGAGTTCTTCCATGGTGAACTGATTATAGCACAGGAGGTTTTCCTTCTCAATCAAATCCGCCGCCGGCTGATTGCTTTTCCTGGTAATAGAGATATAATTTAAGCATGACCCGAAGCGTTGAGGAGGCAGGCCGTAGTCCCAACCTGCCATAAGGACGGCAGGCTGAAACCTCCTGGTGCATTATCTTTGAGGGGAGGGATGGTAAGTGGAAATCATTCAGCGGTTGCTGCAGTGGGTGATTACGGCTATCTGCATCGTAGGGGCCATCGTCGTCATCTGGGGAATTGGAGAGGCTGCCTCAGCATTCCTTACGATGAAGGTCACGCGAACCGCAAAAGATGCAATTCAGGAAAGCGAGACCATCCGACTGCGGCTGGGTGCACACCTCCTGTTGGGGCTGGAGATATTCATCGCTGCGGACATTGTCAGTTCGGTCGCAAGCCCGACTTGGGAACGGGTTGGTATACTCGCATCCATTGTCGGCGTGCGAACAGTCCTGAGCTATTTTCTGCGAATAGAAATCAAGCAGGGTGTTCAGTGATCGGCCTTTACCTCAATCATCATGCAGGTCAGTCCAGTTTGAAAATAGCGACGCGAGCTTGAATGGTAGTTGACCTTCGATCGTGGAGGTGCTTTATGGACGTTATTGAAAGAAAGATCGGTAAGGCGACCATGCGACTTATATCCGCCGACATCACCGAACGGGACGTGGGCGCCATTGTGAACGCAGCGAACAGCCGCCTCCAGCATGGCGGTGGCGTAGCAGGAGCGATTGTGAGAAGGGGCGGCAGGATCATCCAGGATGAGAGCGACAAGATAGGCTACGTGCCTGTGGGCGGCGCGGCAATCACTACCGGCGGAAAGCTGAAGGCCCGGTACGTCATCCACGCCGTTGGGCCGAAGATGGGTGAGGGCGATGAGGATAATAAGCTCAAAGGTGCGATCAACAGCGTGCTCAGCCTAGCCACCGAGGAAAGGCTCATGAGCATCTCCGTGCCCGCCATAAGCGCGGGTATCTTCGGTTTTCCCAAGGCCCGGTGTGCGGAGATACTCGTGGGCGAGACGGTCACGTTCTTGAAAAACAGGCCAGAGGGCTCACTTGAACTTATAGAGTTCTGCATATTCGATAAAGAAGTATTTGGGCATTTCAAGTCTGCATTTGAAAAGGTCTAAGGATCGATGCCAAAAAAAGAGTGACGGGGCAGAGACCGTAAGGGGAAGTCCGACTCGTAACCCCGGAATCCCGCTCGACGCGCCGAATATTTTTTGAACATTTTAGGGAAAATATAGTATCCTTTAAATAAAGACGCCGTTAGCGTGGTCCCATCGGTCCCATAGATATGCTTTGTATGTCGAAGGGGGCAGCGCCTCCGGTGGGCTTTGATCGGAACGAGGTATTTTCTGAACCCCCGGCCTATGAGTTCGCCTAAGAAGAAGGTACACATATTCATTGTCTCTGACTCTACAGGGACGACGGCTGAAATGGTCATAAATGCGGTTTTGGTGCAGTTTAAAGAAATAAGGCCGGTCTTCAAGAAGTTTCCCTATATCAGCACGAAGGCGCAGATTAAGGCGATTCTGAACCAGGCGCATGCGGTCCAAGGCATCGTCATTTACTCCCTGGTCTCACAGGAACTGAGGACGTGGATCCGCAAGGAAAAGCGGTCAATGGATATGTACGCCATCGATCTCCTCGGCCCGATCCTTGACCGCATCAGAAAACAGTGGGATTTGATCCCCCTCCTGGAACCAGGCCTATTACGGGAAATCGACGAAGAATCGCTCCGCCTTGCCGAAGCCATCGATTTTACCTTAAAGCACGACGATGGACAGGGAGCGGAGACATTGGGGAAAGCGGACCTCATCATCTTGGGCGTTTCAAGGACCTCAAAGACCCCAACCAGTTTTTATCTTTCCTGTAACCACGGCTTGAAGGTGGCCAATATACCTCTTATCCTTGGCATGAGACCGCCGGACAAGGTATTTACGCTAAAGACCCAGAAAGTGGGTTTCACCATTGAATATGAAAGGCTCGCTTTCATAAGGCGAAAGAGGCTGAAATACACGGAGGCTGCCGATTACATGGATCCAACGCATATCCAGGATGAGCTTGATTACAGCCGCCGGATATTCAATCAGGTAAAGGGACTTCAGATCATCGATGTGACCCATAGTTCTATAGAAGAAGTTGCGAACAAAATCATGGAGGCAAGGCAGGAAAGCTGAGGGTTGGCCGCCATGAAAACCATGAGCAGTTGCCATCCGGGAAGGGGGCGATATTGTTATGCAGAAGCGCGATCTGGCGATATGGTTCAAAGACCTTGGCAAGGAGGATATCCCGCGAGTCGGGGGGAAATGCGCCAATCTCGGAGAGCTCTACGGGAAGATAGGCGTGCCGGTTCCAAACGGTTTTGCTGTTTCAGCAGATGCATACGGGTTCTTTCTGGAAAAAAATCGCGCTCCTGAACGGATTGGTGCACTGCTGGCCGATATCGATATGAACGACCTGGAAGCGCTAGAGGGGGCCTCACGGCAGATCAGGGCGCATATCGAAGGCCTCTCGATGCCCAAAGAAACAGGGGATGCAATCCTTGCCGCATACGGCGAGCTCTGCAAGCAGCGCGGGGGGAAGGAGGTTGCCGTGGCGGTCCGGTCATCGGCAACGGCAGAGGACTTGCCGGGCGCCAGTTTTGCCGGCCAGCAGGACACTTTCCTGAACGTGACTGGTCAGACCCTCCTCCAGAAGGTTCAGCAGTGCTGGAGCTCCCTGTTCACGCCGCGGGCCATCTTTTACCGGAAAGAAAAAGGATTTGCCCAGGACGAAGTGCTGATAAGCGTGGCAGTCCAGGAGATGATTGATTCGAAGGCTTCGGGGGTCATGTTCACGCTGGAGCCGGTACGGGGTGATAGAAATCTAATAGTTATCAACGCAGCCTGGGGGCTCGGCGAAGCTGTCGTGAGCGGCCAGGTAACGCCTGACGAATATGCGCTGGAAAAAGGCACGTTCCGAATTATCGACAGAAAAGTATTCAAGAAACAGAGACAGATCGTGTACGATCAGGCGGGCGGCACCATGTGGGCGGCGGTTCCCGAAAATATGCAGAACATACAGGCGCTTAGCGACGCATTAATTGTACGGCTGGCTCGCTACGGCATCCAGATCGAAGACCATTATGGAACCGCTCAGGACATAGAGTGGGCAGTCGATAAAGATGACCGCATATTCATCCTCCAGGCACGGCCTGAGACCGTCCATCAGTCACAGGCAGGAGGGCAGGAAGGGAAAAAGAGAGAGGAGAAGGGACCTATGGAACAGGAAATCCTAGTTCGCGGTCTGGGAGTAAGCCCGGGGCAGGGTTCGGGCGAGGCAAAAGTCATTGTCAATGTCAAGGACATCGGCAGTTTTCAGGACGGCCAGGTCCTGGTGACGGAGATGACCACGCCTGACTGGGTGACGGCCATGAAAAAGGCCTCTGCGATCGTTACGAATCTGGGAGGCAAAACATGTCATGCCGCTATCGTGAGCCGCGAGCTCGGGATCCCGTGCGTCGTCGGCACTGAGAACGCGACAAAGGTCCTGTCGGGCGGTGAGACCGTGACCGTGGACGGGCAGCGGGGCCTGGTATTCAGGGGTGCGGCCGTGAAAAGGGCGAAGGAGCAGCCAGGCATAGCGCCTCCCGCTCTATCTTCTGCTCAGCCCGTAACGGCCACCAAGGTGTACGTGAATCTTTCGGTTCCCGAGATCGCAGACAAGGTTGCCCAGGAGACGAACGCCGACGGCGTTGGCCTGCTGAGGGCAGAGCACATGATGCTTGAGATCGGGAAACATCCGAGACTTCTTATCGAGGAGGGCGGAGCGCAGAAGATGGTGGATACCTTCGCACATGGCATTGGGAAGGTGGCCGAGGCGTTCTTCCCGCGTCCTGTGGTGTATCGGTTCCTCGACTTTAAGCCCGACGAATTTCTCGCGCTGCCGGGCGGAGAGAAATACGAGCGGGGGCACGTCGGCCCGAATCCCATGATCGGATTCCGGGGTGAATACCGGTACGCAAAAGAAGACGATCTCTTCAGGCTTGAACTGCGGGCTGTGAAACACGCCAGGAAGACGATGGGGTTCACCAACGTATGGGTGATGGTTCCTTTCGTAAGAACGATCGAGGTCTTCCGCAAAACGGTCCAGATCATGCATGAGGAAGGATTGGACAACCGGGCCGATCCCGACTTCAAGCTCTGGATCATGGTGGAGGTCCCGAGCGCTTGCTTCATGATCGATGAGTTCTGCAGGGAAGGCATCGACGGCGTGAGCTTCGGCACCAATGATCTAACCATGTTGGTGCTCGGCGTGGACCGGAACGATACCTCTGTGCAGGAGATATATGATGAGCGCAATCTCGCCGTCCTGCGGGCGATTGCTTACACTATTGCGATCTGCAGGAAGCATGGCGTAACCACATCGATATGCGGGCAAGCTCCGAGCGTCTATCCCGACTATCTGGAGTTCATGATCCGGTGCGGATCCACCTCCATCTCGGTCAATCCTGACACTGTTGTCGCATCCAGGAAGATGGTCGCCGCAGTGGAGCAGAAGATCCAGCTGGAAAAGGCGCTCGGCTTGGCGCCTCGTCCCAGGATCGCGAAGATACCCATGGAGCGGGTTGAATTCTGGAAGCTGGTGGAATAAATGGAAGGCAGCGATTTCAGGAAGCGTCATCCCCGGAAAAAGGTCATTTATCTCGTAGGGGATAGCACCGGGGAGACGATCAGCAAGCTTGCACGGGCATCACTGGCGCAATTTAGCCGTGAACAGGTCGAGGTCAAGACCTTTTTCATGATCACGGACAAGCACCACCTTGCTCAGGTCATCAAGCAGGCAGCAGAGGATGAAGCACTCATCGCATTCACCATCATCCAGCCGCTCTTGAGGGATTTCTTGATTCGAGAGGCCGAGCGCCAGGGGATGAAGGCTATCGACGTAATCGGCGACTTCATTCTCCAGCTTTCCACCTTCCTGGAGGAGAAACCCGCGGAGATACCCGGACGGCAGTACGTCCTGGACGAAGACTACTACCGGAGGATCGAAGCAATCAATTTTGCGGTAAAGCATGATGACGGGAAAACGCCACAGGGGCTCAAGCTTGCCGATCTGGTCCTCGTCGGGCTTTCCCGGACGAGCAAGACACCGCTATCGGCCTATCTCGCCAACCAGGGCTGGAAAGTAGCCAATGTTCCCATTCATCCCGACATGGACCCACCGGACGAGCTGTTGAAGCAGGTCGATCCGAAAAGGGTTTTTGGCCTGCTCATTGATGTTGAGCATCTTGTCAAGCTCAGGGCGGCGAGACTGCAGCAACTGGGTCTGGAACCTTACGCGAAATATGCCGATCCGGTCACGGTCTGCGATGAGATCGAGTGGTGCAGGACATTTTACGAGCAGCATCCGCGCTGGCGGGTGCTGGACATCTCGAGCCGGGCCATTGAGGAAACCGCAGCAAGCATCCTCCGTGCGTACCAAACCGGTAAAAAGCCGACGTGAGCCGATTCTCGGACCTGTCCAAAGCCGTTGCCCCTTGCTGCCACAATTATGAAAACATGCCCGGTGCTGGTCAAAAGCGGCGCTCGACCAGAGTTAGGATATCATAGCCCCTGCGCCCGTAATCTCCCCACCGAGAAATCGCAATAAAACCAAGTCACTGACGAGTACGCACATTACCACCTACCGCCTGGCTTTTGCTGTCCGCTGCCATATGAGGGGCCAGCCACTTCACAACCTCTCGATGACATGTTTAATAAACGACACCATTCGCCTGCCGGGCACTCGCGCGGTCTGACGAGCGAGACCAAAACCAAGACAGCAATAAAACGCAAACCACCTGAATGATTTTGACATTTATATGCATGAAAACCTGGTTTGAAGTTTTTTTTGACACACATGTGTGCGAAGTGAGTTTTATTTTCATTATAAAACAAAGCCTTGCGGAAGCAAGCTATTGGTATAATATTTGCAAAAAAATTATACGGATGAATATTCTTAATATCTGCCGGCCAAAAGCCTTGCTCGAGGAAATGGACGCCCTATGAAATGGAAGATAATTGCTTCATTCATGTTGCTTTTTATAATTTCCGCCCTTGGTTCTGCTATTGTAACTTTGTACGTCGCGAACGCGACGGAGGGCCGCGATAGCGAAATAAGGCTTCAACAGATGGAGAGCATCCATAGGGAGTTAGTCCGGTCCATTCAAATGGTCCAGTCCGGGATGCAATTGTCTTACATGCCCGTCGACGGCAAACATTTTCCCAAACCAGGATACTTCACATTCATCAATCAAACGGTCGAACAATGCATAAACTGCCATTATGATCAGGAGATTGTTAGCCAGATTGATGAAATCCATGCTCTCATTTTGGATTATGGGAAGGCTCTAAACTCTGGCAACAACGCTTGGGCGATCAGCTCCGAGGTCGGCAAAAAGCAAGTTGACGCTGCAGCCGTCGGGAATAAGATCTTGATCAGTGCTGAAGCCTTGTTCATGCAAGCGAGCAACAAGTTACATTCCACAGCGCAAATCACAAAAAGTCGGATTAGGCTGGCCTGGTCGATACTGATGGCAACCGTAGTGGCAACTTTCGTCGTGGGCGTTACCATGGCCATGCATCTTATGAAGGCCATTGTCCAACCCATTCACGCACTCGTTAATGCGACTCGGATGATCGCATCGGGCAAGATGGGATATACAATTGACTATCAGGACAAGACCGAGTTCGGCGAGCTCGCGTCTCACTTCAACGCCATGAGCATCTCATTGAAGGACAGCTACGCGAAGCGTGATGATGAGATTGCCGAGAGGAAAAAAGCTGAACAGAAACTCATCCATGATGCTTTCCATGACGCACTGACCGGCCTGCCGAACCGGGCCCTTTTCATGGACAGGCTCCAGCACGCCATCACCACATCTCAGCGCCGGGCCGGCACTCCCTACTACGCGGTGCTCTTCTGCGACATAGACCGCTTCAAGGTGATCAATGACAGCCTCGGCCACCCCATGGGTGATCAGCTCCTTTTCACCGTCGGGCGAAAGCTCATTGACTGCGTTCGCCCCGGCGACACCGTGGCGCGCCTGGGAGGAGACGAATTCGCAATCCTTCTGGAGAACATAGGCGATCTCGCTCACGCTAAAGATGTTGCCGAACGGGTGAAGCGAATGTTTTCAGCGCCAGTCGCCGTCAGGGAAAACGATATTTTTACATCTTTGAGCATCGGAATCGCGATAGGAACAGAGCGGTATGAACGGCCGGAGCAGGCCCTGCGCGACGCGGACATCGCAATGTACGAGGCAAAAAGCCGAGGGAACTCCTCCTATGAGATCTTCGATGCCAAG
>DASPSR010000058.1:0-8498 GCA_035623825.1 Nitrospirota bacterium
AGTATTCAAGTCGATAAGCTCAACATTATACTCTTTAAGAAGGCGCAGATACCCGAAGTTCTTATATGCTTCGTGTGTATCGTAGCACGCCGCCTCCGCAATGATGATTTTGTCCTGGTAAAAGCTCGAAAAAAAATCAAGAATACCTCGTATCTGGTCTACATGGCTCGATGCAAGCTGTATTGCTGAGGAAACGAAGTTGGGTTTGATTATAGGTCGCCTGGATCTCAATCCTTTTTTTACGTCATCGGTGATAAGATCGAGTGATCTTTTCGCAATTGTTCTCCTATCATCTCCCTTTATTAATGAGACTCGCGTCATATGGATTTTATTGTGCTTTTGTTCAATCCTTTTCTCGAGAACTATCGACGCTCTTAATTTTAATATAACAAAAAAAGATAAACTCTGATGTGGTATTCGGGGAGTGTTGATGATGTGACAAAAAGGAGCAAGCTCAAAGACCAAGATTTCAATATGAACCATACATCCCGGTGAGTCAGTCAAAAACAATAACTACAGGAAACAATGCGCACGGAAAGTTTCGATCATGAATTGTTAAAGTTACATTTGCTAGTCAGAAGAAATATTACTGAAACAGAGAAAGGGAAGACCAGGGTACCAGAGTGCGAGAATTCAGACGTCAGCACTGTTTCCGTGACTGACCCGGCAACTGGTAGCTCACCTCAATTGACGGCGGTTCCACGGCTCTCCTTGGGAACACAATCTGCGCTTCACGCTTCAACCCGTGCATACATGTCTCAAGCTTCCTTCGGGCGGAGAGGATTTCTGCATCTGATGTTCCGTTCACGTAAATGGGCTCACCATATAGCAGTATGACCTCGGCGAACGGGGCGGGAATCAGGAGTCGATCCCAGCTCTTTTCTACTATCCGAAACCGTTTTGCCGAAACCGCAACTGGGACGATTGGAGCTTTTGATAACCCGGCAAGGAACACGACACCCGGCTTCACCTCATGTAAAGGCCCACGTGGACCGTCAACGGAAACTGCCACGGTCTTTCCCCTTTTCATGCCGCTTATAAGTTCAAGGAGAGCTTTGTGGCCTTTGCGCTTGCTCGATCCTCGCACGACATCTAAACCGAAGTTTTTTAACAACCGGGCCATAATTTCACCGTCCCTACTTTCGCTCACGGGGATCAAGAAACCGGAATTTCGATAAATATGAAGCAGAGGTACCATGTCCCCGTGGAAAAAAGCATAGATGATTTTCTCTTCGTTAGATGCAAGGCGATCCGATGATTCCTTGTTCACGAAGCGAACCCGCACAAACCGGTTCAATATATTTACGAGAAGCCAGGCTATTCGGGCCAATATTCTTGCGCGTATCATTTGCGTCCACTCATTAATCTCATCCTGAACTCGATGCTCTTTACTACTCGTGCCCAGAAAAATTAATACCACTATATTCACTACTGATTAGCTCCTGACACTTATCTTCTCCAAAGGGGCTTAGGACGGCTGAGGAGGTGTAAAGCCGTGTACAATAACGCCGCCATAAGGTGGGTAGCTCGCCTGTCTCGATTTTAACCGCCGCTTTCCGCACCTTCCTTACAACATGAATGGTTTGGCTTTATCGGGACTATACAAAATTTATCATTGACGTGAGGAGGCGTCAATTTCCAGAATTTGCAACTTTTCATTTTATTGCAGTTAAGTGCATGCCCGGCTGAGGGCGGATAAATTATCACTGAATTAGGCAAGCCCTCTCAGCGCCGCGTTTGCCGTCTCGAGGGAACGTTTTACGTTGATCGCGCGGTAGGCGTAATGATCCTTCCGGGCCTCCTCGAGCATCTCGCAACAGATCTTATAATCAACTACCGGTATAGTTCCCTCTGTTCCTTCCGGGTCTTTATCTTGTATTCGTCATTCCTCGGGAAGCAGGAATCTGGAATCTCAAATATTCTTTTTCCTATTTGGTCCCTCTCCTGCTTTTCAATTTTTAATCGCCACCCTGAGAAACCGTTCTTTGTCGTTACCTCACGCTTCATCCCTTTCAGGCCAGGAACTAAGTACGGCCATATAATGCCGCCTCGACAGGCCGCCTGGGTCGGGAAGTCTTTTAATGTTCATGCTTCCCCGCATCTGCCTGACCGAGTCATATCCGTTCTTTTCCATCCACTCCTCAAGCCCTTCGAGCAGGGTGGCTATATGCCCGCTCCCCTTCTGGAGCAGCAACGACGTGATCTGCACGCAGTCGGCTCCGGACATGATTGCCTTGACCGTGTCCGGCACCGAATGCACGCCGCCGCTCGCCGCAAGGGAGCAGTCGACCGCCCCGGAAATGATGGCGAGCCATCTCAGTCTCAGAAGCAGTTCGCGGGAATCGGAGGGCCGGAGCCGAAACAGGGGCTCCAGGTTTTCGATATCGATGTCGTGCTCGTAAAACCGGTGCAGCAGGACGAGGCCGTCGGCCCCCGCCGCCTCCAGGCTGCGGCTGAAACGCACGAGCGACGTGTGAAAGGCCGTTAACTTTACGCTCACGGGAATCTTAACGCGGCCCTTTACGCGCCGGAGCACATCGATGAACCTCCGTTCGATTGCCTCCTCCGGCTCGGTGGCGTCGATTGCCACGAAGTAGAAGTCCAGCTCCAGCGCATCCGCACCTGCTTTCTCCATGAGAGCGGCGTACTCCGTCCAGCGGTCCGGGTTGACGGCGCTGATCGACGCGATAACGGGAACGTCGACTCGCTTCTTCACGTCCGCCAGGTGAGCAATCTGCGCCTTCGCTGTGACGACCGGACGATCCGGCTCCGCGAAGGATTCGGCAGGCATATCAATCGAACGGAAGAGATTCATCTCCTCGTCCTGAAGCTGTTCTTCGAAAAGCGGCGGTAGAACAACTGCGGCAATGCCTGAGTCGACCAAGGGCATGATGGTTTCAATGTGCTCGGTGAGCGGGGATGGACCGGCAACAAACGGATTCCGGAGCGACAATCCCATATAATTTGTTGAGAGATTCATACAGTACACTCCTTTCGGATAAATCAAAAGCTTTTCACCACGGAGACACAGAGATACCGAGAAGAACTGTTGATTGCTTGTCAGATAAATATCGTTTTTACTCTGTGCCTCCGTTCCTCAGTGGTACAATCTGCTTTCGTTTTTGGATTGAGAACTCGGTGACCCCATATTGTTGTATTTGACTTCTCGGAAAGAGAACCACCGTTCAGACCGCTTATTATTATAACGCATATATGAGTGTTACGTTTTCATTGCGAGCGACCGCAGGGGCGAGGCAATCTCCCAGATAAAACGGGATTGCTTCGTCGCTTCGCTCCTCGCAATGATACAATTTTTAATGCGTTTGTATTAGTATCCAGCGTTCTCACATCTTATCTTCCGTGTCGTTAGGTTCCTTGACAGATATGATGGGCTTTGCAAATGACGATGGCGGCCGGAAAAGATGCCCCATTATCATCCCTTTTGTAGTGCCAAAGGCGGTCACCGCCATGCGGCGAGCAGCCCCATATAATAAAGTATGTGGCCCATTCGAACAGAGGGAGACCGGTGGCCCAGCAGGAGGGTCCCGCCTGCAACGGTAAGCGCGGCCATTGGAGGCGCCCGATAGAATTGTGCCATCATGGGGTCTTGGAAATGTCTCTTCCACGCATTCTTTTGCCGGAACAGGAATGTGCTTGTAGCAATGACAAGCCCGATCAGCATTAAGGGAGCAAGACACCAGATAACGAGGGCAAAACCGTGGAGTTTTTCAGAGAATACAGGCAGCGATGCGGCAGCGTTGGCGACAATTCCCGTGCCCATCACCGAGGCAAACCAATTGGGGCCCAATTCATAATCATGGTCTGCTCCGGTATCGGAGTAAAAGAACCGTTTCCACCAAAACCCTTTGGTGCTTATGCTCTTTAGATCGTTGGCCATGACAAGTATAGTACGATAGTCAAGATTGATTAGTGCCGATAAAAGTTTACAGTGCATAGCATTCTGACTCATGGCATATCCTTATTAAATAGCTTTCCCAGTTACAATGACCAATTATAGGATGAAATCACATTAGTTTTATATATCACATTTTTATTGTTATTTTTGGCAATAACGGAAGTATTCTCAATAATGCGGCCAGATTGTGGAGCTTATTTTTTTGTATCACGGTTATCCCAAATTAAGGAGTTCATAGATATTCAATTCGGTATCGAAATAAAGCAGCTTATGGCTGAGAGTTTCGCCCATACCGGTCAATAATTTAACGACTTCCTGGGCCTGAATTGCCGCCGCCAGAGCCGGTGTGGCAGCCGGATTGCCCAGTACGGTCTCAATTCCCTTGCTGGTTGTTTTATAGAGCTTTTCCAGTCCCGGACCAGTGGGCAATATGGTTCCCACCTGACCAGTGAACCCGGCAATGGCGGCGTGCACCAGCGGAATTTTCAGTTTCTGGGCCATCCGGCAGAGCAGCAGGCGGCAGTTGATTGTGTCCAGCGCGTCGACAATAACATTCATCTCTGAAAGCAGCTCTGTTGCATTATCTTCATTGAACATAGCCGGTACAGCGTCGGTCTCCACTTCGGAATTAATTTCGGCAACTCTGGCTGCAGCAGAAACCGCTTTATTCACTCCCATGGTCCGCTCGGTTGCCAATAACTGACGATTTAGATTAACCAGTTCAAAACTGTCGCCGTCTATAATCCGCAGGAACCCCACTCCCTGCCGGGCCAACAGTTCGATGATGGTTCCGCCCAAACCGCCGGCCCCGACCACGGCTACCCGGGCCTCGAGCAAACGTTTCTGGCCGTCGATTCCGATAGTCCCGATATTCCTTCGGTATCTCTCCGGGATCTCACCCTTGTCCAGCAATGTCAGCGAATTTCCACGGGCCATCTAACCACCGCCTACTGGCGGAAACAAGCCCAGACGATCTCCTTCCGCGAGCGCCTGATCGGGAGGGCTACTCACACCATTGACCATCACTATATGAACTTCATCGGCATTGACCCCTACGCTGGCGATCACATCAGACGCCTTACTGCCCTCAGGCACATCAACGTTAAGAACTCCATCGGCGACAGACAAGGCGTACCGTCTTAGCGTGGCGTATAAACGAACTTCTACTCGCATATAAATCTGATCCTTATACTACAGACTATAGCATCCCGCCAGCTTTGCACAAGCGAGCACATCACCGTTCAAGCAGGGGCCTGACTGCTTAATCCAATTTTTTGAAGCCGAGCAACACACGGTACGGACCGGGCACCCCCGGCGGCACCAAAGCCACCCGATCTCCTCCGGTCAAAACCGCCGTAGGCGGAGTGAAAGCTCTTCCGTTAACAAAAACAACCTCAACCTGTTCCGGCCGAATATCAAGCATGGCCAACAGTTGTGCCCCGGTCATTTCTCCCCGGATATCAACCTCCAGCGGGCTCGGCCAGTTCCTTTCCCGAAAAAGATCAGCGAGATCCATGAACGCGCGAAGCTCGATTATTGACGACACTCGCGATCTCCCCAATCAAATTACTGACTAACTAGAAATTCATTACTTCGTCGATTTCTTCACCTGTGAATTCCCAAGTAACGTTGTGCGGCGGACATTCTTCCTCGAAGAACTCCGGCAAGCGGTCTGCGGCGTTGGTAAAGCCGGCCCGTTGATTAAATCCGCGCTCAGCCTTGAGGATAGACTTGCCGAGAGCAGCAACATCGTCCCCAGTAAGGGAAAGGCCGTACTGAGCGTTGATCATATCAACCAGCGCATTGAAGCCATCGGGGATGTCCAAAATGGCGAAGGCGATAAACAGGCACATGCCGGTACTGTCGACAGCGGCAGTGGCGATTTGCAGATTGCGGGAAAGCTCCACCTGACCTTCCTTCTTAAGCGGATCTACGAAACCGCCAACCTTCAGGATATTGGTTGCAACCGCATAACCCGCAGTGTGGTCCGCACCCATCGCTGTCGTGGCGTAAGTCAGGCCTTCGCCCTTAACCGCACGCGGATCGTAAGCGGGAATTGCCTGGCCTTTCACTACAGGGACCCGTGAAAGACCGTATATGCGGCCAACGGCATCAGCGCCGCAACCAAGAATCCGGCCCAGGGGAGTTCCTTTACGGATTTCCTTGATGAGTTCCAGAGCAGCCTTGCCGTCGCCCCAGGGAATAATACCGGACTCCATTGCGAGACCGACTGCCACAGCACAATCGATGGAATCAACGCCGGCCTCATCGAATTCACGGTCGGCATAGGCAATTATGTCAAGGTCATTAATCTTGGCGTTGGCGCCAAGAGCCCAGATAGTCTCATACTCAAAACCCCCGGTGATATATTTGCCTTTCTTGTCAACATAGTGCTGAGAACACTGAATGACGCAACCAGCATGGCAGCCGTGGGTGGGCTTACCGCCGCGGGCTTCAATGGTTGCGGTCATAGTCTCGCCGCCGATGTTGTTGGCCCATTCGTTCCGGCCGCGGCGAAAGTTTTCAGTGGGAAGGCCGCCGG
This sequence comes from Nitrospirota bacterium, assembly GCA_035623825.1. Taxonomy (GTDB): domain Bacteria; phylum Nitrospirota; class UBA9217; order UBA9217; family UBA9217; genus DASPSR01. The sequence continues at coordinate 6,459 of DASPSR010000058.1, forward strand.
CTTCGTTTAGGATATTAACCAGAACGTCAGTACCGTACCTGCCCAGACCTTGACAGACCGGATGAGTTGTAAGGGCTTTGGCAAATCGCTTTGCAGCACTCTTGAAGGCCTCCGGATTGGCAATGGTAACACCAGGAGCGCCAGTATCATCAATAACAACTGCCTTTATCTTTTTGGAACCCATGACGGCACCCAAGCCGCCACGGCCGGCACTGCGGATGTTGCTTTCACGATCGGCAAAAGAAATGTTGGCTGCCGAAAGCCTCATTTCTCCCGCTGGACCAATGATGGCAACTCCAACCTTTTCGCCATACTTTTGCTGCAGTATTTTGATGGCGTCATAGTTCCCCATGCCAACAGTTTCAGCGGGAGCTTCATCAATGGTCACACCATTCATCGTAACCTTGACGACGAAATACTTGTCTTCTGCCGGGATTCCCTCAAAGACAATCGCCTTGATTCCCATTTTGGCCATCTTTTGGCTAAAGGTGCCGCCAGTATTACTTTCCTTGATACCGCCAGTCAGCGGGCTCTTGGCGCCACAGGATAGCCGGCCGGAGTTGGCTGCGCTCGTACCGGTAAGAAAGCCGGGTGCAAAAATCAGCTTATTATTTTTCCCCAATGGATGACAAGTTGGCTTCACTTCGTCGGCGACGAAGCTGGAAGTAAGCCCACGGCCCGCAAGGCCTGCGTACTTCTCGGGACATTCGCCTATCTTCACCTCTTTTGATGTCATGTCTACGCGGATAAATTTACCCATGAAACACCTCCTTAATGGGTTGCTTTTACTGATTAGGTCTGAGTTTATGAATCCCTATCGGTCTTTCCGTCACTGGCGGAAAATAATGATTGTCCATGGAAAAGCACTTTTTCGGACAGACCTCGATACAAAGATTGCATGTGCAACATTTGAGCTAGTATGCAGGTCTCTGATCAAGATGAGTGACCAGCAGGTAGATTGAAACCGCACCCAGTACAATATTGGCCATGACCGCTATCGCTCTTTTAAGAGCAGTCCCGCTAGGCAGAACAAGGGCCAATCCTACGACGAAAGGAAAGACGATCAGAAAAATCAGTAAGTTCACTGAAAATTTCCCGCCTTAGATGATTTTATTGCCGTTTTCGAAGAAGATGTGTATGATATTTGCTGGACACCCCTCGGCATCTTCCTTACGACATCCCAAGTCACCCTGCTTTAATTCATCATTGCTCCCTACCCGCGTTGAGCTCTTCAAGTGTGCCCACCCGTCATCCGCCATCTCGAAGGAATCGGGGCAACTTCCGACACAACTTTCACATGCTGAGCATTCTTCCCTTTCCAATGCTACCTTAAACTTGGCCATGGTGATTCCTCTTCCTTTCGCAGTGTTTGACCAGAATAAAAAGCATAATTCTTCCCCCCCTCAGAAGTTCCAAGTTGTGGACATATTCCGTCCCCGTCTCACAAGGGGTTTGGCTTTATCGGAAATTATTTAAATTAAATCATTGGGAAGAAGCTTTGTCAATTTCCAGAATTTGCAACTTTTCACCTTGTTGCATCATTTCAGCAAATCAGAAAATATTACATTGGACATTTCCCTGGTAAAATCCACTCGCAGCCCCGACTCTATATCAGTTGCGTTGGTTAGGATTGTCGACCCGCCTCTCCCTATCATATCGCATCGCTTGAAATCACGATCACTTCAACATCAATACCTTCAGCGAGTCGTCGAGTTGCACGTGTCCGCTTGGTGTCCGCACTTACAGCCAACGTGCGCCAGTCGCTGGCGAATGAAAGCTGAAATCTCTGCTGATAATTTTTCTTTTACAATAAACTTGTCCGCACCCGCAGATAAGAACGTCTGCTCTTTCGGCTCCACGCTGTATCCGATGATTATGGCCGAGGGCTGCATTCCGCGGATAGCGGCAGTTACCGCGTCTCCTTTCATTTCCGGAAGTCGGTAATCGACGATATATACGTCAAAGCGGTGTTCTTTTGCTAAAGCGAGAGCGGACACGGCGCTTGGACACGTCTGAACCTTGAAGCCATCATGCTCCAAA
>DASPSR010000061.1:0-72952 GCA_035623825.1 Nitrospirota bacterium
CGGTACATGAGAGAGAACATCATCTCGGCACCGCCTGTTGCGCCGGGGGTTGGAACAAGGGTCATGAGAGCGAAGACAAATACCTGAAGCACCATGAACAGTATCGGCCGGACAGGTATGCCCATGCTCGCCAGCAAAAGCGATATTATGGAGTAACGGCATATCCATTGGAACGAAGTGAGGGTCATGGTCATCGCAAAGACAAATTTCCCCTCACGGGCAATAAGGCTGTAGGTTCCAATAAAGTTGTTATACACTGATCGAACTTTAGCCTTCAGCACAGCAAGGCCAGGCAACCACTGTCTTGATTCGCCAGCTTTTCTTTTGACCAGCCATAGGATAACGCACAGGCAAAAGACAATGCCTCCCAAAAGCGCCCACAGCGTCGGGTTTCGAAGTTTTTCCAGGACGATCATTATCTGCGGTAGGTCCCATGACGATGTAATCGTCAGCGATAACGGAACCATAACCAGGAAAAAAATGATGTCTTCCATGTTTTCAAGCGCGGAAAGGGACAGTGCGGCGCCACCCGTAAAACCATGACGCATCAGCATTCCGAGCTTGACGGCGCTGCCGCCGATCAGCGTCGGGCTGACAGCAGCGCCGAGTTCGGCACCGATCGCGATTTTAAAAACCGAGGGGAAGGTTATCCTGTTCCCGAGAAACCTGCTCCATATGAGCAGGCGAAGTGAACCGGTGAACCACGGGACGATGCTCAGCAGCATCGCGAGCGCGAAGTACAGCGGGGAAAAATGAAGTACCGAAGCGAGAGCCTGCCGGTCGGTGGTGGCGAGATAAAAAAAGATGTTCACGATAATGCCGATGGGTATGAGAAAGAACAGTTTCTGAAAAAGCTGGTCCATCCATTCGGGGATGCCGGTGGAGGGTATTGTCGAAGTCTTGGCGCCGACGTTCGTCTTATCACGCACAGCTGGCATGCCGGTCCGTTTCTGTGTGCTGGTGATAGGAAAGGAAGCGTTGAGCTCCGTCCTTGCCTAGGTACCGTTCCAGCATCTTAGGTTCTGTCTTTGTCAGATCGACCATGATCAGGCCGTCAAGAACGTTGCCGAAAGCGGGATCAACGTTAAATCCGATAATTTTGCCTCCCAATCTAATGTATTGCTTTAAGAGAATCGGGACTCCCTTGTTGTCAGTTTCGATGGAGGAGATTAGTTCTGAAATATCATCGATGTCATCGTTCAAGAATCTCACTGCTGCGTCCATGTCCCATCCTCTGACCGATCTTGAGCGAAGTGGCTTTCTCGCCCTCACAAATTCCGCCATATCTTGCCGAAACTTGGTCTTTTTGAGGAAACCGACCATGAGCTGCTTGGACATCGGTTGATATTCATCGGTGATACTCACAGGACCGAACAGCGTCTTGTAATAAGGGTTTTCTATGATAAACTTGCCGATGCCTTTCCAGAGCAGAAGAAGCGGGGCATATGACTTCTGATATTCAGGACGGATAAACGAACGGCCCAATTCCAGAGCAGGCCCGAGGCGGTCCAGGAAATCTTTCCTATAGCGAAAAAGCGTACTGGTATAAATGCCATGGAGCCCATGCTGTTTGGTCAACTCATCGGTTCGGCCGAGCCGATAGGCGCCGATTACTTCTTTTTTCGTCTTGCTCCAAACAAACATGTGGACATAGCTGCGATCGAATCGGTCCAGGTCGAAGGCCTTACCGGTCCCTTCCCCGACGGCGCGGAACGTGATCTCCCTCAGACGTCCGATCTCAAGAAGAACATGGGGTATCTGATCGGCAGTGGCATGCAGAACGACATGATCTCCGCTCTCAACAAGCGTCTGGCTAGGTGGCAGAAGGCGGATCTCTTTCGCCAGATCGTCCGGCTTTTGAGGATTTATGATGGATCCACCGGTGTTGTGGATCCTTATCGATGGGAACGACAAGAAGCGCCGCGATCGCTGGTTGGTTTGGCGATGCTCCAGGATATAGGTACGCAATCGGAGATACTCCATGATGACGGCATCCTGTTCAAGGCTCTTTAGCCTGTCGAAAGAGATGACATCCCCTGAGCGAACCTGAATGATTTTCCGACCCTTGTTCAAAAGTTCGTTCGGAAGAAGCGCGGTCCTCAGGAAAGGATGGACCAATCCCGCCATGTGGAAGGCTGTGCTGTTCGTTCCTTGAAAAAACACCGGGAGCACCGGCGCATTGGTTTTTTTTATGATTCGCGCGATGCTCGGGCTCCATGCGGGGTCAGTGACAGTCCCTTTCTGAATATCGAAATGCGAGACTTCGCCAGCGGGGAAGACCACGAGCATGCCTCCATTGCGCACCCAATGGATGCACTCCCGGATCGGCCGGATGTTTTCCCTGACGGACGATCCCCGCTTGAACGGATCTACGGCAATGAGCATTTCCCGCATTTCAGGTATAGCATTAAGCAGGTAATTCGCCATAAATTTCACGTCGCAGCGCAGGGACCGCAGGATCGATGCCAGGATGATGCCTTCGATGCCGCCGAATGGATGATTTGCAACAACGATCACGGGCCCTTTGGTTATCATCAGGCGGGAAAGATCCTGTTCGGAAAGTTCGTACGTCAGATCCAACCTTTCCAGTACCTTATCAGTGAAAGGACGGCTGTCCGTCATCTGTGAGATGTCAGCGTATGCACGGTTCAGTCTTGGAAATGCGAGGACATGTTCTATTGGGCCCTTCATTATCGAAAAGAGTTTCTTTTGCAGCGGATCCTTGAAATCGATATCGAGGGAGAAAATTTTATCTGTCTCTATCTGCTCCAGCACGCTTAGTTCCCCTTTCCTCATATTGCATAGTATTAGCTATGCGAATCGAGCCCGTATAACGTCCGTGATCCTATAGCCCCATGACCAGAACCCTGTTTCCGGACAGGGTGACAGGCGGGAATCCTTCCCAATGAGATACCGGTGCCCGCGCCAGACGACGGTCGAGCTAATGATCGGCACAAACCACACAATGCCGATAATGATGTCTTTTATCGGAGCCAGGATATAAAGCAGCGGAGATGGTTTATCCATCTCGTTTCCGCCGGCCACGGTGTTAATGGTCCAACCGATGATAGAGTCGCCAAAGACCTTTATCAGACCGATAATTGCAGCAAAAGCAAGGGTTACACGCGACGGTCCCTCAAGGATCACCGGAAGTGTGGCGACGAATACCGGATTGGCGAGCAATTCCGAGAAATATCTGAACCCGCCGATCTTCCACCTGAGTTTGCCCCACCGTGTGTGGCGGTTCAGGAAGCGTTTGATCCCCCAGTATTCGTTCACGTTGCTGATCATGTAGTTTGACAAAACGACCTTTTTGCCTGCGCGATGCATTTCGCGTCCTATGACGAAGTCCTCTGCCAGGATATCCTTAAAGGCCTCAAGCCCTCCCAGCGCTTCGAGGTCCTCTTTTTTCATGAGCATGGACTTCCCGATAACACAAGGCATGCCCAGAAACCTGTCGAGAAAGCTGACGCTGCCGAGGATAAATGAGTTCAAGTGCAGATTCTCGAGGATCGCGCCAATGCTGCGGCCGCCTACTCCTCGTATCACATTGCTTACGAGTCCGACAGCCGGGTCTTCGGTGTGGCGTACGATTTCCCGGAGGTAGTTTTTCCCGACCGTTACGTTACTGTCACTGATGAGGATGTAGGGATGGCGGGCCTTCCGGCAAGATGGAATGAGATTGTTTACCTTCGGATTCAGGCCTGAGTTGCATCGCTCAACGACAATGGTAATATCTTGGTCCGGGTACCTGGCCTGTACCATTTGAGCGACTTTATAGGCCGGATCGTTGTGGTCCTGAAGGGAGAACAAAATCTCGTACATCGGGTAATCCTGAGTGCAGAAGCTGGAGAGGTTGTCGAAGAGCTTATCATCAAGGCCTCGCAGTGGTTTGAGGATCGAAACCGGAGGCAGGGGATGGGCCTGACGGGCCTGCACTCTCCCCGCGGGTGGCCGTTTTCGCTTCATGAGAGAGCACACCGCTCCTGCCTGCAAAAGGCAGAGTATGAGCCCAATGGTGGAGATTACTGCACACGACAGGAAAAATAGCGTCATCTGGTCCCTCCTTTTATGGTGCTGCCAAGGATTGACAACAAAATAGATTCTCAATGCGAGGTTGAGATCGTCTGCACATGCGTAATGTCGAAATATTCCTATATGCCATTCTTGTCATGGTTCAATTTCTAAATAGCGTGATTGCTACTCCCCTGTTATGCCTGATGCACTGTTTCACCGCTTCTACGTCCTTTTCGCAATTGAGGAGCGTTTTCCAAGAGTACAGATGGCGCGCTGTGTGAAAGTCGCTGTTGGCGACGTAGGGATATTTCTTCAGACTGATAACGTTGAAGACATCATCCCGGTTTGCGATCTCCCAGGCATCTATGTATTTCGCATACTTGTCTCGGTTGTTCCAGAGAAAGAGCGTGTCTTTGTTGAGGATGTCGGGCGTATGATGCGGATGACAGGCAACGGTCAGTGCATCCTGCCGCTTCGCTTCAAGAAAAATATCTTCGTAGTCCAGGCAGGCGGGAACGAATTCTTTGATGTCGAGAAGAAGGAGATGAGCTGATTTGGCATTGGAAATGTAATTTTTACTTATTTCAACCCCTGGAATAACGAGCATGCCGTACTTTTGCCATGCACGGTCGGCTTCTTGGCGGATGATGGAAAGGTACTCATCAAAATTATCTCCACGTACCGAAAGGTTGAACTGCCGTGCAAATTTGCCGACCGAGTTGTCGCCACTAACTACATGATCAGTGATGGCAACTACATCAAATCCGGCCTGACCGAATAGGTCAATCGTATCGCGCATGCTAAGTGATCCATCCGAGTAGTTCGTATGAATATGAAAGTCGCACAGAATCATTTATCAAAATCATACTTTATTTCTATTACGGTAATATTAAGATAATATTAAGTTTTTGTTACAGTTTGAAAGACTTTGGATGGGAAATGGGAAGGGTCTTGAACTGGAATCTAGGAGCGGCAACGGTTTAAGAGCCGTTAAGGTCTTCTGCCTGGACATGAAGACCATGGCTCGCTCGGTTTTTTCTCCTCGAAGGCTGTCATTATCCAAGCTCTCGTGTCTTCAGGTAAAATTTTCATTATAATACAAGTGATTATCGCTTCTCGCGTCATGATTAATCGCTAATCAGTCTGAGAAACAACCTCAGCGTCCTTATTGATCGTTGGTGCCGTCCCCCCGGTCCGCAGGCCGGCTGCACTCGAGCACGAGAGACTTGACTGCGGCTTCTATCTCAGCGAGCTTGACACAATGATCAGGCGTCATGGAGAGGACCGACTTCCTCATCCGGTCTTCGAAGGTCTCTCCTCCCTCGATCATGTCATAGTCGACTATGATCGCCTGGACGGGACCGGTGGAGTAAATATCTGCTACGACGCCGCTTTCGATTTTGATGATCACGGTGTCAGTCACAGGCCTCTTCTCGCGATCCAATCGTTTTTCCCCCTGACTGAGCGTGCGACGGCACCATGTCGCATCAGCTCTTAGGATATCGTGTGATTGACGATGAGATCATAGCGTGGCATTGTTACGTCATAGTTACGGCACGATGAAGATATGGTTACATCGCTGAGCGGCTTTGGATCAGATATGCGTAGTATGTCGCTGCATAGGTGGGCGCGCGTTCGAAGGTATCAAAATCTACCCTGTACAGTCCGAACCTGGCATCGAGTCCCTGCAACCATTCGTAATTGTCGATGAGGGTCCAATAGTAATATCCTTTCACATCGAGTCCGTCTCGGAGACATTTTTCAACAACATCGACGTGCTTCTTCAAATATTTTATCTTTTCCTCGGTATCGTGCGAGGCGATCCCGTTTTCGGTGATGATGATCGGCAGATTGAGCCGCGAAGCGTACCGAAGGACTTTTTCAAGACCACGCGGGTGGATTTCCCAGCCAAGGGTGCTGAGCCCATAGCCGTCAATGTCCAGGTGCCTGAGCTCAACACCCATTTTCTTGAACGGATTGAACCGAAGATGGATGCGTGTATAGTAGTTAACTCCGAAAAAGTCAAGTTTGTTCTTGATGGGGACCTCGATCTCCACGGGGCGGGAAAAGGGGAACTTGACGATGAAAGTGCCGGTGTTGAAAGCCTGGATGATCGAGTGGTTATAAAAGTAGTTGGCCGTTTTCTTCAGGACGCGATCGAGCGGGTTCCATTTTTTCCACGGGGCGAAGACGGACATGTTATGCGCGACGCTCACCTGGGCGTCGGGGACGTATCGGTGGATGATGTCGTAGGCCTTCCCATGGCAGGTGAAGATGTTTTTAAGAGCAACGAGCGAGCGGGGGACGTCACGAAGGCCTGGCGGCGTGCACCCCTCGAGGTAGCCGCCGAGCAGGATTACATAGGGCTCATTGAACGTTATCCAGTATCTGACCCCTTCGAGAGTGGAGACCATCATCTCCGTGTAGCGTAGAAACTTCTCAATCGAGGCCGTCCTGTGCCAGGGATGACGATCCATGAACCAGCGGGGGTGGGTAAAGTGGTGGAGGGTCACCATCGGCTCGATGTGATAGCTTCTGAGAATGTCGATGACCTCTTGATAATGTCCGACGGCCTCTTCATCCCAAGTGAATTCCCGAGGCTGGATCCTGCTCCACTCGAGCGAAAAGCGGTAAGCATTGACACCCAGCTCCTTGAGGAGCTTGAGATCTTCGCGGAAAAGTTTGTAGTGGTCCGTAATAAGCGGATTTTTCCTCAGCGTGGGGTCCCAGGTTGTCCAATCGGCGTCAGGGGAACCTTCGAGTTGAAACGCCGATGTTGCGACGCCCCACTGAAAATCTGATGGAAAAATCTTTTTCTTCTGCTCCAGCATGAAGTCCTGCGTTTCCCGCTACTATGAACAGTATATTACCATGAAACCAAGCCCAGCCATCATCATTATGTACAAGAATATCTCTTTCAATTTGTCAAGGTGCCCCTTCTATCAATGCTGTTATAAGTGTCTCGCTTGTCCGATTTTCAGATATTATTTCGGAGACGTTACGATCGCCAGAACCCTGATCGGGATCATGAGTCTGAACATGCCATTGAAGATCCTGACAAGATATTATAAAGTATACTTGCACGGCAATATTACAGGAGTGTTACAGCCGGGTTAAAATTAAATGAAATAAGTGGCGCAACGCAAATGATCCACAGACTGATCAGGGGGGTTTTGAACGACACTGTTCAAACATGTGTTTTTGAAGCGAATTCCAAAAATGAATGAAAGGATTGAAGTGTACGAAGAATATTATTATAATGTAAGAGCTTAGGTCCCTGAACCCGAAGACATATGGCGTGGTAAGATTGACGTGATGCAAGGTAACAGGAGACTTGCCTGATAGGCAATAATCCGCCGACAACTTAGGAAATCCCTCTTGGTTTAAATCGATTTCTGTCAACCCTCTCTAACAGGCACTTCGGTCTAACCAGTCGCGAATGCGAGCGCCGTGCTCGATAACAGCGGTTAGTGTATGTCCTTGGACATAGACCATTAAATCTAGCGTTTTTTGCCCATTTCGCCCCGTCCGGAGACTTCATCACTTCTTATCGGTGCTATAATTTAATTAGAAAAGAGGGGAATGTTATTAGGAAAGGGGGTAATACGTATGATCGTCGATTTGGACAGGAAGGAACGAGATCTTCTCGTCACTGAACTAGAGGGAACCACGATCCCGCAGATCAGGGAACTGATCGCTTCGGGAAGCTTGCGGAAAAAAGGTCGTGATGAGCTGAGAGAGGATGAGATGGTGCTCAAGACGTTGCTCGAAAAACTGAAAAAGGCCGCCTGATCAGAGGTCGATGTTAAGGCGAGTCTGCGCTCTACGGTGTAGTCACGAGAGACCAGGCGACGGAGAAAAGGGATGCAGGTGCATCCCTTTTTCGTTTTGGTTGCTGCACCAAGCGAGTGTTTTCGAGCTTGGCGGGGTAGAGGTAAAAGTGCTTTCAGGAGAATTTACAACTTTCCTGATCACTCTGTCATCAAACACCATGGAATAACGTTGAAGCAGGGTTGCAGCCTCTTGAGAGTTTGATAATGTCTCGAGCGAAAAAACGACGACCTCATCGTAGCATTCATCTCAATGTCAATAATGTATCATTAATCACCCCAGCCCCTCCTGACTTCAACGGATTAGAATGGATTACGGTCGAAAATTGAATGTCGAACCGCTCCCGACGCAAAATCGTGGTATCCTGTAAATAGGAAGACAAATGAACAAGAAAAGACTGACGATGATTACAAAAGCCCTCTTCATAGGCGTTGGAGCTGAATCTTGAAGATAAAGGGAGAATAATGAAGGACAGGGCTGATACGATTCGGCAGGAAGGCGATGCAATGGTTAAAGAGGGCTTAAAAATGTGGAGAAAAAGTTTATGGTTGAAAAGGGCGAAATGATGATCAAGGACGGTGTTATGCTGATGAAGGAAGGCCTGTCACGTCAAGAAGTGGGTGATATGATGATAAAAGAAGGTTAAATGATGATGAATAAATAGAGGTTGGAACAAATACATTTTTGGGGCGTCTTCCGTGTAAGGAATTCAAGATAGGTTTGTAAAACAACTCAAGAAAGGGATTGATCATGTCAATCCACATCCGCATTTTCTCCGATTACATATGACCCTTCTGCTACATCGGCGAGGGCATCGTCGAAAAGCTGAGACAGGAGTTTGACCTCGACGTGGAATGGACCGGCTTGGAAATTCACCCAGATACGCCACCTCGGGGGCGGCCCTTGACCGAGCTCTTCCGGCAAGAGGACATCGACCGCATGATGAAGCATCTGCGCGGTATGGGGGCTTCTTTTGGAATTACATTCGCCGATCGCCCCTTCCTATCGAATTCCCGCCTTGCACTGATCACGGCAGAGCTCGCCCGTGAGCAGGGTGGATTCCAATCCGTGCATGCAGCAATCTTTTCAGCCTACTTTTCGCAAGGGATCGATATCGGAGATCTCGATGTGCTGTCCGACATCATGCGGAATACAGGCCTTGATGCAGCGATGTTAAAGAATGCCATCAGTAGCAGTACCTATACATCTCGGCTGCTGCAAGCGCAGCAGGATGCATCTCAGGCCGGCATCACCGGAGTGCCTACCTTTGTAATAGCCGGCAAACGTACAATCGTCGGAGCCCAACCACTCGACGTTTTCCGGAAGGCTCTCGGAAAAAGTTCCTGAGATCATGAGCCGGATGATGATATTTGATGTTGGGCCTGATCGCAAGGAAGATGCCGGCCTGTAAGTCCCGTTGCAGCGGGTTTTTTAAAGCTTGCGTATATTTACAATACATTAGTATTATATTTATAGGGTCACGATAAATGCATCTTTCATTATAAATATCGCAATGTTTTGCCTTGACGAATGGTATCTGCCGAGATAACATTACAGCATATTGACTCATTCGTCATGTTGGAGAAACGCCTTGAAGAATGGGAGGAGGCATTATGGATAAGATTCTAAGAATCGATGTGGGAGCCGAAGGCGGCCCCAAGGTGACAGCGGTTCCGGTTGGCGATTATGCAGGATTGGGGGGCAGGGCACTTACGTCAGCGATCGTCTCCAGGGAGGTTCCGCCGCTCTGTCATGCGTTGGGAGGCGAGAACAAGCTCGTCATCGCTCCCGGACTTCTGAGCGGTTCGGCCGGCGCCATGTCTGGCCGGATTTCCGTCGGCTGTAAAAGCCCGCTCACCGGAGGCATCAAGGAGGCCAACTCCGGCGGACAGCCTTCCCAGGTTCTGGCCAAGCTTGGCTACAATGCCATTGTGCTCGAAGGGAAGCCGACGAGCAACGACCTCTATAAGGTCTTCATCAACAAGGATGGGGTCAAGATCTCCAAGGATAACAGCCTCAGGATGCTCACGAACTACGATCTCATTGACAAGATGAAAAAGGAATACGGCGACAAGATAGCGTGCATCTCGATCGGTCCTGCCGGCGAGATGAAGATGTGTGCCGCATCGATTGCTTTTACCGACATAGAGCTGCGGCCGACCCGCCATGCCGGCCGCGGCGGCGTGGGTGCGGTCATGGGCGCAAAGAACGTCAAGGTCATCGTCCTCGATTCTACCGGCATGCCGACGCGGGCCCCTAAGGACCAACAGAAGTTCCAGGATGCCAACAAGAGGTTCGTCGATGGCCTCAAGAAACACCCTGTCACCGGCCAAGGCCTCCCCGCCTACGGAACCAACGTGCTTACGAACATCCTGAACGAAGTGGGGGGCTATCCCACCTATAACTTCAAGCAGGGCCGTTTCGACGGCGCAGCGAAGATCAGCGGCGAGACTCAGGCGGAAACCGAGACGAAGCGCGGCGGCCTCGCGACCCACGGATGTCACCGCGGCTGCGTCATCCAGTGTTCCGGCGTGTTCAACGACAAGGACGGTCACTACCTTACGAAACAACCCGAGTACGAAACCGTCTGGGCCCACGGAGGCAATTGCGGCATCAGCGACCTGGACAAAATCGCCATGATGGACTTTCTCGATGACAATTACGGTCTGGATACCATAGAAATGGGCGCGACGATCGCAGTGGCGATGGAAGCGGGCCTCGCCAAGTTCGGCGATGCCGACGCGGCCATCAATCTCATACACGAGGCCGGCAAGGGCACGCACCTCGGCAGGATCCTTGGCAGCGGGGCCGCCGTGACGGGCAAGGCCTTCGGTGTCGAGAGGGTCCCGGTGGTCAAGGGACAGGCAATGCCGGCATACGATCCGCGTGCGGTCCAGGGCATCGGTGTCACCTACGCTACGAGCCCCATGGGAGCGGACCACACCGCGGGATACGCGGTTGCCCAGAACGTCCTGAAGGTGGGCGGCGATGTGAACGCCCTCAAGCCAGAAGGACAGATAGAACTTTCGAGGAACCTCCAGATCGCCACCGCGGCAATAGACTCGACCGGCATGTGCCTCTTCATAGCCTTCGCGGTTCTCGACCAGCCCGACACCTTCCAGGCTTTGCTCGACATGTTGAACGCTTTCTACGGGCTGAACCTGACGGGAGACGGCGTGACCGATCTGGGGAAGAAGGTCCTTAAGATGGAGCGGGACTTCAATGCCCGCGCCGGCTTCACTCCGCAGCATGACCGGTTGCCGAGCTACTTCAAGACAGAAAAATTCGCGCCGCACAACGTCACCTTCGGCGTCAAGGACGAGGATCTTGACAAGGTCTTCAACTGGTAACTGGAACCATACGGATCGAAAAAGGAGAGACGCCGGGTCTCTCCTTTTTTTATTTCTCCTTCAGGCACGCCGGATGCGTGTTGAGCTCGCCCTAACAACAATTCATACTTCGAATGGCGCAGTGAGGCGATATGAGCATAACCGTAAAGAATTCTGATGAGATCGAAGCTTATCCCCGTCTTGCATTCGTCGTGGCTGAGCCGCTGGTCTCGCGTTTTTTTCTGCTGCTTCAGCAGGGGGTAATGATCCGGGTTCGGACCGGCTGCAGCGTTGAAGCTTTCCTGCGGGAAGAGATCAAGGCCACCCCGGAAACCATCGAAAAGATTCAGTCGATAGTGCTTGACGGAAGGCCGGTCGATGACATCGGCTCAGCTGTGCTGCACGACGGCTCGACGCTGGCTCTCTCTGCCGCAATGCCCGGACTGGTAGGGGCCACTCTGAGGCGGGGAGGGACTTATTCATCGTTTCGCGGCGCGATCACGTATCACGAATCAGGGCAGGCATGCACGCCGGGAGAGGGGTGGGTGAGTATAAAGCTCTTCAATCTTTTGATGGCAGAACTGGGAACTGGTCTATTGCAGAAAGGTGTTCTGCTCAGCTCTTCCGATTTTCTCGGCTTCCTAGCCGAGCGAGCGCATGAGTTCCGGCAGGGATGCAGCGTCACCCTGAATGGCAGGTCAATCGATGTCGGGATGCTGGGGAGTGACGCAGGGTTGGGAAGGGAAGGCAAGGTCCTTCTTTCGGTATCTTCGGGGCCGGCGGAGGCATGACATCAGAAGTTATCCTCCGGCAATCGGGGGGAAGAGCGCGAGTTCATCTCCGTCCTTAAGGACATAATCTCCGGGACGATGCTCCCCGTTTACGATCCTGAGAAGCCTAATCGTCCCGGGGAGGCGCAGGGCACTTATGACGTCATCAACGGCCGTGCCTTCGGGGAATGCGGCCACCTGTTCATCAGGGCCGAATTGTCGCAGCACCGCAAAAAGCCGGATCGTAATGTTCATAAGTAACAGTATACCAGACTTACCAAGGCTCCCGGATGCATACCGTGCGAACTTGCTGAAAAAAGGTATGCATATGACCGGCATCATACCGGCTCCCGGCCAGGCCGGGTAGAATAGAAGCATGGCGTCCAGAGAATATCCCTCCAAACTGTTTGTCGAAGTGACCACCCTGTGCAACCTCCAGTGCGGCATGTGCGTAAAGCAGAGCGGCATTGGCGGGATTCCCGAGGGCATGATGTCGCCGGAGACTTTCGAGCGATTGAGCCCCGTCTTTCCACATCTTGATTCTCTCGTGTTGAACGGCATCGGCGAGCCCCTGCTCCATCCGCACTTGGAAACGTTCATTGCAAGAGCGCGGTCCCTCCTTCAGGAGCAAGCCGTGGTCGGATTTCAGTCGAACGGCATGATGTTGAACGATCAACGGGCCGCGTCGCTTGTCGGCGCGGGGCTTGACCGCATCTGCCTCTCTCTCGACACAGTGTCCGATAACAGTTTCCGCTCCATCAGGACAGGCGGGGAAATGCAGGGTATCGTGGCAGCGTTCGCGAGTTTGAACAAAGCCAAGTCGCGGCGCGGGAGAAGCGACCTAAAGATCGGGATTGAATTCGTGCTGATGCGTGATAATCTCGCCGAGCTGCCCGAAGCAATCCGCTGGGCCGGCAGGGCAGGCGCAAGTTTCGCCATCGTTACCCAGCTGCTTCCTTACGACGGAGAACTGGTCGTGCAGACAGCCTATGACACCAATACAACCGCCGCCATCGCCATCTATGAAAAGTGGAAGACAAAGGCTTCGAAGGAAGGCCTTGATATCCGCCGGTATCTCGAAGTTTTCATGAAGGTCGTCAAGACCGCGGAGGAAGAGCGGATCATCGGTTTTGTCGAGAAGATGAGGAATGACGCAGAGGCACAGGGCGTAACCCTCCATGTAGAACGGCTGCTAAAGCGAGACGAGGAATGGTTCGCTGACGCCGCCAGTGTTTTCGATGAGGCGCGCCGGGCCGCCCGGGAGGGAGGAGTCGAACTGACGCTGCCCGGCATGGCACCACGGAATACGAGAAAATGCGAGTTCGTAGAGGGGAAAAGCGCGTTCGTTTCATGGGACGGCAATTTGCATCCCTGCTACTTCCTCTGGCACCGCTACTCCTGCTATGTTGGAGGAATCGAAAAGCGTGTGAAACCGTGGGTCATCGGCAGCCTGCACGATCGAGACATTACTACCATCTGGAACGATGAGGGCTCCCGCTTGTTCAGGGAGCGCGTACTCGGATACCGGTTCCCGTTCTGTTTTGACTGCGGTTTCGCGCTTTGCGATTATGTCGGTGAAGCGGACTTTGAGCAGGATTGTTATATCGAACAGGTCCCCTGTGGATCCTGTCTCTGGTGTACCGGCTTGTTTCACTGCCTCCAGTAATTGACTGGTAAAGACCGTTTTGTGCACCTCGGTCATCTTTTCGGCCAGTACATCTTCGGACCGCCGCCACAGAAGCTTAAGCCATCATCGCATATGATATAATGAGAAAAGTTCGGACAATGGCAGGAGATGGGCGTCATGCCGGAATCATCCAACGAAAGCAAGGCATCTGGCCGCAGGGATCCCGGCCTTGAGATTTCACTGGAATCCATAGCCTCGCAGATTCGGGCCACCGATGGGAAGGACATCCCGTTCAGAAGGGCGATTCTTACGGTAGGTAATCGCAGCGTGACGGATGTCGTCGACCTGACGATTCACGCCTCGCTCGGTCAGGAGGGCGGAACGATCCATGATGTGTCTCCTGTATTCGCAGGGGCCGCTTCGTCAGTTCCTCCCGGCGGTAGTATCCGATGGGATGTGTACGATCTTTTGATCCCGGCTCACCCCGGGACAGCCAGCAAGGTCCACATGTTCGGGTATCGGGCGGCACTGAACTGGAGATTCGACCTCGCCGTTTGGGCCGAATACCGCCTATCGGGATCCATCAGCCGGGTGCAGCTTGCTGAAGCGCGATGGGCATTGCGATGGAGCGTTACAGATCCTTCTACCGGCGCAGTGGGGCTGACCATCGATGTGACGTAAAGGCCCGATGTTTCACCACCAACCAGATCTGGTCCCTCTTCGGCTCCTCTCTCAATCGAACCTGAAGTTTCGGTGCAATAGATGCTCAACACCGTTGATATAGCTGAGAACATGACTAAAAACCGTAGACACCCCGCTGGATTGTATGTACTCTTTTTTACTGAAATGTGGGAGCGTTTCTCCTACTACGGAATGAGGTCTCTCCTGGTCTACTACATGATTAAACACCTGCAGTTCACGCAGGAACGGTCGTCCCAGATTTACGGGCTTTATACAGGGTTTGTCTACTTCACCCCCCTTTTTGGCGGCATGCTTGCGGACCGAGTCCTTGGACAAAGACGGACGGTCATATTGGGAGGGGTGCTCATGGCTATCGGACATTTTCTGATGGCCGTCGAAAGCTTGTTCTTTCCCGCGCTCATGTTCCTCATACTCGGAAATGGCGCATTCAAGCCGAATATCTCTACGCAGGTTGGAGCGTTGTACCCTCAAGGAGACCATCGGCGCGACCGCGCGTTCAGCATTTTTTACATGGGAATAAATCTTGGCGCGTTCTTTTCGCCTCTCGTGTGCGGAACACTCGGGGAAAAGATCGCTTATCACTGGGGCTTTGGCGCTGCCGGCGTCGGCATGGTGACCGGACTCCTCATATACCTCTGGGGCCAGAAGCACCTTGCACCCGATCTCATCATGCAGCAAAAGGGACACAATGGACAGAAGTCTTCGGAACCGATGACGCACGGAGACTGGCTGAGGATCTGCGCAATCTTCGTTATGATGACCCTGAGCATCATTTTCTGGAGTGTTTACGAACAGCAGGGCAACACAATGGCCCTCTGGGCCGACGTAAACACGGACCGGTTGTTCTTCGGCTGGGAGATGCCGGCCTCGTGGTTTCAATCGTTCAACCCGCTCATGATCTTCATTTTAGTCCCGGCGCTGAACATGTTCTGGGGCTGGCAGGACCGCCTTGGAAAGGAACCTTCGAGCGTCGCCAAGATGGGGATTGGCTGCATCCTCCTTGCTGCGGCATTCTTGATCCTGATCCCGCCCGCCAGGGAACTGGCGATCACTCCCAAGGCAAGCATCTGGTGGTTGACGTCATGCGCATTCGTGCTCACAGTAGGCGAAATCTATCTTTCCCCGATAGGCCTGTCGCTTGTGACCAAAATCGCTCCCATCCGGATCGTCTCAATGATGATGGGTGTCTGGTTTCTGTCGAGCTTTTTCGGCAACTACCTGTCGGGATATCTGGGAACGTTCTGGGAGAAAATGTCCAAAGCGAATTTCTTCCTGCTGATGTTCACCCTGTCATTCGCCACGGGCCTGGCGTTTTTTGCTCTCCTAAGGCCGCTAAAAAAAGCAATCGGATACGGCAAACAGAAATCCATGGAGGTGTGATGCCGAAGAGGGGAACAGATGGGCGGATCACATCGCCTTGCGCGACAAATTCTATTTAGAAACAACTATCAAAAATATAAAGTTTATCATTAATTAATGCTATCTAATTACCTGAAATATAATAATATTAATATTCTTAATTATCCTGAAAATAGCCATAAATATTAGCAGAGTAAAAAATGTTTTATCAGTTATCGTGGAGTTACAATGTATTGTGGGTTGCAAACCGTATTTTTGTATTCTCTCCGGACTGCACAGGACATCGTGGAACTTGCGGTTCTGGACCTAGCATATTTCGCAGTACCCATGGGAGCGAATGATGGTCAGTATTCAGCTCAGCTGCTTGTGTCGTATGCAGATTGTCTATTTTGAGAGAAGCTTTGACATGCTTCTGCAAAGAGAGGTAAAATATAGTGTCTTAAGCAGGAGCGAGCATGCATTATAAAAAAACCATTGATCAAAGCGGCTCTGGTAAAGAGTATAAGACGGCGGAAGGTCCCAAGAGGGCATCAAATGACGACGCCTGCAGGTGTCAAGAAGTTTCGGAAATGGGACCGAAGCAGCTTTTCAAGCTCATGATAAGTGACTTGACGTTTTGGAAAAAAAAGAAAAGCGGATGATGGGGATTGCGGTGTCTCTTTTAAAGCTTGACCTCGAAAACGACATTCTGAACGGAGGATGATGAATGGGATATAAACAGCAATTCCAGCCTCTTACAAGGGAAGATAGGATAACTGTTGTTCTATACCGCATGGGCATTTTTCTGTCCTCTATTATCATATCCGCAATGGCATATCTTTTGACGACGGTAGCTTCAAATGCCAGCGCTGCCGCTATCGGCGCGTCAGGTGACATCCTTGCCTACGGGCTCTATGCATCCGTGGGCATGAGCGTGTTCTTCATTCATCTCTATGTAGTCAAGCTCAAAAAATACCTAAAGAACCTATATTACATCAGCCTAGGTTGTCTTGTCGCACTTCTTTTCATCGGCGGCGGGTTCCTGTCAGAAGCGATCGGGCGCGAACCGTATGGACCTCTTCTCCTACTGCCGATTTCCGGATGTCTGGGATTTGTGACAGCAAAGGAGGCTTTCTGCTTCCAGCTCTTCGAGGGCTATATCCTTGCCATGATCATGCCGCTCTACCTGCTGCTAATCTCGGGAAGAATCCTCCTTGGACGGGGTGCGGCCTACGGCCTGATCCTCATTGCAGTAATGCTTGTCATTTTCACGCTGCGAAAAGTGTTCATGCCACTCACCTATGATATTGGCGATAAATCCGCCTATCGCTAAAACTGATTAATCTTCACAAGCTGATCCTGCGATTTGAAAATATTCATTCTGACCTGATTATATTCTGCTTAAGGATTATAAGCCAAAGTCTGCGGTAACTTTCGCCATCTAACCTTCGCAAGAAACTGTACGTCACATGGCATGATGCAGAAACACAGGAGACAGACTGAAATATTCAATGTGCTATGCAGTGACCGCGAAGAGAATTTTGGGTGGTATCGGAAGGGGTATGCTGATCTTACTCATGAGGTTCTTCCATCGCTGGGTAGTAGTGTTTACCAGCAAAAATAACAGTTTTGGTGAAATATCAGTTTATGGTCATCCGCAGACGAGACTGCCAGCTCGAAAATGACAATATATGATTTCACAAAAAGACGATATTATTGTTTTGTATAAGTCAGCCTCAGGAAAGCTGCGCGGTCGCTGCAGGGGTCGTGGAAAAGATTAAACGTAAGTGCATTGCCGCTTATGGAGTACGTATAAGAACCGCTTGTGGTTTCCCCCGTGGTCCCGTTGATGCAGGAATCGAAATCGGTCATTAGTATCACGTTTCCGCTCATCGTAAAACTTCCCCGAACTGCCGGCATGCCAGGAAGATTTAAATCGCGCGAATAAGTGTTGTCTGCTTTAAATGTAAGGTTATATCCTCCGTTAACCCACGTGCCGGCAAGTGGATTCAGAGGAGCTGTTGTATATGTATTAGACCTGCTTTCTTCACCGACGGGGTTCTGTGGAATCGTGTTCGAACCGGAGTTGCCGCTTCCGCCGCTTCCGCATGCAAGTAGGGAAGTCATAAAGAAAGAACATGATAGCAACGATAACACGCTTTTGATTCTCATTCTCATTGGATCCCCCTCTTATAAATCGGATATTCATCTTGCTGACGACGCTGCATAGGGGCTGTGAGAACATTATCCATGTGTCAAGAGCAATAATATCACCTATATATCCGTCCGGTTCCCACCAGAGTCCAGCCCTAGAAGTGAGACTGAGAAAGTAGAGACTGAGTTTGATGGTTATATGTATCAGCCGTCTGTTACAAGTCGTTTAAAACAATGTTAAATTTTGATGAAATTATTCAAGATATGAGTTTCTCTCTGGGGAGTTTAGCTTGGGTGATGAAAAGCGCTTCAACACACTTCAAGAACATCTGGGCTTTTGGACGGTCGTGTGGAATGAGGCTGTCACGATGTGAACAACAGACGCATCGAAGAGCGGAGCATACCCTGAAACAGCCACAGGACAGTATTTGTCCCTTTCATTAATCCCGTCCCTGGTCGTTATCCTGAGGTTGTACCTGCGGTGGCTTCCCTTTTTTTCGTTGGTTCAGGTAGGCTGCAATCATAGGGAAATCAGCAGCAACCCAATCGAGTGACGGTAGCTCGATTGGCGACATCCAGAGATGTGCTTTGTGCTCGTGAAGCGAGATTTCCCCTGATACTATGGCGCAGATGAAGGGGTACAGAATCACGGAAAAATTAGGATAATCATGGCTTACGGTAGGCAATGGCCGGACGATTTCTATCTGCAGATTCAGTTCTTCAGCCACCTCACGGACAACGCAATGCTCAGGCCGTTCGCCCCGGTGGATCTTTCCGCCGGGAAACTCCCATTTGAGAGGCAGATTCATGCGCTCGCTTCTCTGGACGGCGAGGATCTTTTCATTCTGCTCTATAATCGCGCAGGCAACCCGCATGGTTTTTCTAGACATGTTCTCTTATTCCATAATATCGAGCATGGATCTTTTTATGGCGCACGATTTCCTCGGTATTTATGTGATAACTTATCCATCTCAAGGCAACGAGATTTGGCCAACCGGAATCGTTTCCAAGGTTCCACAAATTTTCGTGCAATAAGGAGACAGACGAGTTTCCGTTTTTTGAAAAAGTCTGATACATCACATCAATCCTTGATCCGAGCCTAAAAGTATGCGACAGATGGTTTACATGACACGGTGATGTTTCCGGCCAATTGAGGCTAGCCCTCCTTCCATAAGATGTTGACACCGCTTGGCCTACACGTTACAATAAAGACATGGTTGAGTAAAAATCCTGGGTCGAGAGGTGGATGCGCGGGTATGTGGAAAACCATCGGCGGCTTCGTGGTGAGCAATTTTGCAGAAGTTTTTGTAAAGGAGCTGGTAAAAGAGGTCACGAAAGCCAATAAGCCGGCACCGCAGCAGCAACGCAACACCGCTTCCGTTTCGAAGCCAACGAAAAACGATCCTCAGCAGCCCATAGCTTTTGCAAAGGGACAGGTCATGGTGCTCGAATGGGTGCCTACCTCGAAACAGGAGACTAACGACCAGGACACCGAACAGGAGACAGGCCCTTCTGCTGGTGGTTAATAGTAACGAACAATTATTTGACCGCGGCCCTCATAAAATCCATCAACGCTACAACCCCGACAATCGCGGTTCCATCTGTTACGAATACCCTCGCAATATTGTAGTTTTGCATCATGTTCATGAGTTGAGCAACATCCATATCTGTTTTCACGCAAATCACCGGTTTGGTGGCAATATCGGCGACGCTGATGTTCATCGGGTCGATGTCCTTCGCAAGGACCTTATTGAATATATCGCGCACGGCCACGATCCCGAAACTGTCCGAGTCGTTCCTAGGCTTGATCAGTACCGATCTGATCATTTTCTTCGTCATCAGCTTCATGACTTCGTTGACGCTTGTCTCTGCCGGTACGGACTCGATGGTTTTGTTCATCATTTCTCCAACCTTCATGTGTATATCTCCTTGGGCCGGGGCGCAGGTGATGGACTATGAGAACCGGTAGAACGGCTTCGCGTGATGTGCTGAGGTAACGGCCCAAACCGCAGCCCGCTGATCTATAGGTCATACACGCATTGAGGTAATCTTAACATAGGCATGAGTCTTCTGCAACAGGTTCTTCAGCGGACTTCCGAAGGATTGTTGTGAAGATAGAATATTGAACTATCCTCAGTGCATTCCGAATGTATGAGAGTGATGCTATAATCAGGCAGGTCTGCTCTGCAGAAATCAGCTGCCTGGACCGAGAGTAACTATGGACTTCGCTTTTCCATTCAGTCTTGCCATAGCAAAGATACTGGCCTCAAACTTTGTCTCCAGACGCATGAAGATCACGGCTGAATATGAGTCTGTGAGACGCATTCTCTCAATGTTCACTGCGCAGATCGTTAAAAGCGTTGTGAACGCTATACTCTTGCTGGTTGCCGTCTATGGCGCAGGTTTGATCTTCAATCGCAGAACAAGTGTTCTCGTAATTTGCTCAGTGTACATGGCATCGGTTATCGAGAGCCTGGTGCGGCTATTTCGAGGACTACCCGACCTGTTTGCAATCGTCTTTATTCATCGATGCAGTCCACGCTCATTTATCAGAGCGAGAGTGCAGCGGGAGGTGTTCCAGCGACTCGGCGAGGTTGATGCCCGGAGCTCTGTATTCAAGCGGCTGTTCAAACAAATCATGCTTCGTTCGAATGTAGAGATTGCGAGGGAGGTCGCGCAAAAGGCCACACCTGTTATCTGGGGCCGGGTGGTTGGTCGGTTCACGGCAACAGCAACCGCCCTTGTCGCATACATCGTCGTCTTTCGATTCTTAGTTGCACCTTATCTTATTGCCGGACATACGAAGCTCACGGTATGGCAGGCGCTGCTCTATCCGGTTGCTTATGCGTCCGACCACTTCTTTGGTACTTCATTAGTTAAACACGTTCACTCTATACGGTTTCGATTGTTCGGTTGAAATGACCGAATCAGCATGGAGGGTTGAGATGAATGGAGCCGGGGTAAGCCCCCGTAAAACGGCAAATATCGTCGGCGTACGTATGGTTTTGGTGTTTCCAGCTCTAGTAATGATTTGCTGAGCCGGATCCGCTGCGATCAAATCTTCCGTATTTTAGAAAGTGCGCGACTTGCCTTATAACCAGAGGGCTCCTCATGATGAACGTGTGGGTGCTGGGTACTATTATATAATCACTCATCTCGGAGAGCAGGGTGCTATTAACCGAAACCATTCCATCATCGGCTCCTTCCAAGAAGGCTGAGAACAGAAGGTTTATGCTTCTGTTGCCTGCGATTACACCCACCTCGATCTCGACCGGTTTCAGGCGGCGGACTACGGATTCGGTTCCCCTTCCGATCTCTTGTCCCGCCGGGCCAGTGATCCATTTGTAGAGGGGAACACGCAGAAGCAGATCGACAAGCTCGCTCCCCTGGTTAGGCGGGGAGAGCATAACGAGCCTGCTGCCCAAGGGCACTGAGTGACGCTGGAGGTACTGACGGACGATGATACCACCTAGAGAGTGGCCGACAAAATGAATTTTCTCCGCTCCGTCGGCTTCACAGCTCTGCACAGCTCGTGCGAGATACGATTCTGCAACCGTCTCGATCGATTTGGTTGTTGAAGGATAGGCGAGGTTAATGGTCGCATAGCCGAGGTCTTTCAGCTGCTGCTCGAGCATGCGCATGGACTGTCTGAAGCGGCCCAGACCATGCAGGAGGATAACGCACTCACTTGTGTTACCCACCGTTCGATTCTCCGAGTCCACGATATAAGACGCCCATACGTTAAGCCTCCCGCTCCATTATTATACATTGTTTTGTAATCTGGAGCTTCTCCAAAATTCTTGCAATTCATCCGCACTTAATGTACATTCAAAAGAGAGGGGACAACACCTTAAAGCCACTCAAGTCAACTCAAGGAAACCTTACCATTACAAAAATAAGGAGGAGACCTATGGGATATCTGGAAAGCATTAACTTGGACAAGATCAAGAAAGACCTGCAGGAAGGGCTGGAAAAGGGAATGGCGGCAATGAAGAAAGGCGTCATCGTCGCCCAGAAGAAGGCAGAGGAACTCACCGAAGAAGGAAAGCGGCAGTATAAAATATTAACACTCAAGACCAGGATTCATGAGGCGGTCAGCGATCTCGGCGCCAAGGCCTATGTCCTCATGAGCGGAACGAGGGCTAAAAACCCCGCCCTCGATGCTGGGGTGAAGGAAATCATGGCAAAGATCAAAGACCTCGAGCAACAGATGGCGGTACTCGAAGGTAAGGACATAACGGCGCAACCCAAAGCACGACCTAGGACCCGTAAAAAGAAATGAACCGCTTACTGCATCAATCATAATGCTATTAGCAAAGGGTGCTGCGTAGAATTCTTATTTCGCTGCACCCTTTTATTTTCCTGGCGTGTCATATTCTAAATGGTATTAAATATGGAGATTTCTCATTGGGTCAGGCAACGGTGTGTGATACGAAGTGTATGTCATCCGCCCTGTCATTTACGATTTAGAAATTTTCTTGTAGGTCTTGCAGCGGGGATATTGCGAGCACCTGAAGCGTGTAATTGATTGCTCATTTCTATATAGGTACATGGGGCTTCCGCATGTACTGCATAGCGGTCTATCTTTAACTCTTGTGCGATTAGAATCTGTAAATTGCGTCCTGCAAACTAAACAGAGATAACGCTGTTTTCCGGTTCGTATTTTTCCATCACGGTTAACTGCCCCTGACCCACATTTTGGGCAGTTTATTTTATAGATAGTGTCCTTTGACATGACAGTATCATCAAACTATCTTATCACGGTATCGTGTCTGACAGGATGTTCCGGTGAAAGACTTTACACTTATTGTTTCATTGTGTGGCTTTGAATTAAAATCTTAAAAATTCCCTTATGAGTCTCGAACTCAGCTGTGCTGTAGCCGCTCTTTAACGATCCTGCTGACGATGATTGGCAAGAAGATCCTGATTTTTGCGTCTTTTTTCAATACTTCCAGGATATCCCGGTATAACCCGCTTACTTCTTCAACAGAGATCCCTAGCTCCTGCGCGAGTTTCTGGATAGCACGTGCATGCTGACCATGATCCTTTTCATCTCCAATCGGACCAGCGTTCTTCACACTTTGTTCAGGCATTCATTCCTCCTGGCTCCCGTTGACAGGTCACTGCTGGGCACCTAGACTGCATTGGCAGTTTGTCTCTTGCGATTACTCAGCGGAAAATATATACAACCCTTCAAGGGCATATATTTACAGTATATCCGCGGAATGTTACAGTAATATTACATGATGCAAAAATATCCAAAAGGGCTATATTTAAGTATGTTGGATATTTGGGGCGGTGTTCAAGAAGATTCAACAAAAAAGGGGTTAATGCAGACAGTGTGCATTGCTTTAAGATATCACTGGGAAAAATTCGTCCTTTGAACATACGACAGGAGAATCTATATGTAATGTGGAAATGGATACGTATTCTGTTTGAAGTTTGGATTTTTGTCAAAAAAGACAACAACATAGGCATGAGTTGCTGCAAATAATCCCTTTTTAACTGTCTCTCCTGTAAACTATGCACAACGAAAGTGACACAATCGGCAAATGAAGCTTTTTAGCTTTCTAAATTTATTTAAGAACTACAACATTGAAGAAATATATGTTTTTACTACCGTAGTTGATCATTGTCGATGGGATATCAATCCATTTTAATACCGCCCGCTTAAAACAGCAGTCAATTGAAGTTTATGTACCGCCAAGACCCCTTTGAAAATGCCAAAATATCCCAAAAAGGTTGGCTATATGACAAACTCATGGTATACTGATAAATTAGAAACGCTAGCATAGCCCAGTCAAAACGAATGTGTTCCTGAAAGGTTGACGCTGTAGGTAAGTAATGAAAGATGCGGTAGACACTGATATTGTATGAAGATAATATAATTGAATTAGAAAGGAGATCATTGTATGGCGCTCATCGAAGATGGTTTGAAAGGCAACCTCGCTACTGGACTGGCTATCGGTATTGGCGCAGCTATATTGGCGCCGGTGGTAATTCCTCTGTTTTCCAATATCTCTAAACCATTGGCAAAAGCCGCAATAAAAGGAGGCATCCAGCTCTACGAACGCGGCAAGGAAGTCTTGGCTGAGGTCGTTGAAATTACTGAGGATATTGTCGCTGAAGCAAAGGCCGAACTGGCTGAGTCAACCGCTGCAGAAGCATCGGTGGCAGCCGAGGCAGCACTTCCGAAGAGTTAGTGAGACATGTTATGATTCCTGATGCCGTCATTGCCCATGCATCAAGAGGGAGATTGCGCATCAAAATACCCTCTCAAAGGGGTAAACTGGTTGCGCTTAAGTCTTATGGTGACCAGTTTGCCTCATGTCCAGGTGTTCTCTCTATTGAGGTGAATCCGGCAACGGGCAGTATGCTCTTGATACACCAAACAACCTTGGCTGAAATTGCGGAATACGCACGGTCCAAGAACCTTTTTATCTTGAAAGAGCAGAAGAGTCCAAAAGAACCATCAGCAGGTCTTCGTGGCGATATTGGAAAGACGTTCAAGAGCCTTGATCGACAGATTCAGAGCCTTACGGATGGCGATCTGGACTTGAGCGGATTTACGTTTGCAGCATTAATTGTAGCGGGCACAGCGCAAATTCTTTCAGGGAACGCAGGACCTATACCGTGGTTTGCCGCATACTGGTATGCGTTCCACCTTTACTCGAGGACACAAGAGGGGGAAAAGAAGCAGGGTCAACAGGACCGGGAGTAACAGTAACGGGAGTCTTTCAGGTATATCCGCTTGCCAGTTAGCAAAGTAGTGAGCACCATACAATTCTTTCCTTACTGAAAATCCGATCCCAATGGAATCAGAATTACCATAAAGCATAAGGGAGCATGTTATGTTTAGTGCACCTTAACAGGAGAAACGCCATGAGTGACAGAAAAAAGAAAACTCCGATGATTCAGACCGAGAAGCAAAGTCCACGCAGCAGAGCGACAGAAGAGGCTCAGGCTGTCACTGCGAAAATGAAAGGAGAAACAGATATGGCCAGCGCAGAGACCACAGGCAGTAGAGTGTCCGCAGAAGAGATCGGCAAAGCAGGAACTACAGTGAAAGAGGGTGTCGTCAGTAGTCTCAAGGGGATAAACGAGATAGAGGCGGAGATCGTCAGCCTAGTCAGAAATACCGTATCCAATACCCTCCGAGCAACGGGCTCGGTCGCCGGCGAGGCTGTCGGCGTCACGAAGGACGTGATAAAGGGCGCCATTCAGGCCACGGAAGAGGTCGGCACAGGGCTCATCTTGAGCACCAAGAGCGTTGCAAAAGGGGTAGTGATGGGCGTGAGCGACGTGGGCGGCGATGTTATTTCCGTTGCGGGGTCTACCGTGAAGGGTGCCGTAAAGGGTGCGGCAGAGATCGGCGCGGATGTTGCCATGGTTGCGCGACGGGCAGTCGACGGTGTGATCGAGGCCACCAAGGAAGTGGGGGGGAACGCTGAAGAGGTTGCGAAAGTCGCCGTGAACGGCGCTATTGATGCAGCATCTTCGATCGGCAATACGGCGGTCAAGGCGGTCAAGGACATGCTCGTAGGCGTTGTTGAAGGAGTGAAGGAAGTCGCCAGCACCGCATTACCGAAGGCCAAGCAGGCCTGACCACAACTCGTCTGTCGAACGATTTTCCTCAATTTCTAGATGGGGGGGTGCCTGTGGTCCAGGCCGTTCATACCTCTGTAAAAGGACGGGCCCGTTATAAGGTGGAGGGTCTGTATCGCTCGGAATCCCTGAAGCAGCAGATCGAGCAACATCTTGCGCAGCACAAATGGATCCTGAGCGTATCAGTCAATACACTGACGGGTACCGTCTTGGTGCTTTTCGATTCGCAGAACGGCAATCGTGCGTCATCGATAGCTTCTCTCCTTGAAACCCTAATCGAACGAAGCAACAGCAGCCTGCTTCCAGGGAAGGAAAGCCAGGCAACTGTTTCCCAGCATAGTGAAAGAAAGAATGCCGTTCGCTCAGAAGCCACTGCGGTCCCCCCCCGAACTCCCGCCGGCAAAGAAGTGCTAAGCCTGCATACCGTTCGTAAGCAAGTCTCCCATGCCGAGGAGCAAAAGGACGAAGCTTGGCATTGCATGTCAAAGGGAGAGGTGCTTCAGAGATGGGGTACCTCAGCGTCAACAGGCCTATCCGAGGAATCAGTCCGTCTTCTATTCAACCAGTACGGTCCAAACCTTCTCCCAGAATCCGTTCCCCGCTCGGGATGGAGCATCTTTTTCGATCAGTTCAAGTCCCTGCCAGTGGCCATGCTCAGCGTATCCGCTGGCATTTCTGTTGCCACGGGCGGATTTGCCGATGCCGTGGTAATCATGGCTGTGGTCGTCATTAACGCATCGATAGGGTATGTCACCGAGAGCCAGACGGAGAGGACCATTCAAGGGCTGAAGAACCTCGTGCAGCCTTCCGCTATTGTGGTTCGCAGCGGGGTCATGTCGACCATCGATGCAAAGGATGTCGTGCCCGGCGACCTGCTTGTGTTAAGACCGGGAAGCTATGTCTCGGCGGACGCCCGTCTCATTGAGGCGAAATATCTGAGCATTGATGAGTCTGCGCTTACGGGCGAAAGCATGCCCGTCATAAAAATCA
This sequence comes from Nitrospirota bacterium, assembly GCA_035623825.1. GTDB lineage: Bacteria > Nitrospirota > UBA9217 > UBA9217 > UBA9217 > DASPSR01. Next base: position 26,364 of record DASPSR010000061.1, read on the forward strand.
CTGACAAACTGGAATTGGCGGACATGCCCCTTGCCGATCGGACGAATATGGTATATATGGGCACCCTGGTCACCGGAGGACAGGGTCTTGCCATCGTGGTGGCAACGGGGAAGTTCACCGAGGTCGGAAAGATCCAGACCCTGGTCGGAGAGGCGCGGCCGCCCGATACGCCCCTAGAACGGCAAATGGACAGATTGGGAGTCCAGCTAGTCTATGTCACGTTGGGCGTATGCGGAATTGTTTTCATTGTCGGGATCCTAAGGGGTTACGGTTTTCTTCAGATGCTCAAGTCCTCCATCGCTCTTGCCGTGGCCGCCGTCCCGGAAGGACTGCCTACCGTTACAACGACGACCCTTGCGCTCGGCATCAGGCGCATGCGTGACCTTAAGGTGCTCATCCGTCACCTAGACGCCGTTGAAACACTTGGCTCGGTCGAGACCATCTGTCTCGATAAAACCGGCACCATCACCATGAACAGGATGTCGGTGGTCCAGGTCCATGCCGGCTCTCGCCGCTTTGATGTCGTTGACAGCAGGATCAGGTCGGATGGTAAGACGGTCAATCCCTATACGAATGAGGATATCCTCCGTCTGATTCACCTGTCCGTTCTCTGCAACGAATCGATGGTATCAGGCTGTGAAGGCGAGTATGTCGTTGAAGGTTCATCAACGGAGAACGCGCTCGTTCATTTAGCGCTCGGTGCCGGAGTGGATGTCAATTCGTTGCGGGCTCAGCATCCCTTGATTAAGATGACCCATAGGTCGGAGGACCGGCATTACATGAGCACACGTCACGGGTCGAATGACGGCGGCCAACTCCTGGCCCTCAAGGGAAGCCCCTCGGACGTGCTCTCGCTGAGCAAATGGTACATGAAGGATGGAAAGCAACTGGAGCTGGACGACACCGCCCGTGCTGTCTTCGAGGCCGAAAATGAGCGTATGGCCGCCGAGGCGCTGCGGGTGCTCGCCGTTGCGTTTGCAGTCAACGATGGCGCCACGTTACGCACTGATGAGATTATCCAGCAAGGACTGATCCTGGTCGGGCTCATCGGGATGGCGGACGTGGTCAGGAGCGGCGTCAAGGATCTCATCGATATGTTCCACCGAGCTGGGATCGATACGGTCATGATCACCGGGGACCAGAGCCCCACGGCATATGCAATCGGCAAGGAACTCAATTTGAGCAATGGGAAAGAACTCGAGATCCTGGACTCAAGCAATCTTGCCCGTATCGAACCCGATGTCATGAAGGCGCTTGCCGGACGTGTCCATGTTTTCGCTCGCGTCAGCCCAGCCAACAAGCTCCAGATCGTCCAGGCCCTCCAGTCGGCGGGTAAGGTCATAGGCATGACCGGCGACGGCATCAATGACGGACCGGCTCTGAAGGCGGCCGATATAGGTATCGCAATGGGACACACGGGCACTGATGTCGCGCGTGAGGTTGCTGATGTGGTCCTGGAAGATGACAATTTAGAGACCATGGTCGTGGCCATAAGCCAAGGGCGGACGTTCTACAATAATCTGAGAAAATCGGTCCGGTACATGATTTCCAAGAACACGGGCGAGATAATGATCATGTTCACGGCACTGGTGGCCGGTTTGGGACAGCCGTTCAACGTCATGCAACTGCTCTGGATTAACATGATATCGGACATCTTCCCCGGCCTCGCTCTTGCTCAGGAGCCGCCTGAGCCGGATGTTCTCCTGCGGCCCCCTCGCGATCCCGACGAACCGCTCATCAAGACCAGCGACTTCAAGAGACTGCTCTTTGAAGCGTCTACCATCTCGGCGGGGACCCTTGCTGCTTATGGCTACGGGGTTCTCCGCTACGGCCAGGGCCCCCAGGCAAGCACGATGGCCTTTACGAACTTTGTCACGGCAGGCCTCCTGCACGCGATCAGCAACCGCTCCGAGACCCACAGCATCTTTGACGCTGAACAGCTTGCACCGAACAAGTACCTCAATATTGCCCTGACGGGCTCACTGGGGCTGCAGGCCATGACCTTGATCATTCCGGGCCTCAGGAACTTCCTGGGGATGGGTGTGCTGGGACCCTTGGATCTGGTGGTGACCATGGGAACAGCCGTCGCGCCCCTGCTTATCAACGAAGCGACCAAAAAGGCTGCCGCTCCTCTGCCGTTGCTAAATGGCAGTGCGGCGGTCCCGGTTACCGCTCTGAATAACAGTCAAATTGTCGCAGCTCTTTGAGCGCGCGCAGCTCGCGGAGAGGTCCACATGAAAAAAGACTTTATGTTCACCTCGGAATCGGTCACAGAAGGCCATCCAGACAAGCTCTGCGACGTCATCAGTGACGCCATTGTTGATCATGTGCTCCAGAAGGATCCCTACGCCAATATCATCGCCGAATGCGCCGTTTCCACGGCTATCGTTTTTATCGCTGCCAGATTCGCAACCGTTGCCAACGTGGATTATGCCAATGTGGCCAGGCAGGTAATCAGCCAGGTTGACTACGACCAGGCGGCCTTCAATGCGAAGACCTGCAGCGTGATCACGAGTCTCAAAGAGGTTCCGAAGGAGAGGCGGCTCCCAGCCGATGAGCGCAGCATGACTGATGAAGAGATCGAGCGTGTCACCGCCAAAAATCAGGTTACCGTGTTCGGATTCGCCTGTAATCAAACGGCGGCCTTCATGCCGCTTCCGGTCTGGCTGGCCCACCGTCTCGCCCGGAAGCTCACAGCCGTGCGACTGCAGAAGACGCTCACTTACCTTGCCCCCGATGGTAAAACCCAGGTGGGGATTGAATATCGGGCCGGCAGGCCGTATCGCGTGCACAGCGTCACCATCATTGCGAGCCAGAAACAGTCTGCTGACAGAGGCGGACCTGATCTCGAAAGGCTTTCAGAGGATATCAGGGAATCAGTTTTGCAGCCAGTATTCCAGGACGAGGAGATTAAGCCGGATGGAGCGACGCGGATATTCATCAATCCCGATGGTGCCTTCATAGGTGGTGGTCCCGCGGTACACTCGGGACTGACGGGAAGAAAGAATGCAATCGACACGTATGGTGAATATTCCCGCCACAGCGGTGCAGCGCTGAGCGGAAAAGACCCCTCCCGGATCGACCGGATCGGCGCGTACGCTGCCCGCTACGCAGCCAAGAATGTGGTTGCCGCCGGGATTGCCAAAGCCTGTGAAATCCAGCTCAGTTATTCCATAGGCCTCGCACGGCCGGTGAGCATCCAGGTGGAAACCTTCGGGACCGGCGAAATGCCTGATGAAAAAATAGCCGACATTGTGGAAAAAAATTTCGATTTCCGGCCAGAGGGGATCGTCCGTCAGTTCAACCTGCGACAACTCCCCTCTGCAGTGAAAGGCGGATTCTATCGGAAGCTCGCGGCATACGGTCAGATGGGAAGGATGGATATCGGTTTGCCGTGGGAGTTGACTGACAGGGCGCCCCGCTTGAAAGGGTAAGGGGGGCATCATGTCTGACAATATGGCGAGTGATGCGTTCAGGGCGCGAACTAAGCGAACGGAGGTTGGCGCAGCGTGATGGTTTGCATCATGTGACCATACTGTCAGTCTGGCGCGAGGGGGGATTACAACGTGAACGGACAGACCTTAGATGATAATGAGAAACAGAAGCGTAATCACCGACTTGCTATCGAGAACGTGGCGCAGGACCTTCAGTGCTCCAAAGAGAGTGTAATGACATTGTACGAGATCGTGTTGACGCGTTATATGCGAAAAGCCAGGATCAAGGATTTTGTTACGCCGCTGGTCATCAAACGCGTCAAAGAACTGCTTAAAGATGATACACCCCCATCTACCCTGGAAGGCAGGAGAAATCGTAACTCAGAATTTTGATCATGACCGGAATGTTTCGTGAAAGCTGTCTTGACCGGGGTCTGAAACAGGTTGCGTTCTTGACATCATAAGGTTCGGAATCACTGCCAGTGGATGAAATAACGAAATAAAGGGAAGGGAATAATGAACCGTAGCTCCTGGAGAATCGTCGAAACAGGAGGGCAAGTGTAGATCATCTATCTGTCTGTTAGATTAGAGCAATATAGCCAAGAATGACAATCCGGTTCCTTCGAGAGCGCTTCCAATAAACGCTCCAGTGACGGCTCTGGTCATCGCGTTATATGCCTTAGTTGTTGCTTGATGGATCACCTGATCATTGGTGATCGTTTTGTCGGGATGGTAGAAACCTACCCTCTCTAGAGCGCTCAGGATGTCCTGATGATTGATCTCCTTGGGATTGTAGTTGATCAAGAGACTGCCGGTAGTCGTATTGAAATCAGCTGTTCCGATACCATGTCCCATGTTCACGAGAGCCTTTTGTACATCATAATGAACCGCGCTGTTCTTGAATAACGGATTTTTGATACGTAATCTGCCCGGAACGTTATGCACGTAATGGTTCACCAGGTAAGCCCTCCTTAAAAGAGATTTTAGTATATCCCTTGCAATTGGGGTAATCTGAGCACCTGAAGCGCATCACATGCGTTTCCCGCCTGTACACATGCATCGAGAGACCGCATGAGGGACACGTCGGTCGAGTTTTCGGTTCAAGGCGTTTAGAGCCGAGAAGAAACTGTCTGCCGCACATTATGCATTTGTAGCGTTGCCTCCCGTCATGCACATGACCATATCTATACAGCGCTTCTGAACTACAAGCCGGGCATCTGTACGCGATCGCCGTTGCCATAGTGTTTATCCTTCCCATGAAAAAACAATACACTACATATGTTACAATTGTGTTACAACATAGTTAAATTTTTGTTACAGACGATCATAGCCGCTAAGGCTGCGTAGTTGCAGTAAAAAGGCGCTCGTAAAATAATAATGTCAGCTCATGATTTATTTCTCGAATGGATGCTTGATCTGCTATAATTGTCGATACTGAAGCGGCAAACGAATTGCGCATATGAGAGGATTATGTCGGTGCCGTGAATTACCTTGTGATAGCCGGTGGTGATCCGTAGCAGACATGAGAGATCGGCACACTTTGTGTGATAATCGAATACGATCATCAGGGGCTGTTGCGGATAATGCGGTTATCAACTCATCAGATGGGCAATCGACTACGCTGCTCTGAGAAATTTATTAACAGGCGGGACTGGATGCAAAGACATCGTATACTCAGTTATGCGAATATAGATAAAGCCAAGATTGACGTGATGTTGAAAGAGTTGATCGCTCGTGGAGCCGCGGTTAGAGGGAAAAATCCATGGGACATCGACACGTATCATCACGGCGTAATATTAAGAGCCGAATGGAACGAGGCTGCTTCGACCTTGGCCGTATCCGTAACACACAATAACTGGTACATCTCACGCGAGACGATATGTGACCAGATCGACTCACTGATGCATACTATCAAGGAGCCGGAAACGGTATGAACCGTTAAGGAAAGGTCACGAGAATGTGTTATAAAAGAGGGAGGAGCGAAATGACCGGTTAAAAGGGCAATATTAGCGGTCACGCAAAGATTCAAGCTCCGGGTTGATTGCGAAAGGGGTCTTTCTAATGGAGCCATCGTCTGAAGAAAAAGCAGTCTATCAAGAAAGAGTAAGAAGCAATATGCATGACGCGATAGCTCTCGATGGCGGAATTAATTTAAATAGATTTTTGCCTTCGTTCCTTTCCCATGCGTGCTTTCGATCTTAATATCCCAGCCGTGCGCTTTCACGAGGTGTTTCACGATCGCAAGGCCGAGGCCGGTTCCCCCCATGTTCCGCGAGCGGCCCGGATCGACCCGGTAGAAACGCTCGCCGAGCCTCGGCAGATGTTTTTGCGGGATCCCAATGCCGGTATCTACTACGAATAAATAGATCCTTCCGTTTTCGTTTGCGTCTCCAAACGTTACACTGCCCGTTTCGGTGAACTTGATAGCATTGTCCACGAGGTTGGTTAGAATCTGGATGAGCCGGTCCCGATCGGCTTCAATGGTTCTGGGCTCAGGAAGGACCTGCGTTTTGATCGCAAGGTTCTTTGCCTTAGCCTTGTCCCCAAGCACAGTCAAGACGTGCTCCGTGACATCCTTTATATCGACGCTCGATTTTTGAACCTTGATGACGCCCAGTTCGAGTTTCGAAATAGTCATAAGATCATCCACAAGACTGTTGATCCGCTCGCTGTTGGCCTTGATGGTCTGCAGAAATTTGACGGCATGATCGCGGTCATCGATAGCGCCTTCCAGCAGCGTATCGGCAAAACCTTGAATGGCGGTGATCGGGGTCTTTATCTCGTGGGAGATGTTGGCGACGAAATCCTTTCTGGTCTGTTCGAGCCTTTTCAGCTGTGTGATGTCATGGAATATGGCGACAAACCCTGAGAGTTCCCGTTCGGTATAAAAAAGAGGGGATACCTGGACGACGCAATGCTGCTCCAGGGGAGAATCGATCGTTATCTCGGCGCTGGCTGCCCTTTCTTCCTTCCGCACCGTTTCCATGAGCGACAGGAAATCGCTGCTCCTGACGACCTCGATGAAGGGTTTTCCCTGGAGAGCGATGTCGCCAAACAGTTTTCTCGCCGCGACGCTGGACAGCATGATCATGCCCTTTGCATCGATGATGAACAGGGCATCGGGAATGTTCCTGAGTATCATGCTCAGGCGATGCTGTTCCTCCTCATGGCAGACTATGCTGTTTTTAAGTTCCTCGGACATTGCATTAAGGCTCTCGGCAATCTCGTCGAACTCTCCCGCACGGCTAAGAAACAGTTTTTTACCGACTTCGCCTCGGGAAAGTGATCTGGCAAAATCCCTAATCTGCCGCGTTAGCTTCCGGATATGTTCCATTTGCCAAAGCAAGAAGATGCCGGTAGCCAAAAGGACAGAAAAGACAATGGAAAGGATCTTGAACCTGAGGATGTTAATCGACGCATCGACGTCTTTGAGCGGAATGCTTAGGCGGATGAATCCTTCAGGGCCTGCTCCTCTCTCGACTTTGATTGCGACATAGAGGAAGTTATATTTCATGGTGTCGCTGAACCGGATGGCATTGCCCGTACCGCTCAAGGACGCCTGCTGGATCTCCTGCCGGTGCCCATGATTGTCCATAAGTGAAGAATCATTATCAGAGTCGCCGATGACCCTTCCGTTGAGTGCAATGAGCGTGACCCGTGAGCCCGTCCTTGCCTTGAGCTTTCGGCAAAGGTCATCGAGGGGCGATGGCGCGTTCAAGGATATGGTGCTTGAGATGAGGTTCGCCTGAACAGCGAGGTTGTTTTGAAGACCCTCGACATATCTCTCCCGGACCGCGCTGGTGATGAACAGTTCGGTAATAAGCGCCGCAAGGATCATGATGATTGCATAGATGATGAAGATCCGCCGAAAGATACTCGGCTTATGAATGTGGTTATTCGACATAGTAGCCAACCCCCCTCCGGGTCCTGATATATACAGGATTAGAGGGGTCATTTTCAATCTGGGTCCTCAGCCGTCGTATGTGCACATCAACGGTCCTCGGTTCAACGTAGGACTCGTCCTTCCAGACAGCGTCGAGCAGCTGTTCACGGCTGAAGACCCTGCCCTTTCTCTCGGCCAGAAACAGGAGTAATTTGAACTCTGTTGCGCTGAGGTGCAAGGGGGCATCAGCCTTGGTCACCTGATAGGTCTCTGCGTTGATACGCAGATCGCCGATGTTAATGACCTTGTCCTTCGTCACGCCTTCGCCGGTCCTTCGGAGGATGGCCTTCACTCGCGCAACGAGCTCCTTTGGACTGAAGGGTTTTGCCATATAGTCGTCGGCGCCGGTTTCGAGGCCGCGTACCCTGTCCGATACTTCACCCCTGGCGGTCAGCATGATGATGGGGATGGCTTCTGTTTTTGGATTGCTCCTGAGCATGCGGCAGAGCTCAACGCCCTGGATGCCCGGGAGCATGAGATCGAGGATGATTAGGTCAAATTGCCCCTTGCGGACCTTTTCGAGAGCATCCTCGCCGTCAGGGGCAGTGAAAACTTTAAAACCCTCTTTTTTGAGATTATATGAGACTAGTTCTACGAGATCAGGTTCATCATCCACTACCAATATCTTTCTTGCATTCATACTGAACGTCCTCATCTGTTTTTTACGTCACTAATTTTGGAAAAGTGTCGCTCCAATTTTTGTAATTATTGCTCATTTCGCGGATTTTGTCAAAACCTCTTTTTGATGGGGGATGGAATCTATAAAACGATCATGACACACTTAGTATCATGATCGTCATTGCACGCTATCGAGGAATGCAAGTCACGCAGCACCGCACGGAGATCGGGCAACGCAAAGGAATCGGTCGTCCTGACTAACAGTTGATCAAGAAAGTGCTGGGTCCGCGCCTTCGACCTGGTTCTCGTCCCTCAATGCCCCAAGGTGTCGCCGGTGACCTCCCAGATCTGATAAATGGGGCTGTAAAGAACAAGGGGTTGAAAGTACTTCCTGTCCGGTTGGTGCCGTACAAAGAGCTTATGGAACACTGAGTTGGTGAGCTCCGGGAGCGTGAGCACTGCTAAACGGCCTGGGAAGAAGATGTCCAATTCAGACCCCGACTCTCGGTACTTCTGAGTACCTTCATATATCATATTTCGGAAAAAGGCCTGGCTCAAGTTGACCTGACTCGAGCTGACCGTGGCAATCCCAATTTGCAGGTCCGCCTCTAATCCGCCTCCGCTTATATTCTGATCCGTGCCATTCACCTCCTGAAAAACGAGGTAAGGTGCCACGTCGTTCCTCAGATGCCCAGGACGCCAAGTGCCCGGACGGTACCAGCCATCAAACGAACGCAACAGGCTGAATTCAAGAAAGAGAAAAATCCTTCGGTTAGATTGCGGAAAGAGGAATGACTCCCAAGATCGGCTACCGGCCGGAGGCTCTTGCAATCCTGCGGTTGCAATGATTTGACCGGCTTTGGAAGGACCTGCAGCCAGGGCTTCTATTAATGTGTCAAACTTCTTGGCTGGTCCCCCCGATCGCGCCCAAAAATCTATCAGCCCCTGCTCTCCCCGGTTCGCGTAAAATTGGATCCAATTCGCAGCCAGTCGAAAATCATCAGTGGCAAAAGGAATTGCATTGGCCACCACTGCCTGTCCGTTCCCGCCAATGCCTCCGTCCGCAACAGGTGTCCTTCCCGACTCATAGGCGACGGGATAGCCCACGCTCCAACCGCACCAGATCAAAGAGCCCTCGGGTGTGAGTTTTCCCACCTTCGCGATCCCCTCCATGATCTGCGGATCAACATAGGGCCAGATAACGCCGACGGGGATTTGATTGATTAAAACCAGACCGGTTATTACTCCGGCGGCGGCGGGATCGGCCCAACGCCAGGGGGAGGCAGCGAAGCGTTGCCATACCTCGGATACAAGGACTCCTGAGCCGAGTGCCAGGAGGGGAGACAAAAAAATTATAAATCGCTGCCCCGTAAAGAATATCAAAACCCCAATCGAGGCGAGGGGCAGCAGTACGATCGCGTCGCGCCACTTTTTTCGCAGAATAAGCACTACGCCAAGAACTCCAACCAGGAACCCGACAACGCTGCCGCTTGTCATGCGCGCAATGTAGGTGAAATCATGCTTCTCCAATTCCGACAGAAAAAGGGATGGGCTTGGAAACGGGCTTTTTTCGCGGACAAAGACAACATCAGAGAGAATTTTGATCTGCTGGAGCAAGCCTGATACTCCATAGATCGCGATCGCGGCAGCCAGAATGATCCCCGATGAAAAAAGCAGCCACAATTTCCTCCTGTTGAGTGATCCTTCAGAGGTTATTAGGGAGAGGACAATAGGTACGACTGAAAGGTACACGACCATAATAGCATTGGTATCCCAGGACCAATAAAGCAGACAGCCTAATCCAGCCAAAAAAGTCGAGAACAACAGCACTTTTGCCATATCGCGCTCACGAATACGTAATGATGCCCAGGCAATCCACAAGCTCAATGGGACTATCAGACAGTCGGTATCATAAAACGCGAATCCTGACCGGTACACCCAGAGAGGGGCCATAGTTCCGATTAGGCCGGCGAAAGCGCCTGCAATCCAGCTACCTCCAACATCCGCTGCAAGGAGATAGAGCGGGATTGCCGCCGATGTTCCGAGAACAACAGGTATCCAGGCGGCACACCATTCAAGGGACACCCCAGTCACCCTTGACAACGTAGCAGCGAGTAACGAAAGGAGAGGCGACAAATACGGAAACGGTTCCGGATCGTTGGCGACGACATCAGATCGGCCGGCTTTTCTTTCGTTCATATCCCTCGCCAGGCCCAGATAGTGATAACCGTCGCATTCTCTTAAAACCGGCGACCCTTTGTAAAAAGCCTGTTCCGGGGCCTTCTCCCAGGCATGCCAGACGGATGCTCGCTGTCCGGCTCCCGCAGCCAAAATTCCGATAAGACACAGAACAGGCAGCGCTCTCTGCAGGAGAAACGTTCCAGTGAGGTCACTTTTCTTTATCATGTGTGTCCTTTCTTTTTCTCCCTAATGCTCTTACATGGGAAAAGCAGGAACTCCTTGCTTTTGGAACCTGACCAGATAGAGCAAGATCAGCATTGGAACCAGATACTGTCCGATAACGACCAATGCGAGGTCAGTCTTCTGTAGCATTGTGAAATGAAACAAAGCCATAAGCGCATTGTCGATTCTATGAAACAGATGGATCAGAAACAGGACGCCGATGCCGCTCCAAGGAGACGGATCCTTTGTCGCCAGGGTATCGAGGAGGCGGCAAGAACCAGAGAGACGGCGATGACGATACTGAAGGTTTCATAGTACACCGCGGTTTCGTGCGCAAGCCCTGCAGGACGGCCGAACAGGGATAATCCGAAGACCATCAGCCGGTCAAGGAGCAGTATATATCCATGATTAAGCCTGAGCCAGACCAGGAATACGATTGACGAAATCAATCCAAAGCGGGTCAGCAAACCCGTCGTGTCCGGTGACGAGCCCTCCCTTGTTCCACACCTCTCGGCAGATCTCATCCAGAGGATGCAGCATGAGAGCACAAGAAGCAGGGTAAATACCTGACCAAGATATACGTGGGTCACATCAAAGAGCCGGATGTCATATCGGCTTATGACGAACGTAGCCACCAGCCGGAACACGTTGCCTAGATACAATACGGGGATTCCCCAAGCCAGGGCCGTCCCCTTTTGCCGCCACGATGAAGGATGAAACGCCACAAAGCAAACGAAAAGGATTGACGCGAAAATGGGCGTGCACTCAGGAATGATCCGGACAGCCAGTCCATTTTCTGAAACCACGTCGCCGGCAGTCGAAGCGGTAAAGCCCATGGCATTCAGTACCAGACCAAGCATGGAGGCGGTATGTTCGTTAAAGGGTCTTGTAAACGACGACGGCAGCGCGTGAATGAGCGCATAGAGGCCGATACAGGCAAGGGTGAAGGCCGCGATTGCACGCAAACGGCCATAACGTGCCGCCTCCAATACGGTATTGTCCGGTGCATCCTCTCTGATGACGAGTGCCCTTTTTTTGTCGCGACGATGTCTTGATTTTCGCTTACCCATTATCGTCCTGGGGGTCACGTTTATTTCTCTGCCTGCTCCTGCCCATAATCGCTCCCAGCGCGGCGACAGCGATCAGCATTCCCCAAGTCCCGAGCGCTGGCACAGTATTTATGCTGAACGTAGCCACGATTGTATGATTTGCCGTAACATCCGTGATGGTATAAGTCCCCTTAATGACGCTCGCAGTCACGTCAACACCGTTGTCCGTTAACGAGGACAGATGATACCCTGCGTTTGCGGTAATAGTCAAGAGCACACTACCCCCGCTCGCGACCGACGCCGTGGCGGGGGCGTCGGTCCCTCCACCGCCACCGGCGACCGACGAGGTAATAGTGAATGTCTGGGGTATGGTAAGAGTTATCTGGGCTGTATGGGTAAAACTGCTGCCTGTGCCGGTGACGACCAAGGGAAACGTCCCTAGAGGTGCAGAAGCGCCAACCGTGAGGTTCAGCGTCGAGCTTCCTGACCCGGGCGAAGCGATCGGGTTCGGACTGAAAGCCGCTATCACACCGGCTGGGAGACCTGAAATGGACAGGGATACGGCATTATTGAAGTTGCCGAGAACGGTCGTGGTGATCGTTGATGTTCCCGCTGCGCCTTGGGTAACGGAAAGTGTGGTGGCTGACGCGGTGACGGTGAAGTCCGGTGTCCAGTTCATAACGAGCGAGTCTGCATCCACTGAACCAAGTCCCGTTGCAAGATTATATCCTGCTGCGGCAGCGTATCCAGTAACGCCAGGCACCGTGTTGTTTCCTGATGTGATATCATGAAAGACCGGTACTCCGCCCGATGCATACTGGGCATTGCCCAGCTGGTACAGCCGGGTGTTCGCGTTGCCTTGGCGCTGGCCAGCCCTCTGCACGACAAGCGTCATGAGTCCGGCAAAGGCAGGAGCTGACGCCGAAGTCCCCCTGACGGCATGGAGCGACCCCTGTGTTTCGACCAGATAGGCGTCATGGCCCGCCGCGTTAAGCGATACGTCAGGGACATTGCGACTGTTATTCGCGGGCACACCAGGCGCCACCTGCCACCCAGGCTGGACGTACAGCGAGGAAGCGCCTCCTCCGGTAGCCCACAACCCGGAACCGCCTGAAACACTGCCGCTCTCGTTCCAAGCGATCTCTGGTATATAGCTAAATGCGGACGAATATCCCGCACCGTTCGTTGTGCTCCAGTAACTGCCCCCCCCTTCATCGAACTGCGTGCCGCCGACGGCGACATTATACGGCGTGGAAGCAAGCCCGTTCACGCCAAGGCCCGTTCCGCTTGATGCCGATGGTGGGTTGCACCCAGCTGCACCGGAATCGCCCGAGGAAACAAATGCCGTGATGCCCTGGGCAGCGGCTTGCTGCCATAGATTATTGTAAAAAACGTTCTCCGCCGTTCCCAAAGCCGACTCGCACGAACCGAAGCTGATGCTCATCACAGGGGCCAGGTTGTTATTTACGATATACTGGGCAGAAAGGTCCACACCATCGGTTGCCACAGTCGACTTCGATACAACGAATAGAATAGCGGCGTTCCTTGCCACGGCCCCGGACCATTCAACATCGAGGTCGGCTTCTGTATCCTCGTCTGCGCCCAGATCGCCGGGGTCAGGGCCGTTCACGATCACCTGGGGAGGATTGGAGGGCAGTCCCATCATGCTACGGAAGGTCGTCCAATTGGTGCTGGACGGGTGTGTGCGGCCCACGATGGCGACCTTCTCGCCGCTGCCGTCAATTCCCGCGGCATAGAGCCCATTGACATCGTATACGGTGGCGAAGTCCGACGGGGATATATAGTGAGTTGAGCCAACCGTGTACTGAGGAGCTTTTCCGGGCAAAGCGGCGGGCATGACACCTCCGTTCATCGCTACGCGGGGAAAGTCGTGCAGGGTGACGATACCCGCCACCACATCCGACAGCCCCCTCGGGATACTCGGGTCCTGAGCGTTGGCATGATGCATCCGGCCGTTTACAAAATATGTATGTATCGAGGTGTGGAAGGCCCGGTTAACGTCCCCGGCGGTGCCGGAGAAGTTGATCCAGGAGCCGCTCCGTGCAACTTCGCTAACTTTAAATCCGTAGGATCTAAGCCAGCCTGTGATGGCATCGATATCGGCAGCTGCAACCCCGAAACGCGTCCCGAACTCTTCCGGCGTCAGCCAATGATGGAAGTTGGATGATGCCGGGTCATACAGCCCGGCAAGGTACCGTTCGAGCTCAGCCTGTTTTCGGGGATCCCGGCGCAATGCAAGGATCATCAGCTCCATGGGCAAGGACGACGGCGCCGCTCCCCTGTCGAATTCGGCCCGTGCGTAGGGGTGCACGTTCCCGTGCAAGGTCACCCTGTCATTGTCGTCGATGATGCGGGCTGGGCGCGCAAGGGCCGGTGAAACTGCAAGAAGAATAAAAGCCAAGGTGAATATCACGAAGAAACTGATTCCCCTCGGCTTCTGTGTAAAGCGCTTTTCCGGTTTAGTCATGACTCAGAGCTAAAAAAAGAATTTAAAAACGAACCTTCGGAAAAGAAGAACTCTAGTCGATTTGTTTCCCTTTCCCGTTTTTAGACCAAAAAAGACAGTCATGTCATCTTCGTGACGGTCACGTTCGATCTATCAGAAAGCTTAAATAACAAAATGATGCTGCTTCAGCGTCAAGCTTATAAGCTCCCTGATATATATGACTTTAAAAAACGGCCTAGAAGTGTGTCCTCACTAGGGACTTGAATCAATAAAGTTTCGAAACCGTGAAGGGCTGTCAAATGCCTGATTCCTCGCTGCGCTCAGAATGGCAGCATGGGAAAAAAGGGTCTCACGGCACGCTGCAGCAGCTTTATTAGACAAGATATACGTTACAGAACAGTGAAGGTTGCATTACAGTTCTGTTAATTTTTGTATGAAGACCGCGTACACGGGGAAGAAGAAAAATGGCTGCATACGATGTAAATCGTTCAAGAAACGTGAACATTTCAGTGTTCGGCGGCTTTGGCGATCCCCGATTGATGATCCGCGAAAGAATTGGATCAAGTTAAGCAAAAGAGCGAAGATCGACAGAATCAGATGTCCCGGAATGAATCACTTGATAAAATCTCCGGTAACAACCCATGAGTGAAGATAGTGATTGCTTATTTCAATTGTGTATATCGACGGCTTAACAACGTAAAGTCGAATGACAACATCAGGCATTTCAATTTATAGGCGATATATTGAAAGCATCCATTTCCTGCCGGAGATAGATGGTGTTGATATTCATTCGCACTTGCAGTTCGAGAAAATTGAGAACACTATGTGCAAAGGGCATAAAAATTCATAATAATGTAAATCCTTTTTAACAAAAATGTAACAAAAGACCCCTATAATTGTGCTGGCAAAATGTAGTGATTAGCCTTGATGATTCTGCTTTACTCAGCCACTTTATCAAGGACATCCATACACAGTAGCCTCGTTCATAGCGGCTACGATAGAATGGAAAATGAACAAAACACCGTATATCATTTGTTTGATACTAACCCTCATCTGGCCTGCGCTTTCCTTTGCCGATCCCGTTCCCGTGGATATGGATATAGAGGCGAACGGGAAGGGGAGTTTCTTGCTGACGGGAGGAAGTGTCGCAGGCGTTCATGACATTGATATCGAGATAGGTTATGATCCCAACTTGCTGGAGAATCCCCACGTGCAGATAGTTCATGGAGGAGATCTTATACGGGCAAATGGCGCCTCACCGGGAAATCTGCTCATAAATATTGGCAGGCCATCTGCAGATCCTTTACTCCAGGTCATTATTAACTTCGATGCAAAGACGGATCAGGAGGGCGGCGTCTATTACATGTCCGCGACTTCCAGACCCAAGACTGAGAGCAAGGCTGAGGAGCCATCTGGGCACGATAGAAACACGGGAACGGTCGGGATTTCTGTACTGAAAGGAGCAGCTTCATCGTCGGGCGCCGATAATAACGTTCTGATGGAAGAGATGGCGGCCCTTACGCATGATGAAAAGAACGTATTGCAGCGATTCAAGCAATTCAAGGGGAAGAAGGGCCTCAGGTCTTTTACCGCTCTGTTCGGCAGGGGTGCCGGCGACAGGTTTGTGCAAGAGCCGGCAATTGCGATCTCTGATGGGAAGACGCCGGTTACGGTCAAGATGCAAGTGCCGCCGGAAGGATCCCGGACTGCAGGGATCGCTCTGGCCGATGCGTCACTCATATCGAAAGAAGAGAACGGAAAAGGCGTAGTCATCACTGTGCTGCCGAGCGAAGGGACATGGAACGCGAGGCTGGTCATGGTGTCAGGCCAGGACGTACTGGGCTGTCCGCTTGTCGTTGCCCCGCCAGTGAACATAACAAACGGTATCGATGAAAATAATTTTCTTGATGCGCTGCAGGCATACATTAGCAGTCAATCACCGGCATTTCAGCAGGCTGACAAAATTTACATCTCAGAGTATATATTCACCGCCAATTACCTTGCCGAGATGCAGAAGAAGGCTCGATTGGCTGTCTCGCAGCACTGATCAAAAAAGGCGAGGTGATCGAGCCGTCTTCAAGAAATTGGTTCCGGAGGAACTTGGAGGAAGAAGGCGCCTGTTCATATGATTGGGGAATCGCGCACTGGACTGAAACGTAAGAAAAATAGCAAAGGCTTGACCAAAGGGTTTAGAAAAATAAGTTTCCAAGATTTCATTTAATCTTCTTTGAACTGTAATTAAAATGTAACATTCATTGTGTATAGTCGGTGCAGTGATGAAGTATAGAAGTTTGAACGGGACGTTACCCCGTTTCCTCTGATATTCAATTAAACATACATAACTGAATAACAAACGACTGTCAGGGTCCTTTGCTGACCGATAGAATTCTTATCGCGCACCAGAAAGCCCGAACCGATGATGATGCTTCCATATCCCGGTTCGGGCTTTTTTTTTCGGTTCAGGGTACTTGGCTGGCCTGTAAAGGGAACAGAAAGCCCGGATCACTGGCCAGTCGCACAACAGTGAAGTTTTCCGGGACGAAGCGGCTGGTCAAATAATCCAAATAAGGAAAGGAGGGCAAAAAAACAGAAGGGATTCACTGCATCGATAAAAAAAGAGCGGATGCCGGCCCGAGGCCGCATCCAGCCTTCGGTACAAAGCCAAAATCCGGGTAACCGGATGACGGAAAGCCATGCGGGTCCACAAGAAAAGGTGGATGGCCGGGTTGCCTGAGGGGAAGTACCTGCCCGGCGATTTAAACAAAAGCCTGTGGGGCGCCAGTTCGCGCAGCGAATCGGGCGATAAAAACCATAGAATGTGGAAAAAACGGAAAGGCCGTTGGGCAGCGAGAATCAAGTTACCCAAAATCACTACTCAGGAGGAGAGAAAATGAAGAAGATCATGATGCTTCTAGTGGTCGCCGTTCTCATGCTCGGCGTGAGCGGACAGGCCATGGCGTATTTCACTGATGGCGACTTGATCCGTGTCGTGTATTCCACTCGAAACGGCACGGGCTATGAGTATGCCACAGACCTGGGCTCACTTTCTGCCTTGGGGTTATCGAGTACTGGAGGAGCATATACCGGCGGCCCCCAGACTATAAGCACCAGCAATTTCGGCATATTGCCGGGTCAGACTACCTTCAGCAATATGTATGTTACATACTTTATTGCAGACGCTGCCCTGAACAGCGGCAACGGTGCAGCTTGGACAAGCGGCCATATGACAAATAGCGGTTATTTCCTTCCGAATGGGGCAGCCAGTTTCTTTACTGCCACGGAGGTTCCCATGGCACTTTGGAACAGCGTGGGTACTATAAGCACTCAGAACGCTCAGATCGAGTCTACAGGGTCATCCTTCTGGGTCAATGCCGAATCAAGTGGGGCAACCCTCGCTACTTATCTGGGTTTCCTTGATAACACGAAGCAGCTCAGCGAGGAAAACCTGACGCCACTCAATACGACCGGCGGGACTGTGGATCAGCTCCTGTATTACTACGGCTCCAACCTAAATGCCGGAGGTCGGGGCACGGCTGTCGCTGAGATCGTAACCAATGCCAACGGATCCACGACCATCGAGGGAGTTGCCGCGACACCGATTCCGGCTGCGGTATATCTCTTCGGCTCCGGTCTGCTCGGCATGTTCGGCCTGCGCAGGAAAATGGCTGCCTAAGCGGTTGCTTACAACTTAAACATCGAGGAATGAAGCCGTCTTTGATTGCGATTTTTGAGGCCGTCATTTCCGGCTTGAACAGATGCGACAGGTGTTACCATTGAAGCGCTCGGCAATGACGAAATGCACTTGAAAAACAAATAAAGAAGTAAATCTTGAAGCGTGTAAATAAGGAGAATAACGACATGAAGATCAAAATAATTGCATTGCTTATTGCTGTCGTCAGCCTCTTCCCGTTCGTGGGAACGGCTTCGGCAGCCTCCTGCTTTTCTACCGGCGTCTCCGGAGCTCCGGCTGTTCCCCAGGGAGATCTGAATATTTACGGAGCATCCGCCCAGTTTACATTCTGGAAGAACGAGTTCGTGAATTACCTGACAGCTGCAGGCTGCACGTGGGCAAACGGCACCAGCTGGGCCCAGTCGCAGGCGACGGACAGTGCTACCAATCCGTCTCACTATGTTATACAGGCGAATTGCTCTGCTGTCGGCGGCCCCGCGGTTGTAAATTTCCGGGTTTCTTCCAAGGCTTCCTATGATGGCCCGGCTGCGGTCGACGCCCAAGTTACGCCTTACTCGGTTAACAACTGCGGAGTAGGAGCAAATGCAAATCAGAGGGAATTGCTCCACGGCGGTACGGTAGCCTGCCCCTGGGGATCCACAAGCTGTCCGGCTCCGGCTGCCGCTAACGGGGACTGTGAGGTCGTTACCTGGGGCTCCGCTGATGTCGCGGTGGGAGACTTTCAGCAAATTACAACCGGTGCGTCCGGACGCAACTTTAAACTTAATCCCTTGGTTATGTCTGCTAATACGGTTGATTTCTGCCACCCGAATGCAATTGGCTTTGGTTTTTGGGTGAACAATAGTGTTACGACGACGGCCGGACCAATTATCAGCAACATCCAAGCGCTGGAAGCAAGGATGATCTATTCGGGTAAACTGACCAACTGGAGTCAGCTTGCCTCCACTTCCATGAACGCTGCGCCCATCGTAGTATGTTCAAGAACGGCTGGTTCTGGAACGGCCGCATCATTGGACTTTCAGATTGTGAGGCCATCCTCAATCATCACGACTCCGCTTGGAAACGATAAATTTAACGACTCTACCGGTAACGAGGTCACTTGCGTGAGCTCAAACGCCGGCGCTATCGGTGTTTTTGACGCGGACCGGAGTGTCGCGGGACTCAATATAAGCGGGCCGCTCTCAGTCAATGGTATTGCGCCAAGTACGGCGGCTCTTGAAGGCGCAACCTATCTTTACACTGACGGTGCTCAGCATGCATATGTGTCGCTGGCTAATTCGGCAGTGCCCTGGATCAATGATGTATGCCTTTGGGCTGGATGGCCAGCAAGGCTCCCCAGTGCTACCTGGGCCTCCACGTGCAATATGAATTACTTGCCAGGGGGTAATGGCGCTGGCAGTCTCGCCGCATGGGCGCCTTCTACCGTTAAGGGTACCCTTGGATGCACTTGCCCGTAGCAGTAGCAGATTGTTCTTCCCCTCGCCTGTGCCATCCTTTGGAAGGCTGGGTGAGGGGGCCACTTGCCTCGCAGGAAAAGGCATCATGAATGAGAGTGGTCTTCGCGGGGTCCCTTGTTGGGGCCCCGCTTTTAATTTTTTGGAGTGCGATCGTCAAACAGCGATCGCGGAGCCCTTAAAATTGAAAAGGTAATATTTATTGTCGAGTTTTGCCGAGCTGGATTCTTGATCGCAAAATTATAAATAACAATTTGTTAAACCGTCAATATGAAAGTGGCGCTTAAGAATATTCTTTACAACCAAGAGATGAAAGAAGTCTTTTAAAATCTTCATGGAATCTTAATAGGTTTGTAACCAAACTAAAATGATTCTGTAACAAAAATCATGTAAGCTCAGGCATACAAAATACAAGGGTACTTCGCTGAATTGATGTTCTTTCGATGCATCAATTACCGGGAAGCCCATGACGAGTCCACAAAACCCGTTCGGCTTCCTAAAAAAATATTACGAACGGGGCATATGACTTCCCCCCTGTTTTAATAATACCCTTGTTTATTTTTCCAATGAGTGCCTGACATAGCCGGTAATTATTGAGTGGACAGAGAGAGCAATTATAGAAATCAACTGGCATGCACTCAACGTAAAGTCACGGGATGAATTACGCAGTCCGAAGATAGCGAATGTGTATCGACACTTTTATTCCGTCCGTGGGCAAAATTGTACATGTGGCGAGACAGAATAAAAGGTGAAGTTTCCTCTTTCTTTCCGGCTATTTGGTTTTTTTAATGTCGCCGGAGCCCAAAAAAAATTTTAAGCGTCATTCACAAACAGCATTATCTTGCTGTTTACGATTCTAAATGCAAGTCGCGAGGTGCCGGTCATGGAAAGGATAACAAAACTCAGCGATGCAATCAGGAAGCTCATGGAAGTGGAATTCAGCGGCTACATAAAGATCAATTTCAGCCAGGGAAGTATTGGGCGGGTCGAAAAGTCCGAGGAGTTTGAGGACACGGCAATCCTGATTACGGGAAGGGACAACGGGAAAAAGAGCGGTCTGGGAGGGCAGGTCAATCATGAAACCCTCAAGGCCGTACCCATTATGCTGTTGCTGTCCATTGCCCTTGCTGGCTGCGCCGCTTCAGCAAAAGTCAGGCCGCCTCAGCCCGCAGGGGAGTCCGGGAACGTCAGGGTTGTCCGGTCCGGAGATGTTGCGGACATCCGCTACCTTTGCCGTCTCAAATCAGGAGAGGTCGCGGCTGCAACGGACCCGGTTGCGGAAAGCCAGCCCAAGTCGAATATTTATGAGAAACGGGAGGAGACCGGCCCCCTGTCAGTTCAGGCAATCGGCGCCGATGAGGCAGATCTGACGGCAGGATCTCCCTTCACTCAACCTTCCTTCGAAGAGGAAATCCAGTATTACCTTGGTCGGACGATCAT
The DNA here is from genome assembly GCA_035623825.1 of Nitrospirota bacterium. Taxonomy (GTDB): domain Bacteria; phylum Nitrospirota; class UBA9217; order UBA9217; family UBA9217; genus DASPSR01. Next base: position 46,863 of record DASPSR010000061.1, read on the forward strand.
TGGCATGAAGCAAGGTGATAAGCTCACGGCAGAGCTCAAGGCTAAGGACTCGCAGTCAAGGGTACACGAGGAATATATCTTGCGCCTCAACCGTGTCCGCACACATCCCAAATTGATGGTAATGCAGAAACACACCTACGAGTACGCGACAAAACAATCTCCTGAGATCGGACAGGCATATACCTACGACCCCGATTTTCCCGGCAAGGTGGAGTCGATTTCGGACGAGGGTGTAACGATCAGGATCATGGTGACGCCGGGAGCCGTTAAAGAAACGCCCTTCGGTTCTGGACGATACAGCGAGGATGGCGACAACTACAAAATGGAGATAGATGCGCGTAAAGGAGCGCTCATCCGCATGGCTGGCCTGGTCGGACGGATCGTTTACGTTGATGACAAGGCATTTCACATAGATTTCGGCAACCCCTTCGGCGGCGAAACGCTGATCTGCGATGTGACGGTGGAAAAAATCGCGGAGGAGAAAACAGCGAAGAGCGGAAAGTAGCGGCATGTGAAAATAACGGATCTGCGACTCCTCCACGCGATAGTGATGATCATTGCATATGCGGCTCTCCTGTCCCGCCCGTGTTGTGCGGGGGAAGCCGGCAACACGGGATTCGAGATCAAAGCATTCGAGGTCACCAGTAACACCCTGATTCCCGATGATAAACTGCGCAGCGCGGTTGCCTCTTTTACCGGGGTAGGAAAAACAGCGACTGACGTGGAGAACGCGCGGGACGTCCTGGAGAAACTGTATCACGATGCCGGCTATCCCACAGTGATAGTGAACATTCCGGAACAGACCCTGCAGGACGGAATCGTCAAACTGCAGGTCATCGAAAGCAGGGTAGGCAGGATCAGGGTTACGGGCAACCGGTATTTCACCATAGAGAAGCTGTTGAAGGACTTGCCTTCCCTTGCTCCGGGCACGATAATTTATCTGCCGGATGTTCAGAAGGAGATTGGACGTCTGAATGCAAGCCAGGACATCAAGGTCGATCCCATCATGTCACCGGGCAAGGAAGTCGGGACCATCGACGTGGAGCTCAGGGTAGAGGATCATCTCCCGCTGCACGGTTATCTGGAACTGAACAACCGGGCGAGCCCGAATACATCGCCGCTGCGGCTGAATGCGCTCGTCCACTACGACAATCTCTGGCAGCAGGAGCATTCTCTCTCCCTCCAGTGCCAGGTAGCGCCCGTGAACCCGAAAGACGCAAAAGCGCTTGCCGTTTCTTACGCTATTCCGGCGCCATGGCAGAAGGAAGACCAGGTAGCCCTTTACGGGGTATGGTCGGACAGTAATACGGCATTCGGCGAGGGATTCAGGGTTATTGGAAAGGGACAGATATACGGCATACGCGGAGTCACCACCCTGCCACCGTACAAACTCTATGCCCATGCCGTGACCTTGGGTGTCGATTACAAACATTTCGATCAGGGCGGTTTCACAGGGGCAAGTGGCCCGATTTCGTATCTGCCTTTTATGGTTTCGTATAGCTCCTCGCTTCCCGATACTTGGGGAGGGATGACCCAGTTCGGTGTGGGATTGAACTTTTCACTGCGTGGAGTAGTCTCGAATGAGAGTGAATTCGAGAACAATAGGTACCAGGCAATGGCGAACTATGTTTACGTCGTCGCGAGCATTACGCGTACCCAGAAGCTGCCATGGGGAATGGGTCTCCTCGTGAAGGTGGACGGACAATCCGCCAACCAGCCGCTCATCGTCAACGAACAGTATCTCGCCGGCGGCATGGAAAGCGTCCGCGGTTACAAGGAAAACGAGCAGGCTGGTGACAACGGCATGCACGGGATGATCGAGCTTTCCTTCCCGGACCCTTTCGAGAAATCCTCTGCGGCGAAGTTGATCCATATGAGTCCCTTTCTCTTCTATGATTTTGCCGCTTTGACCATTATCGACCCGCTTCCCACCCAGGCTGAAAAAATCAGGCTTGCGGGCACCGGCGCGGGAGTGCGCGGCCAAGTCTGGAAGCATCTCGAATATGAAGTAGACTGGTCTTTGGCCCTGAAAGACACGGACATAACGAAGAGAGATGACGAACGAGTGTATTTTATAGTGAAAGCGGAGTTCTGATGTCGCTGAAAATATTCGGCTTAGGATCAGCGATTGCAATCCTCGATTATATACAGGACTTATGCGTCCTGTATTAAAGGTATCAAGAAAAATGGTTTATCCGATAAGCAGTTTTCCGGTCCGGTCTGTCGCCGGACTGGGATGATATCGTTTGTACTCCAGGAGTGATCGGTTCCAGGCCGCGACTGCGGATTCGACTGACGTCATCCGCGATGGAATCCTTGGAGGGGAAAATATGAAGACCGGTGTTTTTCATAAAATGCTCGGGCTGCTCTGCTGCGCGTCGCTCCTCTTTCCCCAATACGCCCTGGCAGGCGGCGTTAACATACCCGGTTTTACGGGCGTGGTTACGCCCCGCTCAACTGTGGCCGCACCGGCCCCTGCGCCCGCTCCCGTCACGGTCAATATACCCGGCTTTTACGGACCTGCTGTTACGCCTCCACTGCCAGCCCAGTTACCGATTTTAAAAAATGTCGTCCAGGGGGCAACGGTTGAGTCCCCTTTGAATAACCAGCTTACGATTGATCAGACTCAGCAGCAGGCCATCATCAACTGGGCATCCTTCAATATCGGTGCTGCTGCCTCCGTCACATTTAACCAACAGCATCAATCGGGCTGGGTCGCCGTGAACAGGATTTGGGACGCAAATCCCACGCTCATCTTCGGGAAGCTCTCGGCGGACGGAAAGATCTATCTGATAAATCAGAACGGCATCCTCTTCGGCCCAGGCTCGAAGGTGAATGTCAACGGCCTTGTGGCATCGGCACTCAATATCAAGGACAATGATTTTCTCAACAACGTACTGAACTTCACGGCTATGGATTATCAAGGGTCAATCCTTAATCCTGTTCAGAATAATCCGAATTACCTTGCGGCTGTCTCAAACCTCGGGGAGATAGACACCGCGGACGGAGGATACGTCTTTCTCATTGCTCCCCGCGTGGACAACTACGGCACGATCAATGCGCCAGCTGGCCAGCTTGGCCTCATCGCAGGAACGGACGTAAATTTACATGCCTCGCAAGGTACCAACCCCGCACAAACCTATGTTGTCATAATCAATGATTCCTTCCTCACGTCGCCAAAGAGCACTGATGCCAACTTCGGCCGCGCGGTGAACGGGGACACGGGCAAGCTGAACGCAGACGGCGGTGTTGCCGGCATGTACGGTAACAACGTCGATCAGTGGGGTGTCATCCGCTCCGTAACGGCTTTCAAGAACAATAAGGGCTACGTGGAGCTGATGGCAGCGAACAAGATCACGACAGGCGCTGACAGCAGCATCATGCTTCCGGTCGATAATGAAGTGGACCCGACGACCGGCTTGCCACCAACAATCAGCGAAACATTCGACATCCAGCCAACTGTGTTCATAGGAGGTTTAAACGGGACTAACGCCGCTGCAACGCAGATCGATCTTGGGGGGAAAATCGTTGCCCCCGCAGGACAAGTTACACTGAGAGCCGCCAATCAAGTAGCCATGGAATCGGGCAGCGGCATTGACGTAAGCGGGGTCGTGGCAGACCTTTCTGTAGCCGTCATCACTGCAAAGCTGAACAGCATAGAGCTTCGGGACGATGACACCCAGAAGGGCGGGGTCCTGCAAGGGCAGAACATTACAACCCCTGTAACGGCGGGGTCCACAATAGGCAATCTCTCGCAGGACCTGCTGACGCAGGACAAGACGGCACAGGAACGGCTCATCGGAGGCGATATAAGAAAGGTGGCAGTGCAAAACTCAAGTACTGGCCAAAGCAGCTGGTCATACAACTCCATAACAGGAAACATCAGTGTGAATGTGGCGAGCGGCGATATCATCGTCAAGCAAGGAGCCTCCCTCAATTTTGCCGGTGGGGAGATCAATTATGTTGGCGGCCTGGTGAATTCGACGAAACTGCTTTCAGGCACGACCATTTACGACATAAGCAATGCCCCCGCCAATATCCAGTATGATCAGATCCTCGGAAATTATGTGAAGTCATACGCCCGGTTCGGTATGCAGCAGTCCTATACAGGCCTTTATTATGGCGGGGCATCTCCGGCTATGACGCACGAGACCGGCTACAGCGTAGGCGGCGATGCGGGCACGCTTTCGCTTTCAGCAACCACGATCGTCCTAAACGGTCAGATAAACGGCAGTGTGAATCGCGGCACGTATCAAAACGCCTGGACCACGTCAGCTTCGTATTCGTCTTCTGCCGATTATTATGAAGCGCTTATGCTTTCAAAGGCTGAGGGGCTCGAAACACCGCGAGCAGGAAATCTGACGATAAACGCATCGAATATCTCGGTTGTTTCCGAAACTGATACTCAAAACGATATAACGCCGGCGACCACTTCGCTGCTCTCGGCTAAGACCCTGAACAATGCAAACTTGGGCACACTCGGTCTCACCGCGGATCTGACCATTTCGACAGCTGCCGATGCCGCTCTTGCGCTTCAGCCGGGCGGGTCATTCACAGCGCAGGCAAGACTGATCAGTTACGAAGGACAGATCACGGTCCCGGGAGGGAACATTAATTTGTACACCGTGCAGAATTCAACGAGCTATCGTGACACAAGTGGCAATCTCAACTCGAACTACGTAGCCCTCCCCAACGGCCTCACCGAGAGGATTGTTCTCGGGAGTAAAAGCGTTCTTGACGCATCCGGGCAACGGATCGATAACAGTCAGACCGGGACAGGAAATGCCGTTACGACTCCCGGATTTACGAACGGAGGGAAAATATACATCGAGGATCAGACGGACCTGGGTGCCGGCGTCTTCTTGCAAAAGGGGGCCGTCGTGAACGTGAGCGGCGGCTATTCTATCGACCAGAAGGGCAAGGTCACAGGAGGAAGCGCAGGGGCCGTAATCATTCAGGGGGCGAACATCGAACTTGACGGATCTCTGCAGGGGTACGCATTGGCTGATCCGAAAGGAAAGCTCGCTGGAGGCGCCATAACTCTTACATCGCTCAATGCTTCAGTGGTCCCGGCTACATCGATTCCTCAGTGGTATGATTGGAGCACTTTCGATCCTTTGAGCAGCGATTCTTCTAGATCATCAATACCGGCTCAAATGAAAGGCATGTTCTACCTTGCTGATAACGAGTTCGGCGATACCGGCTTCACTCAGATCACGGTCAACAGCAAGAATGATGTCACTATAGGGAGCCCGGGGGGAGTAAATACGAATGTCGCTCCATCGTTGATCAGATCGAAGAATCCGGTAGCGGCGCAAGCGGGGTTGAACGCAAAAACCGGGGAGCAGGAGGTCCCCGGAAATCCGAACCTCATCAGCCTCGACCCTTCCCTAGATTACATGGCCGGTCAATCGCAATTTACCGCCGCCGCAGGGGTCGCCTTTTCTTCTAGTTCAAGCGGAACAGGCTTTACAGGAATCTTAAGTCAGAATTCCGCTCCCACAACGCTTTCGGTCTTAAACGGCACGATGATCCGGACAACGCCTGGCGGAAAAATAATCCTATCAAGCGGTGTGCCGGGAACGACAACCGGCTCGGTCATGATGGACGGGAAGCTGGATTCTCGGGCCGGAACTATCAACGTAACGGCAACTGGCGGCAATCTTCTGATTGGCGAGAACGCTACGATCCTCGCGAAGGGGTTCAATACTCCTGATCCGTCATCAACCCCGAATGGCTTCAGCGTTAATCACCAGCCGATGAACGGCGGGAATGTTTCCCTGATTGCGACAGCTAATGGGGACCAAGCAGGAACTGGAAACCTGACCATAGCTTCGGGGGCAACAATAGATGTGTCGGGATCGGACGCAGTCATGAATACGGTCCTGTCAGGAAGCAAGACGACCACCTATCAAACAGCGGGCAATCCCGGGAGCGTCTCCTTGAGCTACGGGGGCATCCCGGTATTGGAAGGTGCCGTAGTTGCCAACAACGCGAATCTAAACGGCCTCGGAGGCATCGGCGGAGGCACACTGGCGATGACGTATACGTACCCGCTCAATTCTCCAGGAGCCAACAACATGTCCATCGGTAGCTATATTGGCTATTTTCTTAGGGGTGGCTTCGACGACCTGACATTCAAGAGCAATTATACTATTAGTTTCGACTCTGGCGACGTCAGCTATGTCATCCCCCGGAAACTTACCCTGGACGCCCCGAATATCATCGGCACGGGAAACACGGTGACATTAAGCGCGGCCTGGATAGTGCTTAAAAACACTTCAACGGTTTCTCCGCAGCCCGCAAATTCAACGGTCCCAGCTGCCGGAAATTTAACGCTTTCCGGCGGATGGACCGATGCGTCAGGAATGCACAGCGGTTTTATCGATGTAATCGGAAGCATCCAGATCGACGGCTTTAAGGACGTAACGCTAAGGACCGACCAAGACATTACCCTGAGCCAGGCATTGTACAACGACAACTTCATAGCCGGGCAACATGGAAATCCGGGAACGGTCAATCCCGGAATGCTTGGGACAACTGGCGATCTCGTTCTTGATGCCGCCCGCATATATCCAGGCAATTACTATGAATATGACAAGAACGGAAGCAAGATGTTCCCGTATATATACTCTGACTATACCGTGCAGGCCAATGGAAAGGTAACCCTGCAGCACACGTTCAGTAACACAGACGCTGCTGCTGACCCGCCTATCTATTCAGCGGGTGGGAGCCTGACTATCATCAGCCGCGGTCTCAGCGGAAGCGGAGGTATCGACGTAGAACAAGGCGTGACTGTTGCAGCGCCCCTGGGGACCATCAATCTCAATGCACCGGGGAATCGAATCTATCTTGCGTCAGGCAGCACATTGACCATAGCCGCGAATGTGGCCAGTGTGCTCTATGGCGAGTTGGACCAGAACAACCTCTGGCTCGTTCCAGATAAGGCAAAGCCAGCCCCCGGCTCCGGCTCGGAATCATTTTTCACGCAAGACGCCCTTTCCAATAAAGGTATCAACCTTAATGCCGATGAAGTCATAACCCGGCAAGGTTCCAAGATCGACGTCTCCGGCGGCGGGTCAGTATTTGCATACTCGTTCCAGCCGGGTGTGCAAGGCTCTGTTGATCCGCTCACCGAATCCGGACGCTACGTCGTGTTTAAAGCGGATACCGTTCCGATGCCGGGAACGGATGTATACCTTCAGGGTGAGGGAGGCCTGAGCGCGGGAATGTACACCCTGCTTCCCCTTGATTCTTCCCATCCGCAAAATGCCCGGTACGCATTCATGCCCGGGGCATATATTCTCGAGGTGCAGAAGGGCGCGTCCTTGCCGGCGCAGGGAGCGCTGTCACAAGACGGCTATCCCCTCGTTGTCGGATATTCCGCCATTGCCGACACGTCGATAAAGAGCACGCAGCCTCAGGTTTACAGCGTACGTGCCGCATCCGAAGTCCTGACGACGGAGGGAAATTACGTGCAACCGGTCCCCTCTGTGTCCGGCAATGCCGGCAATATCAACATAACGGGCACTACGATGATCCTCGACGGACAGCTTAAAGCAGCGGCATTTGACGGGTATCAAGGCGGCACGATCAGCCTGAAAGCTTCAAACATCACCGTTCAGTCGGAATCTGCATCGCCATTGGCGGGTATACTGTTTGATTTCAATACCCCGCTGTCTAAGGTCAACAGCGGCCTCATGGGCAAATTGACCATTTCGTCTAACGGTATTACTGGCTTTCATGAAGTGGACCTCGGCGATGTGGATCAAACCGCGAAGGGTATAACAAACAGCATTACGGTAAAGGCGGGGGCGGAGCTCGATGCGGACATTATTTCCCTATCAGCGCGCGGGTCAGCGAGTTCCTCTATAACGCTTGAAGGCGGGTCCAAGCTTGTTGCAGCAACCGGAGACGGCGAGATCAATATCATTACGCCGGGTACTCTCGTTATCGGCGACAGCGGGTCCGCAGCAACCCTGCACGCCGCCCATGCGGTCAACATTACCGCGAACAATGTGACCGGGATGAACGGATCTTTCCAGTCAGAAGGAGGCGCTCTGACCTTAAACAGCAGCGCAATATTTTTCGATGACGGGACGCGCACCGACCCCGGCCTTCATTTGACACAGGCAATGTGGAACAATTTCACCGGATTTCAGGACTTCACATTGGTCAGCAACAGCGGCAGCAATGCAGGCATCCAGTTCCTGACAAGCGTCGATCTTACAGCAGTCAACAGCTTGACCCTAGACGCCAGCCGGATCGCCAATATGAGTCCGAATGCCATTACCGTTAACCTGTCGGCGCCAACGATCAATTTCAAGAATTCGGGCACTTCTTCAACGTCACTGCCTGACGCCTCAATGGGCGCCGCTACCTTCACGGCAACGGCCAAGCCTATAAACGCCGGAGGAGCCGGTACGATCAACTTCGGCGAAGGAGATATCCTGTTCGACAATTTCAAAATGATCGCTATCAACAGCCAGAACGATTTGACGCTCCTGGGGAAGGGAAGCCTGAGCACAGGAAATGGAGATCTCGCTATCAGCGCGGCCCGAATGATCACCGCCAGCACGAGCAGGACAGTGACTGATACCGTGGATAACATACAAACGACAGCCATTACTGCTCCTGATTTCGTGATCTATACAGGCAGCAATTACAATAACGACATGCAGAGTACGCTCGGTCTCATCCCCGGCGGAGCGATCTCGATAAACGGCAATGGAAACTATAAACAGTCCCCTGCTCAGGGGGGAGGCATGCTGGAGATCTGGGGAACTTCGATCAGGACTGACAATGGCGGCGTAATACAAGCCGACGGCGGAACGATCAAAATGGTTGCAACCGGGGGCGACATCGCCCTTAACAACACAAGCCAGATACTCGCAAAGGGAACAGTTGACGCGCCTGGTGGCCAGGTGTTCCTGCAGTCGACCAGCGGCGGCATCGTCATCGATAACACGTCCTCGATCGATGTCTCCGCAGGATCACAGGGTGACGCGGGGCTTATCAACATCAAGGCGCCGATAGGGGGCGTCACGATAAACGGCAATCTCGAAGGAAAGGCTCAGGGCGGAGCGGGAGGTTCCCTTGTTATCGATACTTATCAGTTTGATAATTCTGATACGACCAAGCCAAATACCGACATGGCGAATCTCCTGAACACTATTTCAGCTTCCAGCGGTGGTTTCACCGAAAGAATCGATCTGAGGGCGACCACAGGCGACATCGTTATCGGCTCCGACGTAAATGCGCACCACGTTAAACTGACCGCAGACGGAGCCACCAGCGGCGGCAATATCGATGTAAACGGGAATATCATTGCCGATGCCGAGGGGACGGCAGGCGGAGGCATCGAGCTCTACGCCAAGAACAATCTTTCGATCAACGGAGGTATTCGGGCTGTTTCCACGGTACCCGGCTCTCTCGATCCGAACGTGCTCCTGAGTTCAACTCAGGGGTCGGTCAGTATAAACGGGAAAATAGATGTTTCCGACAGCAATGGGAATATGAACGGTATCGTCTATCTGCGGGCACTGCGTAACGCCAATAATAACGACATAAGCGCCTCCCTGGGTCCCCAAGGCTCTATCGTCGGCCAATCAACGGTTTACGCAGAAGCAGTCGATAAACCGGTCGATATATCTTCTTTGTCACCGTTGCAGACCCTGTCCCAGGAGATCAGCGCCACAACAGTCTTTTACAACAACTATGTGAATAATACTAGCAGTTTCGGATCTGGGATCAAGAACTTCCATCTCCTTCCGGGAATCGAGCTCTATAGTGCCGGGGATATTAACTGGAACACGGCACTGGATCTCACCGATTACCGCTTCGGGGGCGAACCGGGCGTCCTGACCATCCGTTCTGCAGGGAACCTCAACATTAATGCCAGCCTTGCTGACGCTCCTGCGTATGCGGCATCAGGTAATAATTTCATTACAGCAGCTCCTGCTGGGCGCAATTCCTGGGGATTTAATCTCGTCGCTGGAGCCGACCCTTCGAGCGCAGATTATATGGCTATAAACACGCTGGGCACGGGGAACCTCACCATAGCTGATAACGTTATCGTCTACACCGAGAGCGCGCCCATCCGTTTCGCCTCTGGTGGAGATACGGTTATCGGAACGGGACAGGCGATTTCTCACGCTAATTTCCCCAGTTACATGATTACTGACGGTATGTACTACAATCTGGCGTCATTCACCGGATCGATCCGAGGAAACATCGGCCGTGACCTCAATGTTTACGGCGCCATCCAGACAGCCACGGGTGACATCGACATAAACGTTGGCCGCGATCTCAACCTCTTCGTCGGAAATGATTCGAGCTATGCCGGCGCCGGCGCTATCCGTACGACAGGGCAGCTTTCTGCTCAGGCGGCGAGCGATCCAATGGGGTCATATGCTCTGGACCCGAAACCTATAGATCCGGCAACTGGGCAGCCCTTTCAAACCATTATGCAACAAGATCCGGAAGGGACATACTGGTGGAGGTATACAGGGGGCGGAAGCATCACGCTCGAGGTGGGCAGGCAAGTGGGTAAGCCGGTCAACGGAACGTGGGTTACCGCGGACGGAGCGGGCCAGCAGACAAGTGTTAGCTGGGACTATTATTCACAAATATACGTCACCATTAATAATTCTAGTTCGTATGCTTATTACGGGCTTTTTTCAGCCGACTATATCTACGGCACAGCCGGCCTTGCCACGATGGGAGGAGGGAACCTGTCCGTCCGCACCGGCGGGGACTTCCTTGCGCAGGCTGGGACGTTCGGTTCGGGTAACCTTGCCATTTATTCCGGAGGGGATATCAGGGGCCGGTTTCTCAACGCGATGGGGCAGGGCGTTCAAGGACAAGAGAGCCAGGGGATAGGGGAGATCCATGCCATGGGCAATGTCGGGGCGTCCGCATCACCGGTGCAGATCGAGCTTATTAACAGCAAGACGAATGTGACCGCCCAGGGAGAGATCCAGGTCGGCGCTGTGGTGAACCCCTCTCTGGCAAGCGATCAAATCGAGCAGTACCGGGCACAGGACTTCGTATATGACTCCTACACACCGGAGACGAGCATCAGTCTGAAAGCAGGAACTGATGTGACGCTTGCCGGAAGATCCCCCTATTATGAGAACCCGACCGCGGCCCAGACTTACGAGAGGGTCCTTCCCGCGCACGTGAGCGTTGTCGCCGGTGGCAATTTGTATATGCTGAACGACTTTACGCTCGCGTCAGCTTCCGATGGGAACCTCAGCCTTGATGTCAGGGGCGACGTGATAGGACAGGTTGTCAATGTTAATGGAGGATATCGCTCTGCGCAGATACTCGTATCGGACCTTTCGCCCGATAACTGGTACGGACTCTTCTATGTTAGCGGCAATAATGACTCAGTCGCAGGAGATATCGGTTGGATTGCTAACCGTGACGAAAACAAACACGGCATTTACAATCCGATGGGCAAGGGTTCCGTGTCACTTCCCCCGGAGCCGCTGCATCTAGGTGACAGCCAACCTATAGTGATACAAGCGGGCGGAAACATCGAGAACCTGAATCTCCTGTTCCCCAAAAAGGCCGAGGTGATAGCTGGCCAGAACATCGAGAATATTACCTACGATGGGCAGAACATCGACCCCAAGGATGTGTCCATGATCCGGGCCGGAGGAGATATTTCAATGCAATACGTCAAGGCGTCCAGTACTTCGCTGCAAGGCGGTCTGATTGAAGGCGGCCCGGGGGTCTTCCTTGTCCAGGCTGGCGGCTCAATAAATCTGGGTTCACTATCAGGCGGGATTCAGGAGATCGGCAACGGCGATAATGCCGCTTTAGGGACAGGCAAGAGCAGCCTTGTTGTTATGGCTGGGTACTCGTTCGACATAGATTCATCCGATATCAGCTCTGTCTTCAACACAGCGGCCGATGTTAGCAATTTCTTTTCCACGATCCAGAAGGCCGGGGATGACTACGCAAAGCTCCTGTCTGGCGGCAAACTGACAGACGCCGCCACGCTTCTTCAGAACACGAGGAATGCGGACATCGCCCCCCTTGAGAAAACAGCGAGCGGCAGAGGGGACATCGACATGACCGCATCGCAAATCCTGACATCGAACGCCGCATCCGACATTTTCGTCATCGCTAACGGAAACCTGAACCTGGGAACGACCGCGCTGCCGAGCGTTACTTTAGTGAATACGACAACAGGAATAACAACGGCAAACGGCGGCACGATCAACATATTCGCGGTCAAGGACGTCGATGTTCAGGAATCGCGCGTAATGACCTTCTTTTCGCAGCAGGACGTGGTCGACCCATCGATCTCTTACGGCGACATTACGGTGTGGAGCGATGATGGAAACATCAATGCGGGCCGGGGGTCGAGAACCGCGGTGAACGCTTCTGCGCCAAAAACAGTGTTTGATACCAGCACGCATGAGTACAAGACGGTGTTTACTCCACCTGCGGTCGGAAGCGGCATACGGGCCCTGACCTACGGAGAAAACCCGCCCATGCCCGGTAATGTTCATCTCTTCGCTCCAACCGGCGTTATTGACGCGGGCGAAGCGGGGATCGCGGGAAGTACGGTCACCCTGGCCGCCCTCAAGGTCACGAACGTCACGAACATCACTTTCTCAGTGGGTTCCGTCGGCGTGCCGCAGCAATCGGTAGGAACGGCCAATATCGGGTCGTTGTCAGGCACCGGGAACATGACGCAAAACACTCAATTGGCAAACGATGTCTCCGGCCTCGCCATGGCACAGTCTCAGGCATCGCAGATGATCGAGGATATTGTCACGAAGTGGCTGGATGTAAAGGTCATTGACTTCGTTGAAGACGCGCACAATGACCAGAACGATGACGAAAGCAAGAAGAAATAGAGGAAACCCGGGCATATGGACAGGAGATATTTTCTTACATCGATACATCTATTGACAAAAATATTCGTACTGGCCGGAGGCTTGGCGTTTTTCATTGGCGTTCTTGCTGTTCCGGACGCGCATGCCTGGTGGGATGGCAAGTGGCAGCAGCGCAAGAAAATACAGTTCGATACCTCGGAGAAGGCCGCCGACATCAAGGAGAACCTGGTCGATGTTACCCTGCTTGTACGTCTTCATACGGGAAACTTCACTTTCTCCGGTGCAAAGGCAGATGGGTCTGACCTGCGGTTCGTGAGCAGCGACGACAAGACTCCTCTGAAGTTTCACATCGAAAAGTTCGATCCCTCGGAAGAGATGGCATTGATCTGGGTCAAGGTTCCCAGTGTATCCGCGAGCTCAGCCCAGAATTCGATCTGGATGTATTATGGCAATTCTTCCGCCCCGGACGGACAGGATAAGGGCGGCACCTTCGATATGAACTATGTGGCCGTCTATCACCTGGCGGAGAAGGACGGCAATCCGCGGGATGCGACCGCTTACGCCAACAATGTAGCAGGCTTTACCGGCAAGCTGGGGATCCCCTCAGTTCTAGGAAACGGCGCGCAGTTCGACGGAACCACTGGCGGTCAGATGACAATTGCCAGATCACCATCGCTCACCTTCACCAAGGGCTTTACCTTTTCATCCTGGGTCCGTATGAACCAGCCCTCGGGCAGCTCACAGCTGTTTTCCTGGGATGACGGAATCCAGTCGATCGTGATCGGCATCGACAACGGGAATGCATACTGCAGTCTGGGGTACGGTAAAGGACCGGTGACCGAGACGCCGAAAACGGTTGCCTTGATTCCGAATCACTGGCAGCACCTCGCCGTCGTTGTGGACTCTGAAAAGCGGATCACAGTGTATCTGGATGGCAAGGAAGCTTCGGCAAGCGTTCTGAACAGGGCCATTCCAGCGCCATCTTCGGACATCATCCTCGGTGGAGCTGCAAAAGGGGGGAATGCGTTCATCGGTGACCTCGATGAAGTGCAGTTGTCGAATAGCGTCAGGACTGCCGGCTGGATCAAGGCCGAGTTCCAGAGCCAGGGACCGGACGGAGTGCTGACGTCCTATCTAGAAGAAGAAACCGGAGGTGGCGGCGGCGAATCATTTACCATCCACATGATGAAAGTGATCATGAGAACCATCACCCTTGATGGATGGCTGATCATCGGGGTGCTGGTGATCATGGGTTTTGGCTCCCTATATATATTTCGGCAGAAGGTCGCGATGCTAAACCGCGCCAAAAAGGTCAATCAGACCTTTTCCCAGTCCTTCAGAGATCTGGATCATCCATTTTCCCTAATTGATAAAGAACAACACTTCCATGGATCGCCTATCTACCGAGTCTACCGGGCCGGGTGCGAGGAATTGAAGAGTTCTTCTGCCGGCAACAAGGCAAAACCCTTCGAATTAGGAAAGGGGCTGCCCGAGAAGGTCATGAACGGTTTCAAGGCTGCCGTCGAAATAGAGGCCATGTATGAAAGTAGAAAACTGTCCGCGGGCATGGTCATTATGAACATGAGTGTCGCCGGCGGTCCCTTCTTGGGGCTGCTTGGCACGGTCTGGGGCGTCATGAATACCTTTGCGGGACTTGCAGAGAGCGGTGAAGCTAACCTGGCCGCCATCGCGCCGGGCGTCGCCTCGGCCCTCTCCTGCACGCTGGCAGGGCTACTGGTCGCTATTCCTTCATTGTTCGCCAGTAGCTACGTCACGAGCCGCATCAAAGACATGAATGCCGATGTGAACGTCTTCATCGAAAGGTTCATTCTCATGCTGGAAGGGGAAAAATGAGATGCGCCGCGGGATAAACCCTTATGATGATCATGAAATTTACGACGAGATCAATGTGGTCCCCATGCTGGACCTGGCCTGGAACCTCCTTCTGGTGTTCATGATCGTCGTGACGGCGTCCGTACAGGGTATCAGCGTCGATCTTCCCAAAGCGAGTGCGGCTGCGGGAAAGGTCAAATCCACGACGAGGGCGATCACCATCACCGCGGATGGGACCATCTATCTTGACAGTTTTCCCATGACTTTGGAAGAACTGGAGATCAGGCTCCGTCAGTATAAAGGCATGGACCCCAATTTCCCGGTGGTCATCCGGGGCGATAAGAAGATCTCCTATGAGAAAGTCATTGATGTGCTGGACCTTCTGCAGCGCTTGGAGATTACACAGCTTGGCCTGGTGACTCAGAAGCTCGTGAAGTGAGATCTGATACAGGATGCAAATTACAAATAAGTCACTGATTTCAACAGTAATTAAACACCATGACTTTTGGGGTCATTCTTTTGAAATTTATCTAGGATTTGAGATTTACAGATTGTGTTTTCTGTTGCCGATCTTATTTTATCGGGAATATATAGTTTGTGATTTGAGCAAGACAGATGCAGGAAAATCAAGAAAAACAGCCGATTTCCTGGCTCCTTATCGCTGTGTTCATCATTCTGGCGGGAGTGGGCGCCTATATCGTTAAAACGGTTCTCTCAGGGACGGAGCTGAAAAAGAAGGACACAACCACCACTGTCACCTTGCTAAAGCCGCCACCGCCGATGATCAAGGAAAAGCCTCCTGAACCTGAGCCGATCAAGGAGATCCCGAAGAGGGAAGAGATCATCAATCAGGAAGTGAACAAGGAGCAGGGCCCCGAGAACGACATCAAGGACAGCACGCCTGCGGGGGACAACCTAGGCGTTGATGCCGAGGGTACAGCAGGCAGCGATAGCTTCGGCTTGGTCGGGAAAAAAGGGGGCAGAAGCCTCATTGCCGGAGGCGGACCGGGCATTGGAACGGGCTCTCTTCTGACAAAGTTCGCCGGCTATACCCAGATCGTGACGGTGGAACTCAGAAAAAAGGTCATGAAGCTCCTTGATGAAGAAGGCGGAATCCCCAAGGGCAAGTTTCAAGCCGTCGTCAGGGTGAGCATTGACACGAACGGCAAGGTTACTGACTACCGGATCATCGGTTCATCGGGAAACAACAAAATGGATGATGCGGTAAATCGGTCACTGCGCACATTCCGAATCAGTGAGCCACCACCGGATGGCATGCCGCGGACGATGGATATCAAGATCATCTCTCAGGGCTGATGCAGCGGACAGGGAATCACAAAAACTTTCTTGGACGTGGATAAATCGGCTCAATGCGGATGATGAAAAAAGAAAACTAGCGACTGCTGCTTTTGTGATGAAGGCCTGAATACTATCACATGAAAGGAATCAGGAATATATATGAGAGAGATCAACCGGCTTCTGGCGTCTGCATCTCAGGAGTTGATGGGGAAAAGTTTCACCGTCCGCATTGCGGTACTCCTGGTGCTTGTCACTATCGGCTGTGCGCATCCCAAGCCGACGACAATCACGCATGAGAGCACTCCGTCCCAGAGCGAGGCCGCCATGGCACCTCTGAAGTCACGCAAGGGGTCTGTCGATCAGACGAAGGGAACGGCCCCAGCTCAGGAGTCACATGCTGCTACGGAGGCACATCAGCCCGAGGCAGCTGCCCCCGCGCTTGTTCAGTCCGTAACACCGAGCACGGAAGGGACAGGGACTGCATCCATTGAGAAATCACGGGCTGACCAGGAGGCGCATGAGAAGGAGTTGATCGAGCAGATCACCGCTCAAGTGACTGCGGATGTCAGCAAGAAGGTTGAGGAGCAAGTAAGAAGCGAGGTCATGAATGAAATGTACCGGGAGATCTGGAAAGTCAACCAGGCAATGAAGGAGAAGGACGAGCGGCTCCGCTTCGGCGGCGACATCAGGCTGCGGTATGAGGCAGATTATTTTAATTCGAGCAACGCCATCCTGTTTCAGCCTTCCAATCCGTCTCAGCAAATGAATACGCAGAACAACACATCCCGCTTCAAGTACAGGGTCCGTTTTGGGGCAGAGGCAAAGGTGAATGATCAGGTGGAAGCGGTCGTTAGATTGTCCACAGGGACCACGACAAATCCCGTGACGGAAAACAACACCATGGGCACTTATATGAATAAGGGCAGTGTCGTGTTCGATCTTGCCTATATCAAGTGGCAGCCATGGAAGGCCCTTACCCTCTACGGCGGCCGCATGCCAAATCCGTTTCTGCATTCCGACCTGGTATGGGCCCCGGATCTGAACTTCGATGGGTTTGTCGCGAAAATGAAGAGCCCGGCTACGGAATCCTGGGCCCCCTTTTTGACAGTCGGGGCATTTCCCCTGCAGCAATATGACTTTAGCGCGCACAACAAGTGGCTCCTGGGAGGGCAAACCGGCCTCGAACGCACGAATACGAAGGGCATTTCCTCGAAGATCGGTGCAGCCTACTACGATTACAAAAACATAACAGGTGTGCCTAATAGTCCTGACTCCAACGCCAACAACTGGACGGCTCCCTTATTTCAACAAAAAGGCAACACTTTGTTCGATCTCGGTGGGTTAAACGCACCCATTTATGCCCTCGCTTCGGAGTTCGAGGAAGTGAACGTTACCGGTATCCTTGATATCGGCTTCTGGGATCCCGTCCATATCGTTTTCCTCGGCGATTATGTGTACAATGTCGGGTTTATCAGAAACGACGTCATAGAGCTGACGGGAAACCCGAACACGGTGAAGGACATACAAGGCGAGCAGTTTGGGATCACTGTGGGCTATCCGACCATCCGGGATAAAAAGCAGTGGAGCGTGTATTTCTCGTTTAAGCGCATCGGTGCCGACGCTATTGTCGATGCATTTACGGACCCTGATTTTCATCTTGGCGGGACGAATGCGAGGGGATGGATCGTGGGTGCCGACTTTGGTCTGGCCAAGAATTTCTGGCTCAGGACCCGGTGGCTGACAGCGGACCAGATCAGCGGCCCGCCACTGGCAATTGATGTTTTGCAAGTGGACTTCAATGCACGATTCTAATGTTTACAGGGGTGCACTTATGCTCCGGGGGTCTGGATTCCCATTGGCGCTGGAGAAAAAATGAAAATGCCGTTGATACAAAAGCTGATTCTTACCACGATCGCCTTGGCGGTCGGACTGCTCATTGGGCTGGGCTTCGGACAGATGCAGATAGGCAAGGAACAGAAGATCTGCCAGGAAAAGATGAGGGAGAAGGACAAAAAGATCGCATTTATGATGACTAAACTGAACGAAGAAAAAGCCCAGGCAGCGAGTACAACCAGTACGATCGAACAGAGATGCCGGGACGATGTGAACAAGCTGCAGGATGAACTGGTGACGGAGAAAAAGAAAACCGAAACTTACAGCGGCAGAGCAAGAACACTCAAAGAGCAAGTTCAAAAGTTGGACGATAGGATAACTGCGGCCGATGAAGCGGCGGCCAAGACAAAACAGGAGCTCCAGGAAACGCTTCGGAGCAACAAGGAGCTGGGCGGTGAACTCAGAAAGGCAGCAGGAGAGGAGCAGGCCCTTCAATCTGAGATCAAAAAGATCGCCAGGGAGCTGGGCACCTGCTCCTCGGACAATGCCGAGCTTGTCCTAATCGCCAAAGAGCTCGTAAAGAAATACAAGGACAAGGGTTTTGGCTCGGTGCTCCTCGAAAAGGAACCACTGACACAGATACGTAAGGTGGAACTAGACAAGCTTACAAGCCAGTATCAGGAAGAGATCGATCAGAAGAAATTTACTGCGAAATAAGGGGGTGTTTGAACATGACCAGGGTTTTCAGTCTTCAGGTAGCAGTGCTGTTTGCCGCATGCATCGCCATGACCTCGACCGCTTGGGGCGATATGAAGAAGGCAGAGCCGGCCGCTGATAGCGTTGCCCTCGTGAACGGCGTACCCATCGAACGGGGTGATTTCGATAAGGAAGTCTTCCTGGTCCAGAAGACCGTTCTAGGCGTTGGAAAACCGCTCTCCTGTAGCCAGGTAACCCAGATTCGGTCGGAAGTGCTGGAAAGCATGATACGGCGGGAGCTCCTTTATCAGGACAGCCGTAAAGCGGGGATCAAGCCTGATGAGACCGCTATCACCAAGGATATTTTTGCTATGAGGCAGCAGTTCCCGAGCGATGCTGAATATAAGAATGAGCTGGGTCGAAGAAACTTGACCGAGGAATCACTGCGCACGCAGCTGGAAAGGAACAGCGCCCTTCAGCAGTATGTTGACCGTAAATTCAGCGCGAAGGTCGTCGTGACCGATGATGAAACGGTCAACTATTACCAGAGCCACCTGGACCTCTTCAAACAGCCGCTGCAGGCGAGGGTCAGCCATATCCTGATTCAGGTCGATCCCAAATGGGATGATTCGCGAAAGCAGGAAGCGCGAAAAAAGGCCGATCAGATCGTGAGGAACTTGAAGAAGGGCCAGGATTTCGCGGCCCTCGCGCGGGAACAATCCGACGGGCCGACCAGAACGAACGGCGGCGACCTTGGATATATCAGGAAGGGACAGCTCGATGCACAGCTCGAGAATGCCGTCTTTAAACTAAAAGCGGGGGAAACGAGCGATATCATAGAGACGAGCTACGGGTTTCACATTTTCAAGATTATCGACCGGAAACCGGAAACTGTTCTGGCCTATGATACCGTCAAAGAACAGATCCGTCAGCGTTTGGCCCAAGAAAAAGCGAGGCAGGATGCGGATGCGTACGCAAAGAGCCTGCGTGAGAAGGCATCGGTGGAGATATTTCCCAGTGAAGAGCTAAGTGCCGCCAGGAAACCCTGACGTGACCGGAAGTGCGACGAAAGGCGAAGGGCACGGGGCTGATGCCGGGGGGTCTCTCATATGACACAGACCAATTGGTATGCATTATACGTGAAGTCTAGGCACGAATTCGTCGTTTCCGGCGAACTCCAGCGGAAAGGGATAGAGACGTTTCTCCCTTCCGTGACGAGGCTGAAGCAATGGAACGACCGGAAAAAGCAGGTGGAGATGCCGCTCTTCCCCGGGTATCTTTTTGTCTCCATTACGCCGGAACCCGGGGAATTCCAGAACGTGATAAAGACGCGTGGTGCTGTTATGCTCATTTCGCTTGCTCCTGGAAATCCTACACCAGTGGCGCATGAAGAAATAGACTCCATGAAGATACTTCTCGGAAGCGGGGAAAACATAGACATCTATCCCAACTTGCAGGAAGGGGCGCCGGTGCGGGTTACGAGAGGAGTCTTCCGGGGTGCACGGGGAATATTGAAGCAGAAGCACGGTCAGAATATATTCCTCGTGAGCATAGATTTGCTCGGAAGAAGCGTGGCTGTCAAGATTTATGCAGATGATGTAGAAGCTGCTTGAATTTGTCTTCAATAAGTCATCAAATTGTAACATAAAAGACGTATTTGTATCAGGCACGCCCTATCGCCTTCGCAGTCCGTTTTGAATCCATGTGACTGAGAAGGCGGAGCATTGCCAGAAGCTTCCCGGTTATCAGCCCCCTCGACGAAATATCGTTGGTCTCAACTACTTTAAATCGCACACTGCGGGAGAATTCAAATATGGATAAGATCTCAGGGAGAGCCAGATGAAGATATTCATAACAGGAGGCGCGGGCTATATCGGCAGCCACGTGGTGAAGATTTTGGGAGCGCAAGGTCATGAACTGATTATTTTCGATAATCTGTCCACCGGTCATGACTGGGCCGTCCTACACGGTACGCTGATCAAAGGCGATCTTGGGGATACGTTGTCTCTTCAGAAGACCATGGAAGCAGCGAGGCCTGATGCCGTCATCCATTTTGCCGCATCCATTGAAGTCGAGGAGTCCGTCCGGAGGCCGCTGAAATACTATAGAAATAATGTCATTAATACTCAGAACCTGGTGGAGGCCATGCAGATTGCAGCCGTGGACAATCTGCTCTATTCCTCGAGTGCCGCTGTGTATGGGATCCCGGCCGATGTTCCTGTGGACGAGACCGCAGAACTTAAACCAATCAACCCGTACGGCTCGACCAAAGAGATGTCGGAGCGGATCCTGCGGGACCTCGCCGCCTCCAGTGATTTTCGTTACATCGCTCTGCGCTATTTTAACGTCGCAGGAGCCGATACAGGAGGCCGCCTCGGACAGGCCTACGCGAAACCGACCCATCTGATCACCCGGGCCCTCAAATGCGCGAAGGGAGAAGCGGCCGGGCTTTCCATCTACGGCACCGATTATCCAACACATGACGGGACCTGTATACGGGATTTCATTCATGTAGACGATATAGCCAGTGCCCATGTGCGGGCCCTCGAACATCTGTTGGAGATCCGGAGGTCCGATGTCATGAACTGCGGGTATGGGAGAGGATTTTCAGTCAAGGAGGTCGTGTCGATGGTAAAAAAGGTCACCGGGGCCGATTTCCCGGTTGAGGAAGCTGGCCGGAGACCAGGCGACGCACCTGTACTTATAGCGGACAGCACGCGATTGAAAGAGCGAACCGGCTGGAAGCCACAGCATGATGATCTGGCATTTATCATACGATCTGCATGGGAATGGGAACGTAACTTGCCCGTAACTAACGACGAGACCAAGGTAGAGGAAATTCCGCTTGCCTTGTTACCGGCGCGTAATCTGCTCAAATCGAGAATCAAAGCGACTCATCAATCAGGACCAGCAGATGCGCATGAATATTGATAATCTCATTCCCCGCGCGTAATGCAACCAATCTCATTAAAGATTATAAAATTCTCTGTTACGGTGAATGGCACATCTTGAAGAATCGAATTCTGACATTGATTCTATCCAGCGCTCTGCTCCTTCTTTTGTTTGCGGGGATTGCGCCCAGTTATCTTGCTTACGGTGATATGCCGCGCAAATCGGATGCAGTGGTGCTCTTCGTCGGCCCCGGCTTTGAGGCTCGCCAGGAGGAGGCGTGCAACCTGATAAATGAATTGCGGCCGAAACTTCTCATTATTCCAGCATATAATGTGGCCATGCCCGTTGATGGCAAGAGGATTTCCAGGATCCGTCCTATAACTGACGCTGAATACAGAGCATTCAAGGCCAAGACAAAGAAAGATTTCAAACTGTGGTACGAAAATACCCATGTCGAGGTCATGGAAACAAAACGGCTGATGGACGCTAACAACGTCCGATCGGCGATATTTGTAAGCTCGCCCTATCATATGAGAAGGATCAAGCTCATATCCGACAGTGTTTTTGAGCCAAAGCGCTATACCGTTTTGTTTGTACCGTCGCGTAACGAGAAGGCCGCGCTGAGGCAATGGCCGACAAGCGTTAAGGAAGTATCCATGCAGTTGAGTGAATACGTAAAGATCGTCTGGTACGTCCTGTATCGGCCGTTCGCGGGAGTTACATGAAAGCCGTGGCGCGAAGGCTGCTCCCGGGCGCTGTTCTGCCGCTTGTGGATCGTATCGAGTCCTCCCCCATAGCTTCCCGACTGGTGCGCGGTACGTTCTGGAGCCTTGTCGGGACGGTGTTTGCTCGCGGTCTTTCTGTGCTGTCTTCCATTGTTGCAGCCCGACAGTTGGGAAAAGTGGGCTTTGGTGAATTTGGAATCATCCAGAGCACCATGCTGAGTCTGAGCGTGGTCATCTCGTACGGCCTGGGTACGACAGCCACCAAGTATATCGCCGAATTCCGTTTCAGCAACCCAGCACGGGCCGGCAGGATCATGGCCTTGTCAGGTATCGTCGCATGCGCAGCCGGGGCATCTCTGTCGGCGGGGCTGGCAATCATAGCTCCCTGGCTGGCTACACGGATTTTGGCAGCTCCCCAACTTGTGAAGTTGCTTCGGGTCGGCGCTTTGTTTCTCTTTTTGAGCACGCTGAACGGCGCCCAGATCGGCGCTCTGTCTGGTTTTGAGGCATTTCGGACCGTAGCCCGGGTCAACCTTATAACCGGCATCGCCACATTCGCCAGCATGGTAGGCGGAGTTTTTCTTGCTGGTTTGACCGGCATGGTCTGGGGGCTGGTGATAAGTGCCGGCTTCGGATGGTTGATGGGGCACTTAGCGGTGCGCGAGGAAGCATCGAAATGCGGTGTTACGCTCACTTTTCGCGGCATATTCGGTGAAATAGCGATATTACGGAACTTCAGTCTTCCCGCGATTCTGGCTAGCGCGCTCTACGGTCCGGTCGGCTGGGTCTGCAGTGCCATGCTGGTCAACGAACCGGATGGTTACGCCCAGATGGGAATCTTCAATGCTACCATCCAGTGGTTCGCTCTGGTCATGTTCATACCTGGTCTTTTGGGGCAGGTCGTTTTGCCGATGCTGTCGGAGTCTGTGGGGGCCGGCGACAATGCACGTTCACGCCGCATACTGCATTTGACAATGATGGTCAATGCCCTCGTCGTAGCACCCCTGGTGCTGCTTTTATCAGTGGCTAGTCCCTGGCTGATGTCACTTTACGGCGACGGCTATGCCCATGCCTGGCCTGTTCTTGTTATATCCCTGGTAACCGCCGGACTATTGGCTGTCCAGAGTCCTGTCGGCCAGTCGCTCAATGCGGAGGGGAGGCTGTGGACGGCATATTTTATGAATCTTGGCTGGGCAGTTCTTTTTATTGGCACAAATATACTGCTGGTAAAACAGGGTGCTGGTGGTCTCGCCTCAGCCCGGATGGCCGCTTACCTGTTTCAGACCGTTGTCACGGCACTGCTGGTATTCAGGCCATACAAAAGAAAGCTCAATGCTGCCGGAATATGAATTTCGGAAGTGAGTTCGAATTTTGAGCGTTCAACCACGCAGCATGGCTTTAACGTCAAAGTAAAGTATGCGTGATGAATAAAGTGATAAAAAGACTGGATGATATTGATAGAGGGAAAGGGCTTGCCATCTTTCTCGTTGTTACTGGACACATTGCAGCCGAAGGGATACCAGCCGGGGTAGTATGGTATCCCGCGCTGAGAAATCATATCTATAGCTTCCATATGTCATTTTTTATGTTTCTGAGCGGAGTCGTTTTCTTCCTGACCTGCCCGGATATATCTTCTGTGAGAGATTATATACGCTTCATCAAAAAAAAATTCATCCGTCTAATGCCTCCGTTTTTCTTGTTCTCTCTGATCGTCGCATTAGGAAAGCTCCTTACTATGAATTTTGCCTATGTTGATAATCCGCCGAAATCATATTATGAGATACTCAAAGTCTTTTACATTCCGACCGACAGCAGCGCTGCCTCATTCCTTTGGTATATTTACGCTCTTTTTCTGATAAATGCTTTAGTTCCACTCCTCATGGTCGCGACGGGTCGAAGACTTTGGATCATCTTCGTTGCGGCGTGCATCATGCATTTTGTGAGGGTACCCCATATTTTTGCGTTGCACGAAGTGTTTTATCATCTGATGTATTTTGTTCTGGGTGGACTAATAGTATCCTCGTGGACGCGATATACGGCTGCCATCGATAAGTATTGTTGGCTCTTGTTGAGTGTCTTTGCGCTCAGTCTTGCCGTGCTGCAACCTGTGAGAGATGCGACATGGCTGGGCTTACTCGCAATTCCCGCCCTTCATGCACTGGTTAGGCTCCCGGTTTCGGCCTCATTCGGCATTCTGCAGACCTTGGGATTATATTCTTTCCCAATATACTTGATGAACACTATCAGTATGGGCGTAGTGAAGGCGTTTGTACTCAAATTGGCTCCATTGGAAAGTGACAACTTCACCTGGATTGCTGTCTTACTGTTGTTGGCGGGACTGATAATCCCGATATTCATGAAAAGAGTGGTTTTTGCCCGCATGCCTGTAATGGATAAGATCACAACATGAAAGGATATTCTATAGATGAATGATAACAGCTTCAGACGCGGCTCAAGATTTATTCGTCATTGCATCCGCCGATGCTCCCAGGCACATCGGCGAATCTCTGACCTAACTCACCGAAATCTGCAAAATCTTTGAAAATCGTGTTTCTTATTGATGCATGAACTGCTACGGTCCTATCGGGAACATGAGCAACATCGGTTCGCATGTGAACATAAAAACGGCCACCACCGGGCAATTATCTAATTTGAAAAGATATCCTGATCTCTTGTCGACCGGATCGCAGGCCGCTTCCCAAATTTAAATGGCTAAGAGCAACGCAGTCCGAAATTTATACGCAGCAGAGCGACGGAATTCCAAACATTCTCCAAAAGAAGTTAGGAGACTGAGAAAATGACTAAGACAGCCGACGAATGTCTGACCGGCAACTACCTATATGGCGACGATTTTGGCGAACAAGACATCCTTAAATGGTTCAGGGACGAGGAAAATGCTTATTATCAGTTGACCGTAGATAGTCAGTCGAAGCATAGGTGCGAGTTTCATGCCCTTAATTATCATTACGGGTATCGTTATTTGAAAAATATGCGATTCACGCATGTTTTGGGAGTTGGCTCTTCATTCGGTGACGAATTGATTCCAGTGTGCGGTCAGAGCGAGCACATAACCATTCTCGAGCCGGCCAATGGATTTTCCACGGGAGAAGTGAGCCATGTACCTGTGAAATATGTTAAGCCATTACCGTCTGGAGATCTTCCCTTCGAAGATTCGAAATTTGATTTGATAACCTGCTTCAGCGTTTTGCATCATATTTCGAACGTCAGCAAAGTTAGCGGCGAGTTCTTCCGCTGTTTAAAGCCCGGCGGCTACGCGTTGGTTCGCGAACCTGTCGTCTCAATGGGAGACTGGAGAGTGCCGAGGCATGGCTTAACAAGAAGGGAACGCGGAATTCCGCAAAGGATTTTGAGAGATATTTTCGTGGCCTCCGGTTTTCGCGTACTTAAAGAACGCAAGTGCTGCTTTTCGATCACTTCCCGTTTGCATCATTTCACTCGTGGCCCTGTTTACAACAACTCCGTTATAGTACGCCTTGATGAGTTGATGTGTGCCTTGCCGGTATGGAGAACCACTTATCACGCTCAACACTGGTATAAGAAATTGCAACCGACCGCGGCTTTTTTTGTATTACAAAAGGCATGATAATCCACTTTGAGGAATTAATATGAATATTCATGTAGTTCACGAAATATTGTTCAGCGGGCGGGAAAATGAGGTTTTTCAAAAAAATGAATTCAAGAATCACCAGGCAGATTATGAAGGGTTGGCAATTGATTGAAGCAACAAACTATATCTCCGCTGTTCATTATTCGATGGAGTCGTCGTATTGCTTCCAGTAGAGCTGTACGGTGTCCGGCTCATATCTTCATTACGAATAGGATGGATGATAACTAATTGGCCGCAGAATTGAAACAAAGTTAACATGACCAAACAAAGAATAGTATTCGTTACAAGTTCCCTGGGAAAAGAAGGAATAAATTTCGAACACATTATGCG
>DASPSR010000014.1:0-26009 GCA_035623825.1 Nitrospirota bacterium
ATCCGGCTGAACGGGGGGATCATCGTGCGGCCTGAGTACCGGCATGACTGGTCGAATAAGAGGTCCTTTGATATCGAGAACGGCGCCCCCACGAAGAAGTCGCAGGATACGCTCGCACTCGGCGTGATGTACAGATGGTAGGAAAAATGAAGACCATTGTTAAAATGCTCATTGCTGTGCTTATCTTATGCACCGGTGCACCCTTGCTTGCGAATGCCGTTTCCTGGTCCCCCTCGGAAATAGAACGTGAAGAGAAGGCTGCAAAGGGGATCATGGAGAAAAGTGCGGTCGTGTGTCTTTTCCAAAGCGGTACAGCGGATGTCAAAAAGGAGATACACGTCAACGATATACTTATCGTTTACCGTGAGAGCCGGTCCCATCAGCTGCAGGAGGTCGGTAAAATCAGGGTCCTTACCTATGTTGGTGAGGATTACCTGAAGGGTGAAGTCGTGGAAGGTGAAGTGAAAGCCGGCGACATCGCGAAAAAGGGCGATGTCGCCAGCCTCATCATAACAGAGAGCGAAATATGCAAATAAGAGAACCACGGTGATTCCACCTCCTCACCAGGCACGATAATTGCCGTTTCGGTCAACAGTCAAATAAAGGGAATACTCGCCTCCGATCTCGCAAACCGTCTCTTCATATCCTGAACGCCTCCTGCGGCAGCTTTTTGTGTCAAGTTTAATACCTTACAATTTACATATTTTTTTTTGCACAGTGCAGGGAAAATATGCGAAAATAGAATAGTCGCAAGTATCGGCAGAGGAGTCCGATAACGAACATGGAAGAACGAAGACCTAGCCCCGATGAACTTTTGGACCGGGTGCGCAGGGAAGCCGAGAGAAGCCGGGAAGGGCAGCTCAAGATCTTCTTCGGCTCGGCACCCGGTGTGGGAAAGACCTATGCCATGCTCGAGGCTGCTCGGCAGAAGAAAAGCGAGGGCGTGGACATTATTGTCGGCCTCGTCGAGACACACGGCCGCAAGGAAACTGAGGCGCTCCTCGAAGGACTGGAACTTTCCCCCCGTCGTATCGTCGAGTATCGAGGCACGGTGTTGAAGGAATTCGACCTCGATGCCGCTCTTCGCCGTAAACCCTCTATCATTCTCGTCGATGAGCTCGCCCACACCAACGCCCCCGGCTTGCGCCATAAGAAACGCTGGCAGGATGTCTACGAACTGCTCGGCGCCGGGATTTCGGTGTATACGACTGTGAATGTGCAGCACTTGGAAAGCCTGAATGACATCGTGTCCCAGATCACAGGCATCAATGTCCGGGAAACTATTCCTGATTTCCTCCTCGACCGGGCCGATGAAATAGAGCTCATTGACCTGCCGCCCGACGATCTCCTTCAGCGCATGAAAGAAGGAAAGGTCTATATGCCTGAGTTGGCTGCGGTTGCCGTCGAAAATTTCTTCCGAAAGGGCAATCTGATCGCGCTTCGCGAGCTAGCCCTGCGCCGTACCGCCGACCGGGTCGACGAGCAGATGCAGATCTACCGGCGCGACAAAGGGATCACTACCATCTGGCCGGCCGGGGAACGAATCATGGTCTGCGTCGGAGCGAATCCCCGCTCGATCCGCTTGATCCACGCGGCTAGGAGGCTTGCTGCAGGGCTGCGCTCTGAATGGATCGCTGTGCACGTTGAAGCACCTGCACGAGTCCGCCCTTCCGAGGAGGATCTCAAGCAACTGGCCGACTACATGCGGTTGGCCGAGAGCCTGGGCGCGGAGAGCGTGACACTCTCCGGCCAGCGCATGAGCGAAGAGATCCTCACCTATGCGCGCAGCCGGAATGTGACCAGGATCATCGTGGGTAAGCCGACGCACGCCCGCTGGAAGGACAAGATCTTCGGCTCGCCGTTGGACGAGATCGTGCGTGGGAGCGGCACTATCGATGTGTATGTCATAAGCGGCGACGTGGCCGAACCCCATCTGCACCAGGAGCCGAAGGAGAGGCCTCGCACGTGGCGCAAGAGAGAGTGGGTCGGGAGTTTTCTCATCGTGTCAGCCTGCACCGGCATTGCTCAGCTTCTGTTTCCTTATTTCGAGCGGCTGGACATTGCCATGGTATACCTGCTCGGGGTCGTGATAACGGCAAGCCGGACCAGCAAGTGGCCATCCCTGTTCGCTGCGATCCTCAGCATTGCCGCCTTTGATTTTTTCTTTATCCCTCCCTATTATAGCTTTGCCGTCAGTGACATCCGATATTTCATTACCTTCATCGTGATGTTCATCGTTTCCTTCGTGATCAGCAGGCTCACGCTTCGGGTCCGCCAGCAGGCAGAGGCAGCGAGGCTGCGGGAACGCAGGACTGCCGCCCTGTACAGTCTAAGCCGAGACCTGGTCAGAGAACGGGGGGCGAAACGGCTGAGCGAGATCGCCGTAAAGCATATCAGCGAGATGTTCGACAGTCAGGTTGCCATCCTTATCCCCGATGACCAGAACCGCCTTACGCCCACAGCGGGTGGCGCCTTCGCTTTTGCCCCGGACCAGCAGGAACTGAGCGTTGCACAATGGGTATACGAACACCGTCAGCCCGCAGGGCTGGGCTCCGACACGCTGCCCGGCGCGAAGGCGCTGTATTTGCCGCTGGTCGCCTCTGCCGGAGCCATCGGCGTAATCGGCATCCTTCCGAAAACAGCTACGGACGGATTCGAGCCGGAGAAATTTCACTATCTCGAGGCCTTTGCGAATCAGACCGCGATTGCCATAGAGCGTTCCTTCCTCGGCGAGGCGGCCCAGCGCGCCCTGCTGAAGGCTGAAACAGAAGGCCTGCGCAATACGCTTCTCAGCTCCATATCCCATGACCTGCGAACGCCGCTATCGGCGATCACCGGCGCCGCGACCACGCTGCTGCAGCGCGATGTCCTGATCGACACCGAAAGCCGCCTCGATCTGGTCAAGACAATCCAGGAAGAGGCGGAGCGGTTGAACCGCTCAATCAAGAACGTGCTCGATATGACGAGGCTTGAATCGGGTGCGATTGCGGTCAACAAGGAGTGGCAGTCCCTTGAGGAAATCGTGGGCGTGGTGCTTAATCGGCTCGGAGACCGCCTGAAGGATCATCCGGTGACGGTGAAGCTTCCGGGGAACCTCCCGCTCATCCCCTTCGACGGCCTGCTGATCGAACAGGTCCTGGTGAACCTGTTCGATAATGCCATTAAATACACTCCGAAAGGCACACCGCTTGAGCTTTCGGCGTCTGAGTCTTTTTACACGGTGACCGTATCTCTGGCCGACCGCGGTCCCGGCATTCCCCCGGGAGAAGAAGAGCGCATTTTTGAAAAATTCGTGACCGGCCGGGTAACGGGTGGCGGCGTCGGCCTCGGGCTGGCTATTTGCCGCACCATCATCACCGCCCACGGCGGCAAGATATGGGCGGAGAACCGGGAGGGCGGCGGGGCGGTGTTCCATTTCACCTTATCCTCGGCAGGCCTGCCCCCGCCTCCGAAGAGGGAAGAAGAGGTCAAGGCCTGACGATGTCGGAAGAGAAAGAACTTATTTTGCTTGTTGAAGACGAGCCGCAGATGCGGCGCTTTCTCCGAATAACGCTCCAGAGCCAGGGCTATCGCCTCGTAGAGGCGGCTACTGCCCAAGAGGGCCTGATGCAGGCGACGACGCGTTGTCCCGATGTGGTGCTCCTCGATCTGGGCCTGCCCGATCTCGACGGTCTCGAGGTCACTAAAAGGCTGCGCGAATGGACACAAACGCCCATTATCGTCATATCAGCACGGGAACAGGAAATGGATAAGGTCAAGTCGCTCGATGCCGGCGCCGACGATTATCTGACAAAACCGTTCAACGCAGGAGAGCTTCTCGCAAGGATACGCGTCGCCATGCGACACGCGTCCAGAAGAAATACTGACAAGCAAGAGCCGGTCTTTGCCCTCCTGAACCTGCGGGTGGACCTGTCGCAGCGTCAGGTATTCGTCGATAACAATGAAGTGCACCTTACCCCCATCGAATACAAACTGCTGACGGTGCTGGTCCGCCATGCAGGCAAGGTTATCACCCACAGCCAGCTTCTAAAGGAAGTATGGGGCCCCGCTCACGTGAACGAGGTCCAGTATCTGCGTGTCTACATGACGCAGCTCAGGCATAAACTGGAGGCCGACCCCGCGAGGCCGCGTTTACTCATGAACGAGCCGGGGATCGGTTATAGGCTAAAATGCGATCCCGAAGAATGAGCCGGGGTAGACAAAAGATTTATTGCATGTACGACTTGGTCCAAGAAGCAACCTTTCATGCTCATTGCGCAGGCAGGCGCTCAAAAACATAACAGGAAGCATTTTCTGGACGGTCCTATGGCAGAGCTGAGGCGCAACCCTAACACAATAGAATCAGCCAGATAGCTTTGGGGCACCCTTCTCCTTGCAATGGCAGTGTCCTTGCTATATAATTGAACTGTCTCCATGGAGAGTGTATCGGTGGCGCAGCCGCATGCAACGCTCAACTGCATGAATATTCCGATAAGACCGCATATTGTATGGACCAACCACAGAGACCCTCACTTACCCAGCGGTTAAAGACCCTTGTCTTCGGCGGGAAGCATGACATTGAGGATACGTCGCTTTTTCACAGGCTGACCCTCATTGCGTTCTTCGCATGGATCGGGCTCGGCGCCGACGGCCTTTCGTCGTCCTGCTACGGCCCGGAGGAAGCGTTCCTCGCCCTCGGCAGCCATACCTATCTGAGCATCTTCGTCGCCATCATGACAGTCCTTACGGTCTTCATCATCTCTGCCAGTTACTCGCAGATCATCGAGCTCTTCCCCTCCGGTGGCGGCGGATATGTCGTGGCGAGCAAACTGCTTTCTCCCAATGCCGGCATGGTCTCAGGATCGGCGCTGCTCATCGATTACGTGCTCACGATCACCCTGTCCGTGGCGAGCGGTGCCGACGCCCTTTTCAGTTTTCTGCCGCCACAGTGGCAGCCGTACAAGCTTGCGCTCGCCGTGTCCGGCGTCATCGTCCTGACCATGATGAATATACGGGGGGTCAAAGAATCAGTGCTCCCGCTCGTGCCGATTTTTCTTACCTTCGTCGCGACCCATGCGTTCATCATCGTATATGCGATCTTCTCGCACCTGGGCAACGTCCATACAGTCATTGACGCAACGCGGGCCGATCTGGCCCGGTCGCAGATGGAACTCGGCACGGTCGGCATGCTGCTCATGGTTCTGCGAGCCTACAGCATGGGCGCAGGCACGTATACCGGCCTGGAGGCGGTGAGCAACGGCCTTCCCATACTCCGGGAGCCAAAGGTCAGGACCGGAAAGCGCACCATGCGATACATGGCAATATCGCTCTCGGTGGTCGTTATGGGTCTGATGGTCGCCTACCTCCTGTACCGCGTTGCGCATGTTGAGGGCAAGACCCTGAACGCCGCGCTGTTCGAGAAGATGACCGCCGAATGGGGGCCAGGAGGGAACATCTTCGTGTTCGTGACGCTATTGTCCGAGGCCATGCTGCTGTTCGTTGCCGCCCAGACAGGTTTCCTCGATGGTCCGCGCGTACTCTCGAATATGGCCCTCGACCGATGGTTCCCCACCAAATTCGCCATGCTGAGCGACCGTCTGGTGACCCAAAAGGGGATCCTGCTCATGGGCGGCGCATCACTGGTAACGATGATTCTTGCCGGTGGATCGGTTTCGTATCTCATCGTCCTGTACAGCATCAACGTCTTCATAACCTTCTTCCTGTCTCAGCTTGGCATGGTGCGCCATTGGTGGGAGGTACGCGGCAAGGAAGCCCACTGGGAGAAAAAGCTCTTCATCAATGGCGTGGGCATGGTGCTCACGTTCTTCATCCTCATATCGGTTACGTTCGTCAAGTTCTATGAGGGCGGCTGGATCACCTTGCTTCTCACAGGAACCCTGGTCGTCATCGCCTTGCTGACCAAGCGGCACTATCGGAATACGTTCCAGATCTTGAAACGGCTCGACGAGCTGGTGACTGTAGCGGAAGCTTCCTGTCCGGCTTTTCCCGGCGAACAGGGGACGCATAAGGAGCTGAAGGTGAAGTACGATCCCCAGGACAAGACGGCCATCCTGCTGGTGAACGGTTTCAACGGCCTCGGACTCCATACGCTCTTCAGCATCATCCGCCTATTCGGGGGGATCTTCAAGAACTTCGTGTTCATCCAGGTGGGCGTCGTTGACGCCGGGAACTTCAAGGGAGCCGAAGAAGTGTCCCATATGAAGGCCGAGGTACGGATGGAATTGGACCGTTACGTGCATTATATGCGGTGTCACGGATATTATGCGGCGGGTTATGTATCGTTCGGGAATGACGTCGTTGATGAGGTGGCCCGCCTCGTGCCGGAGATCCTTGAGCGCTTTCCCAACGCGATCCTCTTCGGCGGGCAGCTCGTGTTCCCCAGAACCACATTCCTGTCAGGCGTTTTCCACAACTACACCATCTTTGCGGTCCAGAGAAGATTTTACAGCCAGGGCATTCCTGTCGTTGTCCTCCCTATCCGCGTTTAAGATTAGATCCCGATCCTTATTGTTCCGGCGAACTTGAGAGGACTGCGAGTATCGTCATCTGTGCGAGTTATATTTGCTGCCTCCAAGAAGGCCAGATACTTGTTTCCGCTCTTTTTATATAGCCATTACCTTTCTTCTTTACGTTACTTATCCCATTCTCAATACCTTTCGAGGAGTGGGATACTTAGTTGCCCACTTTGGCAAAGCGGCTGATTTGCCCGGTCTCCAGCGTGACGGTGGACCTGAGGAACTACCCTGTGCCGGTTCAGTTAGAAGGCGGGGAAGGTTCTGAAACCCAGGTTTATCCACGAAACGGAGAGGATTATATTCGGGAGCGAGTTCTTCCATGTGGATGCAGTGGAACCTGGATGTGCCACAGCATGTTCGATCAACAAGAGTGCCTCCTACATGGGTGCGATCCGGGGTGTGCGAAGGGTCTTTACTACATTGGTTCTTGCTGTTACAATATAGATAGAAAATCCCGTTGAAGCTTTTCAGCAGCCTGTAAAGGCTTGAGCACAGTCGGGTACAAGAGGGGGATGCAAAGATGTTAAAAAGAACCGGTGCTGCCGCGTTTGTGTTTATGCTGTTCATCTCGTCCGCCGCTGCCGAAGAACGGCTCGGTGTAGCTGTTTATCCTGGAGCAAAATTCGATCAAGCCCAGACTAAATTGCTTCAGGCTTCCCTGTCCGTTGAAGGGGCCGCGTACCGGACCAACGACGATATCGCGAGAGTTATAGAGTTTTACCGGAAGCAGGGGCTCTTGTTCTTGAAGGCCGGAAGCCGGTCGAAAGAGAGTGCTCGATTCAAAAAAACCGATACCGGTGTAGATGTGGTTGTACAGAACCCGTCGAAGAACTCGAATATAGGTGCGGAGATGAAGGGTACTCTTATTCTGATTTTCAAAAAAGAGGAGAAGGGGAATAAGCCGGAATTGGCG
The DNA here is from genome assembly GCA_035623825.1 of Nitrospirota bacterium. Lineage (GTDB taxonomy): Bacteria > Nitrospirota > UBA9217 > UBA9217 > UBA9217 > DASPSR01. The sequence continues at coordinate 7,429 of DASPSR010000014.1, forward strand.
ATTTGATTTCGGCAGTCTCGCGCTGAATTTTGAGTCAAGATGCATTTCAGATTCTTTGCATAATGCGAATAGCTGGACGAGAGCGGCTATCTAGGAGAGCCCCATTCGAGTGGCTGTCAAGTCGTGAAAATTGTCTCATGTGAAAAACGGTGGAGAAGCACCGTGGGACAATCGTGCACGCGCTGTGTTTCGGCAAATGTCGGGAATTTCAGGTAAACCCCTTTATTCGGACCCCGTCAGCGGACTTTTCCTCTATTTCCGTCTCGGGCAGTTCATGACAGTACACCGAGCGCAATTCTCCTCGTCGTCTTTTTCCATGCCGAAGGGGATCGTTTCCCCGCATTGGCAGACCCAGAAGCCGGATATACTCGTTCGCAGTTGTTCATCGCAAAACGGGCAGACAAGCATTGTGGCTTCCTCCTGATCGCAATGATACCCGCCTCTTCAGGCGAAGAGGTATGATCTATATCACAGGCAACTGATTGTACGTGGAAGCCTTTATGACACGGCACTTTGAATTGCTGAGCATGTGTCTGCCGATCGTCTGACGATAACCTCTTCATGCCGATAAACTCATGAATCGTCTTCTCCGCTCCTCCAAGATGCTATAAGCGAAGACAAGACGGCTTGCCATTTGGTATTTCACGGGATATATTTTCCCTATGGCCTTTCATCGAAAACGTACTGCCATTCTGAAAAAACTCGGGCATCCATTCTATCAACGTGATGCAGAAAAGCTTGCCCGCGGCCTGATCGGAGCGATTCTTGTCCGTCGCAGCCGTGGCAAAGAATACCGGGCGCGCATCGTGGAAACCGAAGCCTATATCGGTCCCCATGACCGCGCATCCCACTCTTCCAAGGGCCGCACGAGGCGCAATGAGGTCTTGTTCGGGCCCGCCGGCCGCGCCCACGTTTACCTGATCTACGGGATGTACGAGATGTTCAATATTGTAGCGGGCAAAACAGGCGGCGGACAGGCAGTGCTCATCCGGGCAGCTGAGCCCCTTGATGACTGGAAGGTCGATCTCTCAGGGCCGGGCAAGCTCACGCTCGCGTTCAAGATCACACGTTCCATGAACGGCATGGACCTGACCAAGGGCACGCTGTACATTGCGCGCAATCCTGGCTACCGGCCACGGATAAAAAGGGCGAAAAGGATCGGCGTGGATTATGCCGGGGAATGGAAAAACAAACTGCTCCGCTTCATCGATGACAAGAGCAAGGCGGTGGTTAACCACAGATGAAGCCATTATCTCTTCCCCATGACTTCATACTAAAGGAACTTCATCCGGTCTCGCCTGGGGGCCGGATGGCATAATCCTCCGCTCCTTTCATCTCCTCATCCACGACCGTTTTGCCAACCAGATTGGCAGAGCCGGCCCGCCCTATCGCCTCCGCGGCATCCGTATCTTGACGGCAAGTACTACGAGTTCGCCGAACGTCGCTGAATCGTCGAAAGGTCCGACGCGGGCGTTGGGCTTCTTTGCTCCCATTCGACTAGTTTGTCCTGACTGCGCATGCCGACCATGTATACGACCTGAGGGATTAAGTCTTGACAAAATGCTCGCATCCATTATAGTACCTCCATGCAGACCGAGAAGCTGGGCCTCGAACACGAAGATCTCCTCCACCAAAAACTCCGTAATATCTCTGTTCCGCTGTCGGAATACACATTCCCGAACCTCTATCTCTTCCGCAAGAACCATGAGTACGAAGTGATGCTCGACAAGGAGGTTTTTATCCTCGGCCGCTCGTACGACGGGCATGTATTTCTCATGCCCACGGCGGACGTGCGCACGCTGGACATTGGATACCTCAAGGAGCTTATGCGCGATGTCGATTTTCTTTTCCCGATCCCTGAAGAGTGGGTTCCGGCATTCAGCGCGGATGAGTTTGAGATAACATTCGCAGAAGGCGATGCGGACTACCTCTACACCGTTCAGAAAATGAGCACTTTTGCAGGCAGAAGACTGCACAAAAAGCGAAACCTCCTCAAACAGTTCATCGAAGCACATGCGCACGACGCCAAGCCGCTTACAAATAACCGGCTTAGTGATGCACGTTTCATCCTGAAAGAATGGCTGGCGATGACGAATATGAACGAAGATGAAACGGATCACGCAGCCTGCCTCGAGGCGCTCGGACTGTATGAAGAGCTTATGCTCTGCGGCGGGATCTATTACGCCGACAGCGAACCCGCAGGGTTCGTGCTTGGCGAAGAACTGAACGAGGAAACATTTGTCCTGCACTTCGCGAAGGCCCGGACGAAGTTTAAAGGCGTTTATCAATACATGTTTAACAATTTTGCAAAGATCCTCCCGCCCAAATATAAATACCTGAACCTTGAGCAGGACCTGAATAGGGAGAACCTCCGGATCTTTAAATCATCCTACGTCCCGGATCTGATGCGGAAAAAGGCCCGGGTACGTTTAAAAAACTGAACTTTCCGGATCCCTTCAGGTAATGCAAATGTCTGTCAGGTACGTATCTCTTAATGCCGCTCTCCCAGTTGGCTATGATCGTCTGACGAATATAGAGACGGATAAAGCACCGGATTCGATTTGGTCGATGCCTGATCTTAAGCACATCGCGCGTTTTTTCAGCGTGGGGGAGAGAGTTAAAGAACCCGCAGCGACGTTCGGCATAAAATTGACGATGCAGGATGAAGAGGGCGTGTTAAACGGAAAGGCAAGCGCCATGGTTTTTACCGTCGCTTACCTGGCATTATCCAGAAACAGGCCGCTACATGAGGCTCAGATTGTATGGTGCTTCCGGAGCGTCTTTATTTCACAATAAACTGTTGATAGCGGAATTGAGCGATATATAATGCGCACTCATGCGGGGGAGGAATCGACGCCATGTTGCTCTCAGAGAACGAACGGGAAAGATATTCGAGACAGATGATGATGGAGGGCTGGGGCGAAGAAACCCAGACGAAGCTCAAGAAGTCCACGGTGTTCATCGCCGGAGCAGGCGGACTCGGGTCGCCGGTGTCGATCTATCTTGCTGTTGCCGGCGTGGGGAACATGAGGGTGTGTGATTTTGATTCACCGGACTGGTCGAACCTCAACCGTCAGATACTCCACGACCACACGAGAATCGGAACCAATAAAGCGATATCCGGCAAGATGACGCTTGAGAAGTTGAACCCCGATATCAAGGTCACCGCAATCACGGATAAGATTGTGGCAGAGAACGTGGACGATCTCGTAGGAAACGCCGATATCATTCTTGACTGCATGGACAACTTTCCAACGCGGTATCTCCTGAACGAATCGGCCATCAAGAAAAAGATCCCGCTCGTGTATGGCAGCATCTGGGGAATCGACGGGTGTCTTTCGTTCATCCGATCCCCTGAGACGCCATGTCTCCGCTGCATCTTCCCCGAGGCGCCGCCCAAGGAGGTCTTTCCCGTACTCGGCACCACACCGGCAGTTATTGGATCGCTTCAGGCATTGGAAGCCATTAAGTTCCTTGCCGGCATAGGCACTAACGTCATGGGTTGGCTTCTTGTTTGGGAGGGCGGCACGACGGAATTCAGAAAGTTCAAGATCCGGAAAGACCCCGATTGCCCGACGTGCGGGGGAAAATAAAACGAATCACCTCAGACAATGTGCGAAGATAATGAGCGGGGCTCGGAATGGTTCACGATCTCTGCGGCGCCACGATGGCGGATTGGCTTGTGTTTCTCCACAATGTGATTATCCAAGGTCCGGGCTGAGAAACCGAACGGGCAATCGTGTCTATAGAATTATTTTGATATTGAATGAATGGAGGGTTGCCAATACAGGATAGTTCATTAAGTTGCATGTACTGGTAATTTCACCACCTTTTTGTTGACAGTAACCGAAAACAGGGTTATTATTGATAGTAATAAAGTAGCAAATTGCCCTTCTTTGAGTGATTATCTTTGTCATAACACCATTCTTTCAGAAAATGACTAAATTCGCCATAGTGCTTTATACTTGCTTGATACTTATATCGGGAGGATTTGGATGCGATACGGGCAAACAGGCGGCGCCTCCCCGAAAAGCACCGGAAGGGCAACAATTACTGATCGGGCTTATTCCTGAGCAAAATCTGTTCCGGCAGATGGAGCGGTATGAGCCGCTTGCCCGGTATCTCTCGCAGAAAACCGGGATGCAAATTGCCTTGAAAATCCTTCCTCACTACGGTAACATTATTGACAATTTTGTCTCGGGAAAAATAGATGGAGCGTTCTTTGGAAGCTTCAGCTATACGCTTGCTCATGCGAAGTTCGGCGTCCAGGTGATTGCCCGGCCCGAAGACCGGGACGGGAAATCGACATATCACGGCCTCATCTTTGTGAGAAAGGACAGCGGGATCAAGTTCATTCAGCATATGGCAGGGAAGAGATTTGCCTTTGTCGACAGGGCCACGACAGCCGGCTATCTCCTTCCCCTTGCCTATTTCAAACAGCACAGGGTGGACTACAGGTCATACCTCAAGGAAATCTATTACACCGGGACCCACGAGGACGCGATTTACGATGTCCTGAACAAAAAGGCCGACATTGGAGCCGCGAAAAACACCGTCTATGAGAGGCTTGCGGAGACCGACAGCAGGATAAAGGGAGAGCTTGTCATCCTCGAACGCTCACCGGACGTGCCGGAGAACGGACTCGCCGTACGACAGGACCTCGATGAAGCCGTGAAGCGGAAGCTGACGGAGGTTCTCCTGAACATGCAGAACGACGCCGAAGGACGTTCAGTCCTGGAAACCTTCGGCGCGCGCAAGTTCATTGCAACATCGGATGCAGACTACCAACCAGTTTACAGGTACGAGAGGGAAATCGGCCTGAACCTCGCCACCTATGATTATCGGAACGAATAATGAAGAAAAAGATCATCATAGGATTGAGCGCTTTTTCCCTTATATTTCTCTTGAGTTCGGTCTATACTATTGCGACCATAGAGCATGCAACGACGAAAATGGACAACCTGATCAGGCTCCATCAGGTCGAGATCCTGAGAGAGCATCTGCTGATACAGATCAAACGGACGCAGTCCGACATGTACCTGAAGGGGACCCCTTACGCCCGGAGCATCGATACGATCGTGAACCACATGAGGACGATGGGCGATATCGTCACCATGTGTTTTTCCTGTCACCACGCCGAGCCCGTGGCGAGGAGACTCACCGATCTCAAAGGAAAGGTCGAGGATTACAAGATCAACCTCAGCAGAGCTCTCACCATGAACGCGAATGCAAAGAGACTTCGTGCGGAAGAGGACCATGCTTTTCAGGTCGGTACGGAACTTATCGACGAGGTGGAAAACATCACTCAAATGGCGAACGTGAAGCTCGAGCAAAAGACACAGGCTGCATCCCAGGAGATTACCCGCACCAAGATCATGCTCTACATCCTTGTTGTGGCGGTTCCCGTCGCTGTCATTGGACTTTCCATCCTTTTCATTCGGGGATTCACCACGCCCGCTCACGAGATTCTATCGGCAACGAGACAATTGAAAAAGGGCGACCTGAGTTACCGGATTGAGGGCCTGAAGGATGAGTTCGGTGAGGTTGCCGCATCATTCAACGAAATGGCGGAGTCGATCAAAGATGATTACCTCAAGATGCAGTGGGCGGAGCAGCTCGTGGTGCTCGGGGAGATGGCGGGAGGACTGGCCCACGAGATCAAAAACCCCCTCGCGGGAATCAAGGCGTCCATGGAGGTGCTCACCATGGACACGACCCTCACTGAGGAGAACCGGGATGTCCTCCTGAAAGGGGTGGAGCAGATCAAGAGGATAGAGGTACTCCTCAAGGCACTCCTGAATTTTGCCCGGCCGCCGAAGCCGCACTTTATGCCTGCTGATGTCAACAGCGTGCTTGATGTCACGATCGGCCTTGCACTGCGGCATCCCCAGTTTGCAACAAAGGACTCCAAGACGATATCGGTCGTCAAAGACTACGATGAGCGTCTTCCGAAGACGATGGCGGACCCCCAGCAGCTCCAGCAGGTGTTCATGAACTTGCTTCTGAACGCCGCTGATGCCATGCCGGACGGCGGTACGATAAGCGTTCAGACATCGCACGACGACTCGGTACGATCCCTTCACATCCAGATCATCGATACGGGAAGCGGGGTCGACGAAACGGTGGTTGACAAGATCTTTCAGCCGTTTTTCACCACGAAACCGCAGGGAACGGGATTGGGACTCGCCATAACAAAACGCCTCATTGAGCAGCATGGTGGAAGCATTAACGTCAAGAACAATCATGCAAAGGGGGTGGCATTCATGATCACGCTGCCTATCCGCGACAGGGAAGAGGTGCAGACCATATGAGGGCTCCAGCAAAGATTTTTCTCATTGATGACGACGAGCTGATCATTTCCATGCTTTCGAGGGCTCTGAAGACCGAAGGGTACGATGTCCGTGCGCTCACGAGCGCGCGGGATGTGGTGAGCGAGGTCAAATCATGGGTGCCTGCGGTCGTCATGCTCGATATCCGGCTACCCGAACGCAGCGGGATCGAAATCCTCGAAGATATCATGAAGAGCGGTGTCCACACTCAGGTCATCATGCTGACGGCGGATGACACGGCGGAGACCGCGGTGAAGGCCATGAAGCTCGGTGCCGTGGACTATCTGACGAAGCCGTTCAACATCGATGAGGTGAAGATCGTCATCGGGAACTACGTTGAGCGGGCTAGGCTGCACCAGGAAGTCGACTATCTCAGAAAGGTCAATTCTGAGTTCTTTGATCGCGAGCTCATCGGCGAATCGGAAGCTATCAAAACAGTCAAAATGGAAATTTCAAAGATGGCGAACGCCCGCGTTTCCAGCATTCTCATTACGGGAGAGAGCGGGACCGGCAAGGAGGTCGTTGCACGATACTTCCATCGCCTCGTTTCCGGTGATAACACATCGCGGCGGGTCCCCTTCCTGGGGGTCAACTGCGCCGCCCTGCCCGAGCAGCTGCTCGAGAGCGAGCTCTTCGGCTTCGAGAAGGGATCGTTCACTGACGCCAGGGCCGATAAGAAGGGGGTCTTCGAGCTTGCGAACGGCGGCACCATACTTCTTGACGAGATTGGTGATATGAATCCGAATCTCCAGACCAAGCTATTGCGGATCCTGGAGGAACGGACGGTACGTCATATCGGGGGGAAAGACGATATTGCCGTAGATGTGACCGTTATCACCACGACGAACAAGAATCTCGCCGAGGCGGTCGAGAGCGGCGCATTCAGGATGGACCTGTTCTTCAGGCTCAGCACTTTTTATCTCCATGTCCCGCCGCTCAGGGAGAGAAAAGAGGATATCCCGCTCCTTGCCACGCATTTCCTCACATCCCTGGCCACACGATATAACAAAAAGAACGTTAAAAGCTTCTCTCCGGAGGCCGAGGAGTTCTTGGTTTCTTATGGATGGCCGGGGAATGTCCGCGAGCTCAGGAACGTTGTGGAACGGCTCGTGGTGCTCGAAAGCGCCGAGGTCATTCTTCCGCAGCATCTGCCGGACTGGCTTACAGGGCGATCAGTTGCCGAACCGAGGCAGTCAAGCGGCGGGTTTGTGCTGCCGGAGGCTGGGATATCACTCGATGACGTGGAAAAGGATCTTATTATACAAGCTCTGGACCGTGAAAAGCACAATAAGGCACGGGCGGCAAAACTCCTGCGCATCAGCTACGATACGCTCCGCTATCAGGTAAAGAAACTGGGGCTGGAGTGACGAGAACGACGTCTCAATCAGGCATTTTCTGAGGACCCATGACACGGGCCATTGCTTCCTGGGGCGGGATAAATTGGATGCCGACCCTGAACAAGCTGCTCTGATCGACGATCATGCTCCACCGGACTACACCGGCGGCCTGCTCCTTGATGTTGCTGAATGTGATCACATGCCCGGGCGCGAGTGGAGACATCGTCAGCATGCCAATCCCGGTATCACTGATATCGAGAACTTCCGCGCTGAGCCGTTCTCTTTGGACTGCATTGCCGTTCATGCCGGCCAGGGTCCCTGTCGAAAAGGTTATGGCTTTTGCCGTGAACCTTCTTTGGCACCGCCGCTTGTCATTTGTCAACCACTTCACGAATGATTCATAGTCCCGGTACGCAAGCGCGTCGTTTCTGTACGCGGGCCCCTTCCCCGCCAGGATCTTGTCTAGCGATTCCTTGACTATCTCCAGATCGAATGGTTTGGAAAGAAACAGGGACGCATTCTCCTGAATGAATCGCATGGTCGTGTCGTCAAGATCGCTCCCTGTCATTATGATGACCTTGGTGGCCGGAGAAACTTGTTTGATCGTTTTCATGATATCGAGACCGTTGAGGTCGGGGAGATGGATATCGAGAAAACAGACGTCATAGAATTGGGAGGCAATCTCTCTGAGCGCCTCTGTGCCGTTCTTAACGGTCTTCACCACAGTCTTGTCGTTTTGGAGCTTTGATGAGAGCGAATAAAGAATCAGATTTTCATCATCAGCTACCAGGATTTTTTTTATCGGCTGATCCATCGTTGATTCGGGAGTTTCTTGAAAAATGTGAGAACGAAATTATCCTTACAAGATGTTCAGCAAGTATTGTACCATTTATTTTTTTATGAAGGTATTATAGCATTTTTTTGTTTTATAGATTTTACAGGCTTTTACAGCCACGGTCGTTAGTGAAACAACTTAAGTACTCGAGAAAATTTCAGAGTATAGGGAAATTCACCAAATTGTGGTGGTGATTTAATCGCTTCCTGTACAAATATAACAGATGAAATCGGAACATAACCTCTTGATTCTTGATTGCAATAAGTGTATTACTATACCTTGTCATTATCCTGGTTCATCGTAATGCACAAGATGAGACTGAAAGGAGAAATGACGAAGGCGGGTGCGGGGATGCTTTTTTGCTTTTAATCATGATTTCAAGGAGATTGAAAGTTTCCGTTCAGCAAAAATAATACTTTCGATGCGATGTCCTTATATTATTGCCTTTTCATGTACGATTTTTAACGTGCAGCAACATCACGCGAATTTGAAAAAACAGTCATTTCCCTGGGACCTTCTTTTTTAAACTACAGTGGTATGATCATTGCTAATATTTTGGACGCATTTGAAAGGCCGCTCATCTTATCGGACGAGATCCAAATAAGTTCATCTAGGGCCGATACCCATTTTATGGTGTCAAAAAGCACCTAGACCCGCAACTGTTCAATATCGAATGGACGGGACAGCAAAAGACCCTGTTCATGCAGCCCAAACAGATTGAAGAAAGAACCGATCATCCGGCTGACACCATAATCCTGCCATCTGTGCGGGAACGAAGGGCAGTAAGTACGCCGGCCTGATGCATGCAGGTGCAGGGTGCAAGCGAGGAACACGATCGTATATGACCAAGGCAACAGAACGGCATAACACGGCTTACCCAGAAGGAGGGCTGGCACAAGGGCCTTCTCTCAATAAATATCGATTGTTCCAGCTCCTGACCATCATAGCGATGTCTTGTGCGGTCTATAGCAACGCCATCCGTAACGGGTTTGTCTACGACGACATCCCCCAGGTGGTGCAGAACCCGTGGATCAGAGAGGCGCGGTTCGTCAAGGAGATATTTTCCACCAATGTATGGGCATTTCAGGGAATCAGCACCAACTATTACCGGCCCCTTATGCACATCAGCTTCATGCTGAGCTATTATCTCTTTGGTCTCGCACCTTGGGGATTCCATGTGGTGAATATCCTGCTCCATGCCGGCGTTGCCGCCCTGGTACTTCTCATCTCCTCCCGGCTGCTTCGGACGGCCGAACCGTCAGCATCTTTGTTTTCCCGTTCCCTTCCCTTCCTCGCGGCCGTCCTGTTCGCTGTCCACCCTATTCATACCGAAGCCGTCGCCTGGATTGGGGGTGTCACCGACCTCTGTTTCAGCCTGTTCTTTCTGCTCGCACTTTATCTGTATATCCTCTCCACTGATAGGGGCGCCCATCAGAGGGGCCTTTACCTTCTTTCCGTGGCGTCCTTCTTTCTCGCAACCCTCTGCAAAGAGCCGGCCCTGACCTTCCCTCTCATACTTGCTGCATACGACTACGCCTACAGCAGGGAAGCGCTCCGGCCCCTGGATTATCTGAGAAGATATTCCCCCTATCTGGGAGCTGCAGCCGTCTATTTCATTCTGAGGGCCAATGCTCTCGGCGGATTTGCGCCAGTCAGGCGTCACGGCGAGTTGAGCGCTTATGAATACCTGATCAATGTCTTTCCCCTGTTCAGGCAGTATATGGGAAAGCTTCTCCTGCCGTCACATCTTAACGCCTACCACGTTTTTTTGCCGATCTCATCCATCTTTGAGCCGAACGGCCTGCTCTCCCTGGCAATAACCGTGGTCTTCGTCGGCATCATGCTGCTGGCCTTGAAAAAGAGCAAACCGGCTTTTTTCGCCCTTGTCCTGGTGCTGGTGCCATTGCTGCCGGCCCTTTACATCCCGGGTGCCGGTGACAACACCTTCGCCGAGCGATACCTCTATCTTCCGTCCGTCGGCTTTGTAATGCTTGTTGCTCTCATGGCGGGGCGGGTCGTGCAGCAGGAGCCGCGGCGGTCTTTCCCCCTGGCAGCGGTCCTCGTGTTCTTCGCCGTGAGCTATTCCTTTGGTACGGTGCAGAGAAACGGCGTCTGGAAAGATGATGAAAGCCTCTGGCGCGACGTGGTGCAGCATTCTCCGAACAGCGCGGTGCCCCACTACAATCTTGCTTGCGCCCTGAATGCACGGGGACGGATCGACGAAGCGATAGGGGAATATCAGGCAGCCATCAAGATCCAGCCGGCAGTCGTTGCCTATACGAGCCTCGGCGCGGCCTACCAGTCAAAGGGACTCTTCAACGAAGCCATAGAACAGTACGAACTTGCCGTGCGGCTGCAGCCAGGCGATGTCAATGCCCGCACTTTCCTCGCGGCTGCCTACGCAGAGTCGGGCGCACTGGACAAGGCCATAGAACATTTTCGTATCGTGGTACAGCTGCAACCGGATTCCGCAAACGCCCAGTACGGCCTGGGGAGGGCGTACCTCGAAAAGGGGCAGCTTGAGGAGGCCATATCCCATCTGCGGTCCGCCGTGCAGCTTGATCCTGATGAACCGCTATTCGGCAACGCTCTGGATATGGCGTTATTGTTGCGAAAGCCGGCTAACCGACAGGGCGGCAAAGCCGGAAGCGTGGCGGGGGAATAAGCATAATGACCGGTGGCATTGAGCAAAAAAGGACAGGCAACGTATTGTGGCTGCAGATAGCGGCTATCCTTCTGGTAAGCGTAGCCGTGTACTCCAACGCCGTCTTCAATGGTTTTGTGTCTGATGATTCATCACAGATAGTGGATAACCCCTGGATTAAAGACATAGGGCACCTCCCGGAAATATTTAGTAAAAGTGTCTGGAACTTCCAAGGAAGCCTTTCTAATTATTACCGACCGCTCATGCATATTATTTTTATGCTGACTTACCACCTTTTTGGGCTGGCCTCATGGGGTTATCATGCGGTCAGTATCCTGTTTCACGCCCTGGCCTCGGTGCTTGTCTTCCTTATAACATCTAAACTTTTCAGGCAGTCTCGTCGCCGGATTTCCACTTCTGTTCTTACACCCCCGCTCATGGCCGCACTGTTATTTGCTACCCACCCCATCCATACGGAGGCAGTAGCGTGGGCATCGGCAATGCCTGAGCTGTCATTCACCTTATTCTTTCTCTTGTCGTTATATTTGTACACGCTCTCTTTTTCAGAAAATAACGCGGTATCCTATAACGGTAAGTTTCTTCTTTCCTTGGGAGCATTTTTCCTAGCCTCGCTGTGCAAAGAAACAGCCTTGACGCTCCCCATCATTCTGATGGCCTATGACTATGCTTTCCAAAATGGCCACCTCGTTCGCCGTCCAATGGAGGCGCTGAAACGTTACGTGCCTTTTATCCTCGTTGCCGGAGCTTACTTCCTGTTACGCTTTGGCGCCTTGGGCGGATTCGCACCGGATGCAAGTCGTCCCAAAATAGACATCCAACAATTTGTCATCAATGTGTTTCCGCTGTTCGCGGGGTATCTTGAAAAAATGATCATCCCGGTAAAATTGAACGCTTTTTATATCTTCCATCCCATCGAATCCATATTTGATACAAGGGGCGTCATCTCCCTTGCAGTCTCATTGGCGTTCATTTCATTTGTCCTTGTGGCTGCAAAGAAGGACAAAGCAGCCTTCTTCAGCCTTGTCCTGATCGGGATACCACTGCTCCCTGCCCTGTATTTCCCTGCAATCACGGGCAGTGTGTTCGGGGAACGATACCTCTACCTTCCCTCCTTTGGGTTCGTACTCCTGCTGGCGTTCTGGATCGATTGGGTCGGGGCCCGCAAGGAGAAATGGCTTTCCGTCACCGTAACCGGCGTCTTTGCCGCTTTGCTTTGTTTTTATTCCTTCGTGACGGTGAGCAGAAATGCCGTGTGGAAGGATGAATATACTTTTTGGACCGATACAGTGAAAAAATCACCGGATGGCGCGATACCCCATTACTGTCTGGGAACCGCTTTGCTGTCGCTTGGCAGGGTGGACGAAGCTATAGACCACCTCGAGTCCGCCTTAAGCCTACGGCCGACTTTGGACACTGAGGCGCGCGCACACAACAGCCTCGGGGTGGCGTACGCCAAGAAAGGATTGCTCAATAAGGCAATCGAAGAATTTTCAATCCGCTTAACAATGGACCCCTATAATGCCATTATTCATACCAATATCGGGCAGGCCTATGTGGATTCAGGTTCAACAGATAAAGGTATCGAACATCTGCAAATCGCCTTGACGCTAAAACCCGGGTTTGTCTCGGCCCATGAGAACCTGGGCATGGCTTACATGAAGAAGGGCTTGATAGACAAGGCAATCGAACAGCTTGAAACGGCCCTACGATTGGAGCCCGGCGTTTCGAGGTATCACGCCAATCTTGCGAATGCCTATGAAATGAAAGGCTGGCATGAGAAGGCAGAGGAGCAGAGGCGCGCGGCAGCGAGCCTGATGAGGGGGGAAGAGTGATTCAAGACCCGAAAAAATCAATTAAGGCCTGCGGTGACCTGCTGTGAACAAGAAGATGACACGGCATGCGATCAGCCATGACGGGATATGAGCAGGAAATGAAGGGCAAGCCGTAAGACGTTCCGACCCAAAAAGGACCGGAACCAGGGTTTCTCTATGGCCAAGGGAAAATTAAGAGAATTCACTGTTTTTATGAAATACGCGACGGTCGGGGCGGTGGGGACTGCGCTGGACGTGGGATCGCTCTACGTTTTTGTCGATTTTCTGCACATTCCCGTTCTCGTGGCCGCAGCGATTTCCTTTATGCTTGCCGTTGTCAATAATTTCATCATGAACAAGATCTGGACGTTCCGGAACAATAGCCGCAATTTTAGGAAGCAGTTCATAAAATTCTTTATTGTGTCGGTAATCGGGCTTATTCTTACAGAAATCTGCATGGGTGTGTTCGTTTACCTTCTGGACATTTGGTATATCGCATCAAAACTCGCGACCTCGGTCATCGTATTGACCTGGAATTTTCTTGCGAACAAGAACTGGACGTTCACCGAGAAGGTCCGCCCTCGTCCCTCCGTCGAACAGTATGATTATGCCCTTACGATAGTGATCCCGGCTTTCAACGAAGCAAAACGCATAGAAAATACGCTCGAAGCCGTTCACCGTTATTTCGAACGCAAAGGCATCAAGCGGGAAATCATCGTCGTCGATGACGGCAGCAGCGACAACACCGCAGCGGTCGTGAACGCACTGGAAGCGAAGATCCACGATCTGCATTGTGTCCGCTATTTCCCCAATCGAGGGAAGGGGTACGCTGTCAAGAAAGGAGTGGAAAGGAGCCGAGGCGAGTATATCCTGTTTACCGATGCGGACAACTCGACGCCGATCGAGGAGTTTGATAAGTTGTATCCTCTGCTGCCTCACGCCAAGGTAGTCATCGGGTCCCGCTATATGGCCGGCAGCGACGTAAAGATAAAGCAACCGAAATACAGGATCCTTCTCGGCAGACTGGGGAACTTCCTCATCCAGGTTTTTCTCTTTGATGATATAAGGGACACCCAATGCGGGTTCAAGGCCTTTCAGCACAGGGCAGCAGAGGAGCTTTTCAGCCGCATGAAGGTCAACCGGTTCGGATTCGATATCGAGCTGCTGGCTATCGCATACCTGCTGAAGTATTCTGTACGCGAGGTTCCGGTAAACTGGTATAATTCTCCCGTGAGCAGGGTCAGGCCGATCAAAGACGCGCTTCGAACGTTCTCGGAGTTGCTCTATATAAAACTGAATCTGATGAGCGGACGGTATGAATAAGGATGGCAACCGTGCAGACGAAGTCTCCGACGCGGGCGGAAAAGGCCCTTTAGCGTACAGACGGCTCGTGCGCGGGAATCAGAAGGCGCTCCGTGCAGCGAATAGCGCAAGCACGCAGTATGCGGGATGCTCCGGCGCTGGCGCTCGAATCCTGTTGGCCATCGTTATGATTGCCGTTCTGGCATCGGGGACATTCTTACGGAACAGGGTCTGGCGGAACAGCGTGCGTCTATGGGAGGACGTCGTAGAGAAAAGTCCGACAAAGGCGCGACCCCATTATCAAATCGGTTTTTACTACGACAGGAAAGAACGCCTGAACGAAGCGATGCGGGAATACCAGACCGCCCTTCGGCTGGGGCCGGATCCCCTATCCGACCGGGCGCATAATAATCTCGGCAACATATACGGGAAACAGGGCCGGTATGGGGAGGCGATACGCGAATTTATGGCTATCCTTGCAGACAACCCCAGCGATTCCGCTGCGCATACCAACCTCGGCATCATTTACGCGAAGCAGGGACGCTCGGACGAGGCGCTCCGGGAATTCCAGGCTGCCACTCAAAGCGATCCCAAAGACGCCGCAGCGCATTACGCTTTCGGGAACGCATACCAGGAACAGGGACGCCTTGACGAGGCAATGCGTGAATATCATGCCGCCCTGCAACTCAGATCGGATTATGCTGATGCGCATAACAACCTCGGGTTGCTGTACGCAGAGCAGGGACGTTTTGCTGAAGCGATCCAGGAATTCCAGGCTGCAATAAATAACCAGCCTGAAAGTGCGGAAGCATACAACAACCTCGGAATCGTCCTCGCGGAACAGGGCCATTACGATGAGGCAATCCATTCGTTTCAGCTAGCGCTCCTGCGCGGACCTGAAAACGCCGAAGTGCACAAAAATATCGGGATCGTGTACGTCCGCCAGGGGCATCCCGAAGACGCCATACGGGAATTCCAGACTGCACTTCGCATCGATCCCGGACACGCCGGCGTCCGTTCCTATCTGGAGAACGCGTACAAAGAATTACGAAGTGATCGCAGTATCAAATGATGCCGCCTCCAGGAGCGATATCTGGTGGGATGAATTGCGGCGGCCGCAACCGGGAACTATGAATAGTCGAGTAACGACACTTATTGCCCTCTGCCTGCTCCTCCTGTCCTGTGGTACAGGCCGTGCAGAAGAGTACGTGTGGAGTTTTGACAGGGGCGCTGATGCATTGCACTGGAAGGCTCTCAACGCGTCACCCGAGGTCACAGCAGCCGGCTTTTCCCTGGTCCGGCGGGATGAACCGTTCTGGTTTGTTTCACCTCAGAATCTCAATATTTCTCCCGGGCTTTCGTATGCAGAGTTCAGGCTCAAGGCCCCTGAAACCTATCTGCGCGGGTATCTCATCGTGAAGACACGGGATGCCAGAAGTTGGGACGAGGAATTCACCCTGGGTCTGCCCGATACGTACCATGTCTACCGCATCAACATCCAGAAGGACAACAAGACCGGATCCCCCATTGACGCTATCGCATTCTCGTTCGGCGGCGTTGACCGTGTCTACATTGACTACGTCAAGATCTATGAACCATCGCCCGTTCAGCTCATTGCAGTCTATTGGGGAGAGTTCTGGAGCGTACCGTTTGCAAGCCCCTCAACCGTCAATTTCATCGAAACACCTCTGATCGGGGATTATCCGTTCGTGGCACCGCTGTATGTCCTTCTCCTGGTCGTCGCGCTCTGTATGGTCGCCCTGCACAGGCCGGTTGCCAGGCAGTCGGTCGTGAAATCCCTCATCCTGGCATGCGTGGTGGCAGGGCTGCTGTTCGCCTTCCGGATGGATTATGGCTGGTACATGCAGTGGAGAGCGGACGGGTCATCGCTGGGTCAGAGAAGCGTTGATGAACGGATATCCCGAGTGGACGGCACGGGAGCATACGATTTCGCGCAAAGCCTGAAAAGAATCGTCCCTCCCGGCGCGACAGTAAGGATTTACGCCGGGACCCTTCAGGGCAAGGCGGGGATTCTCGAGGGCAAGGTCAGATACTATCTCCTTCCCGTGAAGGTGTCCGAAACCGCTCGGTACATAGCCGTCTTCAAGGACCCCGCTGTTTCCTACGATCCGGCCAAAAAATCACTGTCGAGAAACCACGAGATCGTGGCTCGGGATATAGAGCTGGTAACGTCCCTTGGCAAAGAAGGTTTTCTCTACAGATCCTCGGAGGGCGGCCATCCATGACGATCATGATGCTCGCATATGCTTTGGCGGTGCCAGCCACGACCGGGTTCCTGTTCGTCACCTGGTGCACCGGTTCAGAAGCCGGTCCGGGCGCCTTGGAGCGGCTCGTCCTCGGCTTCGGCATCGGCACCGGGATGATCACATTCGAAACGTTCCTTCTCGGGCTTGTCCGGATACCTTTGAGCAGTTCGGTTATCGCAAGCCTGCAGATCGCAACGGCGATTCTTCTCGGGTATCTCCTTTACCGGTCAGGAACACCTTGGCGGCGGCTTTTCGGACCTGCGGCTGCAGGTTCTGATTCGTCGTTTGCGTCAGCGAAGCACCTGGAACGGATCGTGATCCTTGTCCTCACCGCATGGGTCATCGCAAAGGTCCTGTTCGTTCTGTACGAGGGTTTTACCCTGCCGGAACACACGTCGGACAGCTGGGAACAGTGGAGTTCAGGCGCTAAATTCTTTTTTTACGAGAAAGGTCTCGCTCTTGATTCCGGGAATGAGCATTTTTTTGGAGCGGGCTATCTGAAAGTGCCGCGATATCCCCTGAATGTCCCCCTCATGCAGGTCTGGGTTTCTCTCTGCATCGGGGAAGCCAATGAAGTGTACATGAAGATATGGAATTCACTGTTTTTCATATGCATGATCGGCCTGCTTTTCCTTACTCTCCGAAAGAAAACATCCCTGATGATTGCGATTCTTGCCTCCTTCTTCCTTTCGACCGTTCCGCTGCTCACCTATCACGCGCTCGTCGCATATGCGGACCTGCCATTGAGCTTCTACGCCCTCTGCGCCATGGTCTCCTTCTGGGATACCATCGACGCCCTTGGGAGCGGACGTGTCGGCCGTGCCAGAGGTCTGCTCGTGCTCATGGGCACCTTTGCAGCGTTGTGCGTATGGACGAAGATGGAGGGCCTGTTCTTTGCAGCGGCCTTCTCCGCATCTCTGGGGCTCTATTGTCTGGTGAAAAAGATTCCGGTCAAGCAGGCCATGGTGTTTTTCGCTCCCCCTGCTCTCGTCACCGTGCCGTGGTATGTCTTTTTGCACAGCATCAACGTCCCGGTAAGCTACGGCGAGGTCGGGCAGCTGGGCACAACCATCGCAAAGGGGATTCATTTCCAGGTCCTTCCGGTCATAGCAGAGCAGGTCCTGTTCTCGGCGAATTTCAACCTGATCTTTTTGTTCCTGACGCTGTTGGTCATCGCCGGATACCGGAGGATCGTGGCATCCAACCTTGTATATCTTTATGCGGCGTTGCTCTCCGTCATGGCGATGTTTCTTGTGCTGTATCTGGGCTCGGAAACGTATCGGTGGGTCCTGAACCTGACAGCGGTCAACCGGAACATCCTGACCTTCATCCCGATGTCGTACTATGTGGCGGCACTGACTGCCGGCAGGATTCTCGCGGGAGAGGCGCCGCCGACCGCGGATCTGGGAAAATGAAACCCCAAGAGAGGGCTTTTTCACCCTGCAAAGCGAATTTTGACCATGCCTCGGAGGAGCCGCACCGGCGATATGAAGAGCAAACCGCGGAACAATGACCAGCACGTTGATTCTCGATGGCTGAAATATGGCAGGAACCCTCTTGTCCATGTCGCCCTGATAATCATGCTCACCCTTGCCGCCTATTCCAACACCTTTCATGTGCCATTCCAGTTCGATGACCCGCGCAGCATCAGCGAGGTCCCCTTTGTCAGGGACATACACCAGTTCCCAAATCCCCTAATGCTGCAGCGTGCCGTAGGATTCTTTACGTTTGCCCTCAACTACTGGCTCCATGGTACTGACGTTGCCGGTTACCATATCGTCAACCTCGTTATTCATATCATGAATGCGTTCCTCGTATACGCACTCGTAGCTCTGAGCTTCCGGACCCCGATCCTGCAAAGGTCTTCGTTGATGCGGTATGCGAAGCAGATAGCCCTTTTCACAGCCCTGCTCTTCGCCTGCCATCCGATACAGACCCAGGCTGTAACATACATTGCCCAGCGCTTCGCCTCGCTAGCGACGCTTTTTTTCCTGCTGAGCCTCGTCGCCTATGTCCGGTCGAGGCTTCCTCTCGG
>DASPSR010000017.1:0-3799 GCA_035623825.1 Nitrospirota bacterium
GGACATCCAGATGCCGGGAATGACGGGGATCGATGTCGTCCGCCAGGCTGCCGGCCGTTGCCTGTTCGTCTTCGTCACCGCGTATGACACGTACGCGATCGAGGCGTTTGAGCAGAACGCGATCGATTATCTGTTGAAACCAGTCTCTGACGAGCGGCTGACAAAGACGGTAAAGCGGCTCAAAGATCGCCTGGCCGATGCCGTTCCGGCGCCCGATATGATGACAGCGGTGCTTGGCTGCATAACCGAAATATGGATGTGATATACTGAATTCTAAACCTATCTAACCAGTTTGCGGCGGAATTATCCGGCGTGCCACTTTCAAAATGCCGCTAAATAGGGTGGAAAAGTTACTAAGAAGCTCATTCGTGGTCCCCCTTTGTTTTTCATAATAAATATCGCCAGAAGCATATAACATGCTGAAAAATTTGTACTTTTTAATCAGACGAGGTCACGTTCATAGAATAGGCCAAACAAAAACAGTGCCGGCACAATCATCAAGAAGGTTGCCATGAGCATTCTTGAAATCCGCACTAACAGGGTTTCAAATATTAAATTTAGCATATAGCAGCGAGGAAAAATTATGAAACCAATAGCTATCATTGTGGCAGGTTTGTCGGTCATGACGCTTCTGGCGTGTTCATCGGGCAAAAAAGCCGAACAGGCAGTCGGTACGCCAATAACTGTCAAAATTGGCAAAGCGCATCCCATAGGGGATCATGAGGAAGTGGCGGTCAGCGGTACCGTTAATTCTCCTGAGGCACCTTCCGATGTGTCTTTCCTCGTATCCGGCAAGGTAATACAAGTTATCCCGCGGGAAGGAGATTATGTCAGGAAAGATCAGCTGTTAGCCTCCATTGATCCGACCGATTACCAGCTTGAGCTTACAATGGCCACGAAGCAAGCTGACTCGGCCCGGATAGCGTTTGAACGTGCTGAGGATGAGCATCGACGGATGAAAATGCTTTATGACTCAAAGAGCCTGGCTCCGAACGATTATGAAAAATTCAAGTCCGCCTATGAATCTTCCAGACAACAGTACGAGCAGGCTGTAGCCTCCGAAAAATTGTCCCGGAAACACCTTACAGACGCAGAGCTTCACTCGCCGGTCAATGGATTTATATCAAAACGGTCCATCGAGCCCGGGGAAACGGCAAGCCCGGGGCGGGCGGTCTTCGAAATCGTCAGACTTGATACCGTAGAGATCAATGTCGGAGTGCCTGAGACCGACGTGCATATCGTTCGTGACGGACAGAAGGCTGATATTACGGTGCCGGCATTGCCGGGGGAGTCATTCAAGGGCGTCGTGCGTCTCGTGAATGTTTCTGCTGATCCCGGCACTCGGACTTTTATGACGCGCATCAGCATTCCGAACCCGAAGCACATTCTCCGGATAGGCATGGTTGCAGAAGCACGAATTCGAGGAGATAAAGTTGTCAGGATCCTCACCGTGCCAATAGAATCGATCGTACGCGATCCACAGGGCGCCACGATAGTCTACGTCTACTATCCCGATCAGAAGCGTGTGTACACCAAGTACGTTGAAATCGGCGCACTTCGCGAAAAAGACGTGCAAATAAGAGTCGGGCTTACCGGTGACGAATGGATCGTGGTGGCAGGACAGACGAACCTCAGGGACGGTTCTGTAGTATCAGCTACAGAGCAACAGAGCGGTCAGAAGTGACTTTCGTGGGAGGAGCGCAAAAATGAACCCGATAAAGTTTTCACTCCGCTACCCATCCGTAACGCTGATATTGACGGCAATGGTCGTCATGGTCGGCATTCATGCCTTCCTGAAAATGCAGCGGACGGAAGACCCGACGATTACCATCAGGACCGGGCTGGTGGCTGCGATGTACCCGGGAGCGACCTCCGAGCAGGTGGAAAAACAGGTAACGAAAACCCTGGAAAAGCACATTTTCAAGTTCCCCGAGGTGCGAAAGGAAAAGACCTATTCGACGAGCCGCCCCGGCCTCGTTATCATCAACGTCGAACTGGAGGACAACGTAAAGAATTCCGACCAGTTCTGGGCGAAGCTGCGCCACGAGATGAACCTGGTTCGAAACACCGAACTCCCTTCTGGAGTCATGGGTCCGGTGGTAGATTCCGATTTTGGCGATACGGTAGCGATGCTGATAGCCGTCCGCGGCAAACGGTACGGATACCGCGAGTTGCGCGATTTCGCGGACAAGATTCACGACGAGATGCGCACGGTCCGCAACGTGGGAAAAATCGTGACCTACGGAACGCAGGGAGAGGAAATCTGGATCACCGGCAGCCTCGAGAGGATGTCGCAGTATTTCGCTGACCCGCGCCAGGTGATTAATGCCCTGACGCAGCGAAACGTCATCCAGAGCGCAGGACATTTCGAAGACGTCCGGTCGAAGATCCCCATCAGGACCACCGGGGTCTTCAACACCGTAAATCAAGTACGGAACGTGCTCGTCGACGTTTCCAAGGACGGCCACCCGGTATACATCAAGGATTTCGCCAACGTGGAGCGCCGCTATCAGGACCCGACGTTCATGGTGCGCTACGACGGCGACCCGTGCCTGCTTCTGTCCGTGGAGATGCAAAAGGGGAAAAACATCGTCGAACTCGGAGACCAACTGGAGAAAGTATTCGAGCGCCTCAAGGTACTCCTTCCCCCCGACGTTCAACTGGACATGGTCGCCAACCAGCCGGAGGTAGTCAGGGAACGGCTTACGAAGCTGACTCACGAGTTCCTGCTGGCTATTGGTTCGGTCATTCTAGTGACCATCTTGCTCCTGCCCATTCGGGTCGCTGTCATCGCGGCTCTCGCCATACCGGTAACGTTGTGCGGCACCCTCGGAGCCATGGATGCGATCGGGCTATCCCTGCACCAGGTTTCCATCGCAGGCCTTATAATGGTGCTTGGCATCGTGGTCGACGACGCCATAGTGATAACAGACAACTACGTCGAGCTCCTGGACCGGAAGGTGCCACTGAGTGAGGCAGCCTGGAGATGCGCCACGGAAATCCTGGTGCCGGTGCTTACTGCGACCATAACGATCATCTCCTCCTTCCTGCCGCTCCTGATCCTGACCGGATCTGTCGGCGAGTTTATCATGGCGCTCCCGATAACGGTAGCCATTGCATTGGCTACTTCCTTTATCGTGGCCGTCATGCTCACCCCAATGCTGTGCAGATTCTTCATCAAGAAGGGGCTGCATGAGCACGGTGGCGAAGCGACCAACGTCAAGGAGAAGGCGACCCTGCTTGACCGGCTCCAGGGGATATACGGGATGTTGATCAACATCTTTATGAAAAGAAAGTGGCTGGCCTTGACCCTCGGGGGGTGTGCGTTTGCCTCCGGGGTGATGCTCTTTGCATTCGTGCCGCAGCAGTTCTTCCCTTCCGCCGAGCGCAACCAGTTCGTGATCGATGTGTGGATGCCGCAGGGAACGCGGATTGAGGCCACCGACGCCGTCATGAGTCGGATCGAAAAAGAACTTGCCTCCAGGAAAGGGGTCGCCCACTATGCTGCCTTCGTCGGGCAGAGCGCTCCGAGATTCTACTACAACGTAAACCCTCAGCAACCTGACGGCGCCTACGGCCAGTTCATCGTCAACACCGGGTCGGTGGCGGATACCGACCGGCTGGTGAAGGAGCTGCGCCCGTCGTTGGCCGCTTTGGCGCCGGAGGCGATGGTGATCGTGAAGGAGCTCCAGCAGGGAGCCCAGATGGAGGCTCCTATAGAGGTACGCATCTCCGGCTACGATATAGCAGAACTGAAGCTGCTGGGAGGGAAGGTGCAGGAGATCCTGGCGAGCGTATC
>DASPSR010000027.1:0-32125 GCA_035623825.1 Nitrospirota bacterium
TTCACCGCAACTGCTCCCGATGGGCTGATGCTACCGTTCGCTCCCGCACTAGCCGTGATGGTAAAGGTGTTGATCGCGAATGTCGCCGATATCGTGTGGGCAGTCGTTACAAGTGTGAACGTATAAGAGGTCTGGGCGCCAATCGAAACCCCGTCTACCTGGACATCGGCAATGGAATAGCCGGTAGTCGGCGTGATCGTGAACGTCTGGCTTGCATTGTAATTCACCGCAACTGCTCCCGACGGGCTGATGCCGCCTCCCGTTCCCGCACTCGCCGTGATGGTGGGGTTAAGTCCGAATGTCGCCGATATGGTGTGGGCAGCCGTTACACTGCTAAATGTATACGACGTTATCGCTCCTTGCGAAACCCCGTCCACCAGAACGCTGGCTATGGAGTAGCCGGTATTCGGCGTGATCGTGAACGTCTGGTTTGCACCGTAATTCACTACCACTGCTCCCGATGGGCTGATACCGCCGTTCGCTCCCGCACTCGCCGTGATGGTGGGGTTAAGTCCGAATGTCGCCGATATGGTGTGGGCAGCCGTTACACTGCTAAATGTATACGACGATACCGCTCCTTGCGAAACCCCGTCAACGAGCACGCTGACAATGGAGTAGGCGGTATTCGGCGTGATCGTGAACGTCTGGCTTGCACCGTAATTCACCGCCACTGCTCCCGATGGGCTGATGCCGCCTCCCGTTCCCGCACTCGCCGTGATGGTAAAGGTGTTGATCGCGAATGTCGCCGATATGGTGTGGGCAGCCGTCACACTGCTAAATGTATACGACGTTATCGCTCCTTGCGAAACGCCGTCCACCAGGACGCTGGCAATGGAGTAGCCGGTATTCGGCGTGATCGTAAACGAAAGGCTCCCGCCATAACTCACCAGAAACTGCTGAGATGTGCCCGAGGACACAATGGTGCCTCCTGATTGGAGCGTGCCTCCTGCGCCTGCCGTCGCCGTAATAATGTTTGTGCCTTGCAGGAAGGCTACTGATATGCTATGACCGGCTGTTACATTATAGAAAGTATACGAGGTGGGAGCTCCTACATTAGCACCATCGACTATCACTGCCGAAACATAGTATCCGGTCACCGGCGTGAACGTGAACGTCTGGTTTGCACCATAAGCAACCGATACCGAACCCGACGGGGTGATGGTCCCGTTCGCGCCCGCGCTCGCCGTGATAGTATTGGTGCTGAGCGTGAATGTCGCGCTGATCGTATGGTTGGCGGTCACATTGGTGAACGTGTAGGAGGTCACCGCTCCCTGCGAAACTCCGTCCACCAGAACGCTGGTGATGGAATAGCCGGCATTTGGCGTGATCGTGAATGTCTGGCTTGCACCAGAAGTCACCGACACCGAACCCGAGGGGCTTATGCTGCCTCCCGCGCCTGCGCTCGCCGTGATGACTGGGTTGAGCGCAAATGTCGCCGATATTGTGTGGTTGGCTATGACGTTGGTGAACGTGTAGGAGGTAACCGCTCCCTGCGAAACGCCGTCAACAAGCACGCTGACAATGGCGTAGCCGGCATTCGGCGTGATCGTGAATGAGCGGCTTCCGCCATAGCTCACCAGAAATTGCTCAGATGAGCTGGAGGATACAATAGTTCCTCCTGATTGGAGTGTGCCTCCTGCGCCTGCCGTCGCCGTAATGGTGTAGCTCCCCTGTGCAAAGGCTACGGCTATGGTGTGGTTTGCCGTTACAGTATAAAATGTATACGAGTTAGGCAAGCCTACGTTAACACCATCGACCGTCACTGCCGAAACATAGTATCCGGTCGCCGGCGTGAACGTGAACGTCTGGTTCGCACCATAAGTAACCGATACTGAACCCGACGGGGTGATGGTCCCGTTCGCGCCCGCGCTTGCCGTGATGACGGGGTTGGCCGCAAATGTCGTCGATATCGTGTGGTTGGCTATGACGTTGGTGAACGTGTAGCCCGAAGTAGGCAGCGGCGTTACCGCGACACCGTCCACCGAAACGCCGGTAAGATAGTAGCCGGCATTCGGCGTGAACGTGAACGTCTGTGATCCTCCATAAGCTACAGTTACTGATCCGGAGGGGGTGATGGTGCCGTTCGTGGCCGGGTTTACCGTGATGACAGGGTTGGCTGAGAAGCTCGCTTGTACCGTGCAGTTCTGAGTTATCGCGTTCGTTGTATAGGTTGTCCCGACAAGGGTTCCGCCGCAGGTGCCGCCCACTGTGTTGATATGATAGTTGAGATTCGGGGTAATTGTGAAAACCTGCGTTGTGTTGTAGCTCACCAAAACCGTTCCGGAAGGGCTGATGCTCCCGTTCGTACCCGCGGTCGCCGTGATAGCCATGAGGAAACTTGCGCTGATCGTATGATCGGATGTCACCCCGCTGAACGTATAAGAAGTTATTGGACCCTGCGAAACACCATCCACCAGCACATCGTCGACGGAATAGCCGGCATTCGGGGTGATCGTGAAAGTTGGGCTTGAATTGAGGTTCTCATTCAGTGCTCCGGAGGGCGTGATGGTGCCTCCTGGGCCCGCGCTGGCTGTGATGGTGAAGCTCGCCGGCGCTTCGGTCGTAAAGTTCCAGGTACTGTTGTTGGGGAGCGCTTTTCCAGCGACATCAGTGGCCCCCAGAGTCGTCGTAGGAGTTGTCGTAGAAATTATCGTAGCAGTGTAGGGGGTGGCATATGACAAGTCCTGTGAGGGTATGAAGATAACCGCGGCTCCATTGGTTTTAACTTCCCCGGGGAGCGGTACTTTATTTGGATCGTTCTGAGCTACAAGTACGAACGTGGTCGGGGTGATCGAGCTTGCGAGCATTGATTCACTGAAGAGGGCGACAACCTGTTTATAGACCGACACATTATTTTGATTCGAGGTGGGCCACATGGCCAGCACGGACAGCGGTACGATATCCGCGGATTGCGGCCCTGTCGTGAACTGCCAGGTGGAATCAATTGCCATGTAGTTGCCTGCCAGGTCCTGCACGCCGTAATCAGTAAGTGAATACCCTTTGATTGTTACAACGTAGGTAGTCGAATGCGCGAGAGGACTGGCCGGCGTAAAAACAACGGTGTTCCCGTAACTCTTGATATCGCCCGGGATCGTGGTTGTTCCTTGGCTCACGATAAAATGAGTAGGGGTTATGGTGACCAGGTCCATCGGTTCGCTGAATGTGGCACTGATTGGTGTATTAACCGATACATTTGTAGCGTTGTTATTTGGGACGAGCGGTGCGACAGTCGGCGCTGTGGTGTTATAAGACGCTCCAGTCTGGAAATTCGATACAAAGGGGCTCGCCATCGGGGCCCCGGTTGTATCGGTCACGCCTGTCGAGATTGTGAGGACATAATTAGTGTTGCTGGCAAAATCGTTATCAGGATAAAATGTGGCCGCGTTTAATGTCTGATTATACTCAACACTTCCATAGTAGCCTCCGGCAGCGTTACTGAGCGAAATATTACTCGTCCAGATCGTATCCGGGTCCATCGGTTTACTGAACAAGATGGAGATCGCTGTCCTGAGGCTTGCATTTTTTGATCGGTCGGCAGGCTGGATATCTACTACTCGTGGCGGCGGAAATGATTGTGTCGTAAAATAGAAAATCTGGGCAGTGGCCATGGGGATGCCATATGAGTCCGTTACGTCGGTGCTGACCCCGATCTTATATCTTGTATGCGGGTTCAGATTTTGTGACGGCGTGAAAACGGTAACAGCGCCTACGGTGCTATATGAGCCTGCAACGGTGTTGCTGTCGGTATCTGATATTATGGGCACCGAAGACTCGTTGATGGTAGAAGCGTCCATAACTTTGCTGAACGTTAACGTGATCGTACCCGTGATAGGAAAGTCTGCAGTCCCATCGGAGGGGCTGACCGTGGTCACGCTTGGCGGTGTCTTATCAGGAGGCGGAACGGGACCCAGGCGGCCGCATGCGGTGAGCAACAATGCCCCTGTTTGAATTAATACGAGAGTGATAAAGGTCAGCTTTTTCATATTATTCTTCTCCGCTTGTTCTGGGTGGTTACTAATTGCCTTCTAGTCTGTCCAGGAGACAAGCACGATCATGGCACATCAGAACCGCTTACTGAGTCCTACGATGAATCTGTTGTTGATATAATTGTCGGAGTAATTTTCGGGACAATAGGAATTCGTGAACTCATATTCCAGATTCAGAGTAAGATCTGGCCGTATAATTCGGTCAAAGCTAACGCCGGTGTGCCAGAGGGATATGACTGTATATGGACTTACAGTATAATCCTCCAGCCGCTCGATACTTTCCACGATGTGGAACGTTAGGGTTGGTGACAATACATGGGTCAAGAAACCGGTCAGACCGTAAGTAGTGTTCTCAAGATGATTCGTCTGAGCGTTTCGGTACTCGTAGTAACCTACTGAAACCTGATAGGTGGTCCGTGGGTCCGTCTTTGAGACGGTTCCAACATATAGGTCCTCTCTTCTCAGGACACGGGTAGGATCATGGATATAGTCGGACTTCATCTGGTACGCAACAGTGACCGTAGAATAGCGATGGGTTATGCCTGTGTCCCAGATCACATGATTGGTTGTGTAACAACACTGGTATGTGAAAATGCCCGTGGGAACTCCGCTAGTCCAATTCAGGAAGCTTTCCCCGATCAGCAAATATACGAATGAGTTTTGTGCATAGGTGTATTTCGGACCGGCATAAACGACGGTCTGATCATAATTCTGAACGTCATTTGTATCCTGCGTAAACCGTACTCCCGTAGTGAAAGTCACTTTCGATGAAAGATCCGTTATCATCTCGGCATAACCGATATTATCGACCGTGCCAATGGCGGTAGGGTCTTTATACCACGTGTTTACATATTTATACCCAAGAATTGGCGTATAGCGGGATTCGGACCTCATAACCAGGTAGGGGTTAAAAGTAAAGATATTCTCCCGGGTCACATTTACAAACGTGCTTTCCGTGGTCCAATCTCTCGCGGTATCGAGCGAAGCCCTCGTGAAAGTATCCAGAATATCGATGAAGAATAAATTCTTTACCAGCTCTGTATGGTTATTAAGATTGGCCAGAATCGTAGAGTCACCTGTCTCGGAACGTTTCGCATAATACCGAAAATCGTAGGCCAGGTCGAGATGCCAGGTCCAGAGAGGTGTTTTATAATCGAGAGTGAAAGCCGGAATAACGCTGGTGATGTAATCGTCTACTTTGTTGTATCTCGTAAGAAAGACATTATCATTGTATTCTTCGCTCACCGCGATGGACGGTAGAGCCTTGATATCCGCCGACACCGCATCGCCAGGCCAAACAGTGAACGATAAAGCCAGCCCTATAAGAAACCAAAAGACGGGGCGTAAGGAGACCACCATGATGATTGTTAGATTACGAGTTCTCCGGGTTCGCGCCATTATTCCCGCCGTCTGCATGGTCTGAGGCTTTTGACGTATCTTCGCCGTCAGTATCGTCCAGCGCTTTTACATCGTTTCCTTCATTGGCATACTCCAGCGCTTTTGCAGCATGTTCGCCATGAGTGTGGCCTAACTGTTTTACGTTCCTCTGGGACTCTGAATGGTAATAGTAGGGATAGAGGTTCTTTGCAAGGTACTTTGGTACATCATTGAATACGGTGCCGAGGATGTTGTACCCCTTTATGGAAGAAATGGCCTGTGTCACGGCTTTCTTGGGTGTCCTAGCTGCATGGACGACGAAGATTATGCCATCCATGTAGTCGCAGAGCGACAGGGAGTCAGCAGTCATGAGCACCGGGGATGAGTCAAAAATAATGTATCTGTCCCGATACCGGTGCTTTATCTCTCGTATCAGGGATCTCATCCGGTCCGAGGAGATAAGTACTGCCGGGTTCTCCACCTGGCTGCCCGCGGGCAGAACGACAAGCTTCCCAATTCCCGTTTTGATCAGGATGTCGGAGAGGGACAGGTCGTTACGATGTTGCAGATAGTCGCTCAGCCCGTATGGCTGGTTCAAGCCGAGATATCTATGGACACTTGGTTTCCTCAAATCCGCATCGATGAGAAGGACTGTATGATCGATCTCGTGGGCGATGGCAACAGCGAGATTGATCGCGGTCACGGTCTTCCCCTCGCCGGCCTGGCTGCTTGTCACCATGAGGGTATTCAGAAAATCCTTCTCGGTAACTTGAAAGATCTTCGCCCGAAGTTTCCGGTATTCCTCCGCTGCGGAAGAGTAGGGATCTGTTATGCTGACAATATGCCGGTCAACGGAGGCTGGATCGACCCCCCCCTCGCTGACCTCAAAGACAGACGGGTCGCACTTGTTATAGGTGGTGGGCCAATAAGCACCACGGCCGTATGCTGCCTCAGGCTTTCTCAACTTTAACGCTTTTTCGAGTGCTCGTTCTATCCTGCTCATCACTGTCCTCCGTTAAAAATGCAGACCTGTGAACCCCAACCTGTAGAGTACTTCTGCGACAAGCACGAGTCCTATGAGCGAAAGGTAGGCTATGGTAGCGGTAAATACCTTTTTGTCAAGCATGGCTTCCGCGCGGACATCCGCCTCGGTGACAACAGAAGGCACAGCTGCCAGGACGGGCAGGCTCAACCCTTCCCGGAGAGTATCCTCATCCTTGAACGAATAATCGAAATAATCCAGACCCACAGCGGCACCCACTCCAGCGGCAATACCGACCGCAAGGCCTGCGAAGATAAGAATGATCCTGTTCGGCTTGACGGGGATGCGAGGAAGCAGCGGCGTATCCACCACTCGGTACGTTGTGCTTTTATCTGCAAGCTCCATGTTCATCGATACCCGTGCATTCTCCAGTTTTTGCAAGAGATCATCATATATCTTCTGATATACGTTCCGGTCTCGTTGTAGCCTCGACCACTCCTCCTGCTCCTTTGGCATTTGTCCAAGGATTTTGCGTCCCACATCCTGTTGCTTCGCCAGCTCGTCCATCCTCGCGCTCAAAGACTCGATTTCTGTTTCGGTCTTTTGCAACTCCTCTTTTATTTGTCGGTATACCGGGTTAAGGGCCCTCGTCTCCGCGCCCGCATTAAGATTTTTTTCCGGTGACGGTGCCTGCTCAACTTGCCTTTTCAGCTCTTCTATTTCACTTTTTACCTTGATGACTTCGGGATAGTCTTCAGTATACTTGGTCATCAATATCATGAGCTGGCTATTGAGGTAACTTAAGCGTGACTCCGGCGAACCTTCCTTGGATATAAATGCAATAGTAAGCTCTTTTTCACCAGAAAGCTGTTTTTGAAGACTTTCCCGTTTTCTCTGTAATTCCTTAAGCCTGATCTCTCCGTCGATGCGGGCGTTTTGAAAGTTCTCAATTCTTCCTAAGACCGTGGTTTCATTCTGTGGAACCATATGTGGGTTTCTTTCCCTGAAGTCCCGGATCGTTCTGTCGGAAAGCTCCAGTTTTCTCTTGTATTCCTTGAGCTGCGCTTCGATGAAGTCGTAAGCGCCCACGGCGTCTGACCGCTGAAATCGCACGCTATCCTCTATGAACTCTTTAACAAGAGTATCGACCAGGTCTCGTACCGCCTTCGGGTCGCTTCCCTGGTACGAAACCGTGAAGAGATCGGGCTCCCGCTCCCCGGAGCTGCGCATGGTTACCAGGAGGCTTTTCTGGATGCCTGCTGCCAGCTCATCATCCTGACTGGGAGTCTTCAGGTTTTTGTCCAGCTCAAGTTTCTTAATGACCCGTTCTATGATGCTCCTGCTTGTTATCCTGTTTCGGATACCCCTTTGCCTTTCTTCCGTCGTGACGGAAACCCCTACGCCCTGTATGAGCGGCTTGATGATCCCAACGTTATCGATAGAAACGGTGGCGCTTGCCTCATAGGTCTTAGACATGAGAAAACTTCCCCACGTAAAAAGCGAGAGCACAACGAGGGCCACGGAGAGCGCTAAGTATCTCCTGCGCTGGAGGATCCCTAAATATCGTTTAATATCAAAATCTTGTGAACTTTCGTCTAACATGGAATCCTCCTAAAATATATTGCTGTTAACCACGACGATGTCACCGGGCTGCAGAAAGATGTTTCTATTGATGTTCCCGTTCATAACATCCTTTAATTTCACCTCGATGTTCTTGACCGAAGTCCCGTCCTTTCTTACCACAATAACGCTATTCTGACTTGCGAATTCCGTAAACCCGCCGGCACTCAGAACCGCATCAAGCGCAGTCATGCCTTCCGAAAAGGGAACGATTACCGGCGTCTTCACGGCTCCCGTTACCCGGATGCGCTGATCGAAATTATCCGGGATATAGATCACGTCGTTTGCGGCAAGTTCAATATCTTGCGAAACGTCGCCCCTTGCGACGAGCTGCGAAAAGTCAACGGATAGCTTCTGACCTCCTCGTAGTAGATAAGCGTTCTTCAAATCGGCGTTTTTCAGGGAGCCGAGTTGCGCCAGCAGTTGTATAAGCGTTGTATTTTTTCTCAGCGTTATGACACCGGATGAGGAAGCTCCAGTGGCCGTCGCACCTACCGTGGGTGTCCGCGAGACCCCTTCTCCGAACACGTATACCTTGAAGCTGTTGACCGCGGTCACCATAACGCTCACCACGGGAGTTTTCACGAATTTCGAAAACCCTTGTTCGAGTTTTACCTTCAGCTCCTGTGGGGTGACCCCCGTAGCCTGCACATCTCCCAGGAGCGGCACGGAAATCTTCCCGTCGGGCCTTACCGGGACTGTGACGCTCAGTTCCTGGTTTCCCCATACCGATATCTGCAGAACGTCCTCGTCGCCGATGATGTATCCGCCAGCCATTGCCGTCAGGTACATTGTAAAGATAAGAACAACCGCGACCATACAACTAGCCAACGTTCTCATATTGCCTCCTATCGCGCTCCCCTTCCGAAAAGCATGACCTTAATTGTTTCGATGAAAATCAGCAAATCGAGATAAAAAGAAACATTCTTTATATAATAAAGATCATGTCTCAATTTTTCGACAGCATCTTCAACCGATGCGCCATAAGGATAACGTATCTGCGCCCACCCGGTTACTCCCGGCTTCAGAAAGTGTCTTTCGGAATAATAGGGAATGCACTTTTTCAGCTCACTGACGAACTCCGGTCGTTCAGGTCTCGGCCCAATGAAGCTCATCTCACCCTTGAGCACATTAAAGAGCTGTGGCAGTTCGTCGATCCTGGTCCTTCGAAGCAGTTTTCCGAGCCTCGTGACACGGGGATCATCCTTTTGCGCCCAGACAGCACCTGTGCTGTTCTCGGCGTCCTGACGCATGGTCCTGAACTTATACAGGACGAACGTCTTTTCCAGCTCCCCAACGCGCACCTGTCTGAAAAAAACAGGGCCCCCGGAGTCAAGCTTGATCATAAGCGCCACCAGAGGCAATAAAGGCATGGCCATAAGCAGGCACAGAAACGAAAATACCATATCGAATATCCTCTTACGGACTCTCTTGGAAGCGTTCATTCTGAAGCCATTGGAAAAAATGAACCAGCTCGGTGTAGTATTTTCAATGAGCAGCTTTCCCGTCATCTCTTCATAAAACGAAGGAGCGTCGATGACTTCGATGCCGCTGAATTTGCAGTTCAGGACGTCCTGAACCGGGAAAAACCCTCTCCGTTCAGAGAGGGACACCACGAGCTTGTGAGCTTGCTTCTGCCTGACTGTTTCCACAAGCCCATTTCCGTTACCGACGATAGCTTCTGGGGGAACCTGAGCCGACTCACCGGTCAGATTGACATAGCCCTTGAGTATATGCTGATGGTTGGTTGTAGTGATGAGATCACCGATTTTCTTCGCTAGCGGACCAGTCCCGAGCACCAGGACCCTTCGTGCAAAGCCGGAAGAATGCATCAGGAGCGAATGTCCCGCGTGTAGCAGAAATTGGAATAGACCAAAGAAGCCGAGCGAGAAGATAAGCAGCCCCCTCCCGAGCATCAAAGAAGGCACGCTATAGTATACCGGGGTGAGTGTCAGGAACGAGACCACCAGCGCAATGAGGATGCGGATAGCGATCTCTCTTTTCCTCTGCTGTTTATCAGAATCATAAAGCTCTAATAGATAGGAGGAAAACATGACGAACATCGCGAACACCAGTAGCCGCTGCACATCTAGAGTGTCAAGATAAATTTCACTCAAGGATCCAAATCTCAGAAGGCATGCTGCATGCACTGCCAAGATTGACAGCAACGCATCCCCTAGCACCAATGTCAACGTCGATTTCATGTTATGGAGACCTTAATAATATGCACTGGGTTAAATTTTCAAAGCCGAGGACTTGTTTTTGCAATGCTCCGCCCTCTCAGTTACAAGGGAATAACTGCAAGGGGGCGTGATACACACTTCAAGATACGATGTGCTGCATGGAACGTTCTTGAAGGCCAGTCAGGTGAAACTCTCAGCTAAACCTCTATAGTTGTCAAACTGACTCAATGTCATGAACAGAGACCTTGACGGCAACACTCCTGCCGAGAAGTTCTATGTTCACCACAAACAGATATTCATTTTCACGCTTCGTGAGGACCCCTTCGGCGTATTTGAGCGGCCCGTTTTTTACTCTTATCCTTGTCCCCTCCTTGAAATGGGGATAGATATCGATATCCTTGCCGCTCTCAATGAGAAGCCTCAGAGAAGCGATCTCTTCAGGAGCCGCGGGTGTCGGTTTGCCCGGCTCCAGGGCGATGAAGGCCACCACGCCTCGCGTCTTGAGCACATCGAGAAACGCGCCAGGATAAGGAGGCACCTGCACAAAGACATATCCCGGGAAAATGGGATATTCAATGAGTTTCCTTCGGTCTTTCCAATGGCTGATCCTCTTTACCAAGGGTAGAAAAGCCTCAACGCCTTTCCGTTGCAATTCACAGAAGGCAACAAATTCATGCCGAGATTTCACATAGACGGCATACCAATTCGGATTTGTCGCTATCGCGCTCCGGTCCTGCACCATGGTCTCTGAAATCGTACTTTCATGAACAACGGCTAACTGATCCACAGCATTGTCCTTTCCACTCTATCAAAATCGAGAGTTTTGGGGTCGCCGCTCAACATCTTGATGCCGATTTACTCTTCCCCTAGGCCAAGCGCCTCAAGCAGTGCAGAGCGGTTGATTGTGATCTTCGGCTCAGGCTCAGGCTGCTTGGAACCCCAGTAGAGATTTTCGAAATCGAGGTCCTCGACAATGTCTCTTACCATGGAGGCATCGACGGTTTTCTTCTCTTCGATAAAAGCCGTCAGTAAGAGATAATCACACATGATATTCACCAACCGCGGGATGCCTTTGCAGTATTTGAAGATGACATCCATGCAACCATCGGAGAATATCACAGCTTCTCGGTTGCCTGCGACCTCGAGCCGATGAAGAATATACTCCTCGGTCTCTAATCTAGTCAGAGGATTAATGCGGCAACTAATACTAATCCTCTGCCGCAACTGCCGCAGTTCTGGACGGGCAAGGAGATCGCGAATTTCAGGCTGTCCGACCAGGATGATCTGCAGGAGTTTGGCAGTATCGGTCTCGAGATTCGACAGCATCCTGATTTCTTCGAGAAGATCGGGCTTCAGGTTCTGCGCCTCGTCTATGATCAGCACTGAGTTGTTTCCTCGGGCATGCTGCTCGATCAGATAATCGTTAAGTTCATTTAACATATCGACCTTATCTTTGCCCTTTACATCAAGCCCAAAATCAGTGTTGATCATCGCGATGAGCTGATGGGAATTTACTTTGGTATTGAACACCCTCGAAAGGTTGATGTTTGCATCGATCCGATTTATGAGATCGCTGATCAGGGTGGTTTTTCCGGATCCCACTTCCCCGGACAGAAGTATGAATCCGGCTCTTTCTTTTACACCGTAGTAAAGATAATACATGGCCCTTTTGTGGCTCCTGCTCATGTACAGAAAATCAGGATTAGGAACCAGTTCGAACGGTTTTGTCTTAAGATTAAAGAATGCTTCGTACATATATCCTTCTTTGCGTTCTCGAGTTGGTGTACGGTGACGCTTATAGTGATCGTTTAGCCTCGGGAATATCCGCCTTATCCCGGCGCGATTATCTTAACATCGCTCCGGGCTCTCGTTATTGTCCTGGGCTTTCTCCGCATCCACGCATCTTTTGATTGACTAATGATCTGAACTTATTGTAATCAAGCGGCTTTATCATGCAATGAGACAAAGACTTATCGAAACGCTCAAGTGTCATCATCAGTTCTCTGCTTATGTTGTCAGAAAGGATGATGGTCGGAATCCTCGCCTGCTTCAGTTTTTCAAGGAGATACGCGCCAAAGGGATAGCTCGTTATGACCAGCCCGAAATCGTTGTCCTTTATTATCGAATCAACCTGATGGACATCGCAGATAGCGTTCGTCCCGTATCCCTCTTTTTCAAGAATCGCAGAGCAAATCCGCGAAAATCCAGACTCATCAAAAATCAGTATCTTTTTCTTTATCGTTTCCATAATATCGCAATTAAATAAGCAAGTTTAATGCCTGTTGCAAGGGTGCTTGTTTTCAAAGCAATTCATAAAAAATTAATCCATAGAATGCATAAGGTGTTTCTAGAGGAAACATATATGCAAGAATACCTAAGTTTTATCCTGTATCCATTAGAAACACAATCAGGATTGCTGATATTAATTAACCTGTTCTGAATTATGATTGTTTCCTTAAGAAACATATTTTCTTGCTTGTGAACTTCACAAATCGATGATTCTGACCAAGCAGAAGATCGATAATACTTTATTCCTTCATCGGTCATTCCCTTCACAAAGAATTTCACTGGCTATCTATTAGGGCAATAGTTTCAATAATTTCTCTCTCTTTTCGTCATCATCGCACATACATGTTGCTTCGTCCCTCAAAAAGTCCCGGTGACACTATTCCTCAACGGCATGTTTTTTGCTTTTGAAATTTACGAACTGATTCCAGATCTGCAAGTTTATATTATTTCGGTTATCAGTGCCGTCGGAACAGACATGGTCTTGAGAATACCAAGAAGAAGATCTTTCTTTTTTGTAATTCTGATTTAAGGAGATGATGGTTCAATTTTCTTTCGATAAGCCGGCTTTTTGAACTGGATGCAGCTACTTATACCATCATCAGAATGACGTAATTGATAGTGCCGAAGCCCTTTGGCATATCCGATAGTTATATACGATGAAGGCATGGAACGAGCCGATGTTTGCACTCTTTTATTTATTCACATTTCTTGCCTCATATTATTTGACAAACAATTAATTAATTTAAGTAATTTACGGGGGGGAGCTTATGAAATTAGATTTTATTAGAAGCTTCAGGTTGCGGGCATGTACTATCTCTAGCCTGATCAGCTATTTGCTGAGAATCCAGTCCTCATCGACGCTGTCTCGCATTTTTAAGGACCTCGGTATTGTCGGATTAATCTGTCTGATCACTTTCGCAGGTATGCGCTCAGCGGATGCAAACTTATCTGGTGTAACAGCTATATCCGCAGGATACCATTATACATTAGCATTGAAGAGTGACGGAACGGTTGTTGGTTGGGGTGATAACTCTAGTGGTACGACGGATGTCTCGGGCTTATCCGGGGTGAAGGCCATAGCTGCCGGATATGAACATGCCCTCGCGCTGTTGAACGACGGATCTGTGGTGGCTTGGGGTTGGAATTCTTATGGCCAGACCAATGTGCCAGACCTTACCAGTGTCATTGCCATAGGAGCAGGATATGGCCATAGTGTAGCCTTACAGAGTAACGGCACGGTGGTTGCCTGGGGATATAACGGCAACGGCCAAACGAATGTGCCTACGGGTTTAACCGGGGTAACTGCCATATCCGTAGGATACAATCATACTTTAGCTCTCAAGAGTGACGGCACGGTGGTTGCCTGGGGCGCCGGACAAGCCGGAGGGACTGGCGCGGATGATATGGGACAATCGATCGTGCCTACGGGCTTATCCGGTGTGAAAGCCATAGCAGCGGGCTACCGATTTTCGGCAGCTGTCAAAAGTGACGGAACGGTGGTGGTTTGGGGAGACGACACTGATGGCGAGATATCGAATATGCCTGACGGCTTATCCAGTGTGAACGCCATAGCAGCGGGATATCATCATATAGTGGCGATCAAGACCGACAAGACCGTGGTGGCTTGGGGTGCCGGGGGCATCGGACAAACATCACGCCAGTTTGATTACGAGCAGTCGATGGTACCGGCACTAGATGCATCCGGAGTGACCGCTGTAACCGCAGGGCAGGTCAATACCGAAGTTCTTAAGAGCGATGGGACCGTGGTGGGTTTTGGTGGAAACTCGGATGGACAGGTATCGCCAGATCTGCCCGTTTTGACAAAGGACAGTATTGTCTCGAACAATACCAACACAACCATTGCGGTACCCGGTAATACGGTCACCTTGAACATCACTGCATCAGGTATTATCAGCGCTCCGACCGCAACTATAGGCGGGGATGGTTTTAATATCCCCGGAAATGCGGCGACCGTAAGCGGCAGCGGCACAAGCTGGACGGCATCATATGTTATGACTCCCAGTGACATTCAAGGGACCGTATACTTCATTATCAGTTACAGTGATTCGTACGGCAATAAAGGGGTACTAGAAAATCCTACGTTGGATGGAAGCACCGTTACTTTTTCTCTGGCCTCGCCAACAACCACAACTTTATCATCATCGTCACTTACCCCGATATTCGGCGCATCCGTGACCTTCACGGCCGTCGTCAGCGGTACGACCGGCACGCCGACCGGTTCAGTGACATTCATGGATGGTATAACGACCCTTGGCTTGGGACCGCTTAACGGTAGCGGGACCGCCGCCTTTGCAACATCTTCCCTCGGTATAGGGTCGCACTCGATTACAGCTACCTACACCGGAGATGCGACCGATTCCGCATCGACATCGAATACAGTTTCTGTGACCGTAAACAAGGCTTCTACATCGACGGCTCTCACAGTCACTCCCAATCCGTCGGTTTACGGCGGTTCGGTCACCTTCACGGCCACTGTCACAAGCAGCACGGCCGGTACGCCGACCGGTTCAGTGACGTTCCTGGATGGATCAACAGTCCTTGGCACAGGCCCTGTGTCCGGCGGCATGGCCACATATGCCACGACCACACTTGGTTTGGGGTCGCACTCGATCACGGCGGTCTACGGTGGTGACACAAGCTTCTCAACGTCAACATCACCTGCCGTCACGCAGACCGTAAACCAGGCTTCTACATCGACGGCTCTCACAGTCACTCCCAATCCGTCGCTTTACGGCGGTTCGGTCACCTTCACGGCCACTGTCACAAGCAGCGGAGGCGCGCCGACCGGTTCGGTGACGTTCAAGGATGGATCAACAGTCCTTGGCACAGGCACTGTGTCCGGCGGCACGGCCACCTACGCCACGACCTCCCTTAATGCGGGAACACATTCGATCACGGCGGCCTACGGTGGTGACACAAACTTTGTAGCGTCAACGTCACCTGTTACAACTCAGACCGTGAACCAGGCTCCGACAACGATGTCAATCGGCGCTCCTGCGGTAACGTACAACGCAAACGGCGTCGTGACTGTTGCCGTGAGCTCCTCTGGTTCCCCCGCTGTTACGGGTAGTGTGTCCTTAATCGTGGACAGCGGAGCGGCAACGACGCTGACATTGAGCAACGGTTCCGCATCCTT
The DNA here is from genome assembly GCA_035623825.1 of Nitrospirota bacterium. Classification (GTDB taxonomy): domain Bacteria; phylum Nitrospirota; class UBA9217; order UBA9217; family UBA9217; genus DASPSR01. The sequence goes on from DASPSR010000027.1 coordinate 15,595, forward strand.
CACGATCACCAGCCCGGGTGTGAGCAGCCATTCCTTAAGCGCATCATATGCTGCGCAGGGCAATTTCGCGGCGAGTTCGATTACCGGCACATTGACAGTAAACCCGGCGCCGACAACTACGACGATCAGCGCGCCTACGATTGCATATGGCGCAAACGGTAGTGTGACCGTTAAGGTGAGTTCGGGGACTCTCAGCCCCACGGGCAACGTCTACTTGTATGTGGACGGCGCAACAACACCGATGCCGGGATCAATAACGGGCACCGGACAATACACATTCACAATTACCAACCCGTCTCTTGGTACCCATAGCTTATCTGCATCGTATTTGGCGGACGGCAACTTCGCGGCAAGCTCAGCAACCGGCCAGTTGACCGTCGGTGGGTCAGCGACCACAACGACGATCACCCAGCCTGCTACAGCCACGTATGGCGCACAAGCCAGCGTGACAGTGACCGTAAGCTCAGGGTCAGGGACGCCGACAGGCAGCGTGTCACTGAGTCTCGACGGCACGCCATTGACGGGGCCGGGACTTGTTAATGGATCTACAACCTTCACGTTCAACAGCCCGGGTGCTGGCAGTCACGTCCTAAGCGCATCATATTCCGCACAGGGCAACTTCGCGGCAAGTTCGGGTACCGGCAATTTGATCGTGAATCAGGCAGTACTCACGGTGACGGCGAACAACGCGAGCAAGACCTATAACACTGCTAACCCGGTGTTCACGGCAAGTTACACCGGGTTTGTGAATGGGGATCCGCAGACAGTGCTTACCGGCACCCCATCACTGTCCACCACGGCAACAACGGCGAGTTCAGTGGGCACCTATCCCATAAATGCGGTTGTCGGCAGTCTTTCGTCAACCAACTACAGCTTTAAATTTGTGAATGGCACGCTGACGGTGACGCCGGCGTCGACAACAACAAGCGTCATCTCGTCTGCAAATCCATCGATATTAGGCGCTTCCGTGACATTTACGGCCACTGTTGCAAGCGGGACATCCGGCATTCCAACTGGTTCGGTGACGTTCAAGGAGGGAACAACGACCCTTGGCACGGGAACGCTTAACGGCAGCGGGATAGCCACCTATTCCACGTCCGCTCTTGGTTTAGGGTCACACTCGATCACGGCGGTTTACGGCGGTGATGCGAACTTCGCCTCATCGACAACGCTGTCTGGCGTCAATGAGGCCGTAAATCAGATACCGACGTCTGCGCTAGTGACCGCCAATTCTAACCCGTCGATATTCGGAGGATCGGTCACCTTCACGGCTACTGTCACAAGCAGCGGGGGTACGCCGACCGGTTCGGTGACGTTCAATGATGGCGCATCGGCCCTTGGCACTGTCACTTTGTCCGGCGGCAAGGCCGCTTACACCACGTCCGCCCTGGTCGGGGGCGCGCACTCGATCACGGTGGCCTACAGTGGTGACACAAACTTTGCGACGACAACGTCACCCGCCATCACCCAGACCGTGAACACTACATCATCGTCAACGACCATCGCGTCAACTTTCGACCCGCTGGCCTATGGAGAGTCGGTCACCTTCACGGCAACGGTGACCCCGTCCGCGTCAACAGGGACGGTGACGTTCATGGACGGTGCAACGACCCTTGGCACGGGCACCTTGTCAAGCGGCACGGCAACGTACGGTACCTCGGCATTGTCAGTTGGACCTCATAACATAACTGCGCAATATGGTGGGAACACGAACTTCGCACCATCGAGTTCAGCGGCTCTTCCAGTTACCGTACTGATAGCCGATGGTAAGCTCGATGGTTCGGGGACTCAAGTTGATGTAACCGATGCCCTCATGGCTCTTCGGATCGCTGCCGGAATAGATACCCCTACGGCCTCCGATCTTGCCCATGGAGACGTGGCCCCTCTGATAGATGGCCAGCGTCAACCGGATGGGAAGATCGATATAGATGATGTCGTGGCAATCCTGAGAAAGGCGGCAGGACTACCAAGCTGGTAAAAAGTCGTTCATGATGGCAGGGTCTCATGGTATGGTCAGGCTTATAACGCTTACATGCGTCAGTGGTTACACGGCACGTATAAATATTTCAGGAGGATTAAATACATGAAAAAGAAAGCCCTATCGAGCTTGCTGATATTCGCTCTTGCACTGACTACTCTTACAGCCTGTGGCGGAGGTGGCGGAGGTGGAAGCAGCAGCGCGCCGCCGGTACAGCCTACCACGGCGGTCCTCACACTTTCGACCGCGGTTACCGGCTCGATTCCCGCATCTACCGTCATCGCCGGATATGACGTGACGATTACCCTCCCCGCGGGAGTAACGGTCAAGAGCACAACACCGCCGCAGACAGATGCCAGCGTCGTGGTTGGAACGGCCAATGGTGCCGCACCCGGGACCTATAACACCGGCTCCTTTTCACCAGCCACTGGCAAGGTGCACATAGTATTCGTGAGCCCGCAAGGAAATGGATTTAACGGTCCTGGAGAATTCTGCAAAGTGAACTGCAACATTGCTGCAGGCTATTATCCAACTGCAGCCGATTTCCAGCAGCTTACTTTTAAAGCTAGCGGTCTCAACAAAAATCCACAGCCCACGACTGTAGATCTAACCGGTCAATTATCCATGACGGTCACGGCGGCCATCAATTAAGAAGTCTTCACCATGAGAATAAGGGCTATCACATCTATAAGTATCAGCGTTGCCGTTGTGCTGCTTCTGTCGCTGTACCGGCCTTCGCCGGCCTTCGCAACGTCTATAGTGACGATAACCAAAGCCAGAGAAGGGGTCTTTCTCCTCCAAGGTATCGGGATCGAGGATGCAGCTGCACTTGATATCATTGTAGTGTACGATACCGCCACGCTCGCCAATCCCCGCGTCACTGAGGGTCCGCTCATTGCGGGGGCCATGACGGCGATAAACCCAAAGGTGCCAGGCACGGTACGGATGGCTGTCGTACGCCTTACGCCGGTGAAAGGCAGTGGAGTAATTGCAACGCTTGCCTTTGACCGCACCGGATCCTCTCCCGGGAAAATCACGTCGCTCAGCGTCAGACTTGCGAACATCAGGGGATCTTCGCTCCCTGCTCTGGTCCGGATAGAAAATGCATCTGAGGCATTCGGGACGGCTTCGGATTTACCGAACGATCAGACAATGACTACAGGAACTGCCATTGCACGGTAAAACGGGCTCCGGAGCAATGTTAACACCTTCAATGATTGTTACGCTGTCATAATGGCGTGGCTGTCGGCCAGGGCCGGTGAAATCAGTGGTTGGCGGGATCCTTACCGCACCGGGGAGTGAACGGTACATTAGATAATATGGGGAAAATATTCGCGTAAAAAAGTTTCTTGTGCATTTCTAGGATTGCAAAGGAGAAAGGACAGCCAAGGTATTCGTTTCCCCCTGTGAGCAAGAAAGTTACATCTGGCATAGCCAGGATTAGCCTCTCGCGCTCTCCGGCGGCAAATCCTTGATGCCGGTGATCGCCAGATCAGTTCTGGACTATAAAACTTCATCTGCTGAGGCGGTCACGGGAATACATGCGGTCTTTATAAAGAAAGATCTGCACATTTTTTTTAAAGTCCCTGAGTTTTAGATTCAATGTTTTCTTCACCATCCACTTCCTTGCTCTGATGCACAATAAGGGGATATGCTCTTTCATTTAACGTGAGTTTCATGGCGAAACAACCAGCGTAGCCCAAAGCATTTAAAAATAATCTTCAGAGATTATCAGGATTACAATAATATTTTCAGCGTTTAAGTTAGACATTGGAGGCTGTGTCCTATGTGCGGGATCGTTGGATATGTCGGTAAAAACGGTTCTCTTCAGATGCTTGTGGAAGGACTAAAGAGGCTTGAATACCGCGGATATGACTCGGCGGGGGTGGCGTTCCAGAACGGGAGAGGTTTAGAAGTATATAAAACAAAAGGCAAGCTCAGAGATCTTCAGAGCATCCTCCCTGACCCCGCACCGGCCATACAGGTCGGGCTTGGGCATACACGGTGGGCCACGCATGGTGCGCCGTCTTCCGTGAACGCTCATCCGCATCGGGTAGAAGGTATTGCTGTGGTTCACAACGGGATTATTGAGAATTATCGCGAGCTAAGATCGCATTTGGAAAACGAGGGCCACCGGTTTCACTCAGAGACCGATACCGAAGTCGTGCCGCAGCTGATATCAAAATATCTTCGTCAGGGTGTTGCCATCGGCGACGCGATCCGTGTGGCCGTCGCGCAGTTACGGGGGACCTATGCCCTCGGGATCATAAGCGATAGCTGCCCGAACACGCTCTTCGCCCTAAGGAAAGGGAGCCCGCTTGTTCTCGGAATTGGCAGCGAGGCATTTTACTTCGCCTCGGATATCCCCGCGATCCTTCCCTACACACGGAAGTTCATATTCATGGAAGACGGTCATATGTGTACTCTCACGCGCGACAACATTGACCTTCGTCATCTTGAATCAAACGCGGTCATATCATGCAAGGACAAGACGGTAGAGATCGGCTGGACGCCTGCCATGGCTGAAAAGTGCGGTCATGAGCACTTCATGCATAAGGAGATCTACGAACAGCCAGAGGCTATAAGAAATACCATCGGCGAGAGGATCAATGATCCGCTGCATTTCATCATGGACCTTGGCGTTTATACTCAGAGGAGAGCAGACATACGGAAGCTGCACATCGTGTCTTGCGGCACATCTTACCATGCAGCGCTGATAGGCAAGTACGTCATCGAGAGCATTGCTCGGATCCCGGTAAACGTCGAGATCGCTTCGGAATTCCGGTACCGGAACCCGATTGTTGAGCACGGCACGCTCTTTGTCGCCATCACGCAATCAGGTGAAACCGCAGATACCCTTGCGGCTCAGCGCGAAGCAAAACGCATGGGTGCGCGGACCCTCACCATCTGCAATGTTGTGGGAAGCACTTCCACGAGAGAGGCTGATTCTGTCCTTTACACTCGCTCCGGTCCGGAGATCGGCGTAGCCTCCACGAAGACGTTTACATCCCAACTGGCCGCTCTCTTCCTTCTTGCCTTCGGAGTGGCGATCGGACGGCGCTGTCTGACCGAGAAAGAAGCCGATGCAGTAAAGTCACAGCTCAGCGGGATTCCCTGCTTGATAGAAAAGATATTGAATAAAGACGCCGAGATCAAAGCACTTGCCAGAACCCTTATTCAGGCGAAGGATTTTCTCTATCTCGCACGGGGGATCAACTATCCCATCGCCCTCGAAGGGGCCTTGAAATTGAAGGAAATATCATATATCCATGCCGAGGGTTACCCGGCTGGAGAGATGAAACACGGGCCGATCGCGCTAATCGACAAGGATTTGCCAGTCGTTGTTCTGGCCCCCTCCAACGATCTCTTTGAAAAAGTCTTTTCCAATATCGAAGAAGTAAAGGCCCGGGGGGGTCGGGTAATTGCGGTAAGTGATTCTCCCGAAGCGCTGAAAGGCAAGGCTGATGACATTATCGAGGTCCCATCAACGCATCCGCTGTTCACGCCCTTCGTCAACGTCATTCCGCTCCAACTGCTCGCGTACCATGCCGGCGTCCAGAGGGGCTGCGATGTTGATCAGCCGCGTAATCTTGCGAAAAGCGTGACTGTTGAATGAATTGCTCCCCCAGCACAGTATATATATTTGGAATAAAAGGGAAATTGTCATCAGATCTGCGGTGCAATAAACGGCTGGAGCGCTTCCCGAGGACATTCGTTACCTAAGTATCACTGTCATCCGGAAATACTGATCCTCTGCAAAGCAAATTGATACGAGAGCTGAAATGCCGATCCAATATTTCTCAGGTGGATCAGGACATTAGTGTTACACTCCTTCTCAACTTCGTGTGGTTGTCACTACTTGTGAAAAAAAAACTTTTTTCCACAACGCGCCTCAGACGGATCACAGAAAAATCATGACGAGCACATCACTCCGTCCGTAACAGCTCGGGATTGGTGTGCGGTATGAATACGGCACCAAGGTACTCCTTCATGAACTCGGGATCGTCGTTCATGTGCTTATAGGTAATCCTGGCAACGATCTCGCTCGCCGCGCTCGCGAGGTCGCCATTGGCAAGCAGCATTCGTGCACCCGTGAGCGATGAGTTTCCAAGGGGCCTTACGATTTCCGGGGGCCACGCGGGAAGCATGCCGATGCCGACCGCCTTCTCGGCATTGATGCCCGTGCCGAGCGCGCCCGAAACATAGACGCTCGCGATGTCCCTGAACGCTATGCCGACGGACCGGGTCAGCACGAGGAGCAGGGTGAACATGGCGGCCTTGGATTTCATGAAATTCTGGATCTCGCTCTGCTTGATATACAGAAAGTCTTCACATGTGCAGGCAATGGCGAAAGCTTTCTCCCCGTCTAAGTCAATCACCTGTTTTCCCGCAGGTTTTAACGCCCCACTCTTGTCGATAATCCCCGCCTTGTAGAGCTCATACAGCAGGCTAACCATGCCGGAACCGCAGATTCCCTCAGGCGTAGCATCATCAAAGGTCTTGCATAGAATGTCGCTCCCTCGGATCTCGACCTCGTAGATGATCCCCTTCTGCGCCCGTTTCCCGATCCTCGATATGCCCTCCTCGAGCGCCGGGCCTGCTGCTCCAGCGCCCACGATCATCCATTCCCTGTTTCCGATCACGATTTCGGCATTGGTGCCGACATCGATCAGGATGGAAATTTTTTCGGATTGAAACATGCCCGAGGCGATGATGCCGGCCGTGATGTCGCCGCCCACATAGCTGCCCGCGTTCGGGAATACATATACGATCGCTTCTGGGTTCATGGCGAGGGACAGTTCGGATGCGCGCAGGAATCCCGGCGTCCTCACCACAGGGACAAAGGGGTTTACAGGAATCGTGCTGATATCGAGGCCGAGAAAATAGTGGCTCATGACGGTGTTTCCCGCCACGGTCATGGCATGAATGTCACGGGCATCTATCCCGGCCTCCCGGCAGAGCGCTTCAATGAGACCGTTTATCCCGTCCTTGAGCACTCGAGCAACGTCATCATCCGCATGATCTGTCATTGAATATTGCATGCGGGTAATGATATCGCTCCCGTAAGCAACCTGGGGGTTCCCGATGCTTTTCACGAGAACGTCCCTCTGCGAGATATTATCGTAGAGCTGCCCGACAAGGTTCGTCGTTCCAAGGTCAAGGGCGATGGAATAAGATCGCTCTTTGCCTACATCGATCAGCCTGTATGCGTTCTCGATCCGTCCTACAATACACGTTAGGGTCCTGCCCTCGAAGAGGAGAGAAGACGTCTTTCGCAAGACACCGAGAGGAATGTCCAATTGGGCAAGCCCCAGGGCATCTCTTATGCGCTGGTCATGGGCGCGCCGATCAACGTCAGACGGAAGTGGCAGAGTGATATTCCTCTGAAAAATCAATGAGATCATTGGTCTCCCACTGTTTATTACGAGGGGCAGAACGATTCATATCAATAACACAACCGGGAGAACGATGTCAATGGATTGTTGCATTCCGCGAGTAACTAGTGTGATCATGAGTGGTTAGAGTGACTCATCGGCAACATGTTAGGGGAGGAAATCCGGGGGTCGCGTCAATCGATCGACCCTTGTGATCTATTGATACTAATACTGGCTCTCAAAGAGCGAAAGTGAGGCGGTGCGTAATAGCTGAAAGCCCCGTGCTTTAGCAGCAGGGCGTTGACATGCAGTAGACCGCCCTATAGGGAATTTTCAAAGTTTCGAAAAGTCGGTGTTTTAAACATCCCGGGGTTTCAGGAGCATATCACGCGGACAGCGATTGTGGCGGGAGATGTTGATTTGATTTCATTTTGTCACCACCACGATTCCCGATTCCGTCACGATGCACCCTCGCAACCGGTCACTCTCATGGTCAAAGCCGATCTCCATTCCTTCAGGGATGGCGATGTTCTCATCGATTATTGTTTTCTTGAGCTTTGCCCCCCGTCCGACACGCACGTTCTCAAAGAGGATTGAATCCTCTAATAGGGCGTAGCTATTGACCTTACAGGAAGGTCCGAGGATCGACCGCCGAACCGTTGCTCCGCTAGTGATGCATCCTCCGCAGACAAGTGAATTGAGGTTTTGCCCGCGTCGGCCGTCGGCATCAAAAACGGTCTTTGCCGGAGGTAGGTTCCCCTGATTGGTCAGGATGGGCCAGCTGTAGTTGTATAGGTTCAACTGGGGGCTCACGCTGATCAGATCCATGTTTGCCTCATAGTAGGAATCGATGGTCCCGACATCCTTCCAGTAACCTCTCTCATTTGGTTCCATTCCGGGGACATAGTTATCGAAGAAACTGTAGGCACAGACCTTATCCCCTCCCTCGAGCATCATAGGGATGACATGCTTGCCGAAATCGAGGTCATCGTACCTGCGTTTGCCTTTCTTGAGTACGTCGATGAGCTTAGTCGTGGAAAAAATGTAGTTTCCCATGGACGCAAAACAGGTGCCCCGTCCAGGGACCTGGGGTGGCTTTTTTGGTTTTTCCATGAACGAGGTGACTTGCAGGTCTTCATTGACACTCAGGACACCGAACCGCGTCGCTTCGTCGGGAGTAACCTCGAGCGCGGCGATCGTAATATCCGACTTATCCATGCGGTGGTATGCCATCATTTGCGAGATATCCATCTTGTAAATATGGTCCCCACCGAAGATAACTACATATTCGGCGCCCGAAGACTCGATGAATCGCAGGTTCTGATAGATGGCGTCGGCAGTTCCCTTGTACCACTGCTCACCGATGTGAGTCGTTTCTGGCGATATGGTATCGTAAAATTCGCCGAGCCCGACCCACTTCCCCCACGATTCTTTGATATGCTTGTTGAGCGAGTAGGCTTGGTATTGGGTGAGGATATAGGCCCTCTTGATGCCGGAGTTGAACATGTTGCTAAGCACGAAATCGACGATCTTGTATTTCCCGCCGAAGGGTACCGCGGGCTTCGGTCTAGCGATCGTGATGGGGCTGAGGCGTTCTCCCTTGCCCCCGGCCATAACCATGGCGATGGTATTCCGCGATATGTTTCCATTCCCGAGCATGCGCCCTCCTGCTGTTTATTGCCACAGAATACTAGCCCGATAATTCGCTGCTCTCGTAAAAATCATAGTATAGAATTGGGGAAAATACAAGGTGAAAGGCGAAAAAGTCTCGGCGCTGCTTGACACAGCGTAGTGTTAATGATACTACTAGGCCAAAAGCTGGATATATCGTTAATGATACTTACAATAGACGCTCACTTTTGTATATTCCAAAGGAGCCCCTTAAGTGAATGTGGCGGGCTGCAACCGCCGCATAGGTCTCTAGGCCCATATCAGCTATACTGACCACATGCATTCCAAGGTTATCTTGCCCTGCTCTCAATGCTACGTGTGATAAGGTCTTTGCTGTGTTGGGATTTATGCTGAATGGTCTATATTCACCTGCAGACCGAATGCATGGATAATGGATAAAGGTATGAAAAAGAGCTTTTATAGGGATGGCATTAAATTTGAGTGCCAGGGTTCTGGCAAGTGCTGCATAACGAGGGGAAAGTACGAGTATGTTTACATATCCTTCAAAGATCGCAAGCGACTTGCCGCTTACCTTGGCATTTCTACGGATACTTTTACGTCTAGATATGCCCAAAAAACCGATGGCAGGTATCACATAAAAAATGTAGAAAAGGACTGCTTTTTTTATCAGAATAACCGTTGTACAGTATACGACGCACGTCCTTGGCAGTGCCGCACGTGGCCGTTTTGGCCTGAGAATATGAGCAGGACCGTGTGGGAAGAGGAAGTCGCATCCTACTGCCCTGGCGTGGGTAAGGGCAGGATGTACTCAGCGGAAGAGATTGAAGAAATTCTGATAAAAAGGAAAGACGTAACCGGGTGCCTTGATTAAGGGCCAGAGAACAGGCCCGAGCATCAGGCTCATATGTTTCGGGCTTCAATCCTCTTATTGTATCCTCCTTCCTGATTCACGGGGTCGCATTGCCGCTCAAATGCGTCATGAGCCCCCAGATTGCATTTTTTTAGCTTTCTTTTCGACAAAAGCTTCTAGGGCTTGCTTGGCTTCATGCGTGAGGTTAGAAAATTTTACCCCGTACTGTTTGAGCGTTGCACCTGTTGCCTGTTGGGGGATCCTGACAATCTCTCCCGTCGCTTGTATCCGTATAGACTCGGGAAGGAAAAAGGAACAGATTACCCGGTCTCCATGCGGGATGGTTTTATCGGTTTCAATGAGCATACCCGAAGTGCTGATATTTTGCGAGCGGCAGAAGAACGGCGTGTCATTCGTATTCCCGTCAACGGAGAGGCTGATAAGCACACGGTAGGTCTCCCTCCAGGTAATGTCGAGGAGCTGTTGCGCTTTTGCTAAAATCAGGGCGGGACTTATCGGCCTCAGTATTACGGCATTCGCTCTGCACCGAGAGCTTAGCTCAATGTCTGCGCTGTTATTCGTGCAGATCATTATTATCGATACCGCGCCGAGTTCCGAATCTCCCCTGACCAAGGAACAGAACTTCTCGGTGGCCATACCAGGCATGTCGAGCTGGGTAATAATGAGATCGGCGCGCTCATCGCGATGGATCTTCAGAAGTTCATCGTTCGAAGCAGCAGTGAATACTTTGATGTCCGCTCGTTGCAGAAAGCTGTTCTTCTGCTGAAGAATACTGCTTATATCCTGCGCTATTATAATTTTTTTCATAATTTGTTCGCAGTCGTCCGCCCTCCTCCCCTCGCTTATCATTGCCGTTATGACTTTATGACCGGATAATGCCTTCAATATCGATTCGGGACCGAGATCGTGTAAGTGCTTTGATATTATAGCATAAAAGAATATGAAGCCGGAAGGTTTCAAAAAGGGTCATATGAGACCTTTTCAGAGGACTTCGCTCGACGGGAGGTTGGTCAGATTCTTTTTTTTATGGAGTCTTCGACGCGAATTAGGACCCGGATTTTAGCTTTACGCGTTCCTAAAATAACAGGACCTATTTAGAAATTCCTTCGATTGCTAATAGGTAATGTCTTCCGCCTTAAAAGGGCGATGTCAATCTTTACGATATTTGATGTGTAGCCGCTCATAAATTCAGAACAAAACTTCGCGAGTACCTGGATATTTCATAATTCGAAATAGATCCATGTTCTTAGGAAGGACCCTCTGATTTCTTTTTTTGTTGCAGCGCTATGAAGACTATGATCGGCTTAGTAATAAAAGAGGATTGTTACTTGTTAGGGGCAGCCCTATCCATTCGCGATTCAACGCCGCTTAACTTCTCATGATGAGTTCTTCTTGCCAGCCGCGAATATGTAGGCAAAAATCGCCAGAGCAGCAACAATGGATAATTTCACAAATAGCATTATCATCTTGACAATCACCCCTGGAACCTCAATTGGAAGGTCATGCCATACTATCAGGGCTGAGACGGCAAAAGCGATAACCAAAATAAGGATTTGTTTACGATTCATGGCCTATCTCCTTGTGATCCCGCATCTGTTCAACGAAAAAGTAATGTGAAACCCCTCGACCAAATACTATAGATATATAATAGCGCAAACGAACCAACTTAGGGTGAGAAGAGGCAATAATACAGGACAAAGTAATCCTGATCATGCTGTTTTCTGCCCTAATCTTGCGTTAGATTTGCGATGCTCTGCAACTTTATATTCGCAATGTGCACTCGCCGTGTTGCCCTTTAAATAGGGAGATACACTATTACCGCTTTAGTATTATAATAGTATAATTTGCGTTTAACAAACTAAGTACATAAAATAGGTTGCTCTCTATCCGCTTTATAATCTTTGGACAAGTGATTATTTGTGCCAAAAAAATAAATTATGGATGCTGCGGCATATCCTAAGGAAGAAAATTCTAGGGGTTATCCAATAAAAAGGATACTCTTAAGAGAAAGGAGCGATAAACTGAAACCTTTCACTTCGTGTATACCGCCATCAGCGTCCTTGTTTTTACTGCGATTTTATTTGGATTAGACTTTAGTTCCTTACGAATCAAATGCTCACGCTTCACTACAACAAAACTCTCTTCGTACCTGAGGTTGCCTTATCGTTTCTTTCTTGATAAACTAAAAGCATACATATAATTCTGAGGGTCATTATGAACTACACCAAGATTACAAGTCTTTTTAGGCCTTTCAGGCTTCTCTTCGGCTCCTCCGACCCTGACAAAACCCGTAAGGTCCGGACAATCATTATTGTGGCATTCGCGCTTTTTTTCCTGTATTCAATTACTGGATTTTTTATCCTGCCGCCATACATAAAACGGATGGCAGTGTCAACGCTCAGCGACCAGCTCGGCCGCCGTGTAAGCATCGAATCGGTCAGCCTGAACCCCTATGTTCTCGTAGCCAGGGTCAGGGGATTCGAAATTAAGGAAGGTGACGGCAAGACGACCTTCCTGTCCTTTACCGGTCTGTTTATCGACCTGAAGATCGCATCCATCTACAAGAAAGGGCCTGTTATCCGCGAGATCAAGCTCGAAAAGCCATATGTCAATCTGGTCCGGGTGGATGCTAATACGTACAATTTTTCGGATATCCTTGACAGGTTCTCCAAGAAACCCGAACAACCCGAGAAACCCGGTAAACCTCTTCTCTTTTCCGTGAGCAACATCCAGATCATCGATGGAAGCATCGAATTCGATGACCGACCAGTGGGAACTAAACATGCTATTGCAAAAATAAATCTCACCATACCCTTCATCTCTGACCGTCCCTCCTATATCGAATCCTTTGTGGAGCCTTCATTCAGCGCTTTGGTCAATGGCACACCGCTGAATATACATGGAGATACCAAGGTCTTCGCTGACTCCCACGAGACCTCCTTGGACATCAGGCTCACGGATATCAATATCCCTTACTATCTGGCTTATGCACCGGCGCGGCTCAAGGTCAAGGTGCGGTCCGGACAATTGGATATCAACATAAAAGTCATCTATCGCCAATATGCGGACCGGGCGCCGATGCTTTCAATGGCGGGCGAATCCAGGGTTCGGGACTTGAGGGTCGCCACACAGGACGGTAAGGACGAGTTCCTGCGCATCCCGCTTCTAAGCGTAAAGGACGTAATGTTCGATTTTGAGAAACAAAAGATCGAGATCAGCGCTATCGCGACCGAGAGGGGATTGGTGATGGTCTCACGTTCCGCAGATGGCCGCATAAACCTTTTGTCACTCATGGCCGCTCCGCCGCCGGCATCTCCACCGGGCAGGACAACGAAGACATCACCGCCCGAGACGACCCCTTGGACCATACAGCTCAATTCCTTCCTCGTGGATGGTTACACGGTCAGTGCATCGGATAGAAGCTTAACTGAGCCCTTTGGGATGACCGTCGACGAGATCAACTTCAAAGCACACAACATCTCGACCGAAGAGAAAGCACAGGGCACCTTCGCGTTGTCCATGCGTTTCGAGCGGAGGGGAAAAGCATCGTCCGATGGTGCGTTCACCGTGAACCCTCCGTCCGCCAGCATCAAGGTAAATGTCAAGGAGTTCCCGCTCAAGCCGTTCCAGCCGTTCCTGGCGGAACGGGCGCAGGTCATTCTTTCCGCGGGAATGCTGAATGTGACCGGCAATCTGAAGGCCCTCGAGACAAGTTCAGGTGGAATGAACGCTTCATTCAAGGGGAAGCTTTGGGTCAACAAACTTTCGCTGCTCGACAAGAGGAACGCTGAGGACCTGCTCAAATGGGATTCGCTGTATCTGGGCAAGATGGATATCAAAAACGAACCGCTCTTCGCTCACATCCGGGAGATCTCGCTTTCAAACTTCTATTCGCGCATCATCATCAACGCGGACAGGACCATCAATCTTCAGGAGGTATTTGCCGCATCAGTGCCAAAAGCGGCCAGTTCCCCGCTGCCGCAGACAACGGAAGCAGCTGCAGAGCAGAAACCGATACAGCCGCCCACGATCAGAATCGATAAGATCACGCTTCAGGGCGGGACGGTCAACTTCACTGACAACAGCATCACTCCTAGATTCAGCTCGAACCTGCTAGAGATAGGCGGACGTATCTCCGGCCTCTCGTCGGATGTGAATTCGATGGGCGAGATCGAGCTAAGGGGAATGTATGACCGTTATGCGCCGCTCGAGATCACAGGCAAGGTCAATCCGCTCCGAAATGATCTGTATGTGGAGCTCCGCATCGACTTCAAGGACATGGACTTGACGTCAATCAGTCCTTATTCGGGACGGTACGCCGGCTACACGGTCCAAAAGGGGCAGCTCTCCTTCCATCTTGATTACCTGGTCATCAAAAACAAGCTTGACGCAAAGAACAAGATCCTTCTCGACCAGTTCACCTTCGGCGACCGAGTGGACAGCCCTGACGCGACAAAGCTGCCAGTGAGGTTGGCCGTGGCCCTCCTCAAGGACCGGAACGGACAGATCGACCTTGATATCCCTGTCTCCGGAGATTTGAATGACCCGAAGTTCAGCGTGGGCCACGTGGTGCTCAAGATCATTGGGAACCTTCTCACGAAGGCCGCCACAGCCCCCTTCGCCTTGTTGGGCTCCATCTTTGGTAGTAGTGAACAGCTCGATCATGTTGAATTCGATTATGGCTCCGCCCTCTTGAATGACGGGATGAAAAAGAAGCTTGACACCCTCGTGAAGGCTCTGCACGAACGTCCCGCACTCGAAATGGACATCGTGGGCCACGTGGACTTCGATAAGGACCGTGAGGGGCTGAAACAATCCCTGATGCTTCGCAAAGTGAAATCCCAGAAGATCAAGGAGATGGCCAGAAAAGGCGGCGAAGCGCCGGACTTTGAATCAGCAGTCGTGACGCCCGAGGAATATCCCAAGTACCTGAAGCTGGCCTATAAAGCGGAGAAATTTCCCAAGCCCAGAAACATCATAGGCATGGCCAAAGACCTTCCTGTGCCTGAAATGGAGAAGCTCATGCTTACCAATCAGAACGTGACAGAGGAAGAACTCAGGGCGCTTGCCGGGGATCGGGCTTTGGCGGCCAGAGATTATTTACTGCAATCTGGACAGGTTGAGCAGGGGCGTGTCTTCATTGTTGAGGCAAAAAAACTGGCAGGTGAGAAAAAAGAAGGCGTAAAAAACAGCCGTGTTGACTTCGAGCTGAAATGATGACGACCGATGAGACCGAATAGCACGGTTATACGAGGACACGCTGAAAGCGGTAACGGTCTTATGGGTGGCGGTCAGGGTGAGCACGGTCCTTGGATTTTAAATCACGCATACAGGTTATACAAAACTCTCATTTTTTGAAGAACCGCTTTATTTTTTTACCGCTAAGGCATTAAGTCGCTATGAGCTTTTTTCGAGCTCTTTTGTGATGTGCCACCAAAAGTCAGATCAATCGAGCGAAATACTGCAGCAGGATGTATATTCAGGGCTTCACAGGTTTCCAAATTCAATAGTTTCCATTTAAAAAAGAAGGCTTCCATCAGCCCAGAATGAATAAGCGATATCTAAAGTTGTTTCTTTAAGGCAGGCAGGAAAGGATCACTGAAAAAAACCCCGCCGAGATGCAAGAGGCGGGGTAGTATCACGTCTTCAGGAGGCCCTTTTCTCCTGTTCTTCTGGCTACTTACTGCATGTGCTCGTGCATCGGCATATCCTTATGTTCTGCGGCGCCGCCCATCATGCCACAGCCTGTTCCGTGGTCCGACTCCATCATCTCTTTAAGCTTCTTCCTCTGCTCCGGCGTCAGGATGGACTTCATCTCTTCATGCACCCTGACATGAGCAAGGAACATTTCCGTCCTCAGAGACTCGCTCTTTTTCGCCGCCGCCTCGACTGCCTTCATGTCCACCGGGTCCTTATCGAGAAGGTCCCTGAGCTCGATGCCGGCAATCATCTCGTCCGCCCTCTTTTTTGTCATGTCCTTCATCGTCTTACTGTGCAGCGCCTTGAGCGCCTCTTTCTGTTTCTCGTCGAGGCCGAGACCCATGAGCTGTTTCCACATGGGATGATCATCGGCCATCATCATCCCGCCCATGCCGTGCATCATGCTCATGCCTTTGTGGTCCATGCTTTCCATCATACCGCACCCCATACTCCCACCGGCCACACCCATGCAGCCACACATCTGCGCATGCGCATTCAAGGACAATGCTGAAATAAAGGTGATACTGAAGAATATACTGATCAGGGTTTTTCTCATACTCGAACCTCCCTTGGGCATTATCGTTTATGAGCTCTATGTAATATATAAAACTTATTGACCGAGCAGCGTTGTAAATGTGTCGTGATGGCGCTCTTCAGCAGCAAGGATCTCTGCGAATAGATGCTGCGTGGTGTCATCGCCTTCCGCTGTTGCCTGCCTGATGATGTCCTTGTAGAGCGTGATGGCCTCTTCCTCGGCCTTGACGTCGGCCTTCAGCATCTGCTCCGGTGTACCGCCTACGGCGATGGGGTTGGGCTTCGTAGTAGGTTTCACGTCAAAATAGAAGAGACGCTCCGCGATCTTCTCCGCATGTTTCATCTCCTCCACAGAGATATCCTCAAACACCTCCATAAGAGAAGATGAGTTCAATCCTTTCACCATAATATGATGCCACATGTACTGGACGATCGCCTGCA
>DASPSR010000035.1:0-14617 GCA_035623825.1 Nitrospirota bacterium
CGTCGAATCTGCCGAAGGATCCCTATGTTGCACGCCTGTATTTGAGGTACTTCGTGCCTCTTTCCTCTGAAACCGAGAAGGTGGAGCGGGGGATGGATCAACTCCCGGGGTACCAACCAGTCGCGAGATGGGAAATAAAAGTCGGGAAGTTTACCCTCACGGACGATTTTGACCAGAACCGCTACGCCAATAATAACAGGACACAGTTCCTCAATTACGATTTTTTGTATAACACTGCCTGGGATTATGCATCGGATACCCGGGGCTACAGCTACGGATTTGTCACAGCCCTCGTACAGCAGAGATGGAAAGTGGCCTTCGGCGTCTTCATGGAACCGAATACCGCCAACGGCGCCGATTATGATTTCTTCAATACGCGTGAACTGGGTTACAATCTGGAACTCACCCTGAAGCCAAACAATGCGGGGACCGTAGTCCGTCTGCTCCGCTATTTCAATGAGGCTCGGATGGGAAACTACGATGATGCCCTGGAGCTCGGCCGTGCCACCTCCTCAACACCCAATCTCCTGCTCGTTGAGAAGCCCGGCGGTACAAAGTACGGTTTTGGACTCAATTTCGAGCAACCGCTTGCGGACGAAGGTGAAACAGGCATGTTCGGGCGCCTTGGCTGGAATGACGGTTACTACGAGACCTGGTCCTACACGGAGTCCGACCGTCATGCAAGCCTTGGAGCTCAGCTGAGCGGAGTGCACTGGGGGAGGAATCAAGACCGTATCGGCATCGCATACGGAATAAATGGTCTGGCACCTAGGCATAAAGACTATCTGGCAGCAGGCGGCATCGGCATGCTTCTGGGGGACGGCAAGCTCAATTACAAACCCGAGCAGGTTTTTGAAATATATTATCTCGTTCAGATCGGCCGATACGCACAATTGTCACCCGATTTTCAATACTTACAGAATCCTGGATACAACCAAGATCGGGGCCCTGTGGAAGTGTATTCTTTGCGTTTGCACCTGAGCTATTAGCCATCAGTGGTTGAGCTTGAGGGATCTCAATTGCAAGATGAACAGTCCCATGGTTAATGCATGGGATATAGATGGATGTATCAATCCGAAGGTCAGAGTTTCAAATCCTCTCCTACGACCAAACTTATCACGGTGTTACGGTTTTTAAGGCCGTTGAAAAACTCCCAGCGTAATTTACTATATTCATGGCCACAGCTTGCGGAGAGTCTTCAGCCCCTTGAGATAATCTTCGTATTCCAAGTTTGATTCCACTCCGTATTCGGCAAGGATGTCAATCATCTTAGAAAGCGATACCCCCGCCAATCGCGACGCTTTTTCAAGGGATGCTTCGGATTTTTTGTACTTTTCAACGGCAAGCATGATCCTTCCGAGATCGACAAGTTCGCGCACAGCCGTAGACATGTCTTCCTGTTCTTCCTTAGCCAAAGAAGAAAGAAACTTATAATCTTTATCATCGATTCGTATGCTCAAAGTTTTTGTGGCCATCCCTTACCCTCCCTCGATGAGCCGTGCGGCATCATCCATGATCTGTTTGCTGTATCTGCCGATCAATTGCAGCTTCTCTAGTTTAATGACACCTTCATCTTTTGACAAAACACCTTTTTCGACGGATCGTATCAAAAAAGAAACTGCCGTGACAAATTCCAACTTTAATAGCTTGCATGCCCGAATTGCATTTCTATCATCGGTTGCTACGATATTCGTCTTTTTTTCACTAGCCAACGTTAATGCCTCTGCCTCTCCTGCATCAATACTAAAATCATCCATGAGTCTTTTTACGAGAGCTGCATTCTTGACTTTTACAACGCTGATCTTTTTGTCTTCGATGTATCGGTTGATTGATTCAGCGCCCTCTTTGCCTGACCCTGTTACTTCTACTCTTACTTTTTCAGGAATAATAACAGTTCCTTCAAAATTCGACAAAAACAGGTCAAGAACATCAATTCGCTGAAGGAGAATCAGTGCAGATGAATCAAATATGATCATACTTTATTATATGACATTGTATGACAAATGTCAAGAGCTTAATATTCGGGGGATGTAATGGTAATAGACCGCGATGTGCTCAAACCTGAATTACAAAATGGCATTCTGGCTGAACACCCGAAGGTCATGTGACGATGTGTGAGCAATAAAGCGCGTCCTTAAAATTATTTCTGATTGTAATCCTGATTTTTTTACCATTATAAAAGTGCACTTCATCCTGAAGCTATTGTTGACTGATACAACGGTACGCATGTTTCATGCCGAATTTTAGCCATTAATTATTTTGTTAATAATTTTAGTCGCAGCCCTCACATAATAAAATTCTATGTTATATTTGATTTAGGAACGTACCTGCAGCAGATCTGTATCTATCTTCCAATATAGCCAAAAAAATTCAACTTAAAATAAGGAGGGACAACGCATGAGGATTTATTCCATGAAGTATGGTTCAATGATTGTCTTACTGATAATGGCTATTATATCAGGACTACTTCTATTACAAGGGGCGCCTGCACTGGCCGCAACGTCAGCGAAGATAAGCGAGCAGGAGGCGCGAGAGATCGGCATTGATGCGTATATCTATTTCTATCCGCTCATCTCCATGGACATTACGCGCAAACAGTTTACGAATATCGAGCCTGGAAAGGAATTCGGCAAGGGGCCGATGAACATGTTCGTCAGCGTGCCTGAATATCCGCCCGCTAATTTCAAGGGCGTCGTGAGGTCTAATTTTGATACGCTGTATTCAATAGCGTGGCTCGACCTCACCAAGGAACCAATGGTCGTTTCGGCACCGGACACTGGAGGCCGGTTCTATCTCCTGCCGATGCTCGACATGTGGACAGATGTGTTCGCTTCACCGGGCTGGCGCACAACGGGAACGCAGGCAGGTAATTTCCTCATAACCCCGCCGGGCTGGACCGGCAAAGTTCCGGACGGTTTCGCCCGAATTGATGCTCCCACCGCGCATGTATGGGTGATCGGCCGAACTAAGACCGATGGGCCTCCTGATTATGATGCCGTGCACAAGATTCAGGCGGGCTACAAGGTCACGCCGCTTTCGCGCTGGGGCAAATCGGCTGAACCAGTAACCGTGAAGATAGATCCTTCTATCGACATGAAGACACCGCCGAAGATCCAGGTGGACACCATGACTGCAGACAAATTCTTTACGTATGCTGCCGAACTGCTGAAGGTGAATCCTCCACACATCACGGACCAACCGATCATTGCCGTCATGAAGCGGATTGGCATCGAGCCAGGAAAGAGCTTTGCTTTCGACAAGCTCGATCCTGTCGTTCAAAACGCCCTCTCCACTGTGCCGGCTGAAGCACAGAAGCTCATGAAGTGGAAAATGGCCACGCTTGCGCGGGTCGTGAATGGCTGGTCGATGAACACCGACACAATGGGTGTTTATGGAAATTATTATCTTAAACGGGCCATCGTTGCCCAGTTCGGCCTCGGCGCCAACCTTCCGGAGGATGCAATCTACCCGGTAAATCTGGCTGACGAGACTGGAAAGCCGCTCGACGGCACGAACAAGTATACGATCCATTTCGACAAGGCATCTCTGCCCCCCGTCAATGCTTTCTGGTCAATCACGCTTTACGATTCGGATGGCTTCCAGGTAGCGAATGTGCTAAACCGATTTGCTGTCAGTAGCTGGATGCCGTTCAAGTACAATTCAGACGGTTCCCTGGACCTCTATTTCCAGAACGAAAGTCCGGGCAAGAACATAGAAGCTAACTGGTTGCCTGCTCCGAAGGGCGCGTTCAATCTGACCATGCGCCTCTATTCTCCAAAGTCCGAGGCGCTCACCGGCAAGTGGAATCCGCCGCCAGTCGTGAAAACTCAGGAGTCTTCACAAATGCAAGTACAGTGACGTCATTGATAGGCAGGAAGGGAAGAGCTTAGGTGCTCTTTCCTTCTTGCTCTGTTCCAGGAACGTAGCTTCTGTTCGCTATTGAATCCATCCTGCAACATTGGAGCACTCATCTTTGGAAAAATCAATAGTCCATCTCGAATTAGTTACTTTATCGCCCTCATGTATCTGCCCCGCATGCCAGACCTCTATCTAGCGTGACAATTTGAGTTTCTGATATACTATCAAAAGGGAGGTGTCAGGTTTGCTATCAATCATGCTCCAACCTCACTTGTAATCAAAAAAGTGCATACAGGACTGTGTCATCGCCCAATGGTCCCGCCTGAAGGCCGGGTATTCGGACGACCTGGGAACCGGCAGGCGCTGAGCCTGTCCGTCCACAACAGCAACTGGACCAGCGCTTCTCGCCCCCTTGAGGTTATTACCCATCGCTCGACCGCGCCTCGAAGGACCGTAACGAGACGGGCGTATAGCTTTCGCCGCGCACTCCTTCCTTAAATAGTGGAGATACCATTACTATAAACAATCAATACTTCATATGGATATTTTATAGCCTACTGATTCTGAAAACGTCCTTTCACAAAGACAACCATGGTGATTGACATCGCGCTGAATCAGGCATATATTCATTGCAAATAAATTCCTTGTTGCTTACCTTATTTCTTATCAACAAAAAACGATATATTAAAGGAGACAGCTCAATGAAAACAAAATTATTTGCAACTTTAATAGTGTTATTTTTCACCGCAGTGACCTCCTATGCTGATGACGTCCCCAGAATAGTTCTTGATGGACTCAATGCTTACAAATCGGCCGGCTTCACAGAGGCCTTCAACGTGTGGCTAAAAGGATCACCGATGGAGAGTGACAAGACAACAACTATGAATCTAAAAGGTGGCTTTACACAGATTGAATCGATATTCGGGAAAATGATTGGTTATGACGTTTTGAAAACTACGAATATATCACCGGTAACAAATCGAACATATATAGAAATAAATTATGAAAAAGGCCCGCTCTTTTTGTATTTCGACAACTACAAATCTCCATCTGGCTGGATAATTCCCACGATGAAATTTCATACCGAGGCAGATAAAATATTGCCCTCAGATATGATAAATGGAAAATAGTAGCAATAATTAACACTACTGAGAAGACTATATAACATATGCAATATGCACTCATTTTGAGGTGCTCAGTAGGGGGTCTACTCAATATATGGTTAGAGAGCATAACAATAGAATCATGACATTCCTGTGTCTGTCTCTCTTGCTTGTCGTGCTGATTGTTACGGCGCTGGTTCTGTGGGGCGGCTCTGCGGTTCGTCCAGTCAATCCTCCGCTCGCGAAATCCCTTGCGAACACGGAGCAGCTGCAGTTCGAGCGGCTAGAACACAATCGCGGCGACCAGCGGGATCTTGTCGTCCTTGCGTTCTCTGGTGGTGGCACACGAGCGGCAGCCTTCTCTTATGGTGTGCTTGAGGCGCTACGGCGTATCGAAGCGTTGACCAGCACTGGGCATAGGATTCGATTGCTTGACGAGGTCGACGTGATTACGGGCATATCCGGAGGCAGTTTCACCGCTCTCGCATACGGACTATATGGCGATAAACTGTTTGATGAAGATAAATACGAAAAGGCCTTCCTCAAGCGCGACGTGCAGGGCGAATTGCTCAAACGAGCCATGAATCCTCTTTACTGGCGCGCCCTGGCATCCACAGGCTGGAATCGATCCGAACTTGCCGCGCAGCTATACGACGAAATCCTTTTCCATGGCGCGACGTTCGCCGATTTGAAACGAGAGGGTAAACCAGCGATTGCCGTGAGCGCGACAGAACTATCGACCGGATCGCGAGTGAACTTCACACAGCAGAACTTCGATGTGATGTGTACGGATTTGGATTCGTTCAGGCTTTCGCGCGCTGCAGCCGCATCCTCTGCTGTGCCGGTCGTGCTGTCAACATTGACGATCAACAATTATGGCGGCACCTGCGGTTACCAGTACCCTGACTGGCTTCGGATGTTTTGGGCATCCGCCAAACCACCGCGTCCGGCCGGCCGCATCCTCAAGCGCCTGCAGGAATTGAGTGAACTCGATGATGCCGTTAAAAATCCGTATTTCCATCTGGTGGATGGAGGTGTATCAGACAACCTGGGACTACGAAGCGTATTGGATTACATTGAAACGTTCGAGGCGTTGCGGGCTGCTGGAAAAGCGACGCCGCTCGATCACGTAAGCAGGATCCTCATCTTCGTCGTCAATTCGGTGTCGTCGCCCTCAAGCGTCTCGAATACCTCCGAGAACTCACCCGGCACCGCCGCTATCCTGCTGAAGGCGGCCGGTATACCCATCGACCGCTATGCCAACGAATCTGTCGAATTACTGAGGGATATCGATGCACGATGGGCGTCGATGCGTGAGATACGCGACTCGGTAGCATTCACGAAGAGCAAGGACCCGAAGCTGGGTTATATGGTGAATGCGCCCAACGCCGATATCTATGTGATCGACGTTTCCTTCCGAGCGTTAAAGGACAAGACGGAGCGCGATTACCTGAATCAGTTGCCCACATCCTTTGTTTTGCCCGAAGCAGCGATCGATCGCCTACGCGCGGCCGCGGCGTCGATCATTCTCGACTCGCCGGACCTTCGGGAGGCGCTGAACAAATCGGGGGCCCGCATAGTCGATCCGCATAAGACGGCTCCTTTTCCGACGCCGGCTGCGCGAGAGTAATCGATGCCGACGGATACAATGATAATAGACCGCGAAGTGCTAAAAGCCTGAATTATAAAATGGCATTCGGGCTGAAAACTCGAAGGTCATGTGAAGACTATATGCACGGTTAAAAAGGGGGTTCTCAAGCCGAGCAAAGAACTTCATTGCGCACAGCATGGCGGAACCAGGGCCCGAGCCTACATCGAGGATCCTTGACCAACAAGGAATTTATTTTTTATATTCTAACTTCAACTTTGTTGCTTTTCCGCTTTCAACTATAACCTTATAGGCTTTTATTTTATTAAACATTTCATGCCATGCTACTATGGTATAAGTACCGGGAGGAACGTCCTTCAAGAAAAATTCACCGTCGTCATTGGTAACTGTGGCGTAGGGATGGTCGGTAACATAGATATATCCGTGCATCCAATGATGGGTGTCACACTCGACTTCAATGAGTCCCGCTTTTGTCAAGGGCTTTATGATTTCCTTGCCTTCTCCCGCGATGTCGACGTTGTACATTGTCATGCCACCCCGGTATGTGTGGATATTATGAGGAATGGGATCATCGTTCCGCTCGATGAAGTTGTTGCCCTTAAACCCAATGGCTACATGCGGGACAAAGGCACATTTAAGATTTGTCAGGGTGACGGACTCATTGGGGATCGGCTTACCCGCCCTGATGTCTTCAATGTACACGACTACGTTTTTGATCTTTCTATCCTTAATTAAATATCTTCCTGCGAGAAGCTTGTTGCCGCAGAATGTGTTTTTTGGTATCACTTCGACCACCTGATCATTCGGCACATTTCCCCCCGAAAACTCAACCGTACCTTCGATGCTGCCAGCATTCTTAATTTCCATAATTTCATAGGCTAAGGCAGTTGATGAGAAAGAAAACAGCACCGCAAATGCGCCGGTAATAAAACATTTCTTTTTCATGATGCTCCTCCTTTCTCATATTGTTTCTTTCATGCACTCCTACATGAGAGGAATAATATCATTACGCTCTGATTTTGTAGCAGCGAATTTCTTCGTTTCCAATTCATCTTTTTATCAATTATAAGATAAAAGCCTACGTTTACACGTTGTAGGCTACTCTAGTGGTGACTCAAGATCTTGAGGCGTCGAGGCGGTTAGACCATCAAGATTGTTTAAAAGGGTCCGTCATTAGTAAAGCTCACCTCCTGTGGTCTAAGTATATCTCATGAATTTTCTGATATCAATCGAAGAATCATTGAGAAGAATAATGACAAAATTGCGTGCCAGCATATTCATCAGAGTATTGAAAATACAATTACGTTTTATTTCATTTTCAAGAAGCTTGACAATAAACCGCATCTCGTGGATAATCACTTCTAGACACAGAAAAGCATATCCATCCTTTATAACACGCAAGCATTCAGGTTCTGCATTTAGAACTGCTGCCAGGAATTGGGCATTTTTTCATAAAATGCTTTACCGAAGTGCATCGCGTCTCCTCCATCATCGAGTAGGCGTTCAAAAGATCACACTGAAATAAAATCGGCTCAAGCTGTTTTATAGGGCTTTTTTAACCTCTTATTTATCCTTTTCCCGATCAGTTTTTTACCAAGCGGATGAGGGTATCGATACCCAAAGAAACAGCTCATCGCTTGCACTGCTCAGGACGTTTATGATTCTCAACGGTCAATTTTCCGACATTCCATGATGATCGATAAGCACACGCTTGCGATGGTCAGCATAGTCGGCAGTTCACTTGACGTGATCGGCGCGCTGTACCTCGCCTACGATCTCTTGGGTGGGGAACACGGGCCACTGCGGACTCTTACCAGAGGAGTCACCTACGGCGTCCTCTTCGGAGGCGGGTACGGCTTCGTTCTCGGTCCGGTATTTGGACTCGTGAGCGGCGTGGCGCACGGTATCACATTCGCCTTGGAGTTTTCCCGCGCTTCGATGCATAGACCGAAGCCGGGATTCTGGTATGACACGGCGATGAGCGCCATTCGCGGAGGCGGCTTCGCTCTGGGAGCTGCCTATTTATATGGAGCCACATTTGGTGCCACGTTCGGCGCACTGAGCACGGTGGGACAAGTAATTGGTTACGAAGCCAGCATGCGACCGACCATCGACTATCAACCTGCCACCCGTCCGCGTCTGACCAAACGCCAATTTCTCGGGGCATTGAACCGAACAGCTGGCTACGCCGTTGCCGGTTATATCAGTGCCTTAACTATCCATCAGCGCGCGAACGCGCTGAGCATCGGGTTGAAAACCGGACTGATCATTGGGGCGGTCACGGCAATCTTCGGTGCATGCACGCCTTTCATTGAATGGTTTGCAGATCATGTACCCGAGAAGCGCATGGCTGTCTTTGGAGTTGGCCTGATCCTGCTTGGTTTCGCGCTTCAATCCTTCCAGTACTGGCTGATGTTGCTCGACGTGAGTATTCGTTATTAGGCTTCTCGATGGCGGATAGGGAGAGACTCCAGTGATTGATTTCTTCCTAAAGATGTGACGAAATCGAAAATATCACAGATTGTAGTATTCATCTAGGATTAACAAGTCAGTTAGTTGAATTTAATTACGGGGGGATAGCGAGGAAACTGAGTGTATCGTAGAATATGGAGAGCCATCTTAGATCTGCTGACAGTCAATCCCTTGAAGCTGTTCTTCCGCGGGTTGTTCATCGTTGTCATTGCCCTGCCGGCATTGATGATGATGCTTATCAATATCAGTCACTATACTGGAGACTCGACACAGACGGTACTGAAAGAAAAGGAAACCCAAAGCCTTCTTGCCGCTACCATTGTTACTGAAAAGTTGAACGGATATTTTGACCTGACCAGGTCGTTCGCAACAAGGCCACTCTTGATTCGCAATGTCGAGAAAGCAGACTGGGAAGCAGCCCTGCACGTTCTTGATGGTTTATTGGATCATTATCCGAACATTGTCCGGATCGTACTCTACGACACTCATGCCGTAATTAAGGCTGATATGCCCCCTGCCGGAGTTGTAAGCCAAAGCCGCGCGGACAAGGAATGGTACAGGGAATATTCCAAGGTTCAGGGGCCGTATTTATCGGGAGTCTATCAGCGGACGGCGAAGCCGCGATATTTTGTCGTCAGTATCAACATGCCGGTCTACCCATTGCGAAGCGAGAAAGACGCCCTCGAGAAGGATATAAGGCCTATCGCTATTCTTCAAACGCAGTTAAATTTGGATTTCTTCCATAACTTTACCCACACTGATGTCGGCATCCCAGGCCTGATTTATATTTTTGACCAACACGGACACATAGTTTACCATCCTAATTATCCGAATAGCGATAAGATCATCGATTTTTCCTCGGTCGAAATAGTGCAGAAGACATTGAGCGGCAAGAGTGGCGCAGAACTCAACTTCAATCCGGTTGATCGGGAAACGAGAGTCGCCGGTTACCGGACAATTCCGAAATACGGGTGGGGCGTTGTGGTAACCCAGGCGGTGAAAGATGCATTTGCCGCACGCGATGAGATGGTTCGGTCTCTTTATATTGTGTATATCTCGATTACCGGCTTAGCTGTTCTGCTAGGTCTCGCGATTTTGTACATCTTTATAAGCCAGAAGGAATCAGAGGAAAAACTTAAGGACTTGGCGTTGCTGGATGAATTGACCGGCCTGCACAACCGACGCGGGTTTCTGCTGCTGTCTCAACAGCAGATGAAAGAGGCTGACAGGATGAGACAAAGTTTATTCCTTGCCTATGTAGATATCAACAAGCTGAAATTAATTAACGACCGCTTTGGTCATGAGGAAGGAGACCGGGCGATTATCGACACCGCGACTATTATCAGACAAGTCTTTCGCGATGTTGACATCAAAGCGAGGATAGGCGGGGATGAATTCGTGGCACTCGGCATGATCACAGATAGTTTCAATATCGAAACCATCCAAAACAGATTTCAGAGTTATTCCGCGGAGAACATCGGCGAGAGCAATCGTCCTTATACCTTGTCACTCAGTACTGGAATCACGCTCTATGATCCAAGCGAGCCATGCCGGATCGAGGATCTGATGGTACGAGGAGATCAAGCGATGTATGAAATCAAGTCTCGACTCTAAGGAGCGTCT
Source organism: Nitrospirota bacterium (assembly GCA_035623825.1). Taxonomy (GTDB): domain Bacteria; phylum Nitrospirota; class UBA9217; order UBA9217; family UBA9217; genus DASPSR01. Next base: position 10,666 of record DASPSR010000035.1, read on the forward strand.
ACAGTTCGAGAATCTATACTTCGTACACAGTTTGCTTCAATCAGAACGAGCTAAGACTCTTCCCCCTGGAAACTTTCTGTTGTGTTGACAAATTGGGGCTCAAAGGAAGACTGTTCACTAACTAGTTATAGTTGCCATGCGCATTCTGTCGGAAATACCACTTGTAAATGTCACAATGGATTGGGGCACAGTCAAGTTGAATTAGACAAAATTTCTTTCACAATCGTGTTTTCCTGAAGATAACTATCATGATTTAACCGGAGGTTATTTATTATGAGCTTATTTTCAATAGATGAAGCAAAATGTAAACGTGACGGGATTTGCGCCGCCGAATGTCCAAGAAGGCTCATCGAAATGAAGGTTGGGTCATCGATACCGACACCTGTTGAGGATGCAGAAGATCGGTGTATAAAGTGTGGTCATTGCGTAGCCGTATGTCCGAACGGAGCTCTTACTCATTCTGCCTTAAAAACCACCGATTTCTCACCGGTAAGAAAAGAAATGGCACTGACAACCGAACAGGCAGAGCATTTTCTAAGATCACGCCGATCTATCCGTACGTACCAAGAGAGAACGATTGAACCCGATAAGATTGAAAAACTCATCCAGATTGCACGATACGCACCGACAGGGACCAACAGCCAGCAGGTGAAATGGCTGGTCGTGAACTCGCGTGAGAAAGTAAAAAATATGGCAGCTATGACCGTCGATCTGATGCGTCATATGATCAAGAATAAGAATCCCCTTTCGGATAGGTATCGCCTTGCCAATATCGTAGCAGCGTGGGATTCGGGCACCGACCTCGTTTCCCGCAACGCGCCCGCGCTCGTCATCGCCTATGCGCCGAAAGAATACGGTTTGGCGCAGGTCGATTGCACATCTGCGCTTTGCTATCTGGATCTGACAGCGCCGACCTTGGGCTTAGGAAGCTGCTGGGCTGGCTTCCTCATGATTGGGGCACTCCATTGGCCGCCATTTCAGCAAGCGCTTGCACTTCCCGAAGGCCACGCAAGTTATGGGATCATGATGATTGGATACCCAAAATATCATTACTATCTATTGCCTCCTCGGAACAAGGCAAACATCGGATGGCAAAAGTAAGACATCTTTTACTATAGGAAAGGAACATTTGGGACATCAGTTCTCAACAATCAAATTTTACTGTTTTCATCTTGAATGTTGGAGTTCTCATCTTTCGTAACAATCTTTGTTTTATTCCAAAATTAGTTTCCTCTTTCCCTCTTGTTTCAGTTGAAAATGCAATAAAGTGTAAAGTTGCAAATTCTGGAAATTGACAAGGTCTTGTACCAGTGATTGACTTTTTAATCAGTTTCCAAAAAAACACCTTATATTAATAAAGTTATGTAAGGCACGTTGAAGAAATCCTTTTTTATTTTTTACCTTGGCGGACAATGATGAAAGGAGGATGTTATGGGAAAGCAAAGGGAAGAAAGTAGGTTGTATACCCGCCGGAGCATTCTGAGAGGATCTGCTATGCTCCTTGTTGGAGGGATCGCAGGTCGTATCAGCAGCGCCTATGGTGCACCAACGCCTGCTACAGTTGCAGCACCACCTCTGCCGTGGAAGTGGGTCAAGCTTGATCCCTTGGAGGCTGGCAGGCGCGCATATCGTGCTTATCTAAAAGAGGGCGGCTGAGGCAACGGAGCCTGGCTGGGGGTCCTCAGCCTCTTAAGAGAACAAGTCGGTTATCCCTGGACTACGTTGCCGGACTACATGTTCGCTCATGCTGCGGCAGGGTATGGAGGACAGGGCACTCTTTGCGGTGCTCTCGGAGTTTGCAGTGCCCTTATCAATATGGTCGAATATGACAAGGATAAGACATATGCGGTAATGGTGGACAATCTATTGGACTGGTATGCAAGGTCCTCATTCCCGACGGACCGGTTCGATGATATCTCTACGATGCCGAAACAGATCCAGACCCAAGCGTTGTCGCCGCTCTGCCACACGTCAGTTTCGAAGTGGACCATAGCTGCCGGTGTACAGGTCACTTCCAAGGAAAAGAAGGAGCGTTGCGCTAAGGTAACGGGCGAAGTTGTTTATACGACGGTCCACTATTTCAATCTCTATACAGAAGGCAAGTGGCAACCCACAAAATGGACACCAAAAAAGGAGTTTGCCCATTGCATTGATTGCCATGGACCTGATGACATGTGGCATACCAAGGACGGCATGAACCACCAGCAGGGGCATATGGACTGTATGCTATGCCACCAGGACCATACGAAGACGTCTGCAAAATAAAGTTATAAAGAAAAAGAAGAGGACTATAAATAAGAGAAGAGTGGGCTACCCCCTTTGGAGAACGGAGTAGTCCACTTGTACTCCAGGTCATGATCTTTCGTCATCTCCACGACAGATCTTCGACAGATCGCATTGACAGCTTAATCCACAAACGAAATGGTGAATGTCGCGTGCGAAATGTGCTGTTGAATTCATCCTCTTTTAAGGAGGTTGTCAAGTTTTTTTAAGAATCATCTGTTAAAGTTTTGTGGTTGTGGTGATGCTTCACCCTGTGTTCCCTTTACCTAACCTCTTTTGTTTTTCGAGCCTTATGCTCAACTTACTTTATTCAGGTCAAAGGGGTGGTGGAAGCAGACCAAGCTGAATCGTGCAAGCCACTATGTGCCTACGATGATGTACGGTCCTCCTTCCACCACAACCACGCTGTCATTTTTATTTATGCCGCCAGAGAAAAACTCACCGTATCTTGAAATTCCCGCTTGTCTCTCAAAAGGGCAAAGATCACTTTGATCATCTTTATAGCAACGGCACACAAGGCCTCTTTTTTCTTGAGCAACTGGCCGAATCGGTTCTTTGTCTCCAGCCTTCGTTGGTAATACGCATGAAAGAACTTGCTGTGAACAACCGCTCTCAAACTCATGAGGTACAGGAATTTTCTTAACAGCCAGCGGCCCTTCTTCGAGATAACCTTCCTGCCTATCTTTTTTCCGGAATCCGACTCCTGAGGGTCATACCCCGCATACTTGATTATCTGTTTGGCATGGTGAAAGTACACGGGATTCCCTAGCTCACCCAAAAAGACGGCTGCCGAGAGATGTCCCATACCCGGGATGGAGAGCAGGTATCGGGAAGAGGGGAGCTGGTTCAATAAAGCCTTTAGTTCCTTTTGAATCTCCTTTAGCATCCTCTCGGTCCGTCTTACCTCTTTAAGGCATACCATCAAGCGGTAGCGGTCAGCGGCACCAATCATCTTCAACCCGATGCTCGTTTGGGCCGCCAAATACAGGGCCGAGGCCTTCTGAACAGCCTCTGCCTTCCTCCGTGAAGCTTTTGCAATGATGTTTGCCAAGGCCGATTGCTTAAATTTCAGTACATCCTCCGGGAAGGGGCAGGTATCCAGAATCGCCCATAACCCTTTCGAGTTCATCGCCCAGAAGATCTTCTTCAGTTCGGGGAAGTAATCGTCGAGCACCGCGTGAAGCATGCTCTTTGCCCCAGTGTTGTGTTTTTGGATCTTCTCCCGCACCTTCGATAATGTCCGCAGCTGCCTGGCGACGCCATCCTCAATGATGGTATCGATGTATTTCCCTTCCCGCGTAAGATTCGTTAACGTCAAGGCATCTTTGATGTCGCTTTTCGCCGATGAGCTCTCGTTGAGCTCACGTTCATGCTTTAAAGAGGTCGTCCGTATGAACCGGACAGCATATCCCTGGTCCTTGGCAAAATAGGCGATCTTTCTCCAATAATGGCCGGTTGGCTCCAGCCCGATAAGAACGTCCTTGAACCCATGCTTCGCTTTTAGCTCTTCCGTCGTTCGCACGAACTTATCGAACCCTTCCCGGGAGTTATACACCTTTGGAAGCCTGCCAAGGATGTTGCCGTCCTTGTTCATGAACCCAATCGCATTAAAATCTGCGCCTATGTCTATCCCCATAACCAGCGTTGTCCTCTTTATCCTTTGACGCCT
>DASPSR010000037.1:0-12247 GCA_035623825.1 Nitrospirota bacterium
CGAAGTTACTGTTGAAGACAAGGCCTCTTTTTGCTTTTTTCAACTACTAATACGCACGCATGGAAATAGAAAAGAGTAAAAATTTCCGTATGAAATGTTGGAGCCCGCGATTATTGAATCTATAAACATGCCAACCTGAAACATTGATTTTTGGGACCTTGCAGAAAATCAATACTTCGTTCGGAAACTGTCAGCTTCTTGCCTTTCTTCCGACTCTCCGTTCGCGCCCTACTGAGTTGATGCACGCCTCAGCTAATGATGGGTTTGCTATTCATAAGTCAGAACGTGCATCTCCCAAAATTACCCTCGAGTGCGTTTTCCCCCCGTTTATCGCCGTCCTTTTTGATCGTCCGACCGTATTTCCCTGATACTTAATTCTCCTTTTGTGTCCCTTCATTGACAAGTCATACTAGTAGTGCTACAGGTAAAAATAAGGAGTATTTTAAGCCCACGATTTTGGCGATATAAGTTACCATCAATCATCAAATCAAGGAGAGTCACATGTCCGAACATTAAAGGCGGCATTGGGTACAATCTGCCGCAAGAGGCGCCGAAGGCATTCGCCGACGCCATCTTCGAGGTGGCCGGTTATTAATGGGTGTTCGTGAGGCGCCCGAGATGAGTGTCATGCAACGTCAATAGGAGGATTTGGTTTGTCCGCGACCCCTCGCGCTTTCTCGGACGTGACTGAGAGGCGGGATGACTCACCGAGGTCCATCAAAGGAAGGGGGTTAGTTCCATGAAGATCATACAGTGTGAACAGAGTAGTCGTTGCCACGTCGGCGCGAGGTTCTTCCATGCTGCACGGATTTGGGTGGCGGCGGTAGTCTCGATCGCATTGTCGGTTTGCGCCGCGGCCGTCGGCGCTGCGCCTGCGCAGCCAATCAAGAACATAGTACTTGTGCACGGCGCCTTCGCCGATGGCTCAAGCTGGGCCAAGGTGATCAGGATTCTGCAGGACAAGGGTTACAACGTCACGGCTGTGCAGAATCCTCTGACCTCGCTTGCAGATGACGTCGCGGCGACCCAGCGCGCGCTGGCGCAGCAGGATGGTTCCGTGATCCTGGTAGGCCATTCGTGGGCAGGCGTCGTGATCACCGAAGCGGGTATGGATCCCAAGGTCGTCGGCCTGGTCTACGTCGCGGCCTTCGGACCGGATCAAGGCGAGGTGGTCGGCGAACTGGGGAAGGCATATCCGCCTCCCCCCGCGCTCGCGGCGCCGATCGTCGACAAGGATGGCTTCATGCACCTGACCATGGACGCGATGGTGAAGCACTTTGCGTCTGACCTGCCGGCAAAGGAAGCGCGCGTGGTCGCGGCCACGCAGGGTCCGATTGCCGTCTCGGCCTTCGGAGCCCAGGTGTCTGGCGTCGCGTGGAAGACGAAGCCGTCGTGGTACATCGTATCCACGCTCGACGGTGCGATCGCACCCGATGAAGAACGCTTCTTCGCCAAGCGCATGAAGGCGACAACCACGGAATTGAAGGCGAGCCACGTGTCGATGCTCTCACAGCCGAAGGCAGTGGCTGCGGTCATCATGGACGCGGCGGCGAAGGCTCCGCACTAAATATCAGAGGCATTCATCATGAAAGCAAGCTCTTGCTCGCCGCGATGCTCGTCAGTGCAATCGGGGCTCCGATCAAGACCTTACCAGACGCGCGCATCGTCTACAAGGGGGAGCTCTCCGTTCCTGCAGTATTCACGGTTCTTCCCCGGCGAGATCTGTTGTGCGCCACGGAGCTGGGTTGAGCGTGCATGTCGCGACCTCATCTACTTTCACGAGGTCGACAAGGGCGGACACTTCGCAGAATGGGAGCTGCCGCAGCTCTTCGCTGAGGAGGTTCGCGCAGCGTTCAGATCGTTGCTGTAGTTTGATTGAGCGGGCGGCACGCCCCGCGCGCGTCGACCCCTAATTTTTTCGTCCAAGTGCGTAAGTCCACCTCGAGAGGAGGAGATCCCATAGTTTTCGAGACAATCACCGTGCGCGAGGAAGGGGCCGTTCTATTTGCAGAAATTGCCGCCCCGCCTATGAATCTTCTGGGACCCGAACTGGTCCGCGATCTGGTCTCTCTCATTCAGCGAGCCGAGGCCGACGACGCCTTCCAGGTGCTCGTGTTTAAGAGTGCCGACCCCGACTATTTCATTTCCCACGTTGACCTGACCCGGATCAAAGAGTACCGGGAGGAAGCAGCGAAGCTGACCGGCGAAGCGTCGATAGCCCTCCTGTTTCGCCATCTGAGCGCAAGCCGTCTCGTCACAATCGCGCAGATTGAGGGTCGCGTACGCGCCGCCGGCAGCGAGTTCGTGCTGGCATGCGACATGCGCTTTGCCGCGAGAGAGTCAGCGATCTTCAGTCAGTTTGAGCCGGCGTTCGGGCAGATTCCCGGCGGGGGCGCTGCACAACACCTCGTGCGCCTCATGGGCCGCGCCCGGGCGCTCGAGGTCATGTTGAGCGCGGAGGATTACGACGCGGAGCTGGCTGAACGGTATGGATGGATCAATCGAGCGTTGCCCGCAGACGCGCTCAGCGATTTCGTCAGATCGCTCGCTCACCGGATTGCCAGGTTTCCGGCCGCCGGCCATGTCGCGGTTAAGGATCGGGTCAATGCTATCGCGCTCGCGCCGATAGAAGACTTCCGTCGAGACTCCGATCTCTTCGGCGAAGGTGTGCGCAACCCCGAGGCGCAAAGCCGGATCCGAGCAGCGATGAAGCGCGGTTTCCAGACCCGAGACGCGGAAATGACCCTGGCCCGGATGCTGAACAACTTGACTGACGAATGATCGAATAGAGGACATCATCATGTTCCGTAAAGAAGACGTCCGCCTCGCTGCCGAGGGTCTTAAATGGGTTTTCAATGCCAAGGAGCAGAAGACCTCCGAGATCACGATTCCTGTTGCCATCACAGTCTCCTCCGGCGTGGGTTATCGTTCATCGCGAAGATGACCGTGGTGCTGCCGGATGTGACAAAAGAGCGAGGTAGCAAATGAAAATAAAGCAGATTAATGTGGAGCGATTTAGTGTGACTTCCTTGAAGTCTTTCGAACGTGTAGTAGCAAGATTCGAAGCGGCTGTGGGTCATCCCAACATGGATGGTTTCCGGAAGGACGTAGCCGCAGCAAAAGCATTCGCAGAAGTGGAGAGTGTCGTCAATAAAGCAATCGGGACCTCTGGTTTGATGGAGTTCACCCGTTTTGATATTGGCGAGATATTACGTAAGGAAAACGGAGAAGAAGCGCCCAAAATTCTGCGCATGGTCATCGGCAATCCGCTTATCATGAAGCATATGGTCGAGCACGTGCCTGACGCAGCCTCGTATGCGCCGGTAACGATCCTGATCGATGAGCGGTCGGATGGAGTGCACTTATCCTACGACAGAATGAGCAGCTTTCTTGCTCCGTATGGAAATGTGGAAGCCCTGAAGGTCGCGCGGGAACTTGACGCTAAGATTGAAGCATTGTTAGCCGAAACGGCGATTGGGGCGGAATAAGTAATATGCAATTTTAAAAAATGGCAACTATCTTTGATTTCATCCTGTAATCCGCAAATCGTGTATATTCTGAGACCTACGTCTTTCATGTCGAAATCTTTCATCGTATCCAGCTTCCAGTTCTTCTTGCAGCCATTTCTTGATATGTCTAAAGTTTTATCGTGAAGTATTAAATGCCACATTTGGATACCGTTATTTTTTTCTTGCCTACCGCTATTCCCTCTGATATATTGCGCTATGCTGAACAACAAAAAGAGACCTAAATCTATGCACAATCACGGGCGGGATGTCCGGGGTCACATCTGGATCGAAGGGCCTGAAGGCGTGTTCATCGGCTGGGGGCGAGTCAACCTGCTTGAACAAATCCGGAAGCACGGATCAATCACAAAAGCCGCCATGTCTATGAAAATGGCATACCGCCATGCCTGGGACCTTGTGGATTCCATGAACCGACAATCAAGACATCCTTTCGTTCAAATTATTGCCGGCGGGAAAGGTGGCGGAGGCGCACGAGTTACGGAAGAAGGCGATAGAGCCATCAGGATTTTTCGACAATTTGCAGACGACTTCAAAGCCTTTTTAGATGGCGAACAAAAGAAGTTGCGGTTTAAATAATAGTATAAACTAATGATAAATTAATCATTTGGCAAGAAGAAAGGGTGCAACAAAAATGAAGGTAGAACTCACGATCAACGGCAAACAGATCATCTCTGAAAGAGGGAAAACCATCCTTCAGCTATGCAGGGACTCGGACATCTTCCTCCCGACGCTCTGTTATGATGAGAGGCTGGAAGCCTACGGCGGCTGCAGGTTATGCCTCGTCGAGGTGAAGGGCGTCAACAGGCCGTTGACCGCCTGCACAACGCCAGCAGAAAACGGCATGGAAATCACGACCGAGAGCGAACTCCTTACGAGGCTCAGAAAGACGACTCTTTCACTTATCCTGTCAAATCATCCGAACGATTGCATGTGCTGTGATAATGCCGGAGACTGCACGCTTCAGGAACTGGCCTACCTGTATGATGTGAGACCCGGCCTATACGCGGGCGAGAGATGGGATCTGCCAATTCGGGAAGACAATCCCTTCATAACGTTCGAACCGAAAAAATGTATTTCCTGCTCAAGGTGCACGCGGATTTGCAATGACGTGGTCATGGCTGGCACGATCGATATGGTTGGTCGGGGTTTTCACACGATGCCGGACACTGCTTTTAAAAAGCCGCGCTCGCTCAAAAACTGCGAGTTCTGCGGGCAGTGCGTCTCAACCTGTCCCACCGGTGCATTGACCGACAAAAAGGGCAGGAGCAAAGGACGTTCCCACGATGTGAAGAAAGTGAAGACTACGTGTTCCTATTGCGGGACAGGATGCAACTTCTTTTTGCACGTGAAAAAAGGCAAGGTCATAAAAGTATCTTCAGACTATGACGCGCCCGTGAACAAGGGGAATCTCTGCATCAAAGGGAGATACGGCTACGATTTCATTCACAGCCCTGACAGGCTTAGAGCCCCGCTAATCAAACGGGACGGAATGTTTCACGAAGCGACCTGGGAAGAAGCGCTGACGCTTGTTGCGGACAAATTCAAGGAGTTGATTGCCAAACACGGGCCTGAGAAAGTGGGTGCCTTTTCCTCGTCCCGGTGCACCAACGAGGAAAACTATCTCCTTTCCAAATGGGTCAGGTGCGCAGTCGGGTCCAACAACGTTGACAATTGTGCCCGGGTCTGACACGCCCCGACTGTGGCCGGTCTGGCCACAAGCCTCGGAGCGGGCGCCGCTACGAATTCATTAAGTCAGATACCGGACATCGACACGCTGTTCTTGTTCGGATCGAACCCGACAGAAGGACATCCGATCGTTTCCTTATGGCTCAAACAAGCGCTGCGTATTGGCGCAAAACTCATTGTCGCGGACCCAAGAAAGACCTGGATGGCGCGAAAGGCGGACGTCTGGCTAAACCTGAAGCCGGGCAGCAACATCGCCCTGCTGAACGGTATGATCGACGTTATCTTGCAGAACGGGTGGGAAGACTGTGAGTTTATCACCAAAAGGACAGAAGGCTTTAAGGAGCTCAGGGAGAAGGTCGGGGAATATGATCTTGATCGGGTCGTAAACCTCACCGGAGTTGCGAAAGAGAAGATCATCAAAGCGGCCCGGCTATATTCCCTTGCGGAAAAGGCCATGATCGTCTACGGACTCGGAATTACCGAACACCGGACTGGAACTGAAAACGCGATGGCGATCGCGAACCTTGCTCTCGTCTGCAGCCACATCGGAAGGCCCTCAACCGGCATCATGGCCCTTCGGGGTCAAAATAACGTTCAGGGTGCCTCGGACCTGGGCCCGTTGCCTGCCACACTCCCGGGGTATCAGTCCGTTGCCGATGCGAAGGCGCGGGAAAAGTTCGAGAAAGCGTGGAACGTTAAAATAAAGCCCAAGCCTGGGCTCAAATCTGTTGAGATGCTGGATGAATGCAAGCGCGGAAATTTTAAGGGCCTTTTCATCCTGGGAGAAGACCCGGCACAGACGGACCCTGATCTGCACCATGTACGGAGCGCGTTGGAATCGGTCGAGTTCCTCGTGGTGCAGGACATTTTCCCGACCGAGACGACGAAATACGCACATGTGATCCTCCCCGGTGCCAGTTTTGCCGAAAAGAACGGGACCTTCACGAACGGCGAGCGCCGGGTGCAGCGCGTTCGAAAGGCGGTTGAACCAGTGGCGGGTATGGCGGAGTGGGAGGTCATCAGCAGACTTTCCACGCTGATGGGATACCCCATGGACTACAATCACCCGTCAGACATCATGGATGAGATTGCCAGTCTCGTCCCGATCTACGGCGGCATAAGCTATGAGCGCATCGAGGAGAAGGGGATTCAGTGGCCTTGTCCCACAAAGGACCACCCCGGCACGACAACGCTCTACACCGATCTGTTCGCGCGTCCCGGTGGCCTGGCGAAATTCATGACCCTTGACCACCAGGGTTCCGGCGAAGTTCCCGATAATGAATATCCTTTTGTATTGATTACCGGGAGGATTCGGGAGCATTACAACAACGGCTCCATGACCGGGAGGGTACAGGGCATTATGGAACTGGTCCCTGAAGAGCTGCTTGAAATCAATACAAAAGATGCGGAAGCGTTAAGAATCAATGACGGCGATCCGGTCCTGGTCTCTTCACGGAGAGGCAATGTCAAGGTCAAAGCCAGGATCACGGAGCGCTCACAGCCGGGAAATGTGTTTCTCACATTTCATTTCCGAAATGCGCTCACCAATATTCTTACCTCCAGTCACAGAGACCCGATAACCGGGACACCTGAATACAAGTCCTGCGCGGTGAGGGTGGAAAAAGCATGAGAAGACCATCACAAGAACCTCCCACGCAATCTGATTTTGATTTCTTGCTCGATGAATCCGTCAAGTTGCACGGCCACATCTGCCCGGGCCAGGTGCTCGGGGTGCGCATGTCCATGCTTGGCCTTTGGGCAGTCGGCATTTCCGATCCGAAAGGCCGCGACAGGAAGAATCTCATCGTGTTCGTCGAGACGGACCGGTGTGCGACCGATGCGGTCCAGTCCGTGACGGGCTGCAGCCTCGGCCGCAGGACCATGAAGTTCATGGATTACGGAAAGATGGCGGCTACCTTTGTGAACCTTGCGTCGAATCAGGCGATCCGGATATTCGCGCGGGACGAATCCCGGGCGTTGGCAAAGGACTATTTTCCGGAGTTCAAGAATAAATATCAGGCCCAGCTTGAAGGGTACAAGATCATGAGTGACGAGGAGTTATTTTCCGTCAGCCAGGTTCGGGTGCGTTTGCGTCCCGAGGACATGCCGGGCAGACCGATGAGTCAGGTCCAGTGCGTGCTGTGCGGGGAGCAGGTGCAGGACGGGCGAGAACGGCATCGGGACGGCATGACGCTCTGCAGTCCGTGCGCTGACGGTGGATATTACGAGTGGGTGTAATCATGCTTTTCAAGAGGGTCGCTTTCGATGTGCAATGAGATTTCGTTCTGGTGACCCATGATCTTGCCAAAGCAACGGCTCTGTCGGACCGGATTATCATCATGGCTGACGGCAAGGTTATACAAACCAGCAGTCTGGGCGACGTGACAAGAGCACCACTATGCCCTGAAGTTGAACATCTTGTCTTGCAGCCACAGGGTTGATATGCTCAAGAGCAGCGACGAATAAGAAGAAGAGGAAGCGGTCCATGCAAGTTCGTGGATTGGTCATAATCGGGTCATGTCTTATCGCGCTATTAATCATAGTGTCAGAACCTGAAGGTATCTTCGCGGAAACAACACAGCAGAAGAAGATCATGCTTGCAAGCACTATCGGCCCCATTGATGCCGGGATCGTCGGCGCGCTGGAAGAGGCATTCACGAAGAAGACCGGCATTGTAGTCGAGCACACCGGCGCCGGCACGGGCAAGGCCATCCAACTGGCAGAGACCGGAAGGTATGACCTGCTGCTCGTGCATGCGAAGGCCCTGGAGGAGAAGTTCGTTGCCGACGGTCTCGGCACCAAGCGATACGATTTGATGTACAACGATTTCGTCATTCTCGGCCCGGCGTCCGATCCTGCGAAGGTCAATGGCATGAAGGACGCTGCCGCAGCACTCAAGAAGATTTCGGAAGCGAAAGCGCCGTTTGTGACGCGGGGAGACAAGTCCGGTACACACGTAAAGGAGCTTGAGGTCTGGAAGAAAACAGGCATCGCGCCGCAGGGCGCTTGGTACCAGGTCTTCCCCGAGGGCGCCAAGGGCAACGTCCCGACTCTTGCCTTCACGAACGAGAAACAGGCCTATACGGTCATGGACCGCGCGACGTACATCACCATGAAGAAGAAAATCGCGCTTCAAATTCTCGTTGAAGGGGACGACGTGCTGGTGAACTACATGACGCTCATTCCAGTGAGCCCGGCAAAGTTCCCGCAGGTTCACCATAAGGAAGCAATGCAGTTCGTCGAGTGGCTGCAGGGCAGGGAGGCGCAAATCATCATTCGCGACTTTGGCAAGGACAAGTACGGTGAACCATTGTTCTTCCCCAACTCACCGGAGGGGAATAAGCTGCAGTAAATAACGATTCCTACGGTTGGCACGGACCGGTGTTTATGCGAGGAATACTCCCAGGATTTCTCGACATAACCGGTTCGTGCCGGATTTTATGGCCAACAGAAAGCCAAGGGTCGAAGTAAGGCCGGCATGGGGAGGAGCTATATAATGGGAAATAACGCAATAGCGTCGCAGCCTGATGTAGAGAAGATAAGTAAGCTGATTACTGCAATCTCGGAATATGCGGTAAAGAGTGCGCGCGAACAGTGGGCCCAACATATGTCCTCTGTATATCTTCCACCTCGTCTACGTTGCTGGGATGAATGCGCTTGGTTCGAACTTGCAAGGGACTGGGAGGTTGTCAATTACCTTCTTTCTGATTTAGCTAGCGCCTGGGTATTAATGAGAAGCCTGCACTTCTGCCTTCAGTGGTATGGACAGAACGAAATTGATAGACTTCAGTGTATGAAAATTGCAAGTTTAAAAGAATAGAAAAAAGATACCATACATTCAAAAAATCCTTGAAGGATACCTTGTTGCTTGTGTGACTGCTACAGACACATGCCTGCCTGGTTGCACGAAGCGCTGAAACAGGCTGAAGATACTTTCACTGCGAACATGATATAATTAGTTAGGATGATAGTTCTCATAGTCCTACGCGACAGGAGAGCTGGTGGATCTGGTCAACATTATTGAATGTAATCCTGGAAGGAAGGTTTAATAAAAATGTTTATCAATGTGCTCTTATTCAGCGTTATCGTGGTCATTATTAGCGCTTTGATTTTTAAGAGACGCGATAAGATGGACGGTGCGGAAATCGCCACATATGTAGTGATCATTGCTTGGGGATCGTTCTGGTGGGGTTTCATGCTGTCGAAATGCGCAAGATAGCGCTCAACGAGGAGGAGGGACACCATGAAATTAAGCACACGAAATCAAATCAAGGGCAAGGTCATTGAGGTCGTAAAAGGTAATGTTGCGGCAAAAGTGAAGATCGATATTGGTGGTGGGAATATGATCACTTCTACAATCACGGTCGAAGCCGTGAATGACCTCAAGTTGGAAAAGGGTGATGAGGTTATTGCTCTCATAAAAGCCAGCAGTGTCATGATCGGCAAGTAGTTGGTTGCCCGAACGAAATTGATCGGGAGATTGTACCTGAATAGAGATTAGAGGCGAATTAATACTGTGGAGGATGGTCATGAAAAAAATAGGGGGGCTTGTTTTGTTTATGGCTGTCCTCTGTTGGATAATCTCATCATATGCATTTGCCGGGTCAACAAAAGAGATAACAATATCAGCGGCAATAAGCCTGAAGAATGCTTTCGAGGAAATCGGCAAACTCTACGAGTCACGACAGGGAACAACATGCGTCTTTAATTTCGGTGCCTCCGGAGACCTCATGAAACAAATTGCTGGAGGCGCTCCTGTGGATGTCTTTGCATCAGCAGCGCAAAAGGACATGGACGAAGCTGACAAGCAGGGATTTATTATTACAGCTACTCGCACAAACTTTGCTGCTAACAGCGTCGTTCTGATAGTCCCCTCAGGAGCAAAGACATCGCTCAAAAACTTCGAAGGCCTGGGTGCGGCGGATATCAAGAAGATCGCCCTCGGAAATCCAAAAACTGTCCCAGCCGGTCGATATGCGGAAGAAGTTTTTAACTTTTATCAAATACTATCTGCCATAAAGGATAAATTCATATTTGCGGAGAATGTGCGGCAGGTACTCGACTACGTTGCGCGGGGCGAAGTTGACGCCGGTGTCGTGTATGCCACAGACGCAGCATCACGATCGAAAGAAATCGAGATCATCGCTACCGCCCCAGAAGCTAGCCATAAGCCGGTTGTATACCCTATCGCCGCCGTAAAGGGGACAAAGAGCGAGGCTGACGCAAGAGCATTCATCTCGCTGGTTCTGTCGCATGAAGGCCAGAAAATCTTGCAGGAGCACGGTTTTAGATCCAGTAAATAGGACCTCCATGGAAAGCTCAGTACTTTTTTCCATACGGCTCTCATTACAGGTGGCGACTGTGTCAACGGCGCTGATCATCCTTACGGGGATACCGGTCGCTTACGTTCTTGCACGAAGAGACTTCAGGGGCAGGGAACTGATTGACGTGCTCTTCACTCTACCCCTGGTGCTTCCTCCTACAGTCATCGGTTACTATCTTATCGTACTCTTTGGTAGAAACGGCTTCCTCGGCAGGTTTCTCTATGACTGGACGGGGTGGAGTGTCATGTTCACCTGGTATGCGGCCGTCCTTGCTTCCTATGTAGTAGCGTTGCCCCTGATGATAAAAACCACAAGGGCAGCAATCGAATCTGTTGACAAGAACCTCATCAATGCATCTTACACCCTTGGGCATACCGAATTTAAAACTGCATGGAAAGTCATTCTTCCTCTTGCAAAGCGCGGCATTATTGCAGGCACTGTTCTGTCATTTGCTCGTGCCATGGGCGAATTCGGGGCAACGCTCATGCTTGCAGGAAACTTACCGGGTCGGACCGATACCATGCCCCTTGCGATTTACAGCCTTGCGGGAAGCGGAGAATGGACTAGGGCTCATCTTATGGTTGTCTTGATGACCTTGACGTCCGGCGGCTTTCTCTACATAGCTAATAGATATGCAAAAAGGATCATCTGATGGGACTGTACGTAAAGCTTCAGAAGAAAGTTAATGGCTTTACCCTTAACGTAGAATGGCAGATCATCAACGAACTGGCTGTCCTCTTTGGTTCTTCGGGTGCGGGCAAGTCAATGACCCTTCAGATGATCACCGGTCTCTTAAAGCCTGACAAGGGACAGGTGAGTCTTGACAATATCCAGTATTTTGACAGCACTAGTGGGATTGATTTCCCTCCGCAGGAGCGACCTCTCGGCTATGTGTTTCAAGATCTAGCGCTTTTTCCCCACATGACGGTTTTGCAGAACATTCTTTATGGTGCTCCACGTCTTTCTAAAAAAGAAAAGCTGGACAGGGCGCGCCACATGATCGATACATTTAAACTTACGGGGCTTGATGACCGATACCCTAATGAGATATCGGGCGGACAAAAACAGCGGGTTGCATTTGCACGTACATTGATCCGACAGCCGAAGGCGCTTTTGCTGGATGAACCGTTCTCCTCACTTGACCGTCCTCTTCGCCTTGAGATGAGGCGATTCCTGAGGGATGTTAGAGAAAACTTCAACATTCCCGCCCTTCTGGTAACTCATGATTTTGAAGAAGCGGCTGCACTCTCGGACAAAATAATCGTTTACGAACATGGCAAAACCGTTCAGATTGATTCACCGGAAAAAATCAAGAACTGCCCTGCAAACAGCTATGTTTCACAGCTTATTGCAGGGGATGATGGCGATGAATATGATGAAAAAACACAAAGAGCAAATCTATCGGACATGGAGAGACTGCGCAGCTGATTGAGGTCATTATATGTTTCAACCAGAAATGTGCGGCATAGTGAACCGGCCGCCGATGCATATTAGTAGGTGTAGGCGACGGTGATATAAATGCCAAATAATAATAATTTCCAAAAGAACTATTGACTGTTTACAAAGACAGCAACTCCAACATTACAGGAAATAATCATTATCTTGTCAGATTAAATTGTTTGAAGGTTAGTGGATGAAAGATACTTACGAGTTATCTTTACGACCAGTGTTAATGCAATACTGTTCACCACAATTTGATACGAAGAAGGT
>DASPSR010000053.1:0-3109 GCA_035623825.1 Nitrospirota bacterium
CGACAAGGATAAGGCTTAATTTGTAAATCTTCATTAGAATCCTCCAGAATAGTTTTTTGTGCTCCGGCAACCCGGCCGTCCCGCTTTCGGGACCCGTTGGCTTTGTGCCCCCACCTTGCGATGGGTTTACTCTTTTCGGAGAATTGAGAGTGTCGGCTTGACCGACATAGGTACAACGTACTTCTTACTTCTTACAGCTTACTTCTTACTGCTTACTACTGCCCACTTTTTTTTATTCTATTCCGGCTTTCACCTCCTTTATCATGGAATTGTGTCTTCAGTTGTAGATCAGCCTGAAAACACTGACCCCTCGGTTACCGGCCTGGGTGACATACAGCTTGTCGCTGCCATCCACGGCTATCCCCTCGGGTGTGATCAAACTGCTCGGCTCGTTCCCGCGGCCTCCTAATTCGATCAGGAACTGAGTGTTCTTGTCAAACATGGTTACGACGCTGTGCAGCTTGTCCGCCACCAGATAGTTTCCCTTGTTGTCCTTTATGATGCCCGCCACGATCCCGAATTTCCCCGCCACGTCCCCCGCCTGACCGAAGTTCGTCACCTTCCCGTCCGGAGAAAGAATGGTAGCGCTGAACAGGACCGGAACGGTGAACAGCATATTGCCCTCTTTGTCCACGCTGAAGCCGCCCAGCTCGTAATCGGGGCGGTCCTTTTCCTTGAGCTGAAGGAGGGGGATAAGATCATAGGTCTTCTGCACCTTGCCGTTCATGTCGGCGACCGCGATCCTGAGGGTGCGCGCGTCTGCAAGGTAGAATTGTCCTTGCCGTAATTCCATGTGGGTCGGCGAAAAATCCTCGAATCCGGAAAAGTCGGACGGGAGTCCGGTAACCTCTATCCTCCCCTTCTGCTCTCCCCGATAGTTGCATCGGATGATAACGTACGCCCCTCTGTCATTATAGGAAAGGAAGAAAATGGTGCCGTCCCGGTCTACCGAAATGGAGGTCAGCAAGCCGAGGTTGTTGTCCTCGTTGAACCGGTAGATCTCCAGCCCGTTTCCATTGAACACCCTGACGACATTTTGATATACGATGTAGGACTCGTCCCGGTCCTTGTCGACGAACATCCCTGCCCCTCCGATCAAAAAGGGGCCTGTGAAATTGGACAGCGTATAGAGGAAGGATGCCTCGACGGCGTATGACAATGCCGGCAATGCCAGTGTGAGCAGCATCAACGCGATTATAATTTTGAAGGGGATTTTTTTGAGTCCACTCGTTCCCATACAATCTCCAAAGGGAAGCGGCTCTGGTGCCACGTATCGTACCCTATCTCTTCGGCTGTACGGCCATCTTCCTGAATGAAAGACCCGGCGATTTCCGAGGAAGATTAAGTACTTTTGTCGTATTGCTTCTTCTCTCTCGCCTCATGTATATAGCAATGTCTGTACCAGTTTTTTGATATTGTAAAAATCTTTAAATAACAATATGTTATTTTTTTGTTGGAAGGTTACTGTAATAAACTCATGGTGTAATAACCAAGTCTTGGGCTTATTACAGAATATGGGTTGGGGAGATTTCCGGATACTTGCCGAAATGGGACAATAAAAAGGTACAACCGTTATCTAATTTTTATAATTCTTTAGTTGTATAGCTCCTCTGCATCCTGTTTCGCTTCCCATGTTGCAGGCGTGCTCAAAATCTGCGAGTGCTTCAGCGCTATGGCCTGCCCGAGCAAGGGCGATGCCGCGACTGGCGTAGTAAAGTGCATTACCGGGGTCCAGGGATATTGCCTGCGTGAAATCGGCGGTCGCCTCATCGTACCGTCCCAGCAAGCCATACGCACTGCCCCGTCCATTGTATGCAGCAGCGAAATCCGGATCTAGGGCGATCGCCGTCGTCTGGTCCTCGATCGCCTTTTCATATTGGCCTGTAGCCGCATAGGCCAACCCTCGGTTGCTGCGAAAAACAGCATTGCCAGGATCCAGTGCGATGGCCCCCGTGTATTCTTCTATCGCCTGGCGATAGAGTCCCTTTTTGTGATAGACAAACCCAAGGTTATGGTATGACTTTGCGTAGGAGGGGTCCAACTTGATCGCTGCGGCAAAATCAGCGATGGCCCGGTCGTATGCGTCAATGGCCGAATAGGTAAGTCCCCGGTTGTCGCGGAAGATCGCATTATCTGGTTCAAGCGCAATCGCTCTGGTCTGCGCCTCTATTGCCTTCTCGTAGAGGCCCGTACGAAAATAGGAGTTCCCGATGTTGTTGAACGCCACGCCATAAGCAGGGTAGAGCTCGATGGCCCGGGCGAAGGCCTCGATCGCCTTGTCATAGATTCCTTCATTGAAATAGGCCAGACCTAGCCCGTTGTACCCCCGCGCCTTCAGAGGGCTCTTACTGATGATGTCCTTCCACAGGCCCACCTCGGTCTGCCAGACCGTGTTCCGTGCGTAGGTGATTCCGGTGAACGCAATGACGGCCCCCGCGAGGAAGATCACGACCGCCCCTTCCACCTTCGCCCATCGGTCCCTGAGCCGATCAACGGCCCAAAAGACGGCGCTCATGCAGGCGAGAAAGAAGCCGACAGAAGGGAGATACAGCCGGTGCTCATAGATCACGTCGGCGATAGGGATGACGCTCGATTCCACGGAAAGGGTGATGAAGAACCAGAAAATTCCGAAGGCCGTGAGCCTGCCGATGCCAGGTGAACGTCGGTCATGGTACAGGAGATAGGCGCCCGTTCCGAGGATCAAAGCCAGGACAAGAAATGAGAAAACCACTTCCGGTGTGAAGAACGACTCAAAGAGCGGGTAATCGTAATCGAGGTTCTGGTCCACCGGAAAGAACAGCAGCCTCAGGTACGTCACGATCACGGTGAGCTCCGTAACGAGATACTCCCCTCTCGACGCCGTCGTCTGAAGTTTCGTCACCTCGCTGATATCGCTAATGATGTCCCCGATAGGCCTCGCAGTTCCCAGGAGGTTCAAGGGTATGATGGCCATTGTGAGAAGCAGGGGCAGAAGCAGAAGGACCCTTTTTTTGATCGCGCCCTCAAGGAACAGGAATTCGTAAAGGATTATGATTACAGGGAGCGTGAACGCTATCTCCTTGGTCTTCATGGCGAGCACGGCGGCAACGAGGGAAACGCCATACCATGT
>DASPSR010000057.1:0-2329 GCA_035623825.1 Nitrospirota bacterium
CGAGCTTTTACCAGGACAAAATCATCATTGCGGAGGCGGCGTGCTACGATACACACGAAGCATATAAGAACTTCGGGTATCTGCGCCTTCTTAAAGAGTATAATGTTGAGCTTATCGACTTGAATACTGGCCCGTATGAGGCGTATTCGCTCATCGACCGGCATAATAAGCCAATTACCGTGAAGATCTCCCGCATGCTGCTGGACAAGGACAATTACATCATTTCTGCGGCCAAATTGAAGACGCACGACACCGTCGTCGTAACCCTGTCTCTCAAAAACATTGCTGTGGGGAGTATCATGGGAAAAGACAAAAAGTCCGTACATCAGGGAGTCAAACGAACAAACCTCATCATTGCCGGGCTTGCGGGACGTGTCCGGGCGGACCTAGCGGTAATCGACGGTTTCGAAGGCATGGAAGGAGACGGACCAACAAGCGGTGATCCGGTTCATCTGGGAATAGGCATCGCAAGCATTGACGCACTTGCAGCGGATAGGGTTGCCTGTGAGATCATGGGTGTAAACTTTCATAACGTCGGATACCTCCATTACTGTGCTGAACAGGGCGTCGGTGAAGCCGATCTGAACAAGATAGAAGTCTCCGGAGAAAGTCTGAGTGATTGCATCAGGCCTTTCAAGCTCCATCGATCGGTGAATGAGCAGTACTCCTGGAAGAGTGAAACTGATATCGTACTTAATTTTGAGGACATCCAATGAGTACTGAACGTCAAAAGAATCCTGAAAGAATCTGGCTGCCCGACGCCGGGATGAAAACAGAAAAAATGTCGGTGCTGGCCAAATCTGCACCTCTTGGGATCATCGCAGTGGATCTTGACGGGAATATCAGGTTCTGGAACAAGGCTGCAGAGAAGATTACTGGTTGGCGAGAGGACGAAGCGCTTGGCTGGTCGCTTAAAGTGTTTTCCGGAAAGATCGATGGGAGGAGTACGAAGAGGTTCGCCGACGGACACTGCGGGAGGAAATATTTACTTCTCTGCTGGTGCCTGCTGTCAAAAAAGACGGCACGATCATGCAAATCAGCTATTCGGCGGGGCCTTTGCTTGATGCGGAAAACCATATTGTTGGAACGGTGGCAATTCTCTACGACATAACCGAAAAAATAGAACTGGAAGCTGCGCTCAAGGCCAGCTTGGAAAAGATGAACAGAGTGGTGGACGAGACTGTTGAGGCTTTGGCTTCAGCAGTTGAGAGAAGGGATCTCTATACGGCGAGCCACCAAAGGCGGGTGGCCTCCCTGGCATGTGCTATCGCCAAAGAAATGGGAGGGATCGGAGATGATCAGATGAAAAGCATCAAAACTGCGGCAGTCCTGCATGATATCGGCAAATTATATGTCCCTTTCGAACTGTTGAACATGCCGAGTCATCTGAAAGACATGGAATTCTCGCTGATAAAAAGTCATCCGCAAGCCGGTTGCGATATTTTAAAAAACATCGAGTTCCCTTGGCCCGTTGCCCGGATTGTTCAACAGCACCATGAACGGCTGGACGGGAGCGGTTACCCGGCTGGTCTGAGAGGCGACGGTATCCTTCTGGAGGCGCGCATAATTGGGGTCGCTGATGTAGTTGAGGCGATGTCATCTCACCGCCCTTATCGCCCGGGCAAGGGAATCAATGCTGCTTTGCAGGAAATCACCTAGGCACGAGGGAATTCTTACGATCCTGAGCGGTCGATGCCTGTCTTGCATTATTTACGGAAGGGTTTGTACTACCAGATGAATAAGAGAAATAGTGCTTTCAATGAAATACTGAACACAACAGTTCTCGAAATGTGATCACTCAACTCGACGCTGTGCCGAAACAAATTGCTTGCGAATTTTTTGAATATTTTTATTAAAGGGATACTATGGCCGGTCATTAGATAGATGCTTTGCTGAAAGGAGGCTGGTGATTGCTTCCTGAAACATTAGAGATCCCATTTTCTGCAACTATCAACACTTCATACTGAGCCCCCTGCTGCATTTCGTTATGATATATTTGTCTACCTGCCGCTGACGGCGTACAAGCGCTCCCGTTCATCCCCTCAGTATGCCATTCATCCTATGTTTTCTCCCGTTTGTCTCAAATACCTTGAAGTAGCCGAGTGGCAGCGATACAGTATCATTAGAAACAATCATGAGCATTTCTTGAGGATCATGCAGTGGAAGGAAAAGAAGTTACCGGTTGAGAAAGAAGGTGAGCAGTATGGGTACCACGATGCATTGCATAATTTATTGTCAATGGTGCGGGTCGCAAATGACTTTGGACAATGCTGAGTATTACTGCAAAGTAGACACGCACAAGATCATGTACCGTTGTGCCAACTGCAAA
>DASPSR010000046.1:0-15685 GCA_035623825.1 Nitrospirota bacterium
AGGCCAGCACCTTCGTGATGGCCGCCGTCAGCGTCGTCTTGCCGTGGTCCACATGGCCGATGGTGCCCACGTTCACATGAGGTTTCGTTCTCTCAAATTTCGCCTTTGCCATGCTGTCCGCCTCCTGTCGGGAAGTGAAAATCCAGTGTAAATTAGGTTAACTACAACTACTTGGCTTTAACGGCCTCGCCCCTCACTTTAGCGATGATCTGCTCCGCTATATTCTTGGGCACTTCTTCATAGTGTGCAAATTGCATGGTATATGTCGCCCTGCCCTGGGTCTTTGATCGTATGTCCGTTGCGTATCCAAACATCTCCGAGAGCGGCACCTGTGCCGTGATGACCCTTCCGGCCCCTCTTATGTTCATGCCCTGCACCCGGCCGCGACGCGAATTGAGGTCGCCGATGATATCACCCATGTACTCCTCGGGACAGACGACCTCGACGGCCATGAACGGCTCGAGCAACACCGGGTTCGCCCGCGCCGCGCCTTCTTTGAAGCCCATAGAGCCCGCGATTTTGAATGCCATTTCCGAGGAGTCTACATCGTGGTAAGAACCGTCGATTATCCTCACTTTGACATCAACCATGGGATACCCGGCGAGCACGCCGTTCTCCATGGCCTCTTCGATGCCTTTCTGCACGGGCCCAATGTACTCCTTCGGCACCGCGCCACCGACTACCTTGTTCTCAAATTCAAACCCCTTGCCCGGCTCCTGCGGCTCGAGATCCAGCACAACATGCCCATATTGACCACGACCTCCGGACTGTCGGACATACTTGCCTTCCGCAGTAACTTTCTTCTTGATCGTTTCCCGGTAAGCGACTTGCGGTTTGCCCACATTCGCGTCCACCTTAAATTCGCGCATCAGGCGGTCGACGATGATCTCGAGGTGGAGCTCGCCCATGCCTGAAATGATCGTCTGCCCGGTTTCCTGATCGGTCATTACGCGGAACGAGGGATCTTCCTGCATGAGCTTCTGGAGCGATAAGCCGAGCCTTTCCTGGTCAGCCTTGGTCTTTGGCTCGATGGCAACGGAGATCACCGGCTCCGGGAACGTCATGGCCTCGAGGATGACCGGCTTGTTCTCATCGCACAGCGTATGCCCTGTGAGCGTGCTCTTCAGCCCCACCGCAGCGCAGATATCGCCGGAGTATATCTCCTGGATCTCCTCGCGCTTGTTCGCGTGCATTTTGAGCAGACGGCCGATGCGTTCCCTGGTCCCCTTGGTGGAATTGTACACGTAAGAGCCCGAGTTCAGCGTCCCAGAATAGACTCTGATGAACGTGAGCTGGCCCACGAAGGGGTCAGTCATAATCTTGAATGCCATGGCCGCAAATGGCTGATTATCTGCTGCTTTGCGCTCCTCTTCCTGCCCGGTCTTTGGATGGACCCCTCTTACCGGCGGGATATCCAACGGCGAAGGGAGGTAGTCCACCACGGCGTCGAGCAGCAGTTGTACGCCTTTATTCTTGAACGCCGAACCGCAGATAACCGGGAATATCTTCATGGCGATCGTTCCTTTGCGGATAGCGGCCATGATCTCGGCTTCCGTCGGCTGCTCGCCGTTCAGAAACTTCTCCATGATGGAGTCGTCGACGTCGGCGAGCTTCTCGATCATATGCTCCCGGTACTCTTTCGCCTTGGGGAGGAGATCTGCCGGGATGTCTTCCACCACGTATTTCGCGCCTAGGGTTTCGTCATCGAACAGGACGGCTTTCATCTTGACCAGATCCACACAACCGCGGAACTTGTCCTCTGCGCCGACCGGGATCTGGATTGGCACCGGGTTCGCGCCGAGGCGGTCGATCATCGACTGCACGCTCATGTAGAAGTCGGCCCCGATACGGTCCATCTTATTCATGAACGCAATGCGCGGGACCTTGTACTTGTCCGCCTGGCGCCAGACCGTCTCGGACTGTGGCTCAACTCCGTTCACCGAATCGAAAGCCGCAACAGCGCCGTCGAGAACGCGGAGCGAGCGCTCCACCTCAATGGTAAAGTCCACGTGGCCCGGCGTATCTATGATGTTGATGCGCTTGTCCCGCCAGAAACAGGTCGTCGCAGCCGAGGTGATGGTGATCCCGCGCTCCTGCTCTTGCACCATCCAGTCCATGACGGCGGTACCTTCGTGTACCTCGCCGATCTTGTAGGAAACACCGGTATAGTAAAGAATACGCTCGGTCGTGGTTGTCTTCCCGGCATCGATGTGGGCCATGATACCGATATTGCGTGTGTTTTCGAGTGAATACTGCCTAGCCAATCCTACCTCCGCTTCAGCGTGAACACCTTACCATCGATAGTGGGCGAAGGCTTTATTGGCCTCTGCCATTCTGTGTACGTCTTCTCGTTTCTTTACTGCCAAGCCGGTATTGTTCGATGCGTCAAGTATTTCCCCGGCGAGTTTTTCGACCATGGATTTCTCAGGCCTTTGCGATGCATAGAGCCTGAGCCAGCGATAGGCAAGTGAAAGCCTCCGGGGCTGCTTGACTTCGACAGGAACCTGATATGATGCGCCTCCCACCCGGCGGGATTTCACCTCGATGGTGGGTTTCACGTTCTCCACGGCCTTCTTGAATATGGCAATGGGATCGCCCTTTGTCTTTTCTTGGATACGGTCCAACGCCTTGTAGCAAATTGCTTCCGCCGTGCTCTTCTTCCCCTTGCGCATGAGCACGTTTACGAACTTTGCCAGCATTTTGCTGTTATACTTTGGATCCGGCAACGCTTCTCTTTTTACAACGACGCTTTTTCTCGGCATAGTGTTCCTTCAGCATTTGGGCGCCTGATTCGGCACCGCATTACCCCCCGCGACTATTTCGGCCTCTTCGCACCATATTTGGAGCGACCCTGTTTACGATTAGCAACGCCAACGGTATCCAGCGTACCCCTCACAATGTGATAACGCACGCCCGGAAGGTCCTTCACCCTCCCACCGCGTATGAGCACAATGGAGTGTTCCTGAAGGTTATGTCCCACCCCCGGGATGTAGGTGGTAACCTCCATTCCATTCGTGAGCCTCACCCTCGCAACTTTCCGAAGAGCTGAGTTCGGTTTCTTCGGCGTCGTGGTATACACTCTGATGCAGACACCCCTCTTCTGCGGACAACTCCTGAGCGCGGGGCTTTTCGTTTTGCTTGCGGCCAAAGACCTGCCTTTTCTTACAAGTTGGCTAATTGTCGGCACGTGAATTACTCCTTAAAAACATGTACATAGCAATTTAAAGAAACGTTGAGTCAAAACCCAATGATTATATCTTTACGACCCCGCATTGTCAAGTTTTTTTTAATATTAAAAAAGCTTCTCACTTTGGAGCGTCCCGGGCAGGACCGCTCCTCTCATCGAACATCGCAGCTTCTCCGTTGCATTGAGCCGTCTCTCGATTACGTCGTCGACTCAAGTGCAAATCGATCATGTTGATGCTGTCTCCTCCTCTTCCACCTCAACATAGGTATTCCGGTATTCGGTCATACCGGTTCCAGCAGGGATCAGTCTCCCCATGATCACGTTCTCTTTTAATCCCACCAGATCGTCCACCGCTCCAGTGATCGCGGCCTCCGTGAGAACCCGGGTTGTCTCCTGGAACGACGCCGCTGAAATGAAGCTATCCGTGGTGAGCGATGCCTTGGTGATGCCGAGGAGGATTGGCCGTGCCGTAGCCGGTCTTCCGCCCTTGGCGATTGCCGCCTCATTTTCCTTTCCGAAGGCAAAGC
Source organism: Nitrospirota bacterium (assembly GCA_035623825.1). Classification (GTDB taxonomy): domain Bacteria; phylum Nitrospirota; class UBA9217; order UBA9217; family UBA9217; genus DASPSR01. Next base: position 3,715 of record DASPSR010000046.1, read on the forward strand.
GGTCGACCTGCTCTCCAATAAGGAAAGATGTGTCGCCAGCATCCTCTATCCTGACCTTGCGCAGCATCTGCCGGACGATGACTTCTATGTGTTTGTCATTTATGCTCACACCCTGCAGTCGGTAGACCTGCTGCACCTCGTCCACGAGGTATTTCTGGAGTTCTTTGGGCCCGAGCACGTTGAGGATATCATGAGGGTCGACCGGGCCGTCCATAAGCGGTTCGCCGGCTGTCACCCAATCTCCTTCGTGCACGTTCACGTGCTTGCCCTTGGGGATGAGGTATTCTTTCTCGTTCCCCATGCCGTCCTTTACAAGGATACGGCGCATGCCCTTCACGAACCCGCCGAACTCCACGGTCCCGTCGATCTCGCTTATGATCGCCTGTTCTTTTGGTTTCCGCGCCTCGAAGAGTTCAGCCACCCTCGGGAGACCTCCCGTGATATCCTTGGTCTTCGTGGTCTCGCGCGGGATCTTAACCAGGATATCCCCGGGGAACACCTCATCTCCCTTGTCAACAAGGATGTGCGCTCCCGCAGGCAGGAGGTACCGCGCAACCACGTTCGAGCCCGGCAGCCTGGCGGTCTTGCCATGCTGATCCTTGATCGAGATCCTCGGCCGGAGGTTCTGGTTCGGATAATCTATGATCACCTTACGCGACAGGCCGGTGACCTCGTCCACTTCCTCGCGCATAGTGACGCCTTCGATGATATCGCCGAAGGCGATCTTCCCGCCAATCTCGGTGAGTATCGGCAAAGAATAGGGGTCCCATTCCACGAGCTTCTGCCCGACGTCCACTTTCTGGCCGTCCTGCACCTTGAGCCTGGCGCCGTAGATGATGGCATACTTCTCTTTCTCGCGTCCGGTTTCGTCGTAAAGGGCGATGCTCCCGCTTCGCGACATGGCGACATAATCCCCTTCTTTGTTCTTCACCGTGTTAAGGTTAATGTACTTCATGGTGCCGGCGTTCTTGGCCTCGAGCACCGTCTGCTCGACCACCTTGCTCGCTGTACCGCCGATATGAAAGGTTCTCATGGTCAGCTGCGTGCCGGGCTCACCGATGGACTGAGCGGCAATGATGCCGATCGCCTCGCCGATGTCCACAAGCTTGCCGCGGCCGAGATCCCTTCCGTAGCACATCTTGCAGACGCCGCGCATGGATTGGCAGGTGAGAACCGAACGGATCTTGATGCGGTCGATGCCGGCCTCCTCGATCCTCTTGACCAGGTCTTCATTGATCTCGCGGCGTGTCCCGACGATTACCTCCTTGGTGATCGGGTCCTTGATGTCTTCTGCCGCAACGCGGCCGAGGATACGCTCAGACAGAGGCTCGATGATCTCGCCGCCTTCGACGAGCGACCCGACGATAATGCCATCGGTCGTGCCGCAGTCCTCCTGCGTTATGATCACATCCTGAGATACATCCACGAGCCTCCTCGTGAGGTAGCCGGAGTTGGCGGTTTTCAGCGCCGTGTCTGCGAGACCCTTGCGCGCACCATGCGTCGATATAAAGTATTGCAGCACCGTGAGCCCTTCGCGGAAGTTCGCTGTGATCGGGGTCTCGATGATCTCGCCTGAGGGCTTAGCCATGAGGCCGCGCATGCCCGCAAGCTGCCGGATCTGCTGCGTGCTTCCACGCGCGCCCGAATCGGCCATCATGAAGATATTGTTGAAGGACCTCGCCTCCTGGAGCTCCGATTTCTTTCCGCCCCGGAGTTCGATTTCCTCCATGCCGAGTTCCGACATCATCTCGTCCGCGATCTTCTCCGTCACGTTTGCCCAGATGTCGATCTCCTTGTTATAGCGCTCGCCGTTCGTGATCAGACCCTCGGTGTACTGGTGATGAATCTCCATCACTTCTTTTTGAGCCTGGTCGATAAGCTTCTGCTTCTTGCTCGGGATATGCATGTCCGAGATGCAGATGGAGATGCCGGCACGCATGGCGAACTTGAATCCGATTTCCTTGAGGTCGTCAATGAGGACCACCGTCCTCCTTAAACCGAGCCTCCGATAACATTCGTCAATGAGTTTAGCGAGCTCCTTCTTGTTCATCTCCTTGTTGACCGAAGAAAAAGATATTCCTTCCGGCAGGATTTCGCTGAACAATACCCTTCCGATGGTGGTCTCCTCGATCTTGCCGTTCATACGAACCCTGACGCGCGCATGGATATCGGCCATGCGTTGGTCATAGGCGATTCGCACTTCATCCCTGCCGGAGAAGACCTTGCCCTCTCCGAGGACGCCGGAGCGCGCTTTCGTAAGATAGTAGCACCCAAGCACAATATCCTGCGATGGAACCGTGATCGGCCTCCCGTTCGCCGGCGAGAGGACATTGTTAATGGAGAGCATGAGCACTCTTGCCTCGAGCTGCGCCTCAACAGAGAGGGGGATGTGCACTGCCATCTGGTCGCCGTCGAAGTCCGCGTTGAACGCGGCGCAAACGAGCGGGTGCAGCCGTATAGCCTTGCCTTCCACGAGCACCGGGTCGAAGGCCTGAATGCCGAGCCGGTGGAGCGTGGGGGCGCGGTTCAGCAGCACAGGATGTTCCTGAATCACCTCTTCAAGCACATCCCATACTTCGGGACGCTCGCGTTCTATCATCTTCTTCGCGCTCTTGATCGTTGTGGCGTAGCCCTTTTCCTCAAGCTTGTTGAAAATGAATGGTTTGAACAGTTCGAGGGCCATTTTCTTCGGCAGACCGCACTGGTGAAGCTTCAGGTCCGGGCCGACCACGATCACCGAACGGCCGGAGTAATCCACGCGTTTTCCGAGCAGGTTCTGGCGGAAACGCCCCTGCTTTCCCTTAAGCATGTCGGAGAGGGACTTGAGCGGCCGCTTGTTCGGACCGCGCAGTACCCGTCCGCGACGCCCATTGTCGAAGAGCGCGTCGACCGCCTCTTGCAGCATCCGTTTCTCATTCCGTATGATGACTGACGGAGCTTTTAGTTCCTCGAGCCGGCGAAGCCTGTTGTTCCTGTTGATCACCCTCCGATAGAGGTCGTTCAGATCGGAGGTTGCAAACCTCCCGCCTTCGAGCGGAACGAGCGGCCGCAGTTCCGGAGGTATTACCGGGATCACGTCAAGGATCATCCACTCCGGCTTATTGCCGGATTTGCGGAGCGACTCTATCACCTTAAGCCGCTTCGTAAGCTTCTTCTTTGTGGCCATGGAAGTGGCAGTCTCAATCTTCTTGCGGATCTCGTCAGATTCCACTTCCAGGTCGATGGCTTTGAGCATTTCCCTGATCGATTCGGCGCCCATTCCCGCTTTAAATGCGCTGGAGCCATACTCGATCTGCGTCTTGCGGAACTTTTCCTCGGTCAGCAGTTCCTTCTGTTTGAACGGCGTATCCCCGGGGTCAGTCACAACGTAATTTTCGAAATAGAGAACTTTTTCGAGCTGTCGGAGCGTCATGTCAAGAAGGGTGCCGATGCGGCTCGGCAGTCCCTTGAGAAACCAGATGTGGGCGACAGGCGAAGAAAGCTCGATGTGCCCCATGCGCTCCCTCCGGACCTTGGATTGGATCACCTCGACACCGCATTTGTCACACACGATGCCGCGGTGCTTCATGCGTTTGTACTTTCCGCAGAGGCATTCCCAATCTTTTATCGGACCGAATATCTTTGCGCAGAAAAGACCGTCCCGCTCCGGCTTGAACGAACGGTAATTGATGGTCTCCGGCTTCTTCACCTCGCCAAACGACCACTCCTTGATGCGTTCGGGAGATGCGATCTTTATCCGCATTGCGTCAAAACTGATGTCTTTCGGCTTATCGAACAAGCTCATGACATCCGTTCTGGCCTTGTTTTCTGTCATTCTTTTATCTTCCACAGCGAACCTCCATAGGAGAGGGCAGCGCCCTCATGACCCTGAGCAGTAATCAACAATGGATGCATAACCGACAGCGGCACGATTGCTACCGTGCGGATGATATCTTCTCGAGCTCTATCACCCGTTCCTTTTCGTGCTTACGCTCGATGAGCTCCACGTCCAGACACAGACTCTGCAGTTCCTTGATGAGAACATAGAACGATTCTGGCAAGCCCGGTTCGAGCGCGTGCTCACCCTTCACGATCGCCTCGTAGATCTTTGCCCTTCCCGATACGTCATCGGACTTGACCGTTAGGAACTCCTGGAGACAGTAAGCCGCACCGTAGGCCTGCAGCGCCCAGACCTCCATTTCGCCGAGGCGCTGCCCGCCGAATTGTGCCTTGCCTCCGAGCGGCTGCTGCGTTACCAGTGAGTAGGGGCCAATGGAACGTGCATGCAGTTTGTCGTCAACGAGGTGATGGAGCTTGAGCATGTACATGTAACCGACGGTTACCGGTTTGTCAAATGGCTCGCCGGTGCGGCCGTCGTACAGCATGGACTGCCCCGTAACCGGGAGTTTTGCCTCTTTCAGCAGGCCGCGGACGCGCTCCTCGGATGCGCCGTCGAACACGGGCGTGGCAACGTGCAGGTCGAGCACTTTCGCTGCCCAGCCCAGGTGGGTCTCGAGTATCTGGCCCACGTTCATACGGGAAGGTACGCCGAGCGGATTCAGCACGATTTCGACTGGTGTCCCGTCGGGCAGATACGGCATGTCCTCCTCGGGGACGATCCTCGAGACGACGCCCTTGTTCCCATGCCGTCCCGCCATCTTGTCGCCGACGGAGAGCTTGCGTTTCATAGCCACATAAACCTTGACGAGTTTCACCACACCGGGCGGGAGATCATCTCCGCGCTTCAGCCTGCCGATCTTCTCGTCATAGATGGTCTCCAGAATATTGAGCTGATTTTCCGAGCTGTCCAAGATTTCCTGCAGCTTGGCCGGATACTCAGCGGAATCCACCTTGATCTTGGCAAGGTCTTTCTCCGGCATTTTATCGAGAATTTCACCCGAGATCTTCTTTCCCTTGGCCAGTTCGGTCTTGCCGGTCTTCGAATTTACTACTTTGTCGGCAGCGGTCTTCCCGATCAGCAGCCTCCTGATACGCTTGTATTTGTCTTCTTTTACGGCACGAACTTCGTCCTGATATTCCTTCTGTAGCCTCGCTATTTCCTCGCTCTCTTGGGTCTTCAGGCGCTCGTTTTTGTCCTCGCCCTTGCGGGAGAAGACCTTCACGTCGATCACCGTTCCTTCAATGCCGGGTGGCGCGTAGAGGGATGCATCGCGCACATCGCCCGCCTTTTCTCCGAATATCGCGCGCAGGAGCTTCTCCTCTGGCGTGAGCTGGGTCTCGCCCTTGGGTGTCACCTTGCCGATGAGGATGTCTCCCGGCATGACCTCAGCGCCTATACGGATGATGCCGTTCTCATCCAGATTCCTGAGCGTCTCCTCGCCGAGATTCGGGATGTCGCGGGTGATCTCTTCCTTCCCGAGCTTGGTGTCCCGGGCTTCGATCTCGAACTCCTCAATATGGATTGAGGTGTAACGGTCTTCTTTCACGAGCTTTTCACTGATGATGATCGCGTCCTCGTAATTGTATCCGCTCCAGGGCATGAAGGCCACGAGCACGTTCTGGCCGAGCGCGAGCTCACCAAGGTCCGTTGCCGGTCCGTCGGCGACCACCTGGCCTTTCTTAACCTTGTCACCCATGCGCACGATCGGTTTCTGGTTCATGCAGGTGTTCTGGTTAGAGCGGTAGAACTTGGTGAGCGGATAGGTATCGATGACCGTCCTGCCCTTGGCGTCCTCGCCTTTGACCGTGATGCGAGTCGAATCCACTGACTCCACCATGCCGTCACGCCTGCTCGAGACTATAGCTCCGGAGTCCCTGGCAGCGACCCGCTCCATGCCCGTGCCGACAACGGGTGCTTGCGGTCGAAGCAGCGGCACTGCTTGGCGCTGCATATTCGACCCCATGAGCGCTCTGTTCGCGTCGTCGTTCTCGAGGAACGGAATGAGCGCCGCGGAAACGGAGACGATCTGTTTCGGAGAAACGTCCATGTACTGCACTTCTTCGGCGCTTACCAGTTTGAACTCGCCGCCTACACGCGCGGACACGCTGTCAACGGCGATTTTGCCGCGGCCGTCAACCGGCGTATTGGCTTGGGCTATCACATAGTTCTCGCCGTCAACGGCCGAAAGGTACTCGATCTCGTCCGAAACCTTCCCTGCCTTGACCTTCCGATACGGGGCCTCAATGAAACCGTAGTCGTTCACCCGGGCGTATGTCGCCAGGGAGACGATGAGACCGATATTCGGACCTTCCGGGGTCTCAATCGGGCAGATCCTGCCGTAATGGGTGGTATGGACATCGCGAACCTCGAACCCCGCACGTTCTCTCGTGAGACCGCCGGGACCCAGGGCAGAGAGCCTCCTCTTGTGCGTGATCTCGGCAAGCGGATTTGTTTGGTCCATGAACTGGGAAAGCTGGCTCGACCCGAAGAATTCCTTTATTGCGGCGATCACCGGCTTTGGATTGATGATGTCGTGCGGCATGAGCGCATCAATATCCTGGAGGCTCATACGTTCCTTGATGGCGCGTTCCATCCGCGCGAGGCCGATACGGATCTGGTTCTCGAGAAGCTCGCCCACCGAGCGCACCCTTCGGTTTCCGAGATGATCGATATCGTCCACCTCACCCCTGCCCGTACGCAGGTTGACGAGGTAACGGATCACCTCAACTACATCTTGTGCGGTCAGCGTGGTCTTCTCGATCGGGATGTCAAGCTTGAGCTTCTTATTGAGCTTCAGTCTGCCCACGGACGATAGGTCGTACCGCTTGGCGTTAAAGAACATCCCCGAAAAGAGGTTCCGCGCCATCTCGATCGTTGGCGGCTCTCCCGGCCGCATCTTCCGGTATATCTCCAAAAGGGCTTCGTCAGAGGACTGCACTTTATCGGAAAGCAACGTATCGCGTATGGCAGAGATAACGTGGATGCCGTCCATGTAAATCACTTCCATCTTCTCCACTTTGGTGGTCGAGACTTTGTTCAGGAAGGTTTCGGAGATTTTCTCATTCGCCGGCAGGAGCACCTCGCCCGTTTCCGGATCGATAACGTCACGGAGCACTACACGGTCAAGAAGCTCTTCTCGTGGAATGGGAATCTCCGCAATCCCGGCTGACTCCATCTTCTTGATGGCCACGCGAGTGATCTTTGCGCCTTCCTTGACTATCACCTCGCGGGTTGACTTGTCGGTGATCGTGATCGGCGCTTTCAGGCCGGTGAGCACGTCGGCATGGATACCACGCATAAAACCGTCTTTCGTGATCCTGATATCTTCGATGGGGTAGTACATTCGGAGGAGATCCTCGTTTGAATATCCGAACGACTTGAGGAGGATGGTGGCCGGGATCTTCCTCCGGCGGTCGATCCTCACGTACACGATGTCCTTGACATCGAATTCGAAGTCCAACCACGAGCCACGGTAGGGGATGATTCTGGCGGAATAGAGGATTTTGCCGCTAGCGTGGGTCCTGCCCTTGTCATGCGTAAAGAACGCACCGGGGGAGCGGTGAAGCTGGCTTACCACTACGCGCTCGGTCCCGTTCACGATGAACGTGCCCGTATCGGTCATGAGCGGGAGGTCGCCGACATACACCTCCTGCTCCTTGATGTCCTTTACTCGCTTGGTAGCGGTCTGCTCATCCTTCTCGAAAAACACGAGCCGTGTCTTGACCTTGAGCGGTGCGGCGTACGTGGCTCCGCGCTGCAGACACTCCCAGATGCTGTACTTGGGGTCCCCGAGCGAATATCCGAGGTAGTCCACCATCGCAGTTTCATTAAAATCGTATATGGGGAACACGCTTTTGAACGCCGCCTGGAGCCCCATGTCCTTTCTTTTGTCTGTTGCGAGATCTTTCTGGAGAAAGTAATCATATGACCTTTTCTGGATCTCGATCAGATCGGGGATCTCCAGGATCGTGGGAATCCTGGAAAAATCTTTCCTCACGCGGACAAGTTCTCTTTTTTCCTTAGACATTTTTGCACCCCTCTAAAAATGACCGGCCTCGTCTGGACACTTTGCGCCGGGCAATACAGCGTGTTGCATTAAAAACACGCGGCTACGCGGCATTTTCCCTGCGCTATCCATAAACGCAAAAAGTCCTCTGCCCTCCGGAACACGGCCGGAGGGCAAGGACTTGACAAATGCAGCTCGGATTGCAATCTTACTTTACCTCGGTGGTCGCGCCTGCTTCGGTGAGCTTCTTCTTCATGGTCTCCGCCTCTTCCTTCGAAACGCCCGTTTTTACCGGTTTGGGAGCGCCTTCCACCAGGTCCTTTGCTTCTTTAAGACCAAGCCCTGTCAGTTCGCGCACAACTTTGATCACGTTGATCTTCTGAGCGCCTGCACTGGCTAGGATCACGTCGAATGCGGTTTTCTCTTCAGCTGCTGCCGCACCTGCACCACCCGCCGCGCCTACAGCAGCCACGGCCACAGGCGCCGCAGCCGATACGCCCCATTTCTCCTCGAGCATCTTGCTCAATTCTGCAGCTTCAAGAACGGTCAGCCCGCTCAGTTCATCAACCAGTTTTGCTAAATCTGCCATGTTTTCATTCCTCCTCGAATTTCAGAAACTTTATCCGAATTACGCGCTCGCTGCACGAGCGCGTTTACGACTTAACCCTTCTCTGCCTTGGCCTTCATGACCCTGGCGATTTGGCCCCCCGGTGCTGCGAGCACGCCAACCATCCTTGATGCTGGCGCCTGAAGCAGACCGATGATCTTTCCGCGAAGCGAGTTGAGCGATGGCAGGCTTGCCAGCGCTTTGATATCCTCTAATTTCAGCAGCTTGCCATCGAGCACGCCAACTTTGAGCTGAAGCTTTTCCTGCGTCTTGTTGAAATCATAGAGCACTTTTGCGGGAGCGATCGGATCGTCATACCCGAGCGCAAGGCCTATGGGGCCAACGAAGTAGTCCTTGAGCGGCTCGAGGCTTGTACCTTCCGCCGCCTTGCGCGCCAGCGTGTTCTTCACCACGCGATATTCAATCTGCGCCTTACGCAACTTAGAGCGAAGTTCGGTGATCTGCTCGACATTGATCCCGGAATAGCCGGTAATCACCGCGGCTTTTGCTCGGGCAAACTTTTCGTGGAGTATATCGATTGCCTCTTTTTTCTCTTCTTTATTCAACGCTGCCCTCCTTTCCTTCAAGAATTCCCGATGACCTTCCCGGGAATCTCGAAAGAAAGCAGCGCTTAAACGCCATTCTCTTTCTCTGACCCGGGTCTCGGCAGGCCCCGACGTGGGATTAAACCAGGGGAATCGAAATATCTCATCCCCTTGTGCCTGCTGTCTCGGACCGCACCCCCGCTTCTTCAGGGGTCGACCTTTGGAATTTAGTACGTGTTATCCCGCAAGCTTTTCAATTAGGGCGGTGTCCATCTTTATACCGGGGCCCATGGTGGTTGAGACTGCGGCGCTCTTGAGGTACTTGCCCTTGCTCGATGCGGGCTTTGCCTTCAATATTGACTCCAGCACCACCTTGGCGTTATCCACGAGCTTGTTCTCGTCAAATGACGCCTTGCCTACCGGCACATGCACGATGCCCGCTTTTTCAACGCGATATTCGACTTTACCCGCCCTGATGTCTTTTACCGCCTTGGTGATATCAAACGTCACTGTCCCGGTCTTGGGGTTCGGCATCAAACCCCGAGGACCCAGCACCTTGCCAAGCTTACCCACAATGCCCATCATGTCCGGTGTTGCGACAACCGTATCGAAATCTGTCCAACCTTCCTTCTGGATCTTGTCGGCCAAGTCCTCTGCACCGACATATTCCGCTCCCGCATCCCTCGCTTCTTTTTCCTTTTCTCCCTTGGCAAAGACCAGGATCCTCACCTTTTTCCCGGTACCGTGCGGCAGGACCACTGTACCCCTCACCATCTGGTCTGCCTGCTTAGGATCCACGCCGAGACGGACCGCCAAATCAACGGTCTCATCGAACTTGGCACGCGCCGTTTTCTTTGCGAGACCGATAGCATCCTCGAGGCCGTACTGCTTCCCCCTGTCCACTAGTGCCGCAGCTGCCTTATACTTCTTCCCTGCCATTGTTCCTCCTTGCGGTGTTAACGGCTGTTGTCAGCCTCCCGCCACAAAAAGCAATTTTCGATGCGCGAATCCCAAGGCTTTCATTACTTGGAGTTTTGCGCCCAGACTTCCTGATTTACCGTTAGTCCACTATTTCCAGCCCCATGCTCTTCGCCGAGCCTTCAATCATGCGCATGGCTGATTCAACGTTTGCAGCATTGAGGTCCGGCAGCTTCGTCTGCGCGATCTCCTTGATTTGGGCACGGGTCACTTTGCCGACCTTATCCTTGTTCGGCACGCCGGAGCCCTTGATGATTCCTGCGGCTTTTTTCAGAAGCTCCGCAGCCGGCGGGGTCTTGGTGATAAAGGTGAACGACCGGTCAGAGTAGACCGAGATGATGACAGGAACGATCGTCTCGCCCATCTTCTGAGTCTTTGCGTTAAACGCCTTGCAGAACTCCATGATGTTCACGCCGTGCTGACCGAGCGCAGGACCGACCGGCGGAGCAGGGTTCGCCTTTCCTGCCGGTACCTGAAGCTTTATTTTTGCCGTAATCTCTTTTGCCATCTATAAACTCCTGTGCGTCTTTTTAAAGTTGTCATAAAACGCTTATACTGAATCCTGGTTCTTTCTTATTTCGAATCCTTTTCCCGTTCAACCTGCAGAAACTCAAGTTCCACAGGTGTCGAGCGTCCGAAGATGCTCACCATCACTCTGAGCCTGCCCTGCGTGGGGCTGACATCTTCTACGGTGCCGATAAAACTGCTGAAAGGACCATCGATAACCCTGACACGGTCCCCCTTCTGATATGCCTGCTTGGGCTGGGCCTGCGCAACCGCTCCCTCTTCAGCCTGCTTGATGATGTTCTTGACCTCCTCTTCGCTGAGCGGGGTCGGATTCGTACTGCCGCCGACAAACCCCGTCACCTTGGGGGTATCTTTCACAATATGCCACGTGTTATCGTCCATCTCCATTTCGACGAGTATATATCCGGGGAAAAACTTCCGCTGTGATTTGCGTTTTTTCCCCCCTTTGATCGACAAGACTTCTTCGGTCGGGACAAGGATCTGGCCGATCCTTTCCTGTAGCCCCAGCTTGGAAACCGTCTCCATAATGCTGGTTTTCACCTTATTTTCAAATCCTGCATACGTATGGACAACATACCAGTTCATTGACATATATATCTACCTAAAGGCGAGGGTCATCAATCTCCCTAACCCCGTATCTACCAGGCCTAGAAAAATGGCGGCGATGAGCACTGTGACGATCACCACCCACGTAGAACCTATGACCTCCTTCTTTGTCGGGAACACAACCTTCTTGAGCTCGAGCTTCACGTCTGTAAAAAAATCCATCATCTTTTTGAACATACTACGGTCCTCTTTATGCACAGGGTTAAATGGCAGGCCAGGAGGGACTCGAACCCCCAGCAGCCGGATTTGGAGTCCGGAGCTCTACCATTAGAGCTACTGGCCTGTGTCCGACTCCGCAGCGTCCTTCGTGTTATCGGGTCACGCTTTCGTTTCCTTGTGCACCGTGTGTTTCCGGCAAAACCGGCAATATTTCTCCAAGCTCAGCTTTTCAGGAGTGTTTCTCTTGTTCTTGGTCGTCGAATAATTTTTGCGCTTGCATTCGCCGCAGGCAAGTAAGATAATTTCCCGCATCAGTTATAGCCTCTCTCAACTTAAATTCTGATTTTCGGTTTGTTGACAGCGGACCACGGGATTCCGCGATCCGCAAAAGCTCTTTTTACTCGATAACTTCGGTGATGACTCCGGCGCCCACGGTCCTGCCGCCCTCGCGGATCGCGAACCGCAACTCCTTGTCCATCGCGATCGGGGTGATCAGCTCCACCGTGCAGCCCATGTTGTCGCCCGGCATCACCATCTCCACTCCCTCGGCAAGCTTCACCACCCCCGTCACGTCCGTCGTCCGGAAGTAGAACTGGGGACGGTAGCCGTTGAAGAACGGCGTATGGCGGCCACCCTCTTCCTTTGTCAGAATGTACGCCTCG
>DASPSR010000003.1:0-14017 GCA_035623825.1 Nitrospirota bacterium
CGAGGCGTACATTCTGACAAAGGAAGAGGGTGGCCGCCATACGCCGTTCTTCAACGGCTACCGTCCCCAGTTCTACTTCCGGACGACGGACGTGACGGGGGTGGTGAAGCTTGCCGAGGGAGTGGAGATGGTGATGCCGGGTGACAACATGGGCTGCACGGTGGAGCTGATCACCCCGATCGCGATGGACAAGGAGTTGCGGTTCGCGATCCGCGAGGGCGGCAGGACGGTGGGCGCCGGAGTCATCACCGAAGTTATCGAGTAAAAAGAGAAGGGATTGCACGTGACACAAAAGATCAGGATACGATTAAAGGGATACGACCACAGACTGCTCGATCAGTCCGCGGTAGAAATCATGGATACGGCTAAGAGGACAGGCGCCAAGGTGTCTGGTCCCATTCCGTTGCCGACCCGGATCAACCGATGGACAGTACTCCGCTCTCCTCACGTTGATAAGAAGTCCAGGGAGCAGTTCGAAATCAGGACGCACAAGCGGCTGATGGACATTCTGGATCCCACTCCGCAGACCGTTGATGCGCTCATGAAGCTTGATCTTGCTGCCGGCGTTGACGTGGAGATCAAGCTGTAGCCGTTCTGAAAACAACCGCCAAAGCTCGGCGCATTCGGTAAGAATTGAAGCCCGCTCGCGGTGAAGGGATGCGAAATGAACAAGGGAATTATCGGGAAAAAGATAGGCATGAGCCAGCACTTCAGCGGCGGGGAGCTGATTCCGGTTACCGTGATACAGGCGGGCCCGTGCACGGTAGTCCAGAAAAAGACCGCAGAAAAAGACGGCTACGAGTCGGTTCAGCTTGCCTTTGAAGAGGAGAAGAAACAGAAGCGCGTGACCAAGCCGGTCGCCGGTCACTTTAAAAAGTCGAATGTACAGCCGCATCGGGTTCTTCGTGAATTTCGCACCGGAGAGTTTGAGCAGGGGCAGGTCGTAACCGTCGATATTTTCAAAAAAGGCGAGCTGATCGCCGTCAGCGGCGTCAGCAAGGGGAAAGGTTTTGCGGGCGTCATGAAAAGACACAAATTCGCAGGCGGACCCGGTGGTCACGGCTCCATGTTCAACAGGGCGCCGGGTTCGATTGGTTCCAGCGCCTGGCCCTCTCGGGTATGGCCCGGCAAGAAGCTCCCGGGACATATGGGGGCCGCCACGGTAACGATTAAGAATTTGGAGATTGTCGATGTTCGGCCGGACCAGAATTTGCTGTTCGTACGCGGAGCGGTGCCAGGCGGCGAAAATGGATTACTGCTTATCTATAAGGCCGATTAAGACGAAATAGGGGACCAACTGAAATGCCATCAGTCGTAATGGTTGACCAAAACAACAAAAAAGTAAGGGACGTCGAGCTTCCAGGAGTGTTTTCGGCAGAAGTACGATCCCACCTTGTCCACGCCGCTGTTGTGAATCAGCTTGCGAACAGAAGAGCTGGTACGGCATCGACGAAGAACAAAGCGCTCGTCAGTGGCGGCGGTAAAAAACCATGGAAGCAGAAGGGCACTGGCAGAGCACGCGCCGGGAGCAGCCGGTCGCCGCTCTGGAGGCATGGCGGCACGGTGTTCGGTCCGATGCCGAGAGATTATTCCTATTCTCTCCCGAAGAAGGCGAAACGTGCTGCCCTCGTTGAAGCCCTTGCATCAAAAATCAACGAGAACAAGTTGATTCTCGTGGACTCGTTGGATATCGCAGAACCCAGGACTAAGCTCGCATCGTCCCTGCTCGCGAACCTCGGGGTCCAGGAAAACGTCCTTGTGCTCATTAAGGCAAAAAATGAAAATCTGACCCTGGCCGCCCGGAACATCCCGACGGTAAAGGTGCTCAGGTTGGCAAACATCAATGTCTATGACGTCCTCAAGTACCGGCACCTCATTACGACACAGGATGCCTTGGACGCCCTGCAGGAGGAGTACGGGAAATGACAACAGATTTTTACGATGTGATTCGAGTGCCACGGATCACCGAAAAGGGCACGAGGCTCAAGGAAAAAAATAATGTACTGACCTTCGAAGTGAGGACCGACGCCAATAAAGTTGAAGTGCGGAAGGCGATTGAAGGCATCTTCAAGGTCAAAGTGTCGGATGTTACGACGGTAAAGAGTGCGGGCAAAAAGAAGCGTATGGGGCAGCGGCTCGGTCGCCGGTCGGACTGGAAGAAAGCCTACGTCACGCTCAAGCCCGGCGAGAAAATTGATATTTTTGAGGGTGCTTAAATGCCGGTAAAGACCTATAATCCAACTTCCCCTGGAAGGCGGTTTCAGACCACATCGACGTTTGAAGAAGTGACGAGGAGTACGCCGGAAAAATCGCTGGTTGTCAAGACCAGCCAGAGTGGCGGCAGAAACAACCGTGGGAAGATAACCGTGCGGTACCGGGGCGGCTGGCACAAGAAAAAATACAGGATCGTCGACTTCAGGCGCGATAAGTCTGGGATTCCGGCAACGGTGGCGCATATCGAGTATGATCCCAACCGTTCGGCAAGGATTGCGCTCCTCCACTACGTTGACGGCGAGAAGCGCTACATCATTGCTCCGGTGGGGTTAAAGGTCGGCGACAGCGTCATGTCCGGTCCTAATGCGGATATCAGGCCCGGCAATGCTCTTCCCATCACGTCGATCCCGGTCGGTACCATTCTTCATAATGTTGAGCTCAAGAAGGGCGCTGGCGGGCAGCTTGCCAGGAGCGCCGGCTCATCGGTACAGCTGCTCGCGCGTGAAGGCGAATATGCGACGTTGAGGCTCAACTCCGGCGAGGTACGCATGGTCCGTTCAGAGTGCATGGCGACCGTAGGACAGGTCGGGAATTTGGACCATGAAAACATAAGTATCGGCAAGGCGGGCAGAGCTCGATGGATGGGCATGAGACCGCGGGTTCGCGGCGTTGCCATGAACCCCGTTGATCACCCGCTCGGCGGCGGGGAAGGCAAGTCCTCGGGCGGCAGGCCGGGCTGCTCACCGTGGGGTCTCCCCGACGGGAAGAAGACGAGGCACAACAAGACTACAAGCAAGTACATTATTTCGAGAAGGACCAAGAGCAGGTAGTTTGCTATAAACGGAGGGTACGGTGCCCAGATCAGTTAAAAAAGGCCCTTTTATCGATGAGAGCCTTATGAAAAAAATAGAGGCCATGAACGCATCGGGGGAAAAGAAGATTGTGAAGACGTGGTCTCGACGGTCAACGATTACACCAGAATTTGTGGGACACACCATGGCAGTGCACAACGGCAAGAAGTTTATTCCGGTGTATATCACCGAGAACATGGTCGGTCACAAGCTCGGCGAATTTTCTCCGACCCGGATATTTAAGGCCCATGGCGGGTCAAAGGCCGCGGAAAAGGCAAGCGCGCCGAAGCCGTAGCACACGCCGCGCATGGAGAGCGAGGTTAGCACATGGAAGCAAGCGCAACAATCAGACATATACGAATTACGCCGCGCAAGGCGAGGCAGGTCGTAGATCTCATCCGGGGCAAGATGGTTGGAGATGCCATCAATATCCTCACCTTCACGCCGCTCCACGCAGCGCGGATCGTCAAAAAGCTCTTGGATTCGGCTGTAGCGAACGCCGAGCAGAAAAAAGTGGGAGACCTGGATACGCTCAAAGTAACGAAGGCGTATGTTAATCAAGGCGTTACGATGAAACGCATGAGGGCCCGCGCGATGGGGCGTGGGAATGTGATTAGAAAAAGGACCAGCCATATAACGCTGGTGCTCTCAGCGTAGCTATCATTTTGGAGGCATAATGGGACAGAAGGTTCATCCGGTCGGGCTTCGGCTCGGGATTATAAAAACATGGGATTCCCGCTGGTTTTCGCAGAAAAGTTACGCGTCGCTCCTGCACGAGGATATCAAGATCCGAAAGATCGTGAAAGAGCGGCTCATGCACGCCGGTGTTTCCAAGATTGAGATAGAGCGCGCAGGCCAGAAGGCAAAGATCAACATACACACGGCGCGGCCCGGCATCATTATCGGGAAAAAGGGGGCCGAGGTCGATAAACTTAAGAAGGACCTCGAGGCTATGACCGGCAAGCAGATGTACATCAACATCCAAGAGATCCGGAGGCCCGAGCTGGACGCTCAGCTGGTAGCGGAAAATATAGCGCTCCAACTCGAGCGCAGGATTGCGTTCCGCAGGGCCATGAAGAAGTCGGTGACTTCCGCTCTGCGGTTGGGCGCCCTGGGGATCAAGATAACCTGCGCGGGCAGACTGGCGGGCGCGGAAATCGCACGTACCGAGTGGTACCGCGAAGGCCGAGTGCCGCTCCACACGTTGCGCGCCGATATCCAGTACGGCTTCTTTGAGGCCAAAACCACGATGGGCCAGATCGGCGTCAAGGTTTTGATTTACCGGGGTGATGTGCTCCAGCCGCCGACTGTTGCAGCGTGACCCATCTGCTGTTGTGTGACCATCACGGGAATAAAGGACTGTCATTATGTTAGCACCCAAAAGAGTAAAACACAGAAAGATGCACAAGGGCAGGAGGAGGGGCACGGCTTACCGGGGCGCGGAAGTCAGCTATGGAGAGTACGGCCTCAAGGTCCTCGAGCCGGGCTGGATATCGAGCAGACAGATAGAGGCGGCCCGTATCGCCATGACCCGATATGTCAAGCGTGGCGGCAAGATCTGGATACGGATATTCCCGGACAAGCCGATCACCAAGAAACCGGCGGAAACGCGTATGGGGAAAGGCAAGGGGGCGCCGGAATACTGGGTTGCCGTGGTGAAACCCGGCAGAGTGCTCTATGAAATGGGTGGTGTTGACGAGGCTGTTGCAAGAGAGGCATTTCGTTTAGCCGCTTACAAACTGCCGATCGCGACGACATTCGTTTCCCGGGAGGCTGAAATATGAAGACAGGTGCAAAAGATCTGAGGGACCTCTCGAGTGAAGAGCTCCTGGCCAAGGCGGCTGATCTAAAAAAAGAAATGTTTAACTTGAGGGTGCAGCAGGCGATGGGGCAAATTGAGAATCCAATGCGCCTGAGGCTGCTGCGTAAGGATATCGCGAGAACGAAGACGGTCTTAAAGGAAAAGTATGGGCGAGTCTAACGAGTCTAAAAAAAGAAAGACGTATGTCGGGCAGGTCATCAGCGACAAAATGGACAAGACGGTGGTGCTGGCGGTCACCAGGCGTATCGCGCATGCGCGATACAGCAAGACCATAAAGCGCACGACGAAATTCAAGGTCCATGACGAAAAGAATGAGTGCAAGGTTGGTGATGTGGTCAGGTTCATAGAAACCAGGCCTCTATCCAAGGAAAAGCGGTGGACGGTTCTCGAAATCGTCGAGAAGGCTAATCAATAGCAGTACGTGACACGATATTCTTACCTGAGGATGAGATATGATCCAGCAGCAGACAGTACTGGATGTTGCCGATAACTCCGGTGCAAAAAAAGTAATGTGTATCAAGGTGCTCGGTGGTACGCGCAAACGTTATGCCACTCTCGGTGACGTGATCGTCGTTGCCATCAAAATGGCGATTCCCGAGGGGCAGGTCAAGAAGGGCACGGTGGCCAAGGCTGTTGTCGTCCGGACGACCAAGGAAGTCCGGCGGCAGGACGGGTCATACATCAAGTTTGACAGGAATGCGGCGGTGTTGATCAACAACCAGAACGAGCCGATCGGGACGCGTATTTTCGGGCCCGTGGCGAGAGAGCTTCGGAAGAAGAACTTCATGAAGATCATATCACTTGCACCAGAAGTATTATAGCGCACATTATGGGGCCGATTACGCCTCTCGAGAGCAGGATACAGGAAAATGCAGATAAAGAAAAACGATAATGTGATGATAATCTCCGGCAAGGAGAAGGGTAAGCGGGGCAGAGTCATTGCGGTCTATCCGGCCACCAACAGGCTCCTTGTCGAAAGACTGAACATGATCAAGCGGCATACGCGGCCTACGCAGCAGCTTCGGCAGGGCGGCATCGTGGAGAGAGAGAGTCCCCTCTCCGCTTCGAATGTGAGGTTGATCTGCGCGAAATGCGACAAGCCCACGACGGTGTCACGGAGGGATCAGGGCGACGGGACGCGTGTCAGGGTGTGTAAGAGCTGCAACGCGACGATTGATTGATACCGCGGCGGTTCTTGCGTAGCGGGTGTCTAGAACGGTGAAATTAGGAAAAAAGAAATATGGCAGATAAAAAAGACAAGACCAAAGAGACCAAAGAGACCAAAAGCGACGATCAGCGGAAAGCAGCGCCCAAGGCACCGGCAGCGAAAGCGGCGGCAAAGCCGAAGGCTGCACCAAAGGAATCAAAAAAAGGAGCCAAATCAGCTGAAGGTGCACCGGAGGCAGCAGCGGGGAAAATCGCTCCGGAAAAGATCCCGATACCGAGGCTGAAACAGCGGTACCATGATGTCGTCGTTCCTGCTCTCATGAAAGAGTTCAGCTATAAGAACACCATGCAGGCGCCGAAGCTGGTGAAGGTCGTGATCAACGTCGGTATGGGCGAGGCGATCAGCAATGCCAAGGCACTCGACCATGCTGCCGATGAACTGGGGCGGATCTCCGGACAGCGGCCGGTGATCACCCGCGCCAAAAAGTCCATTGCGACCTTCAAGCTCAGGGAAGGAATGCCGATCGGCTGCATGGTGACCCTCAGGCGCGAACGGATGTTTGAATTCCTCGACCGGTTCATCAGCGCGGCGCTTCCGCGTATCAGGGACTTTAAGGGCGTGTCGTCCAAGTCTTTTGACGGAAGAGGAAATTACACGATCGGAATCAAAGAGCAGGTTATTTTCCCTGAGATCGAAATCGATAAAGTCGATTCGATTCATGGGCTCGATATCGTGATTGTTACGACGGCGAAGACCGATGAAGAGGGCAGGGCATTGCTCGGCCATTTGGGGATGCCTTACAGAAAATAGTTCGGTCAGCCGTGTGTGATGTATGGAGGAATAATGGCAAAGAAGTCCCTGATCGCGAAGGCATTGAGACCATCGAAGTTTAAGGTGCGAGCATACCACCGCTGTCCGCTATGCGGGCGCTCCCGGGGGTATCTGAGAAAATTTGACATGTGCAGGATTTGCTTCAGAAACAGGGCGCTCAAGGGAGAGATCCCGGGCGTGATCAAGGCGAGTTGGTAAGCCAAAGGGGTTCGAATCAATGATGACCGATCCGATAGCGGATATGCTGACGCGCATCCGCAATGCCAGTAAGGCAAAGCAAGAAAAAGTGGACATCCCTTCATCGAAGCTTAAGGTGGAGATAGCGAAGATCCTGAAGGATGAAGGTTATGTTAAGAACGTGAAGCTGGTGAAAGATCGCCGGCAGGGTTTGATCCGAGTGTATCTCAAATATACCGATGACGAGATGCCGGTCATCCAGGGCCTGAAGCGCGTCAGCAGGCCCGGATGCAGGGTGTATACTGGCAACGATGCCATCCCCATGGTAATGGGCGGGCTCGGGACGGCCATTCTGTCAACGCCCAGAGGGATCCGGACCGGCAAGCAGGCTAAGAAAGATAACGTGGGCGGAGAAGTTATCTGCCATGTGTGGTAATTAATTGGCCAATTGAATTCGTCAATCAGGCGCAGGAGCTGTCAACAATGTCAAGGGTTGGTAAGAAACCTATAGAAATGCCCGCGGGAGTCGAGGCAAAGCTCGAAACCGGGAAAATAACGATCAAAGGCCCGTTGGGAGAGATCAGCCAGGGCGTAGATCCGAAGCTGACGGTCAAAAAAGAAAACAACCAACTCAAGGTTGAGCGGCCGTCAGACCAGAAGATCTATCGTGAATTGCACGGATTAACGAGAAATCTTATCGCTAATATGGTGACGGGGGTTAGCAAGGGATACGAAAAGACTCTCGATATATCCGGCGTCGGTTTCAAAGCGGCGGCACAAGGGACAAACCTGATGCTCAGCCTCGGGTTCTCCCATCCCATCGTGTATCCCCTGCCCAAAGGGATCAAGGCAACAGTCGACGCCAAACAGACGCAGATCACACTCAAGGGTGTCGACAAGCAGCTTGTAGGCCAGATAGCGGCGAACCTGAGAAGCCTGAAGAAGCCGGAGCCATACAAGGGCAAAGGTATCAAGTACGGCGGCGAGGTGGTACATCGCAAGGAAGGCAAGGCCGGCAAGACCGGGAAGTAGAACGCTCCTCGCCGGCGGCTCATGGTTCTTTCATGAGCAGCTCCAGGCAGAGAGCCATGAACTGATTTCATGATGGAGAGTGATTGTGGCACACAGCAAAGTAAAAGCCAGACAGAGAAGGCATGAACGAATACGCAGAAAGGTATTCGGCACGCCGACGAAACCGAGGTTGAGCGTTTTCAGGAGCCTGAGCCATATCTACGCCCAGCTTATCGATGATGCGAACGGCAAGACCATCATTGCCGCATCTTCGGCTGAGAAGGACGTTCACGCCGGTCTGAAGCACTGCGGGAACGTGGCCGCAGCCAAGAAGGTGGGCGCAAACATCGCGGAGCGGGCACTGGGCAAGAATATCAAAGACGTGGTGTTTGACCGCGGCGGATACCAGTATCACGGCTGTGTCAAGGCGCTTGCGGACGCGGCACGCGAAAAGGGTCTGAATTTTTAGTCACGGCATTTATTTCGGAGGCGGCATTGGCAGAGAGATATCAGAAAGATGCAGAAGAGGGCGACGGCCTGAAAGATAAACTGGTCTACTTGAACCGTGTAGCTAAGGTGGTCAAGGGGGGGAAACGGTTTAACTTCAGCGCCCTCGTCGTCGTGGGCGACGGCAAAGGAAAAGTCGGCGTAGGGAAGGGCAAGGCGGCAGAGGCGCCGGTAGCCATCAAGAAGGCGGTAGAACGGGCCAAGAAGAGCATGTTTCAGATATCGCTGAAGGGCGACACAATCCCCCATGAAATCCTCGGCCGTTACGGCGCGGGCAAGGTGTTGCTGAAGCCGGCATCAGAGGGTACGGGATTGATCGCGGGCGGAGCGAGCAGGTCGGTGCTCGAAGTTGCCGGCATCAGAAACGTTCTCTGTAAATCCCTGGGTTCCAGCAATCCGCATAACGTCGTCAGTGCCACGATTAATGGATTGACCAGACTGAAGAGCAAAGAACAGGTGGCTGCGCTCCGGGGCAGACCCGTAGAGGAGCTTGGATAAGCATGGCGAAATCCGATCCGAAAAAAATCAAAATTACCTTAGTGAAAAGCGCCATCGCTCGCCCGGGGAAACATAAAACTGTTCTGGTCGGACTAGGCCTCAGGAAGCTGAACCATTCCGTCGTGCGTGTCGATACGCCGCAGATCCGCGGGATGGTCAATAAAGTTTCTCACCTGGTCAGGGTAGAGGAAGCGTGACTTTTATAATGTGGCATCTTAAAATAATGAATGAGTATACGGTTGCGAGTCAATTATGAGATTAGAAGAACTGAAGCCTGCAAAAGGCGCAACAAAAAAAGCAAAAAGGGTGGGACGAGGGGTTGGTTCAGGCCACGGCAAGACCTCGACTAAGGGACACAAGGGCCAGAAGGCGCGTTCGGGCGGCGTAAAGCCCGCTGGTTTTGAAGGCGGACAGATGCCTCTCCAGCGCAGGATCCCGAAGAGAGGCTTTACGAACAAATTCCGCAAGGAATATGCCGTCGTGAACCTCCGCGATCTTGAAAAGATGGCAGGTCCCGATCCTATTACCCCCGAGGCGCTCAAGCAGAACGGGCTGATCAAGGATATGAAGGCGGGGGTAAAGGTGCTTGGAATGGGTGAGCTCAAGACCAAGCTCACTGTGCGCGCGCATAAGTTCAGCAAAAGCGCTCTCGATAAAATACAGGCCGCAGGCGGGAAGGTCGAGGTGATCTAGCTCGTGTTCGCCGGCTTGCAGAACATATTCAATATCCCTGAGCTCAGGAAGCGCATATTATTCACTCTCATGATGCTCGGGGTCTATCGTGTTGGCGCACATGTCCCGACGCCGGGGGTTAAGGGAGAAGCACTGAGCCAGTACCTCCATCAAGCTGCTTCCGGCCTGATGGGCTTTTTTGACATGTTTTCGGGCGGCGCACTATCCCGGGTCACGATATTCGCGCTCGGTATCATGCCGTATATCACCGCCTCAATCGTTCTCCAGCTTCTTACCGTCGTTATCCCGCGACTTCAGGCGCTGGCAAAAGAGGGCGAGGCGGGCCGTAAAAAGATCACTGAATATACCCGGTACGGCACGGTGCTGATCTCGGCCTTTCAGTCTTTTTGGATGGCGGTCGGCATCGAGAAAATGGGTAACGGAGCATTCGTGGAATCAACGGGGTGGTCGTTCCGACTCCTCACGATGATCACGCTTACCGCAGGGACCACCTTCATCATGTGGCTTGGCGAGCAGATCACCGAACGCGGAATTGGCAACGGGATCTCCCTGATCATTTTTGCGGGCATTGTGGCCAGATTCCCCAACGCAGTCGGCAACACCATCGGGCTCGTGAGATCCGGCGAAATCCCGTATTTCATGATCTTCATTATCATCGCGTTGATTATTTCGGTAGTGGCCGCCATAATTGTTATGGAACGTGGACAGAGGAAGATAGCGGTCCAGTATGCCCAGCGGATGGTCGGAAGGAAGATCTACAAGGGGCAGAGCACACATCTGCCGCTCAAGATCAATTCCTCAGGGGTGATTCCTCCCATTTTTGCGTCCTCGATTCTGTTGTTCCCGGCGACGATCGCGGGCTTCGCACAGGTAGGTTGGATTCAATCGATTGCACAGCAGCTTTCCCCGGGAAAGCCGCTCTATACGACCGTCTATGTTTTGATGATCATATTCTTTTCATACTTCTATACGGCGATCGTATTCAACCCGGTAGATATAGCCGATAATCTAAAAAAATATGGCGGATTCATCCCGGGCATCAGGCCGGGGAAGAAAACATCGGACTACCTGTACCGCGTGCTCACTCGCATTACGCTCGGTGGCGCGTTGTATCTGTCCGCGGTCTGCGTTCTCCCGGATATATTTTATAAAGGATTTAACGTACCGTTTTATTTTGGCGGGACATCGCTGCTGATTGTGATAGGGGTCGCGCTCGATACCGTATCGCAGATCGAGTCGCATCTGATTCAGAGACACTATGGAGGTTTCCTGAAGGGCGTTTCGATCAAAGGCAGACGATAACAGGACCAGGGTGGGGAATGGTTATTCTCAAGTCCCTTCAGGAGATTGAAAAGATACGGGCCGCCTGTCTTGTTGTTGCAGACGTTCTTGAAGGCATACGGGAGCTTGTACGGCCCGGTGTGAACACCCAAGCGCTGGATGAGTTCGCTGAACGCTCAATTGTGAAGGCCGGGGCACGACCGGCATTTAAGGGTTACCGCGGTTATCCAAAGACGCTCTGTACTTCGGTGAACAGCCAGGTCGTGCATGGGATACCCTCCAGGGAGGTCATTCTCAGGCCTGGTGATATTATCAGCATAGATGTAGGCGCAATTGTTGACGGCTTCTACGGGGACGCAGCTGTCACGCTTCCCGTCGGCGAGGTCTCACCTGAGGCGGGACTACTGATCAAGGTGACAGAGGAATCCCTCTCGAGGGCGATTGCAGAGGCAAAGGCAGGGAACAGGCTTTACGATATTTCACATGCTGTGCAGAGTTACGTGGAATCCCACGGCTATTCCGTGGTCCGCGAGTTTGTCGGCCATGGCATTGGAAGTAGCCTGCATGAAGAGCCGCAGATACCGAACTTCGGTGAACGGGGTCAGGGTCTCAGAATAAGACCAGGTATGGTGTTCGCAATCGAACCGATGGTGAACATCGGCGGCAGCGCAACGGTGGTCAAGGAAGACAGCTGGACGGCCGTTACGGCAGACGGGAGCCTTTCTGCTCATTTTGAGCATACCGTGGCTGTGTTGCCCGATGGGCCGTGGATCCTTTCGAGAAGATAAGTGTTTTCGGTATGCGTGTCTTGCCGAAAGGCAGAATGAGATGAAAGTCAGGATATGGCGAAAGAAGATTCCATAGAAGTACAGGGTACGGTCCTGGAAACGCTCCCCAACGCCATGTTTCGTGTTGAGATAGAGAACGGACATAAGATACTGGCTCACATATCCGGGAAGATGCGTATGCATTTCATAAAGATACTCCCAGGAGACAAGGTAACCGTGGAACTGAGTCCCTATGATCTGACGAGAGGCAGAATCACCTACCGGTTCAAGTAGCAGCGCAATCCTCTGGGTATCGTGGAAGAATAGATTGCACGGAGAACGGAAGAAAGACCTATGAAAGTTCGCTCATCTGTACGGAAAATATGTCCCAAATGTTCCATAATCCGCCGTAAAGGGATAGTACGCGTGATTTGCGAGAATGCACGTCATAAACAGCGTCAGGGATAAGTTGTGTCGTGTGCTCATCGTTCATTGATGCAAACCCGCATACCATAAACGACGGGCCGAGAGCTATGAGCTTTATGAGGAGGAAATGTGGCGCGAATTGCCGGTGTTGATCTGCCAAAGGACAAAAAAATAGAGATCGGGCTCACCTACATTTACGGGATAGGGCCGACTTCTGCGAAGACGATTTTAACGGAAGCAGGGGTCGATCCCAATACCAAGAGCGGGAACCTGACGGAATCCGATATCGTCAAGATCCGCACCATTATCGATCGCGACTATACTGTTGAAGGAGATCTCCGCAGAGACGTGACGATGCACATCAAGCGGTTGATGGACATCGGCAGCTATCGCGGGCTCCGTCATAGGAAGGGATTGCCGGCACGCGGACAGCGTACGAGGACGAACGCAAGGACGAGAAAAGGACCGAAGAAGTCTGCGATGTCAGGCAGAGGCAAGAAAAAAGGCCTGGCAAAGAAGTAGGCAGCGAACGGACCCGCGGACCGTTCGCGGAAGCTCCTGAAGTCGCTTTAGCATATAATGAGGAGGAAAGATGGCCAAGAAGGGGAAAGAAAAAAAGAATGTGGCCAACGGCATTGCGCATATTCATGCGTCGTTCAACAATACGATCGTGACCATCACTGATGCGGCGGGAAACGTGATCACTTGGTCAAGCGCCGGCAACAAGGGATTCAAGGGATCAAGAAAGAGCACGCCCTTTGCCTCTCAGCTGGCAGCGGAATCGGCTGCGAAGAAGGCCATGGAGCACGGCATGAAGCAGGTTGAGGTATATGTCAAGGGCCCGGGTACGGGCCGGGAGTCGGCCATCAGGTCGATTCAGGCCGCCGGCCTTGAAATTGTTGCAATCAAGGATGTAACACCCATCCCGCATAACGGATGCAGGCCGCCGAAGCGGAGAAGGGTTTAGGAACACGGCCGTCACAGGAGGAATCACTTGGCAAGGTATATAGGATCAGTCTGCAAGCTCTGCAGGAGAGAGGGCATCAAACTCTTTCTGAAAGCCGAGCGCTGCTATACGGATAAATGCGGAATTACCAGGAGGAGCTATCCGCCGGGGCAACATGGCCAGGCGAGGATCAAGCAATCTGAGTACAGCGTTCAGCTCAGGGAAAAGCAGAAGATCCGGCGCGTCTACGGCGTGCTCGAGCGCCAGTTCCGCGGCTATTTCGAGAAGGCCGAGAGGATGAAAGGCATTACCGGCGACAACCTTCTCCAGCTCCTTGAGAGAAGGCTTGATAACGTCATTCAGCGCATGGGTTTTGCCGGGTCCAAGAAGGAAGCGCGGCAATTGGTGCGCCACGGTCATATGCTCGTGAACGGAAAGAAAGTGAACATCCCGTCATACCTGCTGAAAGCGGGAGATGTGGTGGAGCTGCGTGAAAAGAGCAGAAGCATCGCCCAGATCCAACAGACCCTTGCGGCGGTGGAGAAACGCGGATTCCCCTCATGGCTGGAGATCGACAAGGCACAGTTCAAAGGTAAGGTTCTCGGTTTGCCTGCGAGGGATGAGTGCACATTGCCTACCGTGAAAGAGCAGCTCGTTGTCGAATTGTATTCAAAGTGACCTGAGAACAGCGTGGTCCGCAACATACATGTGCTGCGCAGTGGTCAGCATTTCATAATGGCCGCACCCGATTCGTGGTGTGCGCGGTCAGATAAAAAGATATTCACTCCGTTATGGAGGATACATGCTTAAAAAAGCGAAAGACTT
>DASPSR010000013.1:0-42406 GCA_035623825.1 Nitrospirota bacterium
GTCGGCGGAAAAAATAAGAGGTGATATGTTTTTCTGAAGTCATATCACCTCTCTCGCGGATCCATTGTGTCCCGGTCATCTTATCGGTTCTGCCGTCACGTTCGCGTGCCCGGTGCCGAGATGCCTATTGCGCGTCTTTTCCCGCTTTCGCGGACGTTTTCCCCTTTTTCTTCCTGCCTGCCAGATACGCCTCCACGGGCCTCCACTCGAAGGTCATGCTCTTCCCGGCGATGCCCGCCGCGCCCTTGATGGCAAGATTCACCGCGCCGACGGCCAGGGCTGCAAAGAACCCGACCGGCAGCATGACGACGTATGCCAGGCCGATGAACGGGGCGGCCGCGATCTTGCCGATGGATTTCAAGAGATGCCTGGGGCCGCCTGCCTGCTCGATGTAGTGCAGGTCATCTTTGCCCGTTTCGGCCACGGTCCGAAACGGCGCGGGCTTCAAGGCCTCCCAGAAGAGGAGAAATCCGGCGATAGCGGCGAGGGACAGAATGTACTCGATCCCCTTTACGTGAGTGATGAAATCGACGAGTGTATACATGGTATAGCCTCCTTATCATTTGGTTTCGGTGATTAGCTTCCCGTTGCTGTCCTGCTTCCCATCCGCAGGAACGCCCTGCGGACCGGTCTGCCTGTGCGCTACTTTTTCTCTTCTTCCCTCTTTTTCTTCTTTCCCGCCAGATAGGCGCTCCTGGGCTGCCATCCGAAGGAGACGCTCTTCGCGACCATGTTGTGCAGGCCCGCCGCAACCTTGCGCACCGCCAAAACGACGGCAGTCGTTATGCCGATGAACGGCATCAGGATCGCGTAAAGCAGTCCGATGAACGGTCCCGATACCAGCATGACAGCCGACGACATCCTGACGTAGGTCGCCGTCTCTCCGCCCGCGAGCACATCTTCACTGGCCACGTCGATCCTCCGGCCGTTTGCCAGGTCCCAGTACGTTCCCTTTCCAACCTTATGTCCGCCCTTGAAAGTAAGCATTGTGGTATCCTCCTTTCGCTGGTTTCGTTATCTATTCTCTGCTTAAGGTATACCAGTGATCCCGGGATTTGTAAATTAGAAGAAACTCCTATCGCCAGGAGGAAATTATCCTATTGCGCGGGATAAATTGTTGGCAGCAGCACAGCAAGTGGACGAAAGTTGCACGGGACGAAAAAGGCAGAACCCTTCGCTGCCTATGAGCTGGTGTTGCTGTTTGACTTTGCCTTTTTACTTTGGTATTCTCACACCTGCTCTTGTCCCTTGCCGCTAATCCGGTTTCATAGTCCGGATTACGTTTTCTCGATCAGAAAAAAAATTAGAGATCAAGAGGGAAATAGCAACTTTAAGGGAACTGCTCCGTGGAAAATACGCCTGCTGACCAGGAACTTCATCATGAAATCTTCGGTTCCATCCTGGACAGAACCGAGATGACGCCATTTCTGCTGCTGCCTGCACGGGAATATGCAACTTTCCTCAGTCAGGCGACCAAGATGATGGCCAACCGCGGCTTTGACACGCTTGGAAGCAACGAGTTGCCAAAGAGTGAGCGCGAACGAGCGACGCTTTACATAAAACGCTCTTACGCCTATATTCTCGATTGGCTATTCCCCTTCATGGTGAAGCAACTGGAAGGGCTCGCGGCATTGCGTTCTCCGAACGCCGGCTGTTACCTGAAATGCCTGCATGCCATTGAAGAATCTGCATCGGTCCTGCGTGACCCGCAATTCCGGAGCATAGTGGGAGAAGATCCGCGCCACCTGTTCCTTCTTGCCTCATCCCGGAGGTACCCGCGTGTTTTTTACGGATATAAGGGGAGAGACCTGGAAGTGCCTGCAGCCTGGCAGGAAGTGGCCTGCTCCCTCCTCAAGACGGCGCATCTGATCAAGTCGATCGAGGAGGACAGCCAGGATATCAATGATTATGCCCAGCTGGGATTCTTTCTGGAGATGCAAGGCCAACAGCTCGATGATCTCTACCACTACGATTGGGAACATCCGGCTCATATCCCCGATAATGAATCTGCTCAAAGGGCGTTTGTCAAGATCTCAACGTTTTTCCATCGTCTGAGAGAGTCCTTGGCCTTCGATCAATCGAAAGGTTATCTGGTCTTCAACAGCGGGGATGGTGTCGACGTAGAAATTGCCGAGATAAGGGCGCGGTTAAAAAGCCCGGCGAGCTTGGTCACCAAGCTGGGGAAGGACGTGGAAGGGGAAGCATATGACATCAGGGACATCCTTGCGATAACTTTCATACTGAAAAGCAGGGATGACACGCTGAAGCTGTTTCATGCACTCCAGAAACGCGGAGTGATCCTTCAGGAAAATACAGCTTCACACTCCATTACACAGACGCTCTTTGATAGCCCGGAGAGCATGGAAGAGGCGGTGCGGAGGTTGATGATCAGCCTTGCCCGAAGCAGGGGAGGCAATGAAACGCATGAGGAAGGACGACTGCTCTCTCATGCGAGAAATTTTTATGAGGCTTTGAGCATGAATACCGAAAAGAATGTCCATTCGTCCCGTGGCCATAAGAAGTTCCAGTGCAACATTGCCTTTTCCCTGCCGATCCACCGTACGTCCGGGACAAACGAGATAATGATTCCCGGCACACCTCTCTACGCAGGAAGAGACCAGATAGACAAGAAGACCGAGCAGCATACTCTCGGGGTGGAACTGCGCATATCCGATGTGGAAAGCTGGCGCACCTCTGAGCAAAAGGGTGATTCACACCACGATTCATACAAATTCCGACAGCTCGTCTCATTTATGAACAGGGCCTTCAAGAACATGTTCCACATGCCGGAAGAGAGCTTCCCTCAGCTGAGAAAAGACCAGATGGCCCTGTTCCCCTGAAAAACCGGCTGAAGCATGAGATACGGGTACTTCCCCCAGATCGATCGTTCCTGCCATGACATCTACAATCAATCAGTCTCGAATCGCCGAACGCACAGATGCAGAAAAGATCATCGTCACCTCTGCTGTGCAATATAGTCAATCAGTACTACCACGGCGCGTGCTCGCTTATTGATAACGCCGAGAACAGCGTCGAGCTTCACGACGGGATCGGTGATGGACGGATCGATGAATTCCTCTTCTGCTTCCTCAATCGTCTTCATAACGTCGATGCCCTGCGAAGTCCGCAGCAACTGATCCTTCCATGCATTCTTTCCCAGGAGGAGAGATCCCAGCAATAATTTCCTGATCTGTGCGGCCTTGTTTTCGAGAAACATGATCCTCTCATCGTGCATATGCATCGTCCCCAGTTCCACCTTTTCGTCTGAATAGCGCCTGATGCTATTATACTATAAGGAGAATGCAGAGGTCATGTTAGCCGGTCTTTTGGCAGACTGAAGGTCAAAACCGAGCATAAAGTCCCTTATCAGGCATAACATTGCCCCCTGATTACGTGAACATACAAAGATCTGATTTCCAGTCGCTCATATCTATTCACTGGTACCTGACGCTTCAAATGTAACTGTGCAGCCGGCCGCCTCGTTTCGCTCGGCGTACTCCAGGCCCGCCTGTTTCTTTTCCTTGCCAGAGATGAAAAAATCCGTTACAGTATCACAAGCGGCATACCGCGTTGGCACCTATGACTATCTTCGTATAGCTCGTTAGGATGAAACAACCCGTGTCGGTAACCCAACATGAGGGAGCAGGATGAATAAGAAAATGGCTCGGAACAGGGTCTTCTTTATCGCCATCATCGCAGCATTCGTGTTCTTGCTCGGATCTCGGGAATTTTTCGCATTTATGGCGGACTGGTTGTTCTTCCGCGAGGTGGGGTATGAGGCGGTTTTCTCAAAGACCTTTCAGGCAAAGACGTTCTCAGGGCTCGCCTTCGGCTCGCTCACCTTTTTCGTGATCTTCGTCAACCTCGCCATTGCAGGGAGGTACACCTATGCCCTGGCTGGCCTGCACCCCATGTGGGAGAAGGTTCCGCAACTGCGCCATATTGATCTGAACCGGCTTGTGGTATGGATCTCTCTCGTGGTGTCGCTTATCGCAGCCCTTTTCGCTTTCCCGGTCGGTTCACAGCACTGGGAACAAGCGCTCCTCTTCCTCAACAGCATGCCCGCAGGTATTGCTGATCCACTCTTCGGGAAAGACATCTCGTTTTACCTCTTCATCTATCCTTTCGTCGACATGCTGAACGACATGGGGCGCAGCCTGATCGTGGTTGCCGCCCTGCTGACCATACCCTTGTACATCGTTCGTGGTGGAATCGTGGTCATTGGTCGGCACTTCACCATAGAACCAGGGGTGAAGCGACACTTGGGCGTCTTGGGGTCGTTCTTCCTCCTCAGCCTGTCGATCAGCTTTGTGCTTGACCGTTATGGCCTCATGACCAGCGAGCACGGCGTCCTGTACGGGGCATCGTACACCGATGTACACGCCCGTCTTCCGATGCTCTCCATTATGGCCGTGCTCACCGCGTTAGCGGCAATCGTCGTCTCCGCCTACGCGGTGCGCCGCTCTCTCGCTGTACCACTGTACGCGATCGGCGTGCTGATAGGCGTGTACTTCCTGGGTCTGCAGGCCTATTCCTCGGCAATCCAGAGCTTCAAGGTCTCTCCCAACGAGATCGTCCTGGAGCGGCCCTACATCGCGAACCATATCAAGTTTAGCCGGTACGGCTACGGCCTTGCGAACATGGAATTGCAGCCCTTTGCGGCAGACAAACAGCTGACCTTCGCCGATATTCGGAAGAATCTGCCGACGATCCAGAACATCAGGTTATGGGATGAGGAACCCCTCCTGAAGACATACAGCCAGTTGCAGCAGATCCGGACCTACTACCATTTCAGCGGTGTGGATAATGACCGATACACCGTGAACGGAAATTACCTCCAGGTCATGCTGTCCCCTCGAGAGCTGTCCTACGCCGACCTCCCGGAGAAGTCATGGATCAACGAGCGGCTTGTTTTCACCCACGGTTTCGGCTTGGCAATGGGACCGGTGAGCGGCATCACAAAGGAAGGGCTGCCGGAATTCTACATCAAGGACATCCCGCCTGTCTCGAGCGCGGGTCCGAAGGTGACCCGTCCCGAGATCTACTATGGGGAGAGTCCGAACGATTACGTGATCGTGAATACCAAGACGAAAGAATTCGGCTACCCCACGACAGGGGGAAACATCTATACTGGCTATGCTGGGAAGGGCGGCGTCCGGCTCTCGTCGCTGTTGTCAAGGCTTCTCTACGCCGCATACTTCGGGAACTTCAAGATAGTCCTTTCGAGCGATGTGACCGATGAAAGCCGGATCCTCTACTACCGGTCGATCATGAAACGGGTTACTGCGATTGCTCCGTTCTTCGCGTACGATCCTGATCCGTACTTTGTGATCGGTGAGGACGGTCGCTTGTATTGGATCATAGACGCATATTCGCACACGGGAAACCTTCCCTATTCAAAACCCATCCAGGAAGGTACCAATTATATCCGCAACCCCCTCAAGGCTGTCGTTGACGCATATGACGGCACGGTCTCATTCTACGTTGTTGACGATCAGGACATCATGACCAGGACCTACGCCGCCATCTTCCCGACCCTCTTCAGGCCCCTTGCAGAGATGCCGAGGGACCTCCGGAGACACATACGGTATCCCCGGGCCCTGCTTAAGATTCAGGCCCGGATGTTCACCACGTTCCACATGACCGACCCCTCGGTGTTCTACAACAAGGAGGACCTCTGGGAAATACCATCCTACCGCCAGCATACCATGGATCCTTATTACCTCATCACAAATCTACCGGCGGGCAAGGCAGAGGAGTTCATCCTTCTCCTGCCGTTTACTCCTTCCAAAAGGGACAATCTGGCGGCCTGGATGGCGGCCCGTTGCGACGGAGAGAACTACGGCAAGGTGATGGTGTACACCTTCCCGCGGGACCGGCTTGTCTTCGGGCCGCGCCAGGTCGACGCTCGAATCGACCAGGATGCCTATATCTCTCAGCAACTCACGCTCTGGGGTCAGCACGGTTCTGAAGTCATCAGGGGGAGCCTCCTGATCATTCCGATCGAGGATTCGCTCATCTACGTGCAGCCTCTTTATCTTGTCGCCACGGACAAAGGGGGCCTCCCGGAACTGAGCAGGGTCATCGTCGCCTATGGGAATAACGTGGTCATGGAGGAAACACTGGAAGCGGCGATTCAACGGCTCTTCTCCGGAACACTGCCGAGGATGACGACAGCGGCGGAGGGAGCGTCCTCCATCGGTCGGCAGCAGAAGGAGTTGGGTTCCCGGGCGCTGGAACAGCTGCGAAGAGCGAGGGAAGCGCTCCGGAAAGAGGACTGGACAGGATTTGGAAACTACTTGAAAGAGCTAGAAAAAACGCTCCGTGAGCTTACGAAGGGGGGTTCATAAGGTCACTCAATGGGTGTGCTTTTACATGACGATGCAATTTGATGAGAGCAAGAACCAATTACGAAGTGAAAAAGCCGAATTTCGCAGAGGTCCAGAAGGGCGGGAGCGGAGAACGATGAGCCTGTCGAATGAGTTCCGGCGCTTTCGTGGGAAGGGTCGTCCGACTGCCCTGTGCCTGCTCGCGTTCGTGCTGGTGCTTATTCCAGGGACGTTCAATGCAGAAGAACCGACGGAAGCCTCCTTTCAGCCGCACATCCAGGCGTTTCAGCCGGGAGAAATACTGACCTACAACGTCAGCTGGTCAAACGTTATAAAGGCAGGGACGGCGGTCATGGAGGTCAAACAGGAGACGACGCCGGACCATAGGGAACTCTTCCGGTTCATCGTGACGTCACACACCATAGGCATCGTGGGCAAACTTTACCCGCTGGGCGATACGGTCCAGAGTGTTTTCGACCCGCGGATCATGCAAAGTCTATCGTACAGTCTCAAGGCGATTCACGGCGAGAAAATCAGACGTCGCGAACTGGTCTTCGATCATGTGCAAAGAACGGTGGTCAGCAAGGTTAACGACGATCCGCCGGAGACTATGACCATTCCGGACCAGGTTCAGGACAGCCTGTCTGCGCTCTATTATCTCCGGACGAGAGAGGATCTCGCCGAAGGCAAGACCATTACTTTCGGAGTCTGTGATCGAGGTACGACTTGGCCTGTCGAGGTCCGGGCCATGGGCAGGGAAAAGGTGAAGACGCTCATCGGGGAATTCTCCACCATCAAGGTCAAGGCCCAAAAGGGCATCTTCATGAGCGATGGAGAGCTCTTCATCTGGCTCACTGACGACAGCAGGAAGGTCCCGGTGCTCATAAAAAGCATGGTCTCTATCGGGTCGCTGGAGTTCATTCTGACGGACATGAAACCGGGAGATGCCGCAAAGTGAAGCGCAGTGAAAAGATCTCTTCCGGTATCTCATTGAATCCCCATAGGGGTCAACGCATCGAGATTCCGGTAAGCGTCGGATGTTGCATCTTCATAATTGCACCTGCTCTCGCCACCCCGGGGATTCCTCACGCATAGGGCATGGATTTACTGAGCGTTCGGAGGATCGACATGGGAATTACAACAGTTTTGGCAAAGGTCCCTTGGAGGAGGATATTCGGGTTCTACCTTCCGGGAGCCATCGGCATTGCAGGCGAACTGATGACCCGGCGCGCAAGCAAGGAGCGTACAGATGCCATGAAGCGTCTTGAAGATCAGCAAATGGACATTGAGAACGCTCTGGGGATCGTCTTGGCGAGGCAGAAGTTTGTATTCTGGGTAGCCGCCACAGCACTGGTCGCTTCCGCCGCAGCACTCGTGATTTCGCTGTTGAAATAACGAAACCGTCGAGGAGAGGGCCAAGAATAGGGGACAGCTTTGGTTTTAGCGCCTTTAACGTCCTGCTTGCTCTTCCAGACACCTCTTTGGGTTTAAGGGCAAGGATTGACATTCTACATCTGTCATGCCATCGCTATCCTGAACGAAGCCCGGCCCGGCATGTGTCATAAAGCGAACCTTTCGAGTTGAAAAACAAAAGGGCCTTTTAAGGGCCCTTTTGTTTTTTCCTCTTAAATGTTTCAGTTACTTTTTCTTCTTCTTTGCTTTTTTTGGAGCTTCGGCAGCCGTCTCGGGAGCTGGTTTCCAGTTGTTAAGATCGTGAGCTATCTTATGACAATCTCCGCATCTCGGGAATTTGGCCATAATACCTGCCGGATGCTTATCTCCATGGCAATCCTGGCATTTCGGGACCATTTTGTGCTTTTCCTGATGACAATATGCGCACGTCAGGGTCGAATGCTTTGCCTTGGACGCTTTGAGGAGGTTGTACGGATTGCTGTGGCATGCGGCGCAGTATATCGAACCTGTATCAGAAGCGTAAGTCACGACCTTCGGCATATGCGCCTTGTGGCACTTCTTGCAGTCAGCCGCCGCCATGTCGGCGGAATGTGGCTTGTGGCACTTCGTGCAGGCCGGCGCTTGACGGTGGACGCTGTGGCACGTGGAGCAATAGAGAGCAGTATGTTTGCTCTTATTTTCACGCAACTGCTTGATCTGAGCTGTATGGCAGGTAAGACAGGGATCTGTCAACGTGGAAGAGAAGGTTATCACAAGGGGGGTATGAGGGTTCGTATGGCATGTCAGGCACCCCTTGGTCTCAAAGTGAGGTTTACCCTGGTGACACTGGTTGCATTCGGGGATATTGTTCTTTGACGCGGGACGGTGACCCGTGTGGCAATCCTGACAGGTGATGGTCTTGTGACGTGCTCCTTGAGATTCTATTTGTGCAGGTTGAGCTGCATGGCACTTGACGCAATCACTAGAGCTAAGGGCCGGTTGTTCAGCAGCCCATCCCGGGGATGAAAAAAAAGATAAGATCGCAGGAAATAGCAACAATAGCATCAGCCTGACACATTCATTCTTCTTCATAGTACCTCCTGAGTTATATGCGAATTTTGAAAAAAAAGCATGTCAAAGGCAATGCGGGGAAGATTATTGCACATGTGGTACAGGAAATCAACACGAAAAATAAGATTTTACTTATCAAAATTCTAAGTTTATTATATATGCAATGGCCATGTTCTTAGCTTGAGCGAAAAGGCGGCGAGGGGATGCGGCTGATAAGATTGTTTGCGTACAGGTGAATTGCATGCAGTTAAGTGCTCAATCTGATCTAAAAGTCTCATGAGGCTTTGCAGGAAATGATGCCTTCCGGCATGAAACGGAGCGCAGTCGTTGCGCTGGTCTTCAGTTCGTCGCTGCTCGCGGGATACAGTTACACAGCCACGCCGAGAGTTGTTCCGCTGGTGAGGGAATATGAAACGGTGTCTCTGAAATCCGTATCTCTCATCGTCACGAACGCCGAGAAAGACTCGGTGGAGCATGATATCCTGACGGAAAAGAAAGAGCAATCAGGTTTCAGGGCGAATCGGCGGGATTGGTCAAAGAAGCTTGTCGAAGCCTTGGCTCGCGAATTGGCGCGAAGAGGCGCCCAGGTGCGGAGCGACGCGCCTGTAACTCTCGGTCTCGCATTGCCGGAGATCACCTTCAGCCAGGCCAAAGAGCTCTACCAGTTCAAGTCGAAAGTCACGGTTACGTCATCAACGGGTTGGTCAAAAGTTTATGAGGGAATCGCCGGATCGAGCAGGTACGGTGTCGGTTCAATGGTGACGGAGGCCGATCGGTTGGCCGGTCAGACACTGGCGGAAGCCATCAAGACAATGCTGGGTGACGCTGAATTCATCGAACTTCTGCGAAACGGGTCACACCCCTGACGTGCATTCATCCCGCAAGTATTCTACGTAATTTTTGCGACGAGGCATGGCCGCCTTACGCGGTTAAACCGCACCCGAGGTCCGCGATCCAGGGAACGGGGCTCTTCGTAAAATGCCATGGGATTTTACCGCCGGTGAGGCAGGTTCAATGATCGTGAAGTACACCGTGGTGCGGGGGTTTCGACCTGCAAACCCGCTCTTTGTACCCACGCATGATGCTACTTCCCCGCTGACGGGGCGAGTGAAAGAACACTCCCGATGATCTCGGGGACAATGGTCATTCCCTTCTCCTGCAATCGTGCCCGGGCCTGCATAAGCTGATCGCAATAGTACTTCGCGGGAAAAGAACGGCCGACGACGATCACGAGAAGGATGAGGAAAAGCCCGAGCGCTACGGTTGACTTGATATGGGGAAAGACGCCCTTCACCCATCCTTGCGATCGGCGGCGGTTGTTCGCGTACGAGATCCTGTCGAAGACCGACTCCTTTTTGATGTCATCGAGACTTACCTTCAGGGCATCAAAGCTGCCGAAAAGCCATATGAATGGAATAAGCGGAGCGAACAGCACGGTAAGAGCGAAAATCTCTTCAATGATAAAACGGGTTTTCACGGCCTCCAGGGAAGGCCAAGCCGCTATGACGGATGGGACCGAAACGAACGAAAAGGCGGCCAGAACTGAAAAGCCCGCATACATGCTGCCTTTTATCGGCTGACCGTTCAGAAACTGCCCCCAGCCCGGGAGGAGCAAAGAACAGAGAAAAGGATACGTTCGGCTTTGTATACCGGCAAACGGCATCGCTCTGGCTTTCACTGCAGCGTGGTACGCATCGCCGGCATTGTACGTCCAGAAGATCAGCGCCGAAAAGAACAGGAGTTCAGCCATGAGGAAGGCATCAGCCACAGAATATTTATATGAGCTCAGAACTTGAAGAAGGGGATTCATGTACATGAGACACAGCATGCCCCCTATGAAAAAGATGATCATGGCGAAAAGAAACAGCAACCCTTTCACCCGCTGGTTGTTGTACAGCTGTCCTGCTCCCCAGCATATCATGGAAAGGGAATATGCAGCCGCGGGGCTTTTCCCGTCCGAAGGAAGTGCTTCCTTCGTCAAGCGCCTCGTTTTGTGGCCTTGAAGCAGCTCATCTGGATCTCGTATTACCCAGACTTTTTCCATTATCCACCTATTAATAGTATGCCTTTATATAATAAAATATCCCTTCCCTTGTCTGTGATGATGATCACAATCAACTATCTCCGAAGTGCTCTTAATCGTAATTGACACCAACGATTCTCTGTGCAATAATTCATGAGAGTGAAGAGCTGTCGCTTCTTTTGCACGAAGCAGGGGCAGGGAGCATATTCTTGGGGCTTTCATTAGTCTGGGGTAAACCGGCGAACCACGCTCCGATCTCGGAAGAGAAAAGGTGGCACGGGTAATGATCGATCCTTCTCCCAGCGGACACGGCAACCAGGCGCTGGACCGGAAAACGAGCTATGCTCTCCTTGTGGACGGGTATGTCCGGGACCTGTTTGCTACGGGCATGATCCTGCAGCGGCTTGAATACGATGTGTTTATCGTGAACTCGGGCGAGGATGCGCTGAGGATCATTGAAGCTGCGCTGCCGGATCTGATCATAACCGAGCTTTCGCTGCAGCGGATGTCCGGCCTGGAGCTGCTTATTAATATAAAGCATGATCCCGCGACCAAGGCGATTCCCGTCATTATCCATACAGCGATCGGGGACCAGAAGCGTGAAGAGCATTGCCGAGCATCTGGATGCGCGGCCTTCCTCAAAAAACCGGTGGAGCCAACGGCGCTCTACAGAGCTATTCAGCAAGCAACGGAGAGCATGCCGCGGCAGTACATACGTCTGCGGACGCTGCTCCCGGTCAGAGTGAGCGGTCTTAGCCCGACCGATATTTCCCACACCGAGTATGTCTCTGAGCTGTCGGAGAACGGGATCTTTGTGCACACGCTGAACCCCCGGCCTGTCGATGCAGTTCTTTCGGCCACCATCCTGCTCCACTCGATTCCGGTCAAGATCCAGGCTGTCGTCGTGTACAGCGTCGCCCTCACCCCCGGCCTGCCCAAGGAGCCGGGTATGGGAATGAAGTTCGTAGAAATAAAGAGCACGGATCGGGAAATGATCAGAAATTTCATTATAGGTCAGCTTATGAAAGGTATTCCGACGAAATGAGGAAGGTTGACTTCGCAACATCATGCGGGGCAATCCAATGAAAAGGAGGTTAGTGATCATGAAGAAATCTGTCACATTGATTGCGTTACTCTGTCTGGTGTTATCCGGGGGCACGGCTGTCGCCGCTGTTCCAGGCGGTGGCGATCTGTCATTCACACCCGCGAACGCCAAGCCCGTGATCTTCAGCCATGACCTGCATGTAAACATAAAGGACTTAAAGTGCAGCGCCTGTCATAACCATACGTTCCAAATGGCCAAGGATTCCTCCAAAATGGACATGAGCAAAATCAACAAGGGTCAATTCTGCGGCCACTGCCACAACGGAGAAAAGGCTTTTGATGTGAAGGACAAGGCTAACTGCGGAAGATGCCATAAGTAGCAGAGCAATCCGATGTCCCTCCCATCGGCCGGTGCAGGATTTGTCCCCATCAGCCTGCATTGCGATTGGTTATACGCCTATGGAAAAACTTTCGAAAAAAGACCTTCATGCGATTGCCATGTCGACGGGAGACGCTTCGAATTGCGATCTTTCGGGTGTCATTCTGAGCGGCATGGAACTGATCGGTCTCCGGTTTGATGGATCGAATCTGAAGGGTGCCAATCTGAGCAGCTCGAATCTGAGCGGATCAAGCTTCAGGAACTGCGACCTGTCAGGATGCGACCTGGGCAGCTCGAATTTCACCGGCTGCTCTTTTAAGAAGGCAATTCTTGCAAAGGCGAACCTCACATTCTCGACTTTTGTGGGCTCTGATTTCTCGGGAGCGATCCTGCCGGAGGCCGACTTCACGAACTCGAAATTGTCCGGGGCGAGTTTTGAGAAGGCAGACCTCACCGACGCCAACCTCCAGATGATTGACGCCGGCATGATCCAGTGCAGCGGGGCTGTGATGACCAAGATCCACGCCCGTGGATCAAGCATGATAGGCGCTGTTCTCTCGGGATGCGACTTGCGGGAGGCGAACCTTCACGGGACCGACCTGAGCAACGCGAACCTCGCCTCGGCAGATCTGAGGGATGCTGATATCTTGGATGCCACGCTGACGGCCGCGGACCTGACGAATTCCGATATACGCGGGGTGCGCCTCAGGCGGACGGACCTGACGAGGGCGAAGCTCGATGGTCTGAAGCACGATGAGGATCTGAGCGATATGATATCTCGATATTCCCGGAAGAAATGACACCTCATTATTAAGTACCGGAAACGAAGGAGTTTCCGCCTTGCCGCGGTAACCGCACCTCTCGGTGACCGGAAATACATATCTCGGCAGTCTGACGACTGCCATTTTCCCCTTGCATTCTTTTTCCCAGTATGTTATAAGATTATAACACTCTGGGGATTTATTTTGAGAGTGGGCATTTCTTTTGCCCACTCTTTTTATTTGGGGGACATCATGTCTGATGCCGAGGAACAGATCCGGCAAATTCTCGATCCGATCCTTGAATCGGCTGGCCTGTCCTTATGGGACCTGGAGTTCCAGAAACAGGGACCGAAATGGCTTCTCAGGGTCTATATCGATCGGGAATCAGAGGGGGTTACGCTGGACGACTGCGAGGCCGTGAGCAGGGATCTGGGCACTGCTCTGGACGTCGAAGATATTATCCCCCATTCCTATACGCTTGAGGTATCGTCGCCAGGGCTCGACCGAGTGCTCTCCAAACCGGAGCATTTTATCCGGGTTATGGGCAGTGATGTCAAGGTGAAGACCTATCAGCCGATCAACGGGCAGAAGGTCTTCCACGGCAAGCTGCTCGGGATGGGCGAGAACGCGATCAGAGTTGGATTGGAAAAGGGGACTGTTCTCGAAATCCCGCTGGCCAATATCGCCAAGGCTTCACTTGAAGTTGTTTTTTAATCCTAGAAACAGATCTTTCGATGCCAATCAAGGAGCACCCATTGCGCGATGTAAGATCTGCTAGTGACCGATTTGTGACAGTATAAATATTTTAGGAGGCAAATACGTATGAGTCAGGAATTGATTCATGTGATCGATCAGATCAGCAAGGAAAAAGGCATCTCCAAGGAGATGGTAATCGAGGCCGTCGAGTCGGCGCTTGTAAGCGCGGCAAAGAAAAAGTACGGCACCCAGAGGGTCGCGGTTCAGATAGACCCCAAGCGGGGCGATATCATCATGTATGCGTACAAGAAGGTCGTGCCTGCGGTTGCGAACCCGGAAGAGGAAATCACTCTCGAAGAAGCGCTGGAGCTCTATCCCGACGCACAGATGGACGGCGAGGTCCCGCTCCAGGTGGAGTTCGAGGGCTTCGGAAGGATCGCGGCCCAGACCGCCCGCCAAGTCATCGTCCAGAAGGTTCGAGAGGCGGAACGGGACGTCATTCTCAAGGAGTTCAACGACAAGATCGGGCAGCTCGTGAACGGCATCGTGCTGCGCCATGAAAAAGGCGCATATTACATCGATCTCGGGAAGACAGAGGCGGTGCTGCCAGCGCGCGAACAGGTGACGCGTGAGAGCTATCGCCGGGGAGACCGCGTTAGGGCCTACGTGCTCGAGGTGCGGGATACCTCGAAGGGGCCGCAGGTAGTACTCTCCCGGGCGCATCCGGATTTCGTGGCCCGACTGTTTGAGATGGAAGTGCCCGAGATCTACGAGAATATCGTTGAGATTAAAGGCGTGGTACGCGAAGCAGGTGACCGCACCAAGATCGCCGTGACATCGAAGGACTCTCAGGTTGATCCGGTCGGGGCATGCGTCGGCATGAAGGGGTCGCGTGTGCAGGCCGTGGTCCGCGAACTGCGCGGCGAGAAGATCGACATCATCCCCTGGTCCGAGGACCCGCGCATCTTCATCGCCAAAGCCTTGAGCCCGGCAGTGGTCGAGAAAGTGGGCGTGACCGAGGAAGACCGTTCTGCACTGGCCGTTGTTGCCGATGCCCAGCTTTCGCTCGCAATCGGCAAGAAGGGCCAGAACGTGCGACTGGGGGCCAAATTAACGGGCTGGAAGATCGACATCCTGAGCGAGTCTGAATACGATCAGGAGCGCCAGAAGGAACGAGAACAGGAGATTGAGGCTGCTATTGTCGAAGAGACGCGGAAAATGGCAGTCGAGACTGAGGCGGCCGAGACCTCGGAGGATCAAGCGGCAGCGGCAGTTGAAACAGAAACGGGAGATGAAACAGGAGGTTCGAGCCTGACGAGTATCGAGGGTGTTGGGCCGAAGACGGCTGAACAGCTCGTGCAGGCCGGCTATGATACCGTGGAGAAAATTGCCGCCATGTCCGACGAGGAGATCCTCGCCGTTCCCGGCATCGGCGAAAAGACCGCACAGAAGATACTCCTGTCGGCACGCGCGCTGATAAAAAAGTAACCGGCGCGCTCCTGGTGGATATCATGAAACGTCAGCCACAGAGGACCTGTATCGGCTGCAGGGCGGTGTTCAAAAAAGATGAAGTGGTTCGGATCGCCGCGAGTCCCTTAGGAGCGGTCATCGACTACCGGGAAAAGCTGCCCGGACGCGCGGCCTACGTCTGCCCCCGGCTTGAATGCATAAAAAAAGCTCTCGGCAGGGACAATCTGGCGCGGGCGTTACACTTGAAGGCTAACTATCCGAGCATGGACGAATTTGTCTCCCTGCTCGTCATGAATATTACGGAGAAGATAAAGTCTCTCGTTGTCATGTCGGCAATAGCGGGCAAGCTTGCCGCAGGATACTCGGCAGTTCAGGATGCCCTGGAAAAGAAGAGGGTCGAGATGCTTATTTTTGCCGATGATCTTTCCGAAGGTACGAAGGATAAACTCCTGACACAGGACGCGGCGTCATTACGCCGCACCGACCTGTTTACCAGGGACGAGATGGGCAGTATGCTGGGAAGGGAACTGGTCGGAGTGATTGGAATTCAGGATAAGGGGCTTGCCGATTCGATATGGAAAGAGACCGGGAGATTAAAAGGCTTGATAAATAGCAAGGACTAGAGTAATATATTTAACAATTTACGATCTGTTGGGGGTGTCGGATTTTATGACAGTGATCAGGGTACATGAACTGGCAAAGAAAATGGGAGTAGAGAGCAAGGACCTTATTACTGTGCTCGAGAAAATGGGCATAAAGGGGAAAACTCCCACGAGCGGCCTCGATGACAAAGAAACAAAGTCCCTGATCGAGAAGCTGAAGGCCGTGCGGAAAGAGAAAGAGAAGGAGAAGGAGAAAGTCAAGAAAGAAAAGACCACGGTTGAAGTCGTCGCCTCCAAAGAAGAGCGACTTAAGAAGGCGGCGGCGCTTATCGGGAAATTCTCCTCTACTCTAGAGAAGCCTGGCGCGAAGCCCAAGCCGGCGCCGATTCCTCCTCAGCCGAAGCCGGTCATGCCCGCACCTCCAGTGATCCCGCCTCCCGGACAGGTCAAGCAGGCAATTCCTGCCAGAGCCGAAGAGAAGCCGGCAGCCCCTGAAGTGCAGAGCGCTCAAGCCCAGCAGCCTGTAGTACATGCGGCAGCTCAAAGCATGCAGCAACCGCGTCCGTTCCAAGCTCCGGCAGACCGTCTGGCGCAGCACAGACCGCCCAGCGCGGGGGAGCGGCCGGCACGGCAATTCGCGAAGCCTACATTCGGGATGCCCGTGCTCGAGCCGTCACAGGTTCCTCCATCCCTTATCCCGGCCAAGCCATCTAAGAAAAAGTGGCAGAAAAAATCAGATTACGAACAGAAAGTAGACCGCGAGTTCCGCGAAAAACCGTCATTTAAAAAACTTCCAGATCTGAAGACGCTTCCTGCGGGCAAGAAACCACATAAAAAAGACGACAAGCATGCGCTGCAAACGGATGTCGCTGAAATTACCAAGCCCAGACGAAAGGTGGTCAAAATCCAGGAAGGCTGCACTATCAAGGAGTTCGCCGAGGTCATGGGCCAGAAAGTCGGCGATGTGATCAAGAAGCTCATGAGCATGGGCATGATGGCCACCCAGAATCAGGCGATGGACATGGATGCTGCCATGCTTCTGGCGGAAGAATACGGGATCAAGGCTGAGATTGCGAGCATCGAAAGCGCCGAGGACGTGCTTGAGGAAAAGGCTGACGAAACCGAGGTGAAGGTGCTGAGGTCGCCGGTGGTCACGATCATGGGTCATGTGGACCACGGGAAAACATCGCTTCTCGATGCGATACGCGAGACCAATGTCGTGTCGAAAGAGGCAGGCGGTATTACTCAGCACATCGGTGCATACCAGGTGAGCCTCAAGGGGAGGGACATAACATTCCTTGACACGCCGGGCCACGCTGCGTTTACCGCCATGCGTGCGCGCGGAGCGCAGGTGACGGACATCGTGATCCTGGTGGTTGCGGCGGACGATGGAGTGATGCCGCAGACCCGCGAAGCAATCAGCCATGCCAAAGCAGCCGGAGTACCGATCATCGTGGCTATCAACAAGATCGACAAACCTGAAGCAAAACCCGACCGCGTCAAGCAGGAGCTTTCCGAATTCGAACTGATACCTGAGGAATGGGGCGGCCAGACCATATTCTGCGAGGTCTCGGCAAAGAAGCGGATCGGCCTTGAGCATCTTCTGGAGATGGTGCTCATACAGGCCGACGTGCTCGAGCTCAAGGCGAACCCGGACAAGATGGCCCGGGGCACCATCATAGAGGCTAAGCTGGATAAAGGCAGGGGCCCGGTGGCAACAGTGCTGGTTCAGTCCGGGACGCTGAAGGGCGGCGACATATTCGTGACCGGCGTACAATTCGGCAGGGTACGAGCGCTCATTAACGACAAGGGTGAGCGGGTGGAACTGGCGGGGCCGTCCGTACCGGTCGAGGTAATAGGATTC
Organism: Nitrospirota bacterium; assembly: GCA_035623825.1. Lineage (GTDB taxonomy): Bacteria > Nitrospirota > UBA9217 > UBA9217 > UBA9217 > DASPSR01. The sequence goes on from DASPSR010000013.1 coordinate 17,632, forward strand.
TCCGGGGTACCGCTTGCAGGTGAGCGTTTTGTCGTGCTGGAAGAAGAGCGCAAGGCCCGGCAGATAGCCGAAATAAGGCAGGCAAAACTGAGAACCTCAGAAATGGCCGCGATGAAGAAGGTCACGCTCGAAGATCTCCACAGCCAGATACAGGAAGGCATGGTGAAAGAGCTCAATATCGTGATCAAGGCCGACGTGCAGGGTTCGGCCGGCGCCATCGTCGATTCGCTTGAAAAGCTTTCAACCTCCGCGGTCAAGCTCAAGGTCATTCACAGTTCCGTTGGCGCGATTACGGAGACCGACGTCATGCTCGCAGCGGCATCGAACGCGATCATCATCGGGTTCAACGTCCGGCCAGAACCAAAGGCTACCGACCTGTCCCAGCGCGAAGGCGTGGATATCCGTTTGTACAATATTATCTATAATGCCATTGATGACATCAAGTCCGCAATGGAGGGACTGCTCGAACCAACGCTCAAGGAACGTGTCCTCGGGCGAGCTGAGGTCCGGCAGACGTTCCACGTATCTAAAGTCGGAACCATTGCGGGATGCTATGTTCTTGAGGGAATCGTCACGAGGCAGGCCGACGGCGTGCGGGTGCTCCGGGACCACGTGCTTGTCTATGAAGGGAAGCTCCACTCCCTCAAAAGATTCAAGGATGATGTGCGCGAGGTGCAGGCAGGCTACGAATGCGGACTCGGGGTGGAGAATTTCAACGACATCAAGGTGGGAGATATCATCGAGGCCTACACGATCGAGAAGGTGGCGGCAAAACTGTAACATTGCATGGCAACCAAGTAGGATCATGACATCGACAGAAGCGCGAAAGCGCAATACGTTTGCCCTATGTTTATCGGAGTCTGCACCATCGAAGTTCACGTCCCTGACAGTGGGTCACTCAAGGCAAAGAGACATTCTCTCCGCAGTCTGAAAGACAGGATACGGAACAAGTTTAATGTCTCGGTGGCCGAGGTCGATGATAATGACCTCTGGCAGAAAGCTTCCCTTGCCGTTGCTGCCGTAAGCAATGATAAATCCCACCTCAATCAGACGTTGGACCATGTACTGAACATGGTGCGCGGTGTACCGGAACTGAGCCTGTTGGATTATCACATAGAGATTTTTTAAGCAGGCGATAGAGCGAGGATGACAGTGGACAGCACGAAGCCGCAATGCCGGAGCGCCTGTCTTCTGTCCGTCCGGTATCCGTCATCTCAACACCTCCATGTCAAAACCGACGTATAAGAGATCAGAACGCGTGAGCGATCAAATGAAGCAGGAGATCGCCGATATCCTCATGCGCAAGATCAAGGACCCGCGTATCGGGTTCGTTACAGTGACCGATGTCGAGGTTTCTGACGACCTAAGGAACGCAAAGGTCTTCGTGAGCGTCTACGGAGGAGACAAAGAGTCTTCGCTGAAGGGATTAAGGAGCGCTTCGGCGTTCATCCGGGCCGAACTGGGCAGGCGCATGCGTATGAAGTTCATGCCGGAAATCCTCTTCCGTTTTGACAGTACCGTGGAGCGTGGAGCGCATATCATGGAACTCCTGCGAAATCTCGAAGCTGAGAAGGCAAAGAAAGGTCCCGGGGATGAGTGATCTGGCCGAAATCATATTGGAACTGAAGCGATGCGATACCATTCTGATCTCGGTCCACAAAAGCCCCGACGGCGATGCTCTCGGTTCACAGCTGGCACTCATGCACGCACTCGAGAAACTGAAAAAGTCGGTCACTGCCCATAACCTTGACCCGGCGCCTGAGATATACCGTTTTCTGCCAGGTTTGGCGAAAATAAAAACAGGCGGCCCCGCTGCAGGGAGATATGATGCGCTCGTCGTGCTGGACTCAGAACCCGCCAGAACCGGTCTCTTCGATGGAAGCTATCCTGCTGATACGCTGATCGACATCGACCATCACATCACCAACGCGCTAGAGTGGAAACTCAGCTGGCTGGACCCGGAAGCATCGGCCACGGGGGAGATGATCTACAAGCTTATTAAAGGCCTGGGCGTCACGATAGACCGCGACATCGCCCTCTGCCTCTACACGGCGATCTTCACGGATACCGGATCGTTCCGCTATTCCAATACGTCACCGGCAAGCATGAGGATCTCCGCGGATCTCATCGAAGCGGGGGCTGATCCGTGGCTCGTTACCGAGAACGTGTACGAATCTTATGCGTACCGGCGGTTAAAGCTTCTCGGCAACGTCCTTGCCGGTTTGGAGCGCAGCGAGGACGGAAGAATTGCGTGGGTCGTGATCTCCGGCAGTCTCTACCAGCTGACGGGGTCAACGGCCGAAGATACGGAAAATTTTGTCAACTTTGTCCGTTCCGTGAAAGGAGTGGAAGTCGCGGTCCTCTTCCGCCAAACTGCCGAAGCACAGTATAAGATCAGCATGCGCTCCAAAGGTCGTGTCGACCTCTCCGGCCTCGCCGCGTCCCTCGGTGGCGGCGGGCACAAGAACGCTGCTGGCTGCGTACTCTACGGCACGCTCGAAGAAGTGAAAAAAAAGGTGATCAGCGAGGTCGATAAGGCCATCGCGATGCAGATGGGGAAAGAGAGAGTTGTAGGTCATGGACGGTATTCTTAATATCAATAAGCCGTCGGGCATGACATCCCATGACGCAGTTCAGAAGGTGCGCCGGATAATGAAAGAAGGGCGGATAGGTCATACAGGTACGCTCGACCCGCTCGCGACCGGCGTTCTCGTTCTGTGCGTCGGAAAGGCCACAAGGATTGCCAGATATCTTGTGACAGGAGAAAAAGAATACCGCGCCGTGATGCGGCTTGGGGTGATTACCGATACCCTGGATGCCGCAGGGCGCGTTCTGGAAACAAGGCAATATGCGCCTCCTGGCAGAGAGGATATCGAGCGGGTCATGCGCAGGCTAACAGGCGTCATCATGCAGCGTCCGCCGGCATTCTCGGCAGTGAAAGTCTCGGGGGTGCCATCATATAAATTAGCAAGACAGGGCAGAGCAGCGGAGCTCAATCCCCGTCCCGTAACCATACACCGCATCGAAATGACTGCGTATGCCGACCCGCTCGTGAGCTTTACCGTGAGATGCTCCAAAGGAGTATATGTCCGGACGCTCTGTGCGGATATCGGAGAGGCTCTCGGCATGGGTGCCCATCTCGCAGCTCTAGTAAGGACTCGTTCAGGCCGTTTCAGCCTTGAACAGGCTGTTACGCTGGATCAGCTTGAAGATATCGCTTCTGCGGGTCGAGCACATCAAGCGATCACACCGATGGAGGAAGCGCTCGCTGATCTCCCGGCGGTCCTGATCGGGAATGAGGAAGCCTCAAAGGTCCTGCACGGGAACCGCGTGTCCTGTCCGACGTCTCTGGCCAACGGCAGCAGCGATGTTGCCCGCATCCACGATTCTGCGGGCAGACTGCTGGCCCTTGCAAGGATAGTTGCCGGCACCCTCAGGCCCGAACTTGTCTTTGCATGCAGTTCATGAACAAAACACTTTACACCGTTCTGGAAATATGATATTTTATCTCGCTTTAGAAACGCTATGGAAAGGAGGGACGCTTGCATGGATAAGGAACAGAAAACAGGCCTGATTAATACGTATCGCAGACATCCATCGGACACAGGTTCTCCGGAAGTGCAGATAGCGCTTCTGAGTGGACGGATCAGTCATCTGACGGAGCACCTGCAGGCGCACAAGCATGACCATCATTCACGGAGAGGTCTCCTGAAGATGGTCGGTCAGAGGCGCCGCCACCTGGATTATCTGAAGAAAAACGATCTGGAGCGCTACCGTCAGGTTATCGATCAGCTCGGCATAAGAAAATAGCATTACGGACGTAATGGGAAGAGTGAGGTTTCATGGCAACGACAGTAGAAGCGGAAATAGGCGGCAGACGACTGCTGCTTGAAACAGGGTTGATGGCCAAACAGGCGAGCGGCGCCGTTGTCGCCAGATACGGCGATACCGTTGTCCTCTCGACGGCTGTTGCCTCCAAGGTTGAACGGGAAAACGTTGATTTTCTTCCGTTGACGGTTGACTATCAGGAAAAGGCCTATGCCGCTGGAAGGATCCCGGGCGGTTTTTTTAAGCGTGAGGGGAGACAGAGCGAAAAAGAGATCCTGACGTCGAGGCTCATCGACCGGCCGATCAGGCCGTTGTTCCCTGATGGATACTATTACGACACGCAGATCATTGCGTCTGTGCTCTCGATCGGCGATGAGAGCTCCATGGATCTCATGGGCATGATCTCGTCGTCCGCTGCTCTCGCGATATCCGACATTCCATTTAATGGTCCTATTGGCGCCGTGAGAATCGGCTTTATAGACGGCCAGTATATCATCAATCCCGGCCAGAAGGAGCTTGAGGCCACGCGCCTCAACCTGGTAGTGGCGGGAACTGCCGACGCCATCATGATGGTCGAGGGCGGGGCGAACGAATTGACCGAAGAACAGATGCTCGATGCCCTCGAGACCGCGCACCGCGAGATCAAGAAGATCGTCGATCTCCAGAACAATCTCGTCTCGAAAGTCGGGAAGCCGAAACGCCCCGTAAAGACCGTTGAGATCGATAAGGACCTGGCCGATCAGGTTGTTTCGCTGGCCAAGGACCAGCTGCTAAGCGCCATCATCATTCCGAACAAAATGGAGCGGCAAAAGACCCTCGATGCTCTCCTCGATGAGATAAAACAGAAGCTCAAGAATGACGATCCAACGAGGAACCTTCAGATCTCCACAATATTCTTCAATCTTGAAAAGGATGAAGTCCGGAAGATCATCCTCGAGAAGAACATACGCGCTGACGGCAGAAGGCCGGATCAGATCCGGACGATTAGTTCGGCGGTAAGTATTCTTCCCCGGACGCACGGCTCAGCCCTCTTTACGCGCGGCGAGACCCAGGCTCTGGTTGTGGCCACCCTCGGGACTTCCGAGGACGAGCAGCGTATCGATTCCCTGGAGGGAGAGTATTACAAGACATTCATGCTCCACTACAATTTCCCGCCCTTCAGCGTGGGGGAGACCAAACCTCTCCGAGGGCCGGGCAGGAGAGAGGTCGGTCATGGTGCGCTCGCAGAGCGCGCGCTCAAGGCTATGGTTCCCTCGAAGCAGGAGTTCCCTTATACCATCAGACTCGTATCTGATATCCTTGAGTCCAATGGCTCATCGTCCATGGCCACGGTCTGTGGAGGTACCCTTGCGCTCATGGATGCCGGGGTTCCGGTCAAGGCGCCGGTCGCGGGAATCGCCATGGGACTCATTAAGGAAGGGGACAATGTGATCGTGCTCTCTGATATCCTGGGCCTCGAGGACCACCTCGGAGACATGGACTTCAAGGTCACGGGTACGAGCGCCGGCATCACCGCGCTCCAGATGGATATGAAGATCGAGGGCATCACGATCGATGTCATGCGCCGTGCCCTTCAGCAGGCGAAAGATGGACGGCTCTATATCCTGGGGAAAATGCTCGAAACGCTGCCAGCGCCGCGAAAGAATCTCAACCCCTTTGCACCCAGGATAATCACCATGCAGATCAATCCGGACAAGATCAAGGACGTGATCGGGAGTGGCGGCAAGGTGATCCGCAGTATTGTCGAGCAGACCGGAGCCAAGATCGATATTGAAGACAGCGGCGTCATCAACATTGCCTCATCTGACGAGGCAGCAGCCAACAAAGCGAAGGAAATCATCCGCGGTATCGTCCAGGAGGCCGAGGTCGGCAAGCTGTACATGGGCAAAGTGAGAAAGATCATGGATTTCGGTGCGTTCGTCGAGATATTCCCCGGAACCGATGGGCTGCTCCATATATCGCAAATCTCCGATAAAAGGCTCGAAAAGGTGACCGACGAGTTGAAGGAAGGAGACGAGGTTCTCGTCAAAGTGCTTGAGATCGACCGGCAGGGCAAGATCCGTCTGTCGCGTAAGGAAGCGATGAGGGAAAAGGCAAAGAAGCAATAGCTTTTTTAGAATTATGGACAGAGGCGGCGAGGAAATAGGATGGATTGAAAGATTGCCTATTTCCTTTTTTGTTTTTTGTGCAGGGAGGGAAAGTGCCGAAATACGATTTAATCGTGGTCGGGGCGGGACTCGGCGGACTTGCTGCGTCAGCGCTGCTTTCCAGAAAGAGTAAAAAGGTCATTGTTGTTGAGCCTGAGAAGGTCGTAGGCGGTGCCTTAGGGACCGTTGAAAAGGACGACTTCGTGTTCACCACAGGTCCCACCCTGTCTTTCGGGTTCGAACGGGGAGGGGCGTTCCAAGAACTCTATGAAACCCTTGGCATCCCGCATAGCGCATCGATGCTCTCGCCCTGTTATCAGGTTGCGCTTCCTGACAGAAGGATCACAGTATATGCTGAGGCCAGCGAGACTCAGGAAGAGCTAAGACGAGAGTTTCCGGGAGAAATAGATACGATTGCAAGATTCTATCAGGATCTCAGAATCGAGACGCTCCGCAACAGCAAGTACCGTGTCGCCGCATATCTTTCGAAGCGCAGGAAGGCAGGGACCTTCGTCCGGAAATACCGCTTTAGCCCTGAATTGATGGCTTTCTTTGATATTCAGTCGCTCGTTTTTTTCCACCAGCACGTATCGGATATTTCTCTCGCATCACTTATGCTGTTGTTTGATACGATACCCCTCTCGATGCAGGGAGGGTTCAAAAAACTGCTCGACCAGATGCTCGATGTGATTCTGAAAAACGGCGGCGAGGTACGATACTGCACGCCGTTCCCCGAGATTGTTTTCAGAGATGGTCATGCCGTTGGTCTCAAGACGCCACAGGATTTGGCGGAGGCGGACACTATTCTTTTGAACACAGAACAGCAGCGCACGGGGTCCACGCTCTTTATCGGTATCCGTGATGAGGTAGTCCCCATGTGCATGTCCCAGTTCGTGCTGTGTTTGCCGGACTATGCGCAGCCGAGCCAGTACTTCACTCTGTCCTTAAATCCAAAAGATGACGTCGGCTCCGCGCCAAAAGGCATGAGGGCGATCACCGCATCTTTCCCTGCTGATCAGCACCCCTGCGAGGTGAATGATGCTCTCTTGCGCCAGGTCGGGAACCTGATCCCTTTTTTACAGAAATTTCTGGCTTTCTATCAAGCATATACGCCGGCCTTAAGATCTTACGCCGTCCCCGGCGATGTTTCGTTCAGGCCCATCCGGACGTCCGACGGCCAGCCGGTTCTCAGCAAATCTTCGCGAGGGAACATTTATCTGCTTGCTGACGGCTGGGGGACTCCTCTCCAGACAGTCCACGCAGCTCAGAGGCTTGTTGACCGATTGTGCTAGGGCAGTCAGCACCCGGCATGCATATCCGTCAACCGTAATCAATAAATGCGGATAGATGCAAAAGGAAGTTTTTTTGAAAGCTTTTACAGCTACGTAGGAAAAAGGAATGAGGATATCATGAAAAACAGACATTGGATCATGGGAATCGTCTTCTCGTTCGTGGCATCGCTTGTGTCTTGCGGAGGCGGAGGATCAACCACCTCCCAAATGGTTTCGACCTTGGCGGGTTCAGCAGGGGTTTTGGGGGCCCTCAATGGAACAGGATCAACAGCAAGCTTCTATACACCATTCGGTATTACCACGGATGGGACCTACCTTTATGTTGCAGATACCGGCAACAGTACTATCCGAGAAATCGTCATTGCAACAGGACTGGTTACGACCTTGACGGGTACAGCAGGTGTCCCCGGCTCCACGGATGGACCGCTGGCAACGGCTCGCTTCTATACCCCCTGCGGTGTTGTCACGTATGGAGGTAACGTTTATGTTGCGGACACGGGCAACAGTACCATCCGAGAGATTGTCATTTCCACAGGAACAGTTTCGACCCTTGCAGGTTCGCCGACAGTGACCGGCTCCGCCGATGGAACGGGGTCCGCGGCACTTTTTTCCCTGCCCTATGGTATAACCACGGATGGAACCAACCTCTATGTCGCGGACACGGGCAACAGTACCATCCGGAAGATTGTTATTTCCACAGGAACAGTTTCGACCCTTGCAGGTTCGCCGACCGTGACCGGCTCCACCGATGGAACGGGCGCAGCGGCAAGCTTCTACCATCCGGCGGGCATCACCGTTTTTGGTACCACCCTTTATGTTGCGGACACGGGCAACAGTACCATCCGAGAAATCAATCTTGCAACAGGACAGGTTTCGACCCTGGCAGGTTCAGCAGGTTCATCTGGTTCCACTGATGGAACGGGGACAGGAGCTCGATTCAACCAGCCCACAGGCATCGTCACTGATGGGACCGGGACCTACCTTTGGGTCACGGACACGGGAAACAGCACCATCCGGAGGCTGACCATTTTGTCAGGCGACGTTATGACGGTGGCAGGTATAGCAGGGGCCCTTGGCTCCGACAACGGGCCGTTGATATCGGCAAGCTTCTACCGCCCGACGGGCATCACCTTGTATAGTCCAAGGTTTTTCATATCGGATACTCTTAATAGTATCATACGAGTGATACAGTAATCCTGTCGCCGACGGTGGGTTGTTGATCATGTCGTGCCATTTTTTGAGATGGCTAAATGGCCAGACAAAATTGCAAGCGGAGTAAAGCCCTGCTATCGAAGCGGGTGCGTTCGCTTGCGCTTTGATTCCATTATCCTGAGGGATACGTCACCCATTCGCTGCTGTCAGTTGTTGACACTGTGTTTCTGAATATTCTTTGCGGTTGAGGGAGACCAGGGAGACAAGAGAGCTATGAAGGTTTCAAGGTCTTGCATTTTAGTTGTTGCTGCACTTTTAGTGGCTCCGTTCGGCCTCATGAGTTGTCTTAAAGGCGGCACCCTTACCGCGATAACGGTAACACCGACTAATTCCACAGTCGCGAAGGGGACAACGACGCCGTTTGTAGCTACAGCAGTATTTTCAGACGGAACTACGCTAGTCTGGACTACGGCAGTGACATGGAATTCATCAGATCCCGCGATCGCACTCGTCAGCAATGTCACAGGCTCTCAAGGCTTTGTCACATCAGAGGAAGTAGGCGCAGCCACCATCACGGCAACGGATCTGTCGAATGGCTTCTCCGGATCCACAACGGTTACCGTTTCCAATGCCATAAACATGATCGTAACACCGTCCAATCCCGTTATTTCTCTGGCCACAACGACGCAACAGCAGTTCACTGCTATGGAAACGTTCGCAAACGGTACCGAGCTTGACCTGACGACGCTGGTCTTCTGGGAATCATCAGACCCCGCGGTCGCGCAGATCAGCAATTCAACAGGGTCGTACGGCCTAGCCACGCTCGTGAGCGCTGGGACAACCACTATTACGGCAACAGATTTGATAACAAATATCACGGGAACAACGATATTGACCGTTACCCCTTAGGTGAGATCGTGTGAAGGAACCGGATGTTTCAATCCGGGCAACGGCATTACCCTTGAGCGGCGTTGTTCCGGACTTGGCAGGTATCTCAAGGAGAGAGAACATTCATCGCATGGAAGAATAGGACTCCTTAACCAGCGCAATCATCGGCTTGAATCGAGGAGCAGAGATTGAATCGAAGTGGTTTGCCTGAAACGTTAAAAGGGCAACATAAACAAAAAAATCCTGCCGCCTCCTCGATGGAGGGTACCGGCAGGACTGAAAATTCCCGAAAACATGTACCGTGATGACTCGCTAGACTTTGGCCAGAAGACTTGCTTCTGCCTCCTGAAAATCCACTGAGCCGTTCTTGAGGGTCACCAATACCTTATGCACGTCCTTGAACCTGCCCCGGAGAATGTCTTCTGACAGCGGATCGGCAAGATATTTCTGGACGGCACGGCGCATAGGCCTGGCACCGTACGTAGGCTGGTAGTTCTCGCGGATGAGCCACTCTTTCACTTCCTGGGCCACATCAAGTTGGACCGCCCTGTCCGCCATCAACTGCGTATTGAGCTCGCCGACCAGTATGTCGATGATTTTTACCAGATGTTCCTGCGTAAGCGGATGGAAGACGACCACTTCGTCGATCCTGTTCAGGAACTCAGGGTTGAAAGACCGCTTCAGCTCAGCGGTGACATTGTCCTTCATCTTCTCGTATTGCGTCTTCGTGCTTTCTTGCTGGAACCCAAGTGTCGTGTCCTTGTCGATCATCCGGGCTCCAAGGTTGGACGTCATGATGATGACGGTGTTCCGGAAATCCACCCGTCTGCCGAAACTGTCGGTCATGAATCCGTCGTCAAGAACCTGCAGGAGCATGTTGAAGATATCAGGGTGTGCCTTCTCGATCTCGTCGAAAAGCACGACGGAATACGGCCTGCGGCGTATCTTCTCGGTCAGCTGGCCTCCGTCGTCGTATCCAACGTACCCCGGAGGCGAACCCACTAATCTCGACGAACTGAACTTCTCCATGTACTCGGACATGTCCACGCGAATAAGCGCATCTTCGCTGTCGAAGAGGAACATGGCGAGGGAACGGGCAAGCTCAGTCTTGCCAACACCGGTTGGGCCGAGGAATATGAACGATCCGATAGGCTGTTTGCGGGTCTTGAGGCCGACGCGGGAACGGCGGATCGCGCGCGATACGGCATCGATGGCGACATCCTGGCCGACAATCCTCTTGTGCAGCTCTTCTTCCATTCTGAGGAGTCGTGATGTCTCTTTCTCCTCGAGCCGAGCGAGCGGTATGCCCGTGATGTGCGAAACGATGACTGCTACATCCTCTTCATCTACCACGGGGATGTTCTTTTCCTGCGTGTCCTTCCAGTCCTTATGGATACCATCGAGCGTTTCACGCAGGCGGTCTTCCTCTTCATGGATGGACTCCACCCGTACATAGTCCTTGATCCGGGAAAAGAGGTTCTTCTCCTGTTCAAGTTTTTTGAGCTTCTTCTCGATGGTCTTCATCTCCGGCGGGTAGGTATAGCGGTTGAGCTTTGCCTTGGCTCCGGCCTCGTCGATAACATCGATTGCCTTATCGGGCAGGAAGCGGTCCGTGATGTACCGGTCTGAAAGCCGCGAAGCCGCCACAATGGCCTCGTCGGTAATCCTGATCTTATGGTGCGACTCGTACTTAGAACGAAGGCCTTTGATAATGCTGATGGTCTCATCCAGGTTGGGGGGCTGGACGTAGATCGGCTGGAACCTCCTCTTGAGAGCGCCGTCCTTCTCGATATGCTTTCTGAATTCGTCAAGCGTGGTGGCGCCGATGCACTGGATTTCGCCCCGCGCCAACGCCGGCTTCAGCATGCTCGATGCATCGATGGAGCCCTCGGCGGCTCCGGCTCCCACAAGGGTATGCAGTTCATCAATGAACAGGATGACATTGTCAGCCTGGATGATTTCCTTCATCACGATCTTGAGGCGCTCCTCGAACTGACCGCGATACTTGGTCCCTGCGATAAGAGCACCCAGGTCGAGCGATACCACGCGCCGATTCAGGATGTTCTCCGGCACATCGGTGTTTATGATCCTCTGCGCAAGACCTTCCACGATAGCCGTCTTGCCGATGCCGGGTTCGCCAATGATAACAGGATTGTTCTTGGTCCTTCTCGACAGGATCTGCAATACCCTGTCTATTTCGTGGTCACGGCCGATGACAGGATCCAGTTTGCCGCTCTTTGCGAGGAGAGTGAGGTCTCTGCTGAACTCATCCAGAGCCGGCGTAGGGCTCTTCTTGGCGCTTACCTGAGTGGCTGCTCGGCGCAGGTAGTTGATGACGAGCTGCCGGGACCCGAGCAAGTTCACGCCGAAGCTCCGAAGGATCTTGCCGCCAATCCCTTCCTCCTCTCGGATAAGCCCGAGCAGCAGGTGCTCGCTTCCGATATAGTTGTGGCCAAGAAGCCGTGCTTCTTCAACAGCGTATTCAAGGACTTTCTTGGCACGAGGGGTGAAGGGGATGTCGCCGAAGGTGAGGGTGTTCCCGCTCGACGGGAGGTTGCGTTCGACTTCCATGCGGATCTGATCGACATCGATTCCCATCTTGCGGAGGACGGAAACCGGAATGCCGTCTTCTTCGCGAAGCGTTCCTAGCAGGATATGTTCAGTGCCAAGGTAATCATTCTGGAGCCGCTCCGCCTCTTCACGGGCGTAGACAATGACTTTTCTTCCTCTTTCTGTGAATTTTTCGAACATCATGCCGGTAACCGCCTTAAAGATTCATTAAGATTCAATCACCTTGTTTAGAATATACTCCAATCTGGCTTGTAAAGTCAAGAGTCCTTTTCGTTTATCCGGCTGAGAAGGATCGTTTTTGCCGCTCTATGGCGAAACGCATGGACACCTGTTGCCGGCATGGTGTTCTGCAAAGCGATCGCCCGTTTGCTACACCCATCGCCCTGCATGAAAACAGGGAGGAGCTCGCTTCCATCTTGCGGATAGCTCTTTTTTGTTGACTTTACCGGTTTAACAGAGTAGTTTTTTCACGGATGATACGGAAAGCGAAAATATCTGATGTCAGGGTGATACAGTCCCTTGTGAACCACTATGCAGACTCCGGACAGATGCTGCCACGCACGCTCAACGAGCTTTATGAGCAGTTGCGTGATTTCCACGTGCTCGAGGAGAACGGCTCGATTATCGGCGTTTGCTCGCTCCATGTGAGCTGGGACGGAATTGCCGAGATACGCTCTCTTGCGGTACGGCAGGACAGGACGAAGCTGGGCATCGGTTCCGAACTGGTGAAACACTGCCTTTCGGAAGCATCAGAGCTTGAAGTCGAACGGGTGTTCGTTCTCACCTATCAGGACAGGTTTTTCAGAAAGCTGGGCTTTACCGACCTCGACAAGAAGGAACTCCCCCACAAAATATGGACCGATTGCCTTAACTGCGTCAAGTTCCCCAACTGCGATGAATCTGCGCTTATTATCACGATTCCGAAATCATAAATATCCGCTTCCTTGCCTTTAGTGGCACAAGGGTTGCATTTAACCCCACACTATCGGCATGTTCATCATATTTACGACCTATAAATCAATATGATATCTCTCTACATACATGTTCCTTTCTGTGTGAGAAAATGCCACTACTGTGGCTTTTATTCCACACACTACACACAAGAGGCCTTTGATGCTTATATCCTTGCCTTGCGTAAAGAGGCAAAAGTCCGTCAGGGCGCATTCAGCGGCAGTGTGTTCGATAGTTTGTACATCGGCGGAGGCACGCCAACTGTTCTATCGCCGGAACAATTAGGAGAACTTCTCGGCATAGTTAGAGAACACTTTCAGGTCGCCCCGGGCGCCGAAATGACAATTGAGGCAAATCCAGGAACCGTTTCAGAGGATAAGCTCGAACTATTGCATGCGAGTGGTTTGAACCGGTTGAGCTTGGGAGTTCAGTCTTTTTCAGACCATGTTTTGAGAACTCTTGGAAGGCTTCACAGCGCCGTCGAGGCATATAAGGCAGTTATGCTTTCGAGAAAAGCCGGATTTGCCAATATCAGCGTGGATCTGATTTATGGTATCCCGGGACAGTCCATGGCAGAGTGGAATGAGACGTTGACCGAGGCGATTTCGCTCGCACCAAAACATGTTTCTGCATACAGCCTGTCATTGGACGAGGGTTCCCGTTTTATCGCCGAGGCGGAGGCTGGCAGGTTCGCACTTCCCGATGATGAGCTCGTCGCTGAAATGTATGAAATCGCCGTGAGCAGGCTGAGAGGAGCAGGTTACGAGCGATACGAGATATCTAACTTCGCTTTTCCCGGATTTGCCTGCCTCCACAACAGTAACTATTGGGAACGGGGAGAGTACCTGGGGCTTGGTCCAGGTGCATGGTCGTTCGTCGGAAACGCACGATATCGCACTATCGCTGATGTCCGTGAATACGCAAGACTTCTGAAGGCCGGATACTCAGTGATCGCAGAGGAAGAGATCATCGATTCTCGCCGGGCAGCCAACGAGACGGTCATGCTGGGCCTTCGAACCTCATGTGGCGTGGATATGTTTAGTTATGGGCAGAGGTACGGAGCCGAGGCGCTGGAACAGCTATCGCGAAAAGCCGGACCGCTCATAGATGCCAGTCTTCTTATACATGCGAACGGGCGTCTCATGCTCGCGGAGAGGGGATTTCTGGTCGCAAACGAGGCTCTGGCGAGGCTCGCCGTATAAATTTTTGTTTACACTATCAGGTGTTAATGCTATAGTAATCCGTTCTTAATCGGGAATATCGGAGGTTGTCACTAGAGTGTTCAAACACCTGGTCGTCTGCAGCGCATGCGCACTCATGCTGATATACATGCAGGCCTTCGTCGGAGCGGCAGAACCACCAAAAGCGCAAGAGGGACCCATTGTGACGCTCATCGAGGTGCAAGGCAATCGGAGAATCGAGACGGCGACAATTCTCGCCAAGATAAAAACAAAAGAAGGAACTGTTTTTTCCCCTTCTGTAATCAAAGATGATATCAAGGTCTTGTACCAGCTCGGCCACTTCGAGGACGTTCAGGTCAAGACGGAAGGTTTTGAGAACGGACTAAAGGTAATATTCCTGGTTAAAGAAAAACCGCTCATCCGCGAGATATCGTTCGAAGGGAATGATGCGATTACGACGGAAAAAATAAAAGAAGGCCTCACCCTGCTCCCAAGGACCGCTTTCAACTTGCAGATAATCCAGGAGAACGCAGAAAAAATACGGCTTAAATACCAGGATGAGGGCTACTACGACGCCATCGTTGTGCCGGTGATAACCGAACTGCGGGGTGGTGACAGGAACGTCCTCTTTCATATCGAAGAAGGGGAAAAGGTGAAGTTAACGGACATCATCATCACCGGGAACAAGGCCTTGACCGCAGATGAGATCAAGAAACCTCTCAAGACCCAAGAGCACTGGTTTTTCTCTTTTCTGGGGCGCAGCGGCACCCTGAGGACCGAAGAACTGAGGGAAGATATTGAGACGATCAAAAACCTTTATTACAACAAGGGCTACATCCAGGTGCAGGTGGATGAACCGATCATCGAACCGAAAACATATACGAAGCGCGTCAGTTTCTTTTCCAGCAAGAAAGTGACGATAACAGATAAGAGCGAACTAGTGGTGCGCATCAATATCAGGGAGGGCGACCAGTACCGGGTTGGCTCCCTCAAATTCAAGGGGAACACGACGATTTCCAACAGCGCGCTGGATAAGGAGATCAAGCTAAGGCCGGGAGATGTCTTCAGCAGGGAAGTCCTCAAGCAGGATGTGGGGAGGATTATAGACCTCTACGACGGGATCGCGAAACCATTTGCGAACGTTGTCCCGCTGTTCGATATCCATCCCGAGACGAAGACGGTCGACATAAACATCGATATACAGGAAGGCGGCGAGGTCCGGATAGGCAGGATCAATATCTCAGGAAACAGCAAGACCCGGGATAAGGTGATAAGGCGGGAGATGCGGCTGAGCGAGGGTGATCTCTACAGCAAGAAGGCGCTTAAGAGGAGCTACGACAGGATCAACAATCTCAACTTCTTTGAGTCCGTGGATATCGTGCCCGAGAGGAGGCCACAGGAGCCGGTGATGGACCTGGACGTCAAGGTCAAGGAAAAAATGACGGGAACGTTGAGCGTGGGAGGCGGTTACAGCTCCGTGGACAGGCTCGTGGGCATCGTCGAGGTAACACAGGGCAACCTAGGCGGCCGCGGCCAGGTCCTCAAACTCAAGACGCAGTGGGGCGGCAGACACAAGCTCTTGATGGCCAGCTTCATGGAACCATATCTCTTTGACGAGCCGATCTGGGGAAGATGGGACGTTTATCGACAATCGCAGACATATGATGGTTATACCATTACCTCAGACGGTGCAGCATTCGCCGTGGGTAAAAGCTTTGACGAATTTCTCTCGGGATCGATCCGATACGGCCTCGACCAGTCGCAAACCACCAGCATCACCGTGAACCCCATCCCGTACGTGCTTTTGCAACAGCTCCGCTTTTATGGAACAGCCCTTACGACGAGTTCTCTCACGGCGACCCTTACCAGAGACTCGAGGGACTTCTACCTTGACCCCAAAATGGGCTCGAGAAACACCGCGTTTGTGCAATACGCAGGCGGGCCGCTCGGAGGCGACCCCGAGTTCATTAAATCCGTCGCCGATTCCGCCTGGTACTTCCCGGTGGTCTGGGACACGGTATTCATGGCCCGGGGGAGGATCGGATACGTCGAAACTCTCAGCGAAAAACCGATACCCGTTAGCGATCGGTTTTTCGTCGGCGGTGCGGGCACGGTCCGAGGCTTCCGGTACGGCACAGCAGGGCCCGTCGACAGCGCAGGAAATCGCGTCGGTGGGAACAAAGAGCTTATCTTTAATTTTGAATACAACTTCCCCGTTGTGCCCGCTGCGCGTCTCAAGGGATTTTTCTTTTTCGACGCGGGTCGAGGCTTCGATGATAACGCTCTCGCGCATGATCCCCATTTCGGCGATGACCCGACGTCAATCAGTCTGCGCGAACTGAGACTTTCATGGGGATTCGGGTTCTCGTGGCTTTCGCCGATAGGGCCGCTTCGATTCGAATGGGGATACATCATCCATAAACTGCCCACGGACCAGCCGAGCGTGTTCGATTTCAATATCGGTACTGTCTTTTAACGGCAACGGATCCAGGAATTATTGCAATATTGGGAAAATCAATGAGGAGGCGGTCATGAAAAAAATTGTGGTGATGGTTACGGCAATGTGTTTTATCGCGATCGGCGCGATGGCAGCGGGCGGAAAAATCGCCTATGTCGATTCACAGACGGTTTTTGACAAGACAAAGCTCGGCAAAAAATACCAGGGCATCGTCCGTGAATATTACGAGAGCCGCAAAAAGATCCTGGACATAGATGCGGAGGAAATCCAGAAGCTCCAGGAGGAATATACGAAGCAGAAGCAGGCCAAACTGCTGAGCGAAAAAGCGCAGAAGGAGAAAGAGGACTCGATTAGCCGCAAGATCAGTGATTTTCAGAAAAAACGGGACGAGTTCACCGGCGAGATCAACAAGAAGAACGAGGAGTTGTCGAATGAGTTCAACCAGCAGATGGTAGCAGTAATCAAGGATATAGCAAAAAAGGATAAAGTCTCCTTGGTGCTGAACAGGATCATCAATGTCCTCTCGAAGGCTGAAGTCCCGTCCGTCCTCTACGGCGATGAAGACCTTGACCTTACAGAGCAGGTCGTTACCGAGCTGGATAAGAAGGAAGATGTCAAAAAGTAGGCGGAGGATGCTGCTGCCGGAAGGATGAAATCATGAAACTGAAAAAGCTTGCGGACATACTTGGCGCGGAGCTGTCCGGCTCCGGAGACGCCGACATCACCGGTGTTGCAGGCGTGCTCGAAGCGGCCGCAGGCCAGATCACCTTTATAGCCGGCAAGAATTACCTGAAGGAACTCGGGCAGTCGCGGGCTTCTGCAGCCCTTGTGCCGCCGGACATTCCCGACATGCATCTTCCGCTGCTTCGCGTGAGAAATCCGCGATTGGCGTTTGCACGGGCTATCGAGCTGTTCCATGCCGTGCCGTACAGTCCTCTGGGCATCAGCGATAAAGCGATAGTAGGGCGTAACGCCGTCATCGGCAGCGAGCCCTCCATCCATCCCTTCGCAGTGATCGATGAAGAAGCAAGAATCGGCGACCGGGTGACCCTCTATCCGGGCGTTCACGTCGGCAGGGGATCGGTCATCGGCGATGATTCCATCGTCTATTCGAATGTAAGCATCAGGGAAGGCATCCGGATCGGGAAACGCGCCGTCATCCATGCAGGAACGGTCATCGGCAGCGACGGCTTCGGCTTCGTGACCGATGGGGGAAAGCACCATAAGATACCGCAGGTAGGCGGCGTGGTGATTGAAGACGATGTCGAGATCGGCGCAAACAGCGCCATCGATCGTGCCACACTCGGGAACACCATGATCAAGAAGGGCACCAAGATAGACAATCTTGTGCAGATCGCCCACAATGTCACCATCGGCGAGCACTGCTTGATAGCAGGACAGACGGCGATCGCCGGAAGCTGTACAATTGGAGACCATGTGATACTGGCCGGTGGGGTAGGATTAGCAGATCATATATCCATTGGTAACGGCGCAATCGTCGCAGGGCGCTCGGGCATCATCAAGGACATCCCGGCCGGACAGGTGGTCGGAGGATATTATACCATGCCAATTCGTGATTGGCTCAAAGTGCAGGCAGTGCTTCCAAAATTGCCGGACCTCAGCAAGCAGGTAAACGATCTCAAGAAAGAGATTCAGGAGTTGAAGAAAAAAATATCAAGTGCATAAAGGGGGATAACCTAATGTTTGGCATTCAAGAGATCCTTGATACCCTTCCTCACCGGTATCCATTTCTGTTGGTCGACAGGATTCTAGAGATGGAAGCGGGCAAGCGGATCGTGGGGATCAAAAATGTGTCGATAAACGAGAACTTTTTCCAGGGACACTTTCCCGGCCATCCTATCATGCCGGGGGTTCTGCTGTTGGAGGCCATGGCGCAGACAGGCGGTGTCCTGGCGATGCGTTCGTATGAAGCAGAAGGCATTGATATAAAAAACAAAATCATCTACTTCATGACCATTGATAAGGCAAAATTCCGGAAGCCTGTTCTGCCGGGCGATCAGGTCCGTTTCGAGCTGGACATGATTAAAACGCGTGCGAATATAAGAGGTTTCAAAGCTGTAGCCCGCGTGGACGGCGCAGTCGTGGCTGAGGCCGAATTAATGGCGATGATTGTGGACAAGTGATTCTTTTGACACGGGAGACTTAAGTGAATATTCATCCTACGGCAATAGTACACCCGGCGGCACGGATAGCTGATAGCGCGATAATCGGACCGTATTCGATCATCGGTGAACATGTGTCTATCGGCAGAGGTACGAAAGTCGAATCCCATGTGCTGATAGACGGATGGACGACGATAGGTGAACGGAACCACATTCATTCCTTTTCAAGCATCGGTACGCCGCCGCAGGACATCAGTTATAAGAATGAAGAAACCTATCTGATAATCGGCAACGAAAATGTCATCAGGGAGTACGCAACGGTCCACCGGGCGACCACAAAAGAGGACCGAAAGACAGAGATCGGAAACAAGAATTTTCTCATGGCCTATTCCCACGTGGCACATGACTGCAAGCTCGGCAATAGCATCATCATGGCCAACTCCGTGGCGCTTGGCGGGCATATCGTCATCGGTGACCATGCTATCCTGGGCGGCATTGTAGCGGTGCACCAGTTCGTGAAAATCGGGGAGTATGCAATCATCGGCGGACTGTCTGGAGTGGGTCAGGATATCCCGCCCTATGTCATGGCTCAAGGAAGCAAGGCGAAGCTCTACGGACTGAACCTCGTGGGCCTGAAGCGGAAAGGGTTCAGCGATGCTGTCATAGCGAACCTCAAAAAGGCCTATAAGATCATCTTCCGTTCGGGGCTCACGGTGGACGAGGCACTGCGAAAAACACTTGATGACCTTCCCGATTCGGCCGAAGTACGCTTGCTTGCTGACTTCATCCGCACTTCAAAGCGCGGGATAACACGCTGAAAGACCGGAGATCAACGGCCTGTACGACGGAAACGATGAACAAAATAGGTTTAATAGCAGGCAACGGACAGTTCCCGATTGCATTCGCCCGCGCGGCAAAACAGAAAGGCATGCAGGTCATTGCCGTAGCGCATGAAGGGGAGACCCTCCCGGAACTTGCCCATGATGTAGACGCCATCTTCTGGATCAAGGTGGGTCAACTAGGGAAGCTCATCAAGATCTTCAAGGAACAAGGGGTGACGGACGTCCTGATGGCGGGCGGCATCAGGAAGACACGGCTGTTCGGCGGCATTCCTGACCTGCGCGGCATGACCATGCTTGCGAAGACCCTCCACAGGAAGGACGATTCGCTCCTCCGCGCCGTGGCAAGAGAACTAGAGTCTGACGGTATCACCGTCCGCGAATCGACACTCTACCTGGAAAGCATCCTGGCGCCGCAGGGAATTTTGACAAAGCGGAAACCGTCAAAAGAGGAGAGACAGGACATCGAGTTCGGCTGGCAGATGGCGAAAGAGATCGGCAGGCTCGATATTGGCCAGACGGTGGTAGTCAAGGACCAGGCTGTGCTTGCGGTGGAAGCCATCGAAGGCACAGACGAGGCCATACGCCGGGGAGGGCGTCTCTGCGGGCAGGGCGCGGTCATCGTGAAAGTATGCAAGCCGCACCAAGATCTCCGGTTCGATCTCCCCGCAATGGGTCCGCAGACGATAGACACCATGGAACAGGTGAAGGCGTCATGTCTCGCAGTGGAGGCAGGCAAGACCATCATAATCGAGCGGGAAACAGTTGTTCGGGAAGCCGACCGGGCAGGCATTGCAATTGTGGCACTACAGAATCCGCAGGATTTAAAATGAAAAAAGTCAGGGTCGGCGTCATAGGTGTTGGGTATCTAGGCCAGTTTCATGCTGAAAAGTATGCAGCCATACCCGATACGGACCTGGTAGGAATTGCCGACACAGACACTGTACGCGCCTCGCAGATTGCAGAAAAGCTGAACACGCGTGCTTTTCCCGACCCTTTGCACTTGCTGGGGCAAGTGGACGCTGTGAGCGTAGTCGTGCCTACGGTGCTCCACCACCGAATCGCGAAGCAGTTCCTGAAAAAGGGCATTCATGTCCTGCTTGAGAAGCCCATAACCGCAACCCTCGAACAGGCGGATGAACTCATCGAACTTGCAACCGGGAAAAAACTGGTCCTCCAAGTGGGACATCTGGAGAGATTCAATCCAGCCGTCACTGCGGTCAAGGCTCTTCTGAAAGCGCCACGATATATGTCAGCCGAACGGTCGGCGCCGTTCACCATACGGTGCACCGATGTGAACGTCATTCTGGACCTGATGATCCACGACCTCGATATTGTCATGGACCTGGCAGGCTCTGAACCATACCGGGTGAGCGCAGCGGGAGCGTCGGTTATTACGCAGGAAATCGACTCAGCTTCGGCAAGGATCGTATTCCGCAGCGGATGCGTCGCCGATGTGACCGCCAGCAGAGTATCTGATGAAAAAAAACGCCTGCTTCGGGTTTTCGACGGCGGGGCCGTGTATACGTCCGATTACCAGTCGCAGAAGGCTGTCGTAGCGCACAAGGGAGGAGATACAACTCCTGAATTGCTCACGAGAGACATCTCAATTGGCAGGAGGGATACGCTCGGAGAGGAAGTGCGCTCATTCGTGATGAGCGTCCAGACAGGAGCGCCTCCCTTGGTCTCAGGCGGCGAGGGCAGAAGAGCGCTTGCCCTGGCGCAAAAGATCACGGAGAACATTCAAAAAGGAATCACCGATTTCGTACCGGCAGCGTAGAGAGGAGTTTTTTATCATGTCAGTGCCCATGGTTGACCTGAAGATACAGTACGAGTCCATCAAAGATGAGATCAACAGCGCAGTCCTGAGCGTGATCAAAAGCACCCATTTTATTCTCGGCCCCCAGGGGAAGGGGTTCGAAGAAGAAGTTGCCGCATACCATGGTGTGAAACATGCCGTGGCCTTGGCATCTGGTACGGATGCTCTCCATCTGGCATTGCTTGCTGCGGGCATCAAGCGGGGAGACGAGGTCATCACCACGCCGTTTACTTTCATCGCAACGGCCGAAGCGGTTTCCTATATCGGCGCCGTTCCGATCTTCGTGGACATCAGGTCCGATACATTCAATATGGATATTGCCAAGGTAGAAGCCGCAATCACCAGGAAGACCAAGGCCATTCTCCCCGTTCACCTCTATGGACAGCCAGTGGAGATGGATGCACTGATGCAAATAGCGAAAAAGCACGGCATCCGGGTGATAGAAGACTGCGCGCAGTCCTTTGGCGCGGAATTCAGAGGCCGGAAGGCCGGAACATTCGGAGACATGGGGTGTTTCAGCTTCTTCCCGAGCAAGAATCTTGGCGCGTACGGCGATGGCGGCATGGTGATCACCGATGACGCTGAGCTGGCCGAGCGCGTGCTCAGCCTCAGGAACCACGGCAGCCGAAAGCGTTATTATCACGATGAAATAGGGTTCAACAGCAGGCTGGACGAGGTGCAGGCGGCAATACTCAGGGTGAAACTCAAACATATCGACGATTACAACGTCAAGCGGCGGGTCAATGCCATGCTTTACAACAAATATTTTCTCGCCCCCGGCATTCAGACGCCATCCGAGATGAGGGGGGCGAAACACGTTTATCATCAATACACGATCAGGATCAACGACAGGGACAAAGTTAAAAAAGCGCTCGATGCCGCGAAAGTTTCAAACATGATTTATTATCCGGTGCCCCTGCACCTGCAGGCAGCCTATAGATGCCTCAACATGAAGCCGGGAAGCCTGCCAGTAACGGAACGTGCAGCGGATGAAGTGCTGTCATTGCCCATGTATCCGGAACTTAACGAAGAACAGATCAAAAGCGTCGCCGACGCGGTAAAAAAGGCGATGGCATGATCGTCTGCCGGTGATCCATGAAAAAGATTTTGATCATCTCCGGAGAAGCTTCCGGCGACCTGCATGGCGCCAATCTGGTCCGTGAATTGAAAAAGGAGAGCCCTTCGCTGGCCTTTTTCGGCGTGGGGAGCAAGAGAATGCGCGAAGCCGGCGTACAGATGCTGGCAGACGCTTCAGAGATATCGGTTGTGGGCGGCACCGAAGTTCTGACGCACCTTGGCGCCATTTATCGAGTGTACACGAGACTCAAGCGGTTTCTAAAAGTAGAACGGCCTGACCTTTTAGTGCTGATCGACTTTCCGGATTTCAACATCATGCTCGGGAAGGCCGCGAATAAACTAGGTATACCCGTCTTGTATTACATCAGCCCCCAGGTTTGGGCATGGCGCAAGGGAAGGATAAAGAAGATAGCGGAGATCGTCAAGGCCGTTGTCGTCGTCTTTCCGTTCGAAGTTGAACTCTATAAGTCAGCCGGTGTCGATGTGCGGTTTGTCGGCCATCCGCTCACGGATGTTGTAAAATCAGAATATACGAAGGTCGAGGCAAAAAAACACCTCGGACTTGATCATGCGCGGCGCACGATCGCCCTCTTGCCGGGGAGCAGGAAAAAAGAGATAACGCATCTCCTGCCGGATATGCTTCAAGCCGCGCGGGAGCTGGATGCCATGTTCCGGGATCTGCAATTCGTTCTCCCGGTGGCACCTACGCTCACGATGGATTTCATACGGCAGCACGTCGAGGGGAGCGGTGTTCCGGTAAAGATTGTCGATGGAGGGGTATACGATGCCCTGAGGGCATCGGACGCTGCCATCGTTACGTCCGGCACCGCTACGCTCGAAACAGGGCTTATGGGAGTGCCCATGGCGATCGTTTATCGCATATCGAAGGTGTCGTACTTCATAGGCAGACTGATTATCGACGTGGATCATGTTGGGCTTGTGAACATCGTAGCGGGGAAACGACTCGTCCCGGAGCTGATACAGAAGGACGCGACGCCGCAGAACATGGCCATCGCCATTTCGAAGATGCTTCGCGACCCCATCTATTATAAAAAGATAACTGACGGTCTTGCCGCGGTACGGGTTCAACTGGGCGATGCCGGCGCTTCCGCAAGGGCAGCTGCCGTTGTCTTGTCGTTGCTTGAGAACTCTGCATAAGAAATCATGGAAATCTATAAAAGATTATTAATCTTTCTTAAGCCCTACCGAATGCGGCTTGTCTGGGCGGCGTTTTTCATGTTGCTCACCAGCGGCATGATCGCACTGCAGACATACCTCATAAAGCCGATTCTGGACAAGGTCATCATGGGCAAGGATATGAGGCTCGGGCTCCTGGTGCCTCCGGCGCTTATTGTCGTCAGCATCCTGAAGGGGGGTACCTGGTACGCCCGCGATTATTTCATGGGGTATGTGGGACAGAAGGTCGTGAACGATATAAGGGACCAGCTCTATTCCCACATACAGACCCTCTCGTTTTCCTATTTTACGCGGACCCCTACCGGCGTCATCATATCGCGGATCATCAATGACGTCAACCTCGTGCAAGGTGCATTGACCAGGGCCCCGTCGAGCCTTGTGCAAGGCGTCCTTACCATGGTTGTCCTGACGGGGTACATTTTTTATCTCAACTGGAAGCTTGCTGCCTTTTCCGTCATTGTCCTGCCATTCGCCGGCTTTGCCTTCTCGAGATTCAGCAGGCGGTTCAGAAGAACGAGCACGCAGATGCAGGAACAGATCGGCGATCTCACGATGCACCTGCACGAAACCATCGCCGGCATCCGGATCGTGAAGGCATTCGGCATGGAGGAGTACGAAAGCAGGAGGTTCGCGTCCCGAAACAAGGGGCTGTTCAACTCCCTCATGCGGTCCATAAAGACCAGCGCACTCTCGCATCCCATTATGGAGGCTATCTCCATGATCGGAACGGCGTTTGTCATCCTTTATGCGCTGTATGCGATACTTAAGTGGAATGTCATGACGGTAGGAGACTTTTTCTCGTTCCTCGGGGCGTTGGTGTTCTTCTATCGACCGCTCAAGGATATGAACGGCATCAATAACGTCGTTCAAGACGGCATTGCTGCAGCAAAGCGCATTTTTGATGTACTCGACACAGAACCTGAGATCAAGAATAAAAAAGACGCGGTCTCGGTGCCACGCGATTTCAAGACCATTGAGTTCAGAAATCTGTCATTTAAATATGAAAAAGATTACGTGCTCAAGGGCATCGATCTGACGGTGCGCGCCGGCGAGACGATCGCCATCGTCGGCAAGAGCGGGGGTGGCAAGACCACGCTGGTGAATCTTATTCCCAGATTCTACGATGTTACCGAAGGGGCAATTTTCATCGAAGGACAGGATATCCGGAATGCAACTATTGAGTCATTGAGGGCCTGTACGGCCATCGTGACGCAGCAGACGATCCTCTTTAACGATACGATAAAGAATAATA
>DASPSR010000019.1:0-69306 GCA_035623825.1 Nitrospirota bacterium
GGGCGGGACCGTTGAGCCCACGCTCTTTGTCAGAGCTGCGGTGGTGATAGGGATCGTGGTCGGGATCGCCTGCGCCGCTGCGGTGAGCATCGTGGTCGGCGGCCTCCTGGGCACTCTGATGGGCTCCATCGTGTCTGCCCCCGCGGCGCTCCGCGAGAAACGGGCTGCCGCGGAGAAGGCGTAAGGCAGAAGACAACCCAGGCAACGATACTCATGACCATCTGCCGTAGGCCACGGGCCATGAAAAAAAAGGCGGGGAGAAATCTCCGCCTTTCGTTTTTCTGATCATTCGGCAATACATAACATGTTGATATTTCGTAATTTAAGCATATTCATTCTGGGGCCTGATAACTTTTGTATTATGAATTTCAATCATAAAAACGCTTGACAAATCTTATGAAATTGTTTATATTCGCTTTTCTTGGAAAATATATCAATACAACAAGGCGGGAGTTATGGCAACATATTCGGCTAAAAAAGAAGATATCGTAAGAAAGTGGTTTATTGTAGACGCCAACGGAAAAACGCTGGGAAGGCTTGCGACAGCCGTTGCATCCACGCTAAAAGGCAAGACGAAACCCATCTACACAGCCCATGTGGACACAGGCGATTTTGTGATTGTCGTGAACGCTAACAAGATTCACCTGACCGGGAAGAAGCTCGAACAAAAAACATACTATAGCCACTCGGGATATCCTGGAGGGTTCAAATCCATCACTGCCGGCAAGATGATGAGGACTAAACCTGAGGAAGTGATCAAGATGGCGGTGCAGGGTATGCTGCCGAAGACCAGACTTGGCAAACAGATGTTGAGCAAGCTCAAGGTTTATGCTGGGGAAACGCACCCGCATAGCGCACAGCAGCCGGTGGAAATGAAGGTCAAGTAAGGGCAAGGAATAACATTTGGGATTTGTGAGGAGGCTTTAATGTCAGCGGCTACAGTATCGAGATACTATGCAACGGGGAAAAGGAAAAATTCCATCGCCAGGGTCTGGATGATGCCTGGAAGCGGCAAGATAACAATCAATGACAGACCCATGGACCAGTATTTCGGCCGGGATGTGCTTAAGATGATTATCCGTCAGCCATTCGAGGTTACCGGAACTCAGGACAAGTTCGATGTGCTCGTGAACGTGCTTGGCGGTGGAAATTCAGGCCAAGCCGGAGCTATCAGGCATGGCATATCCAAGGCGCTCCTCGCGGTAGATGCCGAGTCACGCGGCAAGCTGCGCAAGGAAGGCCTCCTGACCCGCGACCCGAGGGCAAAAGAACGTAAGAAGTATGGTCAAAAGGGCGCACGGGCTCGGTTCCAGTTCTCAAAGAGATAAGGGATCATATACCTAATTCTGTGTAATATTGTGTTGCAGATCCTGTTAAGAAGAAGGGAAGGTAGAGATGCCTTCCCTTTTATTTTGGTCAAAGCACTCTGTATGGAGCACAAGAGCTGGTCTTATCATGGGCAATGGAAAACTAAACATAGCCATCGTCGGATCGAGCGGATACACGGGCGGAGAGCTCATGCGGATTCTCCTCAACCATCCCAACGCGTCGGTTACGGCAATTACGTCGGAAAAATCTGCGGGACAGGCCATTACATCAATTTTCCCTCATCTTGCGGGGCTGACAGCGCTTGTCTGTGAGCCGCTTGACCCTGAAACGATCTCAAAAAAAGCGGACTTCGTGTTCCTTGCGCTGCCGCATGTGACGGCTCAGGAGGCAGCATTTCGTTTTCACAAGCTTGGGAAGAGAATCGTAGACCTTTCAGCTGACTACCGTCTCTCTGACCCTGCTCTGTATGAGAAGTGGTACGAACATCGCCATCAGTATCCGGAACTGCTCAAGACCGCCGTATATGGTCTGCCGGAACTGCACCGCGAGAAGATAAAAAAGGCATCGCTAGTCGCGAACCCGGGATGCTATCCCACTGGCGCGATCCTAGGCCTGGCGCCGCTACTAAAAAGAGGCATGATCGACCTGCAAAGCATAGTCATAGATTCCAAGTCTGGCGTTTCGGGTGCAGGCCGGAGTCCCTCGCTCGCACACCATTACCCCGAAGTGAATGAGGGGTGTATGGCCTATAAGGTCGGGTCGCATCGACATATACCCGAGATTGAACAGGAGCTTTCAATCATGGCGGAAACACAACTTACCGTTTCATTCACACCACACCTTGTTCCGATGAATCGCGGCATACTGACTACGATCTACGCCAAGGTGGCAATGCAGACGGATTCGGGCATGCTGCATGATCTATACCGTGAATTTTACAGGAATGAGCCGTTTGTGCGGATACTTCCTGCAGGACATTTTCCGAACGTGCGGAATGTCCGTGGTTCCAATTTCTGCGACATGGGGATCATTGCGGACGCTCGTACCGGACGCCTGGTTGTGGTAACGGCGATTGATAACCTTGTCAAGGGAGCTTCTGGCCAGGCTGTCCAGAACATGAACCTCATGATGGGATTTGAAGAGACCTCGGGTCTTGAGTTTGCGGGATTGTTCCCATGATAGAAATGAATTTATATTACACCTGACAGAGGTAGACAAAATATGAGGATTTTGGACACAAAAAGTTTTTCCGTGCCCGGTTTCAAGGCATGGGGCATTCACAGTGGCATCAAGAAGAACGAAAAAAAAGATCTGGCCATCATCTATTCGGACCGCGAAGCGGCGGTTGCCGGTGTTTTTACGAAGAATCGGGTGAAGGCGGCGTGCGTTATCCTGAACACGGCGAAGGTTAAGTCCGGAAAGGGTCGGGTCATCATAGCGAATAGCGGTTGTGCTAACGCCTGTACCGGGAAGCAAGGACTTGCCGATGCGCGCGCCACTGCTGAGATTGCAGCCGGAGAACTTGGCGTAAAGCCAGACGCTGTGTATATAGCATCGACAGGCGTGATCGGTGAGCTTCTGCCCATGCCGAAGATGGCGACTGGAATTGCGACAGCGGTCGGACTATTATCGACATCGGGTTGGGAGCAGGCGGCCGAGGCCATAATGACCACCGATATCTACCCCAAGCGCTCGATTGTCCAGGAGGAAATCGGCGGCAAGACCGTTACGGTTGCCGGCATCGCCAAGGGGTCGGGCATGATACACCCGAACCTTGCGACCATGCTTTGTTTCATTGTGACCGATGCGGTCGTCTCCGCATCCATGCTAAAGAAAGCTCTGTTCGCTTCCACGGAGCGGTCTTTCAACAATATTACCGTCGACGGCGAAACAAGCACGAACGATATGATTCTCTGTATGGCGAACGGGGCAGCCGGGAACAAGAGACTTGCTGCCGCCAGCAGGGACCTGAAGAAGTTTCAGGCATGTCTGGACGCCGTGGCACTCTCACTCGCCAAGCAGATTGTACGCGACGGCGAGGGCGCTACAAAATTTATTGAGCTCGAAGTGCGCGGCGCGAGGAATCCGATCGAGGCAAAACGCGCCGCCATGGCTGTAGCCAAATCCAGTCTGGTAAAGACCGCATTCTTCGGCGAAGATGCCAATTGGGGGAGGATTATGGCATCGCTGGGCAATTCTGGCGTTGAGATGGATGAGGCCAGGACGGATATCTACATCGGCAAGGCCAAGATCGTTGAGAAAGGCCTAGCTCAGGGGAAGGCGGCAGACCGAGAAGCGGCTATTGCTCTCAAGCAGCGAGAGATTCAGATCATCATTGATTTGCATAAGGGAAAGGCCTCTGCCACCATCTGGACATGTGATATGTCGTATGAGTATGTTAAGATCAATGCCGCATACCGGAGCTGACAGAACCGGTGTGGCCCTGCACATCTAATCGCTGGTTTTCTAGAAAATACTTGAAAATTTAGCATAAATTTTTCTTGACATTCAGTGGCGGAGTTGTTAATTTTAATGATTATGCCGTCATCGCCATTGAGGAACGGACCGATATTTTTTGGGTTAACTTTATTTCATTTCCCATCAGAAAATTTCAAGAAAATAATTTATATTACAATTAGATGCAATAGGAGGGGGGTGTAGCAAAGGTGCCAAGTATCAGATTGCGAGAGAATGAGCCTTTTGAGGCCGCACTCCGGAGATTTAAGAAGAGCATCGAAAAAGAAGGCGTGCTTTCAGAGGTGAAGAAAAGGGAGCACTACGAAAAGCCGAGCGTTAAGCGAAAGAAAAAATCACTGGCTGCAAGGAAGAAGGCTGCCAAAACAGCGCGTATCTTTAGACAGGGCTAGCCGTGACTTATAGGGGTTTAACGGCAGCCCCCGTGATCGTCATTTAAGACAAGCAGATGTCGTGGAAGAGGGCATTATGGAATTACGAGAGAAGATCGAAGATGATACAAGACAGGCCCTTAAATCCGGAGCAAAAGACAAAGTTTCCACGCTTCGGATGCTGAACGCAGCCCTCAAAAACAAACAGATTGATAAGCGGCGGTCTCTCACCACAGAAGAGGTGATAGAGACCGTGCGTTCACTTATTAAACAAAGGAAAGACTCGATTGAGCAGTTTACCAAGGGTGGACGGCAAGACCTTGTAGACAAGGAAACTGCCGAGGTCGCGATTCTTGAAGCATATTTACCAAAACAATTGGCCGGTGAAGAACTTGAGGCCATGATTCGCGACGCCATCGCCCAGACAGGTGCCCAGAGTGCCCGGGATATGGGCAAAGTCATGAAAGCCCTCATCCCCATGGTAGGTGGGCGTGCTGACGGGAAGCTTGTAAGTGAGCTTGTAAAAAATGCGCTGGGGTAACGGCCTGTTTCAGACACCACATCAATTTATTAACTACAGGGCTGAACAGGGGGCCATGAAGAACAAGGCCCCCTGATTTTTTTTAGGAGTGCGTACCTTGAAACTTCAGGAATTCTATGAACTGGCCATTCAATCCGGTATAGACGCTGATCCCCGGGGAAGGGCGAAGGTAGAACAAGAATTAAGGGAAGCGCGCAAAGAGTACGAAGAGCTCAAGTCCGAAGCAAAAGAAACCTTCGATCCCGAGAAGCTCAGAAATCCCTATGCCGACAGCAGAATCCTGCACGGAAGTCCAGACAGGGAAGTGAAAAAAATTCTCGTCGGAATAGACATGGAGGCGCCTGAAATTCTGCTTGCCGATCGGCTGAATCAGAAGGGTGCCGGCATCGACGCTGTGCTTGCGCACCATCCCGAAGGCCGGGCGTATGCAAACTTTTATGAAGTGATGAAGATGCAGGCCGACATTCTGAATCGGTTCGGGGTGCCGATCAATGTCGCCGAGAACCAACTGAGTGGCAGGATGAAGGAAGTGGAGCGAAGCCTGTTGCCCGTGAACCACGCGCGGCCGGTTGATGCAGCGCGCCTTCTTGACATCCCCTATCTCTGTCTCCACACGCCAGCGGATAACATGGTGTCAAGCTATCTGCAGGCAAGGCTCGACCGAGAGTCGCCCACTAGGCTCAAAGACGTTGTCACGCTTCTGAAAGAAATCCCCGAGTACCGCGAAGCGCTTAAGAACAACGCTGGCCCGAGGATCCTGATCGGCTCCGACGATCAGCGCACAGGAAAGATATTTGTGGATATGACCGGGGGCACTTCAGGCGCGAAAGACACGATCGAGAAGCTCTCCCAGTCCGGGGTCGGAACTATCGTGGGCATGCACATGTCCGAAGACCATCGGAAAGAGGCGGAGAAGCACAATCTCCATGTAGTGATAGCAGGACACATATCGAGCGATACGCTCGGCTTAAATCTGCTCCTGGATGCTATCGAACAGCGAGCGCCTCTACAGGCGCTCGAATGCTCAGGATTCAGGCGGATCAAACGGCCGGTCTGATGCTGTATGAACGAACATGCCCTGAGGGTCTTGGAATATGACAAGATAATAAGTATCGTTGCTGCGTATGCCGCATCGGAAGCAGGGAAAGCAGCTGTCATCGAGCTTCATCCGGCCGCAGACATACAGGTCGTCAAGACTCGGCTCAGGGAGACCCGTGAGTTTACGCAGATACTGCAGAGCGGTGAAAAGCCGCCGCTCGAGGGTATTCTTGATGTCGGGCAGGCGACCGGTAAACTGGGAGTGGCTGGCAGCGTTCTCTCCCCTTCCGAGCTTTTGCATATTGCAATCACGCTCGGCGCAGGCAGACGGGTCAAGGGCTTTTTTCAAAAATTTGAAGGGAAGGGCAAGGGAGCGCCAGCATCGCAACTTCTGTGCGCCAAGGCGGCTGCCATACATTCTCTCAGGCGGATAGAAGATATTGTCTTTGATGCGATCGATGACAAGGCCGAGGTCAAGGATTCAGCCAGTCCTGAGCTCCGAAAGATCCGAAGACAGGTCATTCGCATGCGGGAAGACATCCTTGCCCGGATGTCCGGCATGCTTCAAGACAGCGGTTTTCAGAAGGTCATCCAGGAACCGGTAATCACGGTCCGCGACGACCGGTATGTGCTGCCGCTCAAGCCCAACTTCCGGCAGAGCCTCCGGGGCGTGGTGCACGGACAGTCGGGCTCCAAGGCTACGCTCTATGTTGAGCCTCTCGATGTGCTGGAACAGAACAACCGGCTTGCCGAGCTCCGCATGGAAGAACACGAGGAAGTTGAGCGCATCCTGCGCGATCTGACGTCGCTCATGGCCCAAGTAGTTGATCGGATCGAATCAACGATCCATGCACTCGCCGAGATCGACGCCGTATATGCCAGGGCTCGGTTCGGAATGGATTTTGATGGCGCTGTCCCCGAAATTTCAGCAGAGGGGGACATCGACCTCCGGGCAGCCAGGCATCCATTGCTTGTAGGGAAGAACAAGGTCGGTGCCCCTCATGTAGACATTACAGCGAACGACATCGTACTTGGCGGCGAGCAACGAGCATTGATCCTGAGCGGCCCGAATGCAGGCGGTAAGACTGTCATTCTCAAGACGGTGGGACTCCTCTGTCTCATGGCCCAGTCAGGTTTGCCGGTGACTGCCGCCGAAGGGAGCAAACTCCCGTATTTCGAATCGGTGTTTGCCGACATTGGCGATGAACAGAGCCTGGAGCAGGATCTGAGCACATTCTCGTCTCACGTGAGAAAGATCGCAGAGATCCTTCAGCAGGCGTCCAAGGATTCTTTGGTCCTACTGGACGAACTCGGATCAGGCACGGACCCTGGCGAAGGTGCTGGCCTAGGCGCGGCGGTACTCGAAAGCCTAATCGAGCGCGGGTGCACAACTGTGGTGACTACGCACCATAACGCACTCAAGCTCTTTGGCTCCCAGACGAGCGGCGCATTGAATGCCGCCATGGAATTCGACCCGAAAACGCTCAAACCCACCTACCGGTTCATCCCGGGCAGGCCAGGCAGAAGCTATGGGCTAGACATGGCTTCACGGCTCGGTGTCCCGGACGCGGTGATCAGTAAAGCGCGGGTCCGGCTGGGACAGGATGATGCCCGACTCGAAGAACTTTTGGCGCAGGTAGAGAACGAGTCCCGGCTGCTGACATCGGAGCGACAGGCACTCGAAAAAGAAATCGCAGCGGTGCGGAAGGAGCGGGCCGAGTTGATAGCGGCGCTCCAGACCGCGCGGGATGAGGTGAAAAGCGCAAAATTAAAGGCCAAGACCGAAGCGAAAGAGATTCTGACGTTGCTCCGGAAGAAACTTCGCGAACTTTCCCGCGTCGTAACGTTTGAGCAGGTAGACGCGAGAAAAGCAAGCTCGGAAATCGAGGCGCTCAGCAGGAGGCTTGAGCCTGACGCTGCCAAGGAGCAGCAGGCCGACGCTGTGCCTGCCGGTGATATACATATAGGCGACACAGTACGGATAGCGAGGCTTAACAAAACTGGTACGGTGATTGCCTCTGACCGAGGGATGCTCGAGCTCGAGGCCGGTGGAAAAAAGATCAGACTCTCTGCGGCAGAGGTTGTACCGACCGAAACTGAGCCGCGCCCACGCATAGCGGTTTCAATTCCAGGATGGGGCACTGACCTCAACGAGGAAGAAAACACGTCGGACCGGCTAAACATCATCGGTCTTCGTGTGGACGAAGGTCTAGCCGAGGTCGACCGGTTTATCGACAAGGCGGGGGTCAATCACCTCTCGTTCGTGACCATCATTCATGGGTTGGGGACCGGGGCGCTCAAAGCCGCGGTGGCGGCCTTTTTGAAAAAAAATCCGCTGATCGCGTCCATTCGACCCGGTGAAGCTGCCGAGGGCGGCGCAGGGGTAACAGTGGCGGAGTTGAAAAAATAACGTGTTCTCAGATGATATCATAAGCCGTGTCAGGGACAGCGTTGATATTGTAGATCTGATCTCCGGATATGTGTCCCTGAAGAAGGCAGGCAAGAACCATACGGGGCTCTGTCCCTTTCATTCTGAAAAGACCCCCTCATTCAGCGTGAACCCGGATAAGCAAATCTTTCACTGCTTTGGGTGCGGAGCCGGCGGCGATGTGTTCAAGTTTATCGAGCTGCAAGAGGGTCTGAACTTTCCCGAGGCGGTCAGGGTACTTGCAAGCCGCGCCGGAATTCCTTTACCCGCGAACAGCAGATCGCGCAGTCCGGACAAAAAGTCTGAGGACGAGCGAAAAGATCTCATCGCGATCGTTGCTGACGCCGCAGAATATTTCAGAAATGAGCTCAAAGGGCCCGCGGGAAGCACGGCTCGCGCATACCTCAAGAAGCGGGGTGTGACCGACGCAATGGTGCAGGATTTTGCCCTCGGTTACGTCAAACCCGAGTGGGACGGCATACTCCGGCACCTCAAGCAGAAGGGATATGCCTTCAACCAGATGGAGAAGGCAGGACTGATCGTCAAGCGGAACGAGGGAGAGGGATACTATGATCGGTTTCGGGGCAGGATCATCTTTCCTATCCGTGATATCTCCGGGAACGTGATTGCATTCGGTGGCAGGGTGATGGACGATTCCCTGCCCAAGTACCTAAACTCGTCGGAAACTCCGCTCTACAGCAAGAGCAACACGCTCTACTGCCTGGATATGGCAAAGGAGCACGGCCGTAAGCAGGGATATTTTGTCATCGTCGAAGGATACCTCGATGCGATCGCGTGCCACCAGTACGGCGTGAGGAACGCAGTCGCGACGCTTGGCACAGCGCTCACCGAGGGACACCTCAGGCTCATGAGGCGATTTGCCGACAAGCTCGTGCTGATCTTTGATCCCGACCCGGCCGGCGTAAAGGCCTCGCTCCGGGGATTCGATCTCTTTATGACGAGCGGGATGAAGGTGAATGTTGTCTCGCTTCCGGATGGTGACGACCCGGACACATTTTTGCAGAAGCACGGGCACGATGCGTTCGCCGCACACCTGCGCAATTCAGTCAAGTTCATGGACTTTGTACTCGAGCAAGTGGTAAAAAGAGGGTCGTATACCTCGATCGACGATAAGGTGCACAGAGCTGAAGAGATGCTCGGGTTCATTACAAAGATCCCGAGCGGCATCGAACGCGACCATTATCTCAAGAAGACGGCGGAAGCACTGGACCTGGATGAAACGGTGCTCAGACGGGAAATCCCCAGTCGGCCATGGCGTTCTGCATCCGCGCCCGGCGGGGGAAGGGAATCCGCTCCTGTCCTTGTACGGGGGCACAGGCCAAAGGCAGAAGAGATTCTGATACACCTCATGCTGAAAGATGAGGGGATAGCTAGGAGCCTGAAACAACAGATTCGGCCTCAGGACTTTACCGATCCTCTATTCCAGCGTGCGGCGCAGAGGATATTCGAGGCCTTGAATGCAGGTGAGAATTTTGATACGAGGGCGCTTCTCAGAAACGATGACGAGGATCTCAACAATCTCATTCTACACTACTCGGTGCTTGAGACCGATTACGACGACCCGCAGAAGCATTGCCGTGACTGCGTCGACGTGATCAAGCAGAAGGACCCCGAGAAGAAAATGAAGCACCTGTTGAAGGCTATCGATGAAGCGGCTGCAAATGAAGATTGGGTAGAATATCGCAGGCTGCTGGCAGAGCAAAACATGCTGGGCAAAAGGCCGGACCGGAAGCTGGGAAAGCGGGTCCCAGGTGCATAGCAGATGAATGGTTAAAAATAATCTCGATGGAATAATACTGAAGCATCACTTTGAAGGAGCAGACCAGTATGTCAAAGCGGGGCAAGACAAGCGATCCAAAGAAACCGACTGCAACGGGTAAAGAACGGGACTATGTACCCTACGAAGAGACGGGCGATACGATCCCCCACGAAGAAATTTCCACGGAACAGCTCGACAGCATTATTTCCCTGTTCAGCGACGGTGAAATCGACATCGACATTGCAGACTCCCAACATGACGGCAAAGTGCGCCAGCCAGCCGACGAGGACGTAGAAGAAGGTGTCGAGCCCGAGGAGGCGGCCCTCGATGAAGTAGCGGAGGAAGAGGCCGAAGAAGAGGAGATAGAGGTCGGTGTCGGCAAGACCGACGATCCTGTCCGACTTTACCTCAAGGAAATGGGCACGGTGCCGCTCCTTTCAAAAGAGGGCGAGGTGGCGATCGCGAAACGCATCGAGGACGGCAAACGGGAAGCCGCCCAGATCCTCTACAGCCTGCCGTTCTCCCTCCAGGACGTGCATGACCTGGGCGATAAGCTTCGGAAGGGCAAAATCAGCATACATGAAGTGGTTCATGCCGGTGACGACGATTTCGATGATATCCAGAGCCAAAACGAGGAAGAGCTGCATGCACGGGTGCTCAAGCTTATCAGCGAGATCGACCGATACAGCAGAGAACTCAATACTCTCACAAACCATGTGAACAGCAATCGTGTCAGCGAGGCCCGCAAAAAAGCGCTCCGAGAGAAGTCCCAGATGACGCGATACGCTCTCTTCGATAAGCTCGAGGCGCTCAACATCCACTGCCGACAGACGGACCGCTTGGTCATGAAACTGCGTGAAATGGTGAGCGAGGTGCTTCTATCCGAGCGCGAGATCCATGGGCTCGAAAGGAAGTCGGGCTTGGCTATTGCCGACCTCAAGGATGTCTTCAAAAAGATGCGTCAAGGAGAGCGTGAGCTCAAGAACGCTGCGAGAAGACTTGAGATGAAGCAGGAATCACTTCTCGGGATCGAGAAGGTTTATCGGAATGCGGTCAAAAGGATCAGGAATATTGAGGCGGACTGCGGGGTTCCCGCAGAGGATCTGAAGAAGGGGCTCAGGGCCTATGAGCGAGCCGAGGAACGAGCCAAATATGCTAAGAGCGAACTTGTAGAGGCGAACCTTCGTCTCGTGGTTTCGATCGCCAAGAAGTACACCAACCGGGGACTCCAGTTCCTGGATCTGATTCAGGAAGGGAACATAGGCCTCATGAAGGCAGTGGACAAGTTCGAGTGGCAGCGCGGGTATAAGTTCAGCACCTATGCCACCTGGTGGATCAGGCAGGCGATCACAAGGGCGATTGCCGATCAGGC
Organism: Nitrospirota bacterium; assembly: GCA_035623825.1. Taxonomy (GTDB): domain Bacteria; phylum Nitrospirota; class UBA9217; order UBA9217; family UBA9217; genus DASPSR01. The sequence continues at coordinate 11,335 of DASPSR010000019.1, forward strand.
ACGAACAATCCGAATCCCCGTTCACATGATCGAGACCATGAACAAGCTTATCCGTACATCGCGCGGGCTCGTCCAGGACCTCGGCAGGGAGCCGACCACCGAGGAGATCGCCGCGTCCATGAAGCTGCCGGTGGAGAAGGTCCGCAAAATCATGAAGATCGCAAAAGAGCCGATATCACTCGAGACTCCTATCGGCGAGGAAGAAGACAGTCACTTGGGCGATTTCATCGAGGATAAGAAGGTAGCATCACCGCTGGAATCGGCGATACGGAAGAACCTGCATAATCAGGTCCGGAAAGTGCTGAACACGCTGACCGAGAGAGAGGAAAAGGTGCTCCGCTGGCGGTTCGGGATCGGCGAACAGACGGACCACACGCTTGAAGAGGTGGGGCAGGAATTCGATGTGACGCGAGAGCGTATCCGCCAGATCGAGGCCAAGGCCCTCCGAAAACTGCGCCACCCAAGCAGGAGCAAGCAGTTGAAGAGCTTTATGGAATAAAGAAGGTCTGGCCGCGGAGCCGCAAGGCTTGACATTTACCAGGGGTTATGACAATATAATCAGCTGTTGCGGGACAAATCTCAAACCACATGACAGATCCCGGACAAATTTCAGTTACCCATATTCAAATTTGAATTTAGTCATGTAGGTTCCTGAAAATTGCATCTTAGAAGGGCCCATAGCTCAGCTGGTAGAGCTACCGGCTCATAACCGGTTGGTCCCAGGTTCGAGTCCTGGTGGGCCCACCAACTATTTTGTTGAAGGGAAAACCGCAGATGGCGTGGATTCTGAATGTGCGAAATGACAATGCTGACTACAGTCAGAACGAAGACAAGAATAAATAAGAATGCGCCGCAAGGCGCATTCTTATTTTGGAGGCAGCATGGAAGAACGGCTAAGCTTGCTCATACAGCTTCAGGAAATAGATTCGAAACTACGATCTCTCGCTGAACGGAAAAACCAGCTTCCTGAGACACTGGCATCGCTTGAACGACGGCGCGCAGAGAGCAAGGCGGAACTCGATAAGACCAAAGAGGCACTCCAGACGGCACAGAAGGACAGGCGGGATCGAGACAAAGACCTCGAGGCTGGCGCACAAAAGGTCGAAAAACTCAGGGCACGCACCTCTGAGATCAAGACAAACAAGGAGTACCAGGCGCTGCTTAAGGAGATCGAAACAGCCGAGCAGGGAAATAAAGCGGTCGAGGACGAGATCCTCGTGCTCATGGAGAAGATCGACGCGGCAACAGCATCTATTACGGCGGCAGAGAAAAAGGCCCGTGACGACGAGGAAACAATCATGGCCGAGCAGAAAGCGCATGAAGCCGCCTTCGTGAAACTCAAAGAGGAGTTAGAGGAAGCAGAGCACCAGAGGCAGGAGACGGCGCTGCGCATCGAACCTTTGGTCCTCGCACAGTACCAAAAGCTCATTGCATCCAAGGCGGGCATCGCCATAGCGGAGGCGCGGGGCGAGTCCTGTTCAGGGTGCTATATGAGCATCCCGCCCCAGGTTTTTGTCAACGTCAAGAAAAACAACAGTATCATCACCTGTCCGCATTGTGGCCGCATTTTGTATTATAAGGAAGCAATCGTACAGAAAAGCTCATGAACATGATTAACGCAAATTGACGGATATCACGGACCAAGAGCAAAATTTTAGTTGATGCCTTCGAATGGTTCGTGCTTTCATGCTGAATCTTTTCGGGTAAACATTATCGTGGAACTGACTATCTACACCGACGGAGCATCACGGAATAACCCCGGCGAGGCTGGCGCGGGCGTCTTAATCACCAAGGATGGCATGCCAATCGAGAAGATAGCCCGCTATCTGGGAATAACTACGAACAATGTTGCCGAATATACCGCCGCGATTATCGGCCTGGAACATGCCGTTAAGCTGCGAGCTTCAAGAGTCATGCTCTGTGCGGATTCCGAACTCCTCGTGAAACAGCTAAACGGTCAGTATAAGGTAAAGAACGAGGGCTTGAAGCCACTATATGCAAAGGTCAAAGAACTTATTGCGAAGATGGGATCTGTTGAGGTACAATACATACCGAGGGCAATGAACAAGGAAGCAGACGCTTTAGCGAACAAGGCGATTGACGAAAAAATTAAGTCCTGAGACCAAATGTTAAATAAATTCAAATTTCGAATAGCAGCGTCTTATGGAGTCAGGTCATAGAATTTTGCATTTGCAGCAATCAGAGCGGGTGAGGTGATTGCTCCCCGGCAACGGGGGGAGGAAAGTCCGAGCTCCGCAGGGCAAGGCGGTCCCGAAAGGGGACAGGGGGCGACCCCATGGATAGTACCACAGAAAAGAAGACCGCCCCAAACAGGGGTAAGGGTGAAACGGTGGGGTAAGAGCCCACCAGATCTACGGGTGACCGGAGATACTTGGCAAACCCCGCCTGGAGCAAGACCGCATAGGGAAGCATCTCCCGAGCAATCAGGAGTAAGGACTGCCCGTCCGAGACTTCCGGGTAGGTCGCTCGTGCTCTTGAGCAATCAAGGGCTCAGATAAATGATCACCGCCCTGGGTGACCAGGGCACAGAACTCGGCTTACGGCCCGCTCTGATTTTTTATTGCTTCATCCCGATACGGTTTCGCAAGTCCTATCGCCGGAGGTTCCCGTGGGCGACAGTTCACATAAGTCGGCAACCTTTGCTATCCGGCCTTTCGAAAAACTCAAGAAAAAGATAGAACGCGCAGCGATTGTGCCGCCTCCCAAACCGTCCCCGCCGAAGAAAAAAGAGGAGATTACCGAAGACGAGCTGTTCAGCAATGCCATGCGCGGCGTTCAGGTGATTGAAGAATACCGTGGCCTTGCATGCGCTCAGCGGGCTCGCAAGGGGTTTGATAGGGCTCCCGCATGCGATCCCGACGGTGATGTACTTGCAGTACTTGATGAAATAGCCCAAGGACAACGGCCAATGCACCTTCCAGACACGCAAGAATATGTCGAATGGGCGAATCCCGCGTTCCGCGATGATATCCTCCAGAGGATGCATGAGGGACATTTCTCGGTTCAGGCATTTCTCGACCTTCACGGTTGCTCAGTCCCGGAGGCGGAAGTGGAGGTTGCCGATTTCCTCCGTGATGCCTTTCAAAAAGGCCTCCGGTGTGTAAAAATCATCCACGGCAGGGGGCTTCGCTCCGCACGAGGGGCGCGGATCAAAGAGGCGATCGTCAAGCGGCTTTCAGGACATTACCGAAAGGATATCATCGCCTATGTGACCGCTCGGCAGTGCGACGGCGGCCTCGGTGCTCTCTACGTGCTATTGAGGAGAAAATAATCCATTCTTCCTTGGAGCAGCGCTATCACCTCATGGAAAAGAAAAAGCAACCCTGCACCCGCGATGCCCATACAAGACACCTTCTCAGCGCCGCGCAGGTCCGTGCATTCCGGGAAAAGATTTACGCCCACTATAAGAGGCACGGCAGGCGCCTCCCCTGGCGAATAACGCAGAACCCCTACCGAATCCTTGTGTCAGAGATCATGTTGCAGCAGACCCAGGTGGAGAGAGTGCTTGAGAAATACACCGAGTTTATCAAGACGTTTCCGGATTTCCCCTCCCTCGCCGGCGCGCCACTCCATAAGCTTCTCGGTGTTTGGCAGGGCTTGGGGTACAATCGCCGGGCCCTCGCGCTTAGAGCCCTAGCGCAGATCATCATGAAGGAACACGGTGCAAGGCTGCCATCTGCCCCTGAGGAGCTCATCAGTCTGCCAGGCATTGGCAGATATACTGCTGGCGCTATTGCCGCATTTGCATTTCAGCAACCTGCCGTATTCGTGGACACAAATATCCGAAGGGTGTTCATTTACGAGTTTTTTCACGACCGGGAAAACATCGCGGATACGGAGATCCTGCCGTTTGTGGAGCAGACTCTTGACAGGGCCGACCCCCGATCATGGTACAATGCTCTTATGGATTACGGGGCCGTGCTCAAAAAAGAGCAAGTGAACCCCAACCGGAAGAGTGCTCACTATATACGCCAGAGCCCCTTTGAGAATTCGAACCGGCAGGTTCGCGGGAAGATTCTGAAAGTGCTCGTGGCGGAATCACCTCTTACCCGGGTCCAGATCGTAAGGAGAACAGGCATGGACCCTGAACAGGTGACGAAAAATCTTTTACGGCTTGAGGAAGAGGGCTTTATAAGAAAGAAAGGCAATTCGCATTCTATATGCTAAGAAAGTAATAAGCACGAAGACGCAGATGCTCTCTCAGTCCCTCCTGATCTGGAATCCTCGGCCTTCGGGTTTGGAATAATGATGTAACATACTCATTAGTAAATCCATGAGTACAGGCCCAGACTACATACAGTTCTACCCCACACTCCGATGCAACCGGTCGTGCGATTTCTGCTTCAACAGGGCCATGCCTTTTACATCGGATATGTCACTCCATCAGTGCAAGACAATGCTCGATGTTCTCCAGCGCGTATCAGTAAGGAATCTTGACATCATCGGGGGCGAGCCGACGATGCATCCTGACATCAGCTCATTCGTCGGGGAAGCAGCGCTGCGAGGTTTTTCCATTAACATCAGCTCGAACGGATCGAACCTTCAAGTGCTTCGGGAAATCTTGCGGATCCGGGAGGCCGTGACAGCCGGCATTTCAGTGAATGACCGGGCAACGCTCGATGTTGTCCGCGAATTCATTGCGACACAGCAACCTATCGTGAAGACTGTCTATCGCCCGGACATAGACATCAGCCTGGTCGAGACCATTCTCTCGCTCGGGCCGCGACGGTACTATCTTCTCTACCGTGACGCAACGGACCGCAAAGGCCTGATGGAAACGCTGCCCTTCCATGAGTTCATGGAAATAGTGCAGAAAAAGTTCAGATTACCCCTGGTCGGAACGGTCTCGTGCTCAGGATTCATACCAGATCTCGATCAATATCCTCATCTCTCAACAGCCAGGTGTCCCGCAGGTACGACAAAACTCGGTGTATTGCCCGATGGATCGGTATATCCCTGCAACTTGTTTTTCGGGCGCGATGATTTCGTGCTCGGAAATATTCTGACTGATCCCTTCGAAACCATATGGAACCATCGGACCCTCGATTTTTTCCGGACCTTTGTCGGTAACACCTGTCCCAAGATCGCTTGCTCTCTTCATACAGCCTGTCGGGGTGGCTGCCCCGCCCACAGCCTTATCCATACCGGTGACTTATCCGCGCCTGATCCGCGATGTGCAGGCCTCCATTCTCGAAAGCGCGGAAATCTGATATAATAGAACGAATTACAATGCGAGGAGGGCGTCTATGGTTACCGCGCTGGTCCTATTGACGGTTGAGAGGAATAAGGTGAATGCGGTTGCAGAAACGCTTGCGGACATGGATGGGATCTCGGAGGTGTATTCTGTCGCTGGGAGGTACGATCTAGCGGTAATCATACGGGTAAAGGATAACGAGCAAATGGCTGAACTGGTGACGAACCACATGCTCAAGGTGGAAGGGATCATAACATCAGAAACGCTTATCGCTTTCCGCGTACATTCCCGTCACGACCTAGAAGGAATGTTTTCCATAGGGTTGTAATTATTTTGAGTATCGATTTCCCAGGCTCAAAATCTCATTGAGAAATCCGGTAAAATTGTTTACAATAAATAGCTTTTTTGCCGCGTCAACGCCGTTATCCTTTTTATCCAGGAGGGTGTATGAAAGAGACAAAGATTATTCTTTCCGACAAAGAAATTCCAACGAAGTGGTATAACATCATGGCCGACATGCCGAACAAGCCAAAGCCCCCCCTGCATCCGGCAACTAAGCAGCCTGTCGGTCCGCAGGACCTTTCGCCGATTTTCCCCATGGCCCTCATTGAACAAGAAGTGAGTCAGGAACGCTGGATCTATATCCCAGAAGAGGTCCTCGACATCTACTCGCTCTGGAGGCCGTCACCGATGTACCGCGCACACCGGCTCGAGGCGGCACTCAAGACACCGGCAAAGATTTATTACAAGTACGAAGGCGTGAGCCCAGCGGGAAGCCACAAGCCGAACACCTCCATTCCCCAGGCATTCTACAATAAGAAGGCAGGGATAAAACGTATTGCAACAGAGACCGGGGCAGGCCAATGGGGATCTGCCATGTCCCTTGCAGGCAAGCTCTTCGGCCTCGATGTAACGGTATATATGGTGAAGGTGAGCTTCGGCCAGAAGCCCTATCGGAGGGTTGCAATGGAGACTTGGGGCGCCACGGTCTACGCGAGCCCGTCGAAAGAGACCAATTCCGGACGCAAGATACTCGAGATGGACCCGAACAGTCCCGGCAGCCTCGGCATCGCCATTTCCGAGGCGGTGGAGGACGCGGCCACGCACAGTGACACGAACTATGCCCTCGGCTCAGTCCTGAACCACGTCTGTCTGCACCAGACCGTGATCGGGCTCGAGGCCAAGAAGCAGTTCGAGCTGGTCGGCGATTACCCGGATATCATCATTGGCTGCTGTGGCGGAGGAAGCAACCTCGCCGGTGTAAGCTTCCCGTTCCTGCACGACAAGATAAACGGCAAGAACCTGCGCGTTATAGCGGTCGAGCCGGCATCCTGTCCCACTCTCACCAAGGGGGAGTTTCGATACGACTTTGGAGACGTCGCCGGGCTCACACCTTATCTCACCATGTACACGCTCGGGCACGACTTCATGCCGCCAGGCATTCACGCGGGGGGGCTCCGGTATCACGGCGATTCGCCGCTCGTTTCCCAGCTCTATCATGACAGACTCATCGAGGCCAGGGCCTACAACCAGATCCCTGTGTTCGATGCGGCGTTGCAGTTTGCCAACACGGAAGCGATCATCCCTGCGCCTGAGAGCGCTCACGCGATCCGAGCGGCCATCGATGAGGCGCTGCTCTGCAAGCAGGAGGGCAAGCAAAAGACCATCTTGTTCAACTTGAGCGGCCACGGGTACCTCGATCTCCAGGCCTACGCCGATTTTCATGATGGCAAGCTCCAAGACTATGAGTATCCGGCTGAAAAGATCAAGGAGGCGCTCGCAAAACTGCCGAAGATGTAACGTCGCTTCGCTCCCCGTCCGAAAACGGGGAGCACGTTTATTTCATCCCGGAATATCCAAGAATGATCTCTGAAAGGCCTACCGCATGAAAACGCTAATACGTATGGTGGGAGGACTGCATCAGGGAGCGGGGTAACCCGGCGGGATCAGGCGGAAAGATGATTACCGCTCCGCTCTCTTACTCTCATTCAAGCGGTCGAGAGCATTGTGGGCGATAAGGATATGGCCCTCGGTTTCCTTGATAATTCCTTTTGTCATAAATACTCTCATGCATTTTGACACCGCCTCTCGCGACGATCCTATGCGGGCCGCGAGCTCCTTGTGGGTCAGCTTGCCTACCTTGAAAAAACCCTTATCACCTACATCGACCGCGGTTGCAGCGTCAAGGAGCGCCCGGACGAGACGCTCGCCAACCTCTAGAAATGCGAGCGACTCGATCATGTCGTCTGCCTTCCGTAGTCTCTCGACGAGCGTTACCATGAGCTCGACGGCAATTTTCGGATTTTTGTAGAGCAATTCGAAAAATACATCCTTCTTCAGAATCGCCAGCTCGGAATCCTTGTCTGCGACTATCGTAGCAGACCGCCCCTTGCCGTCGAGGAGGCTTAGTTCTCCGAAAAAAGATCCTTTTTCAAACTGAGCAAGCACGATCTCGTCTCCCTCATCATCAGCCAATACGGCCTTCACCCTGCCGGAGTTCACAATGTAGAGGTCGGTGCCCAAGTCCGTCCTGTGGAAGATAACCCCGCCCTTTTTATATGTGACGATTTTGCATCGTTCCGCTATTTCCTTCAGTTGCGCGTCCTTGAGATGTTTGAAAAGCGGGATGTTCTTTAAATAATCGATAAGCATGTGAGAAAAATACCATTATTAATTTTAAAAATCAAACAGTCTGAGCCTTGCACTGCAAAGCAGCGTGTGGTGAATTTCAAACAAAGGCCGTGATTTTTTCTCGCAGTCAAAGCATCCCGAAGGCTTCACTTCACGCTCTTCAAAAATCGATTTATGTCGAACTCGATATCCATCAGTTCCTTGACACGCTCCACTTTGCGTTTCTCGCGAATGCTCGTTTTCCCCATACTGATTTCGATTTTGTCAATGGTCGTGAAGGTGTCATCCGGCACGGAAATGACGGGGATACCTTTAGCTTGCGCTTTTCCGATAACCACGTCATTCGTAGCGAGCCCGCCGGTCAGGATGACGCACTTGGTCGATGTCTCCATTGCAGCGAGTTGAATATCAGCGCGATGAGCGCCTGTGATTACCGCCTTGTTCGGCGTCCTGCGGAAGTAGTTCAAGGCGCTGTCAACATCCATTGCTCCAATTGAGAAGTTCTCAACGAACTCATCAAGCTTCTCCTCGCAGCATAGCACTCTGCCGCTTAGGATATCATTAAGCTGCCGGACGCTTACCGATTCGAGGAAGTGGTCTTTGGGAAAGACACCGAATATCCTAACACCTTTCTTCTCCAGGAACGGCCGCACCGTTTCCTTCACATACCCTACTATGTGCGCCGGGACCTTATTGAATACGGCACCCGCCAGCTGATCTCCCAAGATACGATACGTGCCGAAGAGAGAGTCTGCAGAAATATCGCCCCTCCACGGTTCTACCATCAATACATGCGCTTTCATGTCGGCAACGAGCGATAAGGCATCTATGTTTAGCAGGGAACCTTCGAAAAGGTCTCCTGCACCGCCCACGACCACGAAGTCCTTGTTCTTAAGAGAGCGGAGCGAGTTCAAAATATGTTTTCTTGCGTCCTTGATCTTCCCCTGGAAGAGCAGGGTCTGCGTCTCGTAACTCAAGACGAAAGGAGAGATCACATCCAGAGATTCCGTCAGACCTAGTGTCTCCTTTAGGAACAGGGCGTCGGCGTCGTAGATGTTCCGTTCCTTTTTTATCGGAACCTTGCCGATGGGCTTTATGTACCCAATCTTGTATCCCCGTTCCTTCAGTTTCATGGCTAGGCCGAGGGAGACGAATGTCCTCCCGGAGTAACCGGTAGTGGATGCGATGAATATAGATATCATAAAAACCTCCTTAGACTGGCGGTTCAGCAGCCAGGAGCCAGAACCCGGAAACCAAGAACTGAGTTCTGGGCCCAACTGTTAACATCCAAGGTCTGTCCAATGATTTATCCCTCTATTTCGGAATAATCTTTTGCATTAATACCCCATAATTTTGGATCACGATAGCAGCGTCTCAACTTCGCCGCATGAATGTCCAGAAACAAACAAAAACGCGCGTATTCTTTCAAAGGTTTCCCTACCGCCTTCGCAATATCGGATGGAATGGAAGCAACAGCACATTGTAGTTGTGACGCTGACCTGAATATCTCAGCTCATGAGAACTTTTTAGGTGCTTTCTATCATCAGGACTAGCGAATAATACTTCTGCCACGCCGTCAGTCCTTTGATTCTCTGTGCCCATACGCTGCGTATCCCCATCGATTTTCCTATGCTTTTGGCTTAATACCTCCTAGACTCTATCTCTTGAATATTATCCGTGCGTCGAGTGCGATTGCTCCTTTATCCAGAACGACGAGAGGATTGATATCAAGCTCTCGAATCACTGGGAAGTCGGCGACGAGGCAGGACAGGCGCAGGATGCTCTCGACCAAGGCTTCCATGTCGACTGCCTTTTCGCCGCGAGCGCCGCGTAGCAGGGCCGCTGTTTTGATCTCATTCACCATGGCCCGCGCATCGCGACGGGAGACGGGCGCGATGCGAAAGGCTACATCCTTGAGCACCTCGACGTAGACGCCGCCGAGACCGAACATTAGCATATGGCCGAAGGTGCGGTCATGGGTCGCGCCAAGGATAACTTCCTTGCCTCCTGTGACCATCTCATAAAGCATCGCGCCCTGGATGAACGCATGAGGCATAAGCCTCCGGGCATTCGAGGTGATCTCAATGAACGCATCTTCCGCTTCTTTGGAAGACGTGATGTGCAGTTTAACACCGCCAATGTCAGTCTTATGCAGAATGTCGGGGGATGCGACCTTCATTACCGCAGGGGCCCCGATACTGGAAAAAAGCGCCGCGGCCTCTTTTGATGTCCTTGCCAACACATTCCGCGGGAACCTGAACCCGTAGTGGGCAAGGATTGCCGACGCATCATCCTCACCGAGCTGAAATGTATTCGTAGCCATAGCCCCGTCGATTTTCTGCTGCACAGCGGCCTTGCTCACCTCAAGACACGCAGGCCGTTGCTGTTCGCTATCACGCCAGGCACGGTGATCAGATAACCGTTTGAAGGCCTTGACAGCGAGCTCGGGATAGGAGAAATTCGGGATCTTGGCATCCTTGAGCTTCTTGACGGCAGTCCGCACGCGAGCTTCACCCATGAAAGAGGCGATGATCGGCTTGTCCGTCGTCCTAGATGTCGCGATGATGACATCGGCGGTGTTCTCCGTGTCCGTCATTGCTTGGGGTGTAAGGATCACGAGTATACCGTTCACGTTCGGGTCCCTGGCAGCCTGCTCGAGTACGGTTGCAAATCTCTCCGCGGTGGCGTCGCCGATCACGTCCACGGGATTGAAAACCGTGGCGTTCGGCGGCAGGTTCAATGCCATTGAGGCTATGCTCTCTCTGGTCATGAACGGCAGCTTGATGCCTAGCCGCTCTGCTGTATCTGCGGCAATGATCCCAGGGCCACCGGCGTTCGTGATCACAAGCAGCCCGTTCCCCGCTGGGATCTTTCCCTCGGCAAAGGCCAGCGCAGTATCGAAGAGGTCTTGTACACCTTGGGCGCGCATGATCCCCGTCTGCCTGAAGGCCGCGTCAAAGGCAATGTCCGAACCGGCAAGAGCGCCGGTGTGAGATGATGCTGCGCGAGCTCCGGCCTCAGTACCGCCTGATTTCAGGAGGATGACCGGCTTGACTTTGGTGGCTTTTTTCGCTACTTCCATGAACCGTTTCCCGTCCACCACGTCCTCGAGGTATCCTAGGATCAAGTCCGTGTCCGGGTCGTTCATGAAGTATTCGATGAAGTCAATCTCGGAAAGGTCCGCTTTGTTCCCGAGACTGATAAACTTGGAGAACCCGATCTCGTTCCCTATGGCCCAGTCCATAATGGCGATGCCCATGGCGCCGGACTGGGAAAAGAAGGCGATCGAGCCTCTGGGAAGCATGTCCGCCGCGAAGGTGGAGTTCATGCTGTTCGCCGTGTTGATGAGGCCGAGACAATTCGGGCCGAGGAGGCGGATTGCCTGCTCTTTACTGATGGTTCGGATCTCTTCCTCGAGCCGGTTGCCTTCCTTGCCTGCCTCCTTGAAACCCGCGCTCAGGATGACCGCTGCCTTAATGCCGGCGGCAGCACATTCCCTAAGCGATCCGGGAACGATGCGTGCGGGTACGGCGATAACCGCAAGGTCGGTGTTGTCACTGTCACCTATCGCTGAGACCGCTGGATAGGCCTTCAGGCCGAGGATTTCGCCGCCCGAAGGATTAATGGGACAAAGCCTACCGCCGAAGTGATGCCGGAGCAGGTTATAGAGAACCGCATGGCCGACTTTTTTCGGATCCTGGGATGCGCCGATGACGGCGATGGAACGGGGATTGAAGAGGGCATCAAGCATAATAGGTTAAGTTTAGTTGAGAAAAAGCAGATGGTCAAGGCCGGCTTCTGGGGGCATTTTCAGGAGATGCCGACCAGGCGAGATTCCAGTAAAATCAGCAACAAACGAGGCGTCTAAGATGGCAAAACTCTTCATGAAGCCAGCGACCTTTCTGCTATACTTAAAGATGGCAGGAGAGGCTAGTGATTAAACAGGAATCGTACAAGCATCTGGACTTAATGAGATCGCTCTATCCTGAGAAGTTTCCGGCCGAGGAGGGGGTCTTCAGCCGCATCCATCCGGGCAACAGGATCTTCATCGGCACGGGCTGTGGCGAGCCCCAGTACCTCGTGGGCGCTCTAATCAAATACGTTCAGTCCCATCCCAAGGCATTTTTCGATACCGAACTCTTGCAGGTCTGGACGCTGGGTGTAGCGCCATACGCCAATGCGAAATTTAAAGACATATTCCGACATAACTCGTTCTTCATCGGAAGCAACACGCGCGAGGCCGTGAACCGCGGCATCGCAGACTATACACCCATCTTCCTGTCCCAGGTTCCCGCCCTGTTCCAGAAAAAGCTTGTGCCCATAGACGTCGCCCTTATACAGACCTCCCTCCCTGACAAACACGGGTACATGAGCCTCGGCATCAGTGTGGACATCGTCAAGGCGGCAACTGAGAACGCCTCGCTCATCATCGCCCAAGCGAATGCGCACATGCCTCGTGTCCTCGGCGACACTTTCGTCAATATCAAGGACGTGGACTTCGTCATTCCACATGACGAGCCGCTCCTTGAATTCGAGGTCACCGTATCGGACGAGATCGCCCAGAGGATCGGAACCTACGTCTCGCGCATCGTGCTTGACGGTGACACCATTCAGGTCGGATACGGGAGCATTCCAAATGCGATCCTCACCCACATGCAGAATAAAAAGCACCTCGGAGTTCACACGGAACTCCTGACCGATGGCATAGTGACGCTCATGAAACGAGGAATTATTGACAATTCTAAAAAAGAGGTGAACCGCGGCAAGACCGTGGCGGCCTTCTGCATGGGCAGGCGCGAGACCTATGAGTTCCTTCACGACAATCCGTCCATTGAGTTCCGTCCGGTGAACTATACCAACAACCCCACAGTGCTCGCCCGCCAAAAGAACATGACGGCCATTAACAGCGCCCTCGAGATCGACCTATCGGGCCAGGCCACCGCCGAATCCATCGGGAAAACCTTCTACAGCGGCATCGGTGGGCAGGCAGACTTCATGCGCGGCGCGATATTGTCACAGGGCGGAAAGACCATCCTTGCCCTTCAGTCTACGGCCGAGAACGGCGAAATCTCGCGCATCGTTCCATTTTTGAAGGAGGGTGCAGGGGTGACGCTGTCGCGAGGCGATATCCACTATGTCGTGACGGAGTACGGGATCGCCTATCTCCACGGGAAAAACATCCGGGAACGGGCCTTGGAACTGATCGCGATCGCGCACCCGAAATACCGGCCCTGGCTCATTGAGGAGGCCAAGAAGCGTAACCTGATTTATGAGGATCAGGCTTTCATCCCCGGCGTACAAGGCGAGTACCCCGAAGAACTTGAGGCTTACCGCACCACAAGGACAGGATTGAACATTCTGCTGCGGCCCGTAAAGCTCAGTGACGAACACCTATTGAAAGACTTTTTCTATTCACTGTCGAGCGATTCGCTCTATCGTCGGTTCATTTCCTCACGGACCGATATGCATCACGAACGGCTTCAGCCCTTCGTGGTCATCGACTACACCAGGGAGATGGTGATCCTCGCCGTACTTTCGCACGAAGTGCACGAGCATATCGTGGGAATGGCTCAGTATACCATCGACCAGACCGCGCATACAGCCGAGGTCGCCTTCGTGGTAAGAGACGACTATCAGGGCAAGGGGGTTGGCGCAGAGCTGCTCAATTATGTCACCTATCTGGCGAAGAAAAGCGGCCTGCTTGGATTCACAGCAGCGGTATTGATGGAAAACAGACAGATGCTCCAGCTGTTCGAAAGAATGGGATTCAACGTAGAAAAGAGGGCGGAGGCGGGGATATACGAGCTTAAGATGTCCTTCAGGGATTGAGGACGAATCGAGGTCGTAAGTGCCGCTTTGGACCGGAAGAACGAAGAGGCGCACATCTTGATTTCTCCTTTACGGGCGTGCTTGACACTGTGTATTTATGCACAAACTTCGGGAAAGAATTGCTGTATGCCTTCTTTGTTTTATGCTATAGTGACGGGGAAGTGCCTCCTTAAATGATAATTGCATGTCATGTTCGATATTACAACAGCTCCAGTGAAATTATCGGCAAAGAAAAACGACATTCATATTTTTTTTTCCTATCTCATGATGGACAAACGACAATATGGAATCGGAGTTTTGAGGCGGTTCTTCAGCTTCCTCTTGAATGTTGCACGTGATTTCAAACGCAATCAGGGTCTGCTTTTGTCCGGGGCCGTTGCCTATTACACGCTGTTGTCCATCGTCCCCATGTCGATTATCGGCCTCATTGGTCTGTCTCATTTTATAGAAGAGGAACAGTTGTTCCACACATTGTCCACGTACCTGGAAATGATAATCCCGGGCTATGCAGCTACGTTGACGGAACAGGTAAGGGTATTTATCGAGCACCGAAATTTTGTCGGCATCATCGGCTTTCTGGTCATGCTGTTTTTCAGCTCCATTGCCTTTACCGTGCTTGAAAACGCCATGTCCGTGATCTTTTTTCACCGTGTCAGAATAAAACGACGTCATTTTCTCATCTCCGCCATTATCCCTTATGTGTATATCCTGGTACTGGGCATGGGGATATTGCTAGTGTCGTTTATTACGGGAGCAATTGAGACACTTGAACACAGGCAAGTGATAATTTTCGGGTGGAGGCTGAGCCTTGAAGGCACTGCCGGGGTTGCGCTGTATATACTAGGGATCGCCGGCGAAGTGTTTCTGCTCACGTCGATCTATCTGGTCATGCCTGTTGTGCGCATCACGTTTCGGCGCGCGCTGATCGGGGGGATAGCTGCAACGATCTTATGGGAGATCACTCGCCGCGTGCTGATATGGTATTACTCGGTAATTTCTATGGTAAATTTAATTTATGGGTCCTTCGCAACGGCAGTGGTGGCACTTCTCAGTACAGAAGCTGTGGCATTGATCCTTTTGTCGGGCGCTCAGGTTATCGCAGAACTTGAGCGTAAAGGCGACGATAGCTCCAAGGAGAACTTGTCGGGTTTTGAGACCTGATGACGATGAGGTTTAACTTATAGCTCCCAGCAGCTTGCTGCAGGGTCGCCGCAATAGTCGCCTCTCCCATTATGGGCGGATGTTGGGCGTACCTGAAGCGCGGGATGCGGACGGTTAACCTCCTCATCAGTCCTATCCCATCGCGGAACGGGGAGTCGTCGATGATCAGATGCCACGAAGGTTGGATAGGGATGGGTATTGAATTGCGTATGCGAATAGAAGAGGAGGAAACATCTGACGGCAATAGATCGATGCGGACTTCCTGCAAGCTGATTATGGGATAGACAGCAGGTGTGTAAGTTTCGATTGTTTGTCAATGCAAGGGGCTTTTTCTGATCATGCCTTAGCGGAGGATGGACATGGCGGAAGAAAAATTATTTGCCGATGTGATTCAGGGCATCTATGAGGCAAAAAAGAATGGAGCCCTTTACGTGAGCATGATGGAGTCCAGCGAGGACCTCTTTAGGATTTACTTTAAGAACGGAGAAATCTATCACATCCAGTACGGTTCAGCATCTGGAAACGATTGCCTCGATATCATTGAGTACTACACGCTCCACAGCGCTACGTTTTTCGAGGGAATCCATGCGCCAGAGAGGGCCCCTTCAATGAACCTTCCACCGACCAAGATCATCGTCGCTTTGCTCAGGAAGATTAATAAGAAGGTGAAAGTCCGATAAACGGTGCTGCAGCCTGTATTCCATTGCATGGCGGGATAGTAACGGCCAAGAGTATCCTCTGTTCCCTTTATGTGGGGGCAGGCTGTACCCTGTTGGTAAAACAAGAGGTGCTTATGAAAACTTACTGGTTCTCATTGTACGATCTCGTCCTCGCTCTCTGGGTTGGTGGGATTGCGGCGTTCACGTTCATCGTCACGCCGGTCATTTTCCGGTCATTCGGGCGGGACTTGGCAGGCAAA
This sequence comes from Nitrospirota bacterium, assembly GCA_035623825.1. Lineage (GTDB taxonomy): Bacteria > Nitrospirota > UBA9217 > UBA9217 > UBA9217 > DASPSR01. Next base: position 27,090 of record DASPSR010000019.1, read on the forward strand.
ATTGTGGGGGAACTTTTCCCTGGATATTTTCTTTACAATCTCTTCCTTGCCGGTCTGGCGCTGCTACTGTTTTTCGTCGTTGCCGGCGATCCATCAAAGACGGCATACTGGCTATCGCTTTTTCTCCTTGTAGCTGCCCTCACCATAAATGTATTTATCGTGTTCAAGTTGCATCCTGATGCGGTCAAGGTGAAGCAGGCAGTGACGTCCTTTGAGCGCGAATCGCCAGATTCGCCGATGAGAAAAAGATTTGCGAAACTGCATGCCGTGAGCGCTGTCCTGAATTTATTGCTTCTCGCGGACGGCATCACACTTCTGATAGCCGCACCGCTCTTGAACCGATAATTCTTGAAGCTGTCGAGTTATCATGCCCAGCTACAGGAATTAATTTCAGCTGGCATTAGCCGCAAGCCTAGAGAAGATGGCAAAAGGAATGCACAATCTCTTTAAAAAACCGATTGCCACCGGTCAAATTTCGCTTGACATTTTTCACGGAATAATAGATATTACGTGTCTCCACTCGTTGGAACGGGCGGATAGCTCAGCTGGGAGAGCACAGCCCTTACAAGGCTGGGGTCACAGGTTCGATCCCTGTTCCGCCTACCATACAATACAGTTCAGACTAATGAGATCGGAATTAGGGGTTCGTAAGCTCCCGGCTCTGCACTCTGAACTTTCAACTAATAGGGGTGGTAGTTCAGCCGGTTAGAACGCCGGCCTGTCACGCCGGAGGTCGCGGGTTCGAGCCCCGTCCACCCCGCCATTCTTCTCAATCTTTATCATAGAAGTTCTTTTCTTGCAAATTCGTTAAGAATGCAAAAAATTGAAGCCTAGCATTTCATGCTTCCTTCAAATTTTCTGACCTCAGCGCTTCAGCGTGGCCTTTGACGAGAAACAGGGCTGTCGCGTGTCTTTCAGCGGATTCACTTTTTCGCAATATTCATGCGCGCCAAAAGTTTTATAAGGAATGAGGTCATTATGACGGGGGTTGCAAAAATAACAAGCCGAGGCATAATGCCTCGGCCTTGTTCTGATTTTATTGTTCTCAGAAGAGGGAAAGCATCGTTATATTCCCAACAACGTCGTAAACGTATCGTGGTGGTCTTCTTCCTCAGCCAAAATCTGCTCAAAGAGCAGCCGCGTGGTGCTGTCCCCTTCGGAGCTTGCCTGTTTGATGATCTCCTTGTAAAGATCGATGGCTTCTTCCTCGGCTTTGGCGTCGTACTCCAGCATCTCTTTCATCGCGCCGCCAACCTTGATAGGTTCCGGCTTGGTCGTGGGGGTGATGTCGAAATAAAAAAGTCGCTCGGCGATTTTTTCAGCATGCTTCATCTCCGTGATAGCAACATCCTCGAACACATCAGCTATCTCCTCCGATTCCATGCCTTTTGCCATCACATGCTGCCACATGTACTGCACGCTAACCTGGATCTCACGGGCAATCGCCTTGTTCAAAAGGTCCGTCAATTTGCCGCTTGCCTTCTGCACCATACCATTCTCCTTTCTTGTTGTAAAATGACCGATACTCACTTCCCAAAGTTTACCAGAAATTCAAAGAAATGGGAATGTCATTATGATTTCCATGGCAGGAGGTAATGATGATATTTCCATAGTCCAACCGATAAGGCCGCGGTCACAAGAGGCATCGCTGGATTTTCACGTGGAAGGAGGACTTCTGACGAACATGTATAGTGCAGAATGAAGTTGTCTGCCCGGACCTCACCTCGGCTTGGAGGGGGCCCGGAGTTATATATGTGATCTGACGAGCGGTTTCGCCTGGACGTCTCGCTGTCTGATACAGGGTTATACATAGGGGAAGGTGCTGTAGCTTTTTAGGCTACTCGGACATGTCGGGAAGATTTGGGTGGCGATTACCGCCCATTAACTTGTGCAAGCCTATGTTTTATTTGACATCCCCGTAGGTTTCTGGTAAAACACTATATCCCGGTCTTGCTACTTTTCTGCATTCTTAGACAATTTTTGAAGCACAAGGAGACTGTTTCATGAAAAAAATTCTGATTGTTTTCGCTTTACTCTTCGGCCTTTTCACAATAACTTTGGGGTACGCCCAGCAGGCACCAAAAAAATTTACTGCACAGGAGATAAAAAAAATGGCCATGACGAAAGCGGTTATCGAAACAAAGTTCGGTAACATCACCCTGAAATTCTTTCCCGATGTGGCACCAGGGCATGTGAACAATTTTATAGAGCTTGCAAAAAAGGGCCTCTACGACGGGACAACGTTCCACCGCGTAATTCCGGGCTTCATGATACAGGGTGGAGACCCGAACTCCAAAAACCCAGATAAGCGATTGCACGGCATGGGCGGGCCCGGGTACACCATCAAAGCTGAATTCAACGAGAAGCCGCACAAGCGGGGTACGCTCTCCATGGCCCGGGCGCAGAGTCCGGACAGCGCCGGATCGCAGTTTTTCATCTGCGTGAAGGATTCGCCTTTCCTCAACGGGCAATACACCGTGTTTGGTGAGGTAGAGAGCGGGATGGAGGTCGTGGACAAGATCGTATCCCAGCCTCGGGACTCGAACGACAATCCGAACGAACGGATCGAGATGAAAGTCAAAATAGTTGAAGCAAAATAATATTGACGCAAGCAGCAAAAGAGCGCGAAGCAAACAGAGAGCACAGTTGTAAAACCGTAGGACTTTAGCGTCGTCGTGGTCTTTGAATCTTCTAATGTTCAGGAGAGAGCGTGAGGCAAAGAGTAAAAAAAATCGTCGTCGCCTATTCCGGCGGGCTCGATACTTCCGTCATCATCAGCTGGCTTAAACAAGAATACGGTGCAGAAATTATCGCCTTCACTGCGGACATCGGTCAGGGAGAGGAGCTCGAGCCGCTCCGCGAGAAGGCCATCAAGACCGGCGCGAGCAAGATTTTTATCGACGACTTGCGTGAGGAGTTTGTCAGGGATTTCGTCTTCCCCATGCTGCGGGCGAACGCCGTTTACGAGGGGCGCTATCTTCTCGGCACCTCGATCGCGCGGCCGCTCATCGCCAAGCGCCAAATCGAGATCGCTGTGAAGGAAGGTGCGGATGCAGTCTCTCACGGAGCAACGGGCAAGGGGAACGATCAAGTCCGGTTCGAGCTCACCTACTTTGCGCTTAAGCCGGATGTAAAGGTCATCGCCCCCTGGCGCGAGTGGACCATGAAGGGCCGCGAGGAACTCATAGCCTATGCCGAAAGGAACAATATCCCGGTGACAGCGACCAAGTCCAAGCCCTATTCCACGGACCGTAATCTACTGCACATCAGCTACGAAGGAGGAATTCTTGAGGACCCGTGGAAGGAGCCGACCGACGACATGTACACGCTTGCGGTGCCGATCGAGAAAGCGCCGGACAAACCGGAGTACATTGAGATAGAATTCAACGCGGGCAATCCCGTTGCCATCAATGGCAAACACTTGTCTCCCGCTGCACTGCTGGCCGAAGCGAACCGGATTGCGGGTAGCCACGGCGTAGGCCGCGTGGATCTGGTGGAGAACCGCTATGTGGGCATGAAGTCCCGTGGTGTGTACGAGACGCCGGGCGGCACCATCTTGCACGCGGCGCATCGTGCCGTGGAGTCAATTACCATGGATCGCGAGGCCATGCACCTCAGGGATGGCCTCACTCCGCGTTATGCCGAGATGGTGTACTACGGGTATTGGTTTGCTCCCGAACGCACCATGCTTCAGGCAGCTATTGATGAGTCCCAGAAGAACGTGAGTGGAACGGCGCGGCTCAAGTTATATAAAGGTAACTGCGATACCGTGGGCCGTAAGTCCCCGGTCTCGCTCTATAATCCAGAGTTCGCGACCTTCGAAGCGGATCAGGTCTATAATCAGCAGGATGCTGAGGGATTCATTCGTCTAAATGCTCTCCGACTCAGGATCAGGGGATCCCAAACAAAGGCATAGATATGCAAGTCCGCAAAAAAGCATGGATTTGAACTGGATTCACACGGTGGAATCACTCTTTAAAGAAGCAAGATATTAATGATAACCCAATCAATGAGAATCAGTTTACAGCGGTTTTAATACGATATGGCCATCAAGAAAACCAAGACAATCACAAAGGGCAAAACGGCTGCGAAGAAAGCCAAACCCTGGGGAGGCAGGTTCGCCGAAGCCACTAATGATCTGGTCGAGCAATTCACGGCATCGATTCCCTATGACTGGCGCCTCTATCCCTATGACATAGCCGGCAGCATGGCGCACGCGTCCATGCTCGGAAAACAGGGGATCATTCCGAAGAAGGATGCGGCCCGCATCATCCGCGGGCTTGAAGAGATCCTAAAGGAGATCAGTTCCGGTACATTTAAATTCAGCGTTGAGCTCGAAGATATCCATATGAACATCGAGAACCGGCTGATAGAGAAGATCGGCCCGGTGGGTGGAAAGCTTCACACAGCGCGGAGCAGAAACGACCAAGTGGCTCTCGACATCCGCATGTTCCTTCGTGACGAGATCGCCGAAATCCGTCGTCTCCTCATCTCGCTCCAGGCGGCGATCATTCATCTTGCAGACCGGCACAGCGACGTTGTGTTGCCGGGTTACACACACCTTCAGCGCGCCCAACCCGTTCTTTTTGGCCACCACCTGCTCGCGTACTACGAAATGTTCGAGCGCGATCGCGGCCGTCTCGAAGACTGCTTCCGCCGGGTGAATGTGATGCCGCTAGGTGCCGGTGCCCTCGCCGGGACGGTGCTTCCCATCGATCGGAAGCTCGTAGCCAAGCGGCTCGGTTTCAGTGGCGTGTGCGACAACAGCATGGATGCCGTTTCGGACCGGGACTTCGCAATCGAATTCGCTTCGGCTTGCGCCCAGATCATGATGCATTTGTCGCGTTTGTCCGAGGAACTCGTCATCTGGTCTTCGGCCGAATTCGGGTTTATCACGATCTCCGACGCGTTTACCACGGGCTCTTCGATCATGCCCCAGAAGAAGAATCCCGATGTGGCGGAGCTCACCCGCGGCAAGACGGGGCGAGTATACGGAAGCCTCATGGCGCTTCTCACGATCATGAAGGGACTGCCGCTCGCGTACAACCGCGACATGCAGGAGGACAAAGAGCCGGTTTTCGATGCCGCTGACACGGTCACGCTCGCACTCTCGGTGTTCATAGAGATGCTCAAGGGCGTTTCGATACATAAAGAAACGATGCGGAGGGCGGCGGAGGACGGCTTCATCACAGCTACGGACCTAGCGGACTACCTTGTCCGCAAGGGTATGCCGTTCCGTAAAGCCCACGAGTTCGTAGGCAGGGCCGTGTTGCGAGCCACGGAGTTGGGGTGCGGGCTTGTCGACATGCCAATCGGGGAGTACACAAGACTCTCGCCGTTGATCCACGAGGATGTGTACGATGCGTTGTCTGTAGAGGCATCTGTCAAGAGGCGAACATCGTACGGCGGCACGGCGCCTGCTAATCTAAAAAAACGCCTTGCAGCGCTCAAGAAGATGCGATGAAAACCAGAGCGAGGCTCATCGGATCTGTAAGTTTGGCGTTCATCCTCGTGGCCGCTGTCTCATGCGGCAGGAAGACCGATCCGCTCACGCCCGCAAGCCCCCGGTCCGAAGCGGTGAAGGACTTGAAAGCCGTTACCAGAGACAATGTCGCATTTCTTTCATGGCGCGTGCCGACCAAAAACGTTGAAGGCAAGGATATGAATCCCGCCGAGATCCAGGGATTCCGCGTCTATCGGGGTGAACTGGGGGATAGCAAAAAGAAGCCACGGTATAAGGAGATCGCCGATATTTCGACGGCCAATCCCGCGCCGGCTGAGGTGAAGGCCGGCACAGTTTTCTGGAGCGACAAGAACCTGAGATACGGTCAGGTGTACAGCTACCGGATCAGGGCCGTGAGCTCGAGGGGAGGCTCAAGTCAGCCGTCTGAAGAGGTGCGGGTAGCGCCACTTCTCTCTCTGGCAACCCCGAAAGACGTTACTGCAGTGGCCGGTGACGGCCAGAACATGCTTTCCTGGGACGGGGTTACCACGAGATCTGACGGGAGCCAATACGAAGGGTTTGTTGGATATAATATCTACCGCGGAACGGATATAGGACGATACGAAGATACACCGTTGAACAAGGAACCGATCAGGACGAATTCCTATAAGGACACGGCCGTCGTAAATAACAAAACGTTCTATTACATTGTGCGCTCTGTGGACAGTCCGACCCTGCCGTGGAAGGAAAGCCTTGATTCGTCCGAGGTATCAGCCACGCCCAGAGATATGACGCCGCCGGCGAGGCCTAAGGGGCTTACGGTAGTTCCCGGGGTTGGCAGGATATTCCTCACGTGGAACGAGAACAAGGAGAAGGACCTCGCGGGTTACCACGTGTACCGCTCGGTGAAGAGCGGCAGGGACTATGAGCGGCTTACGGAAAAGCTCTTAAACCGCACCACGTTTTCCGACGTGAAGGTCAACCCGGGGGTGGTTTATTACTACACCGTCACCGCGGTGGACCAGTCTGGGAATGAAAGCCAGATGTCGAAGGAGGAGAAAGCGTACGCTGAGAAGGGACGATAATGTTCCTATATTGAGAGGACAAAAAAGTAAAGTAAAGGAAGCAATTTCAGCACAATGATTAATAATAAGGGTTTCCCATGCATGACTTTACGTACAAAAACGGAGAACTGTACTGCGAAGGGGTCCAGGTAAAAAGCGTGGCTCAGCGGGTGGGCACGCCGTTTTACCTTTACAGCAGCAATACGCTGATGAACCATTACCGGGCCTTCGACAGCGCCTTTGTGGACGTCCCACACATTATCTGCTTTGCACTTAAGTCAAATCCGAACAGCTCGATACTCAGGCTCCTCGGCAAAGAGGGCGCAGGCGCGGACATAGTCTCTGGCGGAGAGCTGTACCGCGCACTCCGTGCCGGCATCGACACGCAGAAGATCGTTTATGCCGGAGTGGGCAAACGCAGGGATGAGATCGAATATGCCATTAAGGTCGGTATTCTCATGTTCAACGTTGAGTCCGGTGAAGAACTGCTAGCGATCGAGCGTGCCGCCAAGGACATGCGCGCGGTGGCACGGATCGCGCTGAGGGTAAATCCGGACATCGACCCCAAGACACATGCCTATATCTCGACGGGGCTCAAGGAGAACAAATTTGGCATCCCGATCGAGCAGGCGCTCGAGTATTACCAGACGGCTAAATCTCTCTCTCATGTGGAGGTGACGGGAATCCATCAGCACATCGGTTCACAGATCACCGAGGTCCAGCCGTTTGTCGATGCGCTCGAGAAGCTCGTGGGTTTCGTCAAGGTGCTCCGGTCCGCTGGCATGGACATCAAGTACACCAATATCGGCGGCGGTCTTGGCATTACGTATAAGGACGAGACACCGCCGCATCCCAGGGAACTTGCAAAGGCAATCAATCCGCTCCTCAAGGGGGCCGGGTGTACCTTGGTGCTGGAACCGGGGAGGGCAATCGTAGGCAATGCGGGTATCCTCGTGACGAGCGCTCTCTATCGCAAGGACAGTGGCGAGAAGCGGTTCCTCATCGTCGACGCAGGCATGAACGACCTTATCCGGCCAAGCCTCTATGAAGCATACCACGAGATAATGCCTGTCTCCGAGCCCGATAATCCCGGAAATAACATGTTTGATGTGGTGGGACCGATCTGCGAGTCCGGTGATTTTCTCGCCAAGGAGCGGAAGATGCCTGAGGTGAAGCAGGGCGATCTTCTTGCGGTGATGGGAGCAGGAGCGTACGCCTTCTCGATGTCCTCGAACTACAATTCGCGACCGCGCGTGGCTGAAGTCCTAGTCAAGGGGAGCGAATATTTTATCGTGCGTGAGCGAGAAACCTACAACGACCTCATCAGGGGTGAGAGAATCCCGCGGTGGCTAGAAGGGTAAGGGAGACAAGCACCAAATCTCTGGCATTACACCCCAATGCGATTCAACGACCAAGATGCAAAAGGTCCTTCTCAGTTGATGACGGGGGGTTGGAGTTTATTTGAGACTTCGGATTTATGGGTTGAGAATGTGAAGGCATGAAGAAAATACCTTTTTATAAGATGCAGGGAAGCGGGAACGATTTCATCCTGATCGACAACCGCAGGGGGATTCTGAAAGGAATGAACCTCAGGGATTTGTCGACCGCCGTCTGCAACCGTCATTATTCGGTAGGAGCTGACGGGTTGATTGTAATCGTCTCATCGCGGAAGGCGGATTTCAAGTGGCATTTTTTCAACGCCGACGGGAGCGAAGCCGAGATGTGCGGGAACGGGTCACGTTGTGCTGCGCGTTTTGCGTATCTCAGGAAGATTGCAACAAAGAACGTGTCCTTCGAAACGCTCGCGGGGATCATTCATGCCGCTGTCAAGAAAAACATGGTAACGGTGCAGCTCACGAGTGCAAGCGGATTGCGCATGAACATCGCGGTTCCCCTTGAAAGCGGCACGCGAATCGGCCATTTCATCAATACAGGGGTGCCCCACCTCGTCTATCTATCAAAAGATCTCAACGGCGAGGCTGTAGAGAGGATTGGAAGTGATACGCGGTATCATGAGCTGTTCAGGCCTGCTGGCACGAACGTGAATTTTATCCAGGTCACCGGTCCACACCGCATCAGGATAAGGACGTATGAACGCGGAGTAGAGGGAGAGACTCTGGCATGCGGCACCGGAGCGGTTGCCTCAGCACTCATCGCCGGTGCCCTAGGGCATGTTTCATCTCCGGTTGAGGTGCTGACCAAGGGTGGAGACAGGCTGGTTGTTTCGTTCAAGCGAGAAGGCGAACGGTTCATGGACCTCCACCTAGAGGGTTTAGCAGAAGTCGTGTGTGAGGGTAACCTGTTTATCTAATGTCAGCGACATGTCGCTGTTGTTGTGATTACGAGGCTCATTTCGGTCAGCTGGATGCCTTTCCCATTTTCAGGCTCCCCGTTATCGTCAGCCGGAAAGGCTTCGCTGCTGATTTGTGAATGACGCTGAGTTACGGTCTTATTTCTTTTCGCGAGGAGGCAATTATGTTCAAAGGTTCAATGGTTGCGATTGTAACGCCGTTCAAGAAGGGATCGCTGGATGAGAAGGCTCTCGCCGATCTGATTGAGTTTCAAATCAAGAGCGGGACGGACGTGATCGTGCCATGCGGCACCACGGGTGAGTCTGCAACGCTATCCCACGAAGAACATCATCGGGTGGTGGAGTTCACGGTAAGGACGGTAAACAAGCGTGTGCCCGTGATTGCAGGCGCAGGATCAAATAGCACCGAGGAGACCCTTGAACTTACGAAGTTTGCTAAGAGGTCGGGTGCCGACGGTGTGCTGCTCATCACTCCGTATTACAACAAGCCTACGCAGGAAGGCCTTTATCAGCATTTCAAGAAAGTGGCGGAGGCCGTGGACATCCCCATTGTCCTGTACAATGTGCCTGGCAGAACGGGGGTGAACATGTTGCCGGCGACCGTCGCGCGTCTTCGCGCCATTAAGAATATAGTCGGACTCAAGGAAGCCACGGGCGATATGAAACAGGTCAGCGAAATCATCCGGCTCTGCGGCAGGGATTTCGACGTTATATCGGGCGATGATTTCACCACTTTACCGCTCCTCTGTCTGGGAGGTGTGGGGGCTATCTCGGTGACAGCCAACGTTGCACCAGCCGACTGCGCGGGCATGTTCGATGCCTTTTTTGCCGGAAAGAGGGAGGAGGCGCTCAAGTTACACTACAAACTGGAGCCTCTCCATGGCGCCATGTTCATCGAGACGAACCCCATTCCTGCCAAGACATCGCTTGCTCTCATGGGCAAGATCGCAGAGGAATTCCGACTGCCGCTTTGTCCCATGACCGATGCAAACAAGGAGAAGCTGAAAAAATCGCTGAAGGACTACGGGTTGATTTGATTCGAACCTATTAACCACGGAGGAAACAGAGAATATAGGTTGGATGGCAGGGAGCCAAAACGCTATGCATCATGAGCTCTGCCCTGTTTGCAAGGCCGGGTGCTCAGCGTTCTCATCGGACAAATAATCTAAGGAGCATGCCATGATTAAAGCAGTCGTTACCGGCGCCGCCGGCAGGATGGGATCACGGATCATTAACGTGCTCTCGACCTCGGAAGGCATCCGCCTATTCGCAGCGATAGAGCGAAAGGCACATCCCCTGGTAGGTCAGGATTCGAGCGGCCCAGCCGGGCTCCCTGCAGGCGGGGCCCATGCAGTCATCACAGACGACCTCGTTGCCGCACTCAGGGGCGGGGACGTGCTCATCGATTTTACTCTCCCCGAAACCAGCCTTGAACATGTCAAATCATGCGCGGAAATGGGCAAAGCTATTGTGGTTGGTACGACCGGATTTTCCAAGGAGCAGCTTGGGGAGATTAACAGGCATGTTCAGAAAATCCCCTGCGTGCTCTCGCCGAACATGAGCATCGGCGTGAACCTCTGTTTCAAGATCCTTGCAGAAATAGCCAAGGCAATCGGTGAGGATTATGACATGGAGATAGTAGAGGCCCACCATCGCATGAAAAAGGATGCCCCCTCGGGCACCGCCATGAAAATGGCCCAGGTCATCGCCCAGGCCGTGAACCGCAGCCTAGACGAGGTCGGTGTATATGCGCGCAAGGGCATGATTGGCGAGCGTTCCAAGAAGGAGATCGGAATCCAAACGCTCCGAGCGGGCGATATCGTAGGCGAGCATACGGTGATGTTTGCCGGGAAGGGAGAGCGTATCGAGATCACGCATCGGGCGCACAGCAGGGACACCTTCGCTGCAGGCGCGGTTCGCGCAGCCAAGTGGGTCGTCGGGAAGAAGCCCGGCCTCTACGATATGCAAGACGTGCTGGGACTGAAGTGACAGAAGACAGAAAATCTAATTAACACTAAGGAGTTAGATGAATGAAAAGAAATGTCGTCTTAGTCATAATGGGACTGCTCCTGATCGCTCCGTTGACGTCGGGTGCATTTTCTTCGGAGCATCCGGGTTGCAACGGAGATTGTAAGGACTGTCACAAGCTTGAGAAGAAAGATGCAGAGAAAATCCTCAAAAAGGTGCTGCCCTCAGGGAACCTGCTCGATGTGAAACTTTCTCCTATCGGAGGTCTCTGGCAGCTGGATGTGGAGGCGGGAGGAAAACGCGGATCACTGTACCTGGACTTCTCGCAGAAACATCTGATCAACGGGCAAATTATCCCTCTCGAAGCGGTGAAAGTCAATTTCTCGAAGGTCCCGCTCAAGGATGCGATCGTCATGGGGCCAAAGACGGCAAAGAGAAGGGTTGTGGTGTTCACGGACCCTGATTGTCCTTTCTGCAAGAAACTACATGAGGAAATAAAACAGGTTCTGGCAATGCGAAACGATGTGGCGTTCTATATCATGCCGTTCCCGCTGCCGATGCATAAGGATGCATACAAGAAGGTTCAGGCCATTCTTTGCGAGAAATCCCTCGCTCTCCTCGATGACGCTTTCGCCGGCAAGGCGCTGACCGAGCCAGCGTGCCCCAACGAACTGGTGGAAAAGAACATTGCGCTTGCCAGAGAACTCGGGTTCAATGGAACGCCGGTGCTTGTACGGGACGACGGGACTGTGCTTAGCGGATATCGCCCAGCTGAACAGCTTTCCGAATGGATTAATGAAAAATAAACGCATCTGCCGGGGCGGACATGAAATTGTTACGATTTCTGCACCAGGGAAGGCCATCATGTGGCATTTTGAATGGCGACGAGGTGATTCAACTCGAAGGTGATTTTTTCACTCCTCTCAGGCCGCTGAGGACGTGCTGCGCATTTTCACAGATACATTTGCTGTCGCCGTGCAAACCATCCAAGGTCGTGGCAGTCGGGCTCAACTATCGCGATCATGCAAGAGAACTGAATTTCCCAGTGCCGGACACACCGATCATATTTCTGAAACCTCCAACATCGGTGATCGGCCCCGGTGAAGCGGTCCTATATCCTGCAGCAAGCTCACAGGTGGACTATGAGGCCGAGCTGGGAGTGATTATGAAGGATCGGGCGAGGAACATCAGTCCGGCCGATGCGCGTGACCATATTCTTGGGTATACTTGCGCAAATGATGTCACAGCGAGGGACCTGCAGAAAAATGACGGGCAGTGGACGCGCGCCAAGTCATTCGACACGTTCTGCCCGGTTGGGCCGTGGATTGAGACCGACCTCAAACCTGACAATCTCCTCATCGAGTTTTATCTGAATGGCGAGCGGCGGCAGTTTTCACGGACATCGCAATTCATATTCCCGGTAGATTACCTCGTGAGCTTTATTTCTGGGATCATGACGCTCGAACCCGGCGATCTGATCATCACCGGCACGCCGCCCGGAGTCGGGCCGATGAAGCCGGGCGACAAGATTGAGGTCCGAATAGAGGGGATAGGGAGCCTGAAGAACACGGTCACAAGATAAGGCTTTTTGGGCGCTGATGACCGCCGGGAAGACGTATTTAACATGATCCCAAAACGACGCTAAGTAGTGTTCAACGATTTTTTTCAGGACTGGAGGACTTCGTGGAAGTACAGAGTACAGAAGAAACCTATATTCAATCCCTTTTCGCAGAGCGTATTGGCGGCAAGATGTTCGGCAAGACGCGTGGAGAGTACAAGTTCGAAAAGATTAAGCGTGCAAAGCGCGCGGCGCTCGCAGCACATCCGGGTATGGAACTCATCGACTTCGGGGTAGGCGAGCCAGACGAGATGGCGTTCCCTGGCGTAGTCCAGACGCTCCAGAGAGAAGCGGTAAAACCGGAGAACCGAGGATACGCGGACAACGGGATCCAGGAGTTCAAGGACGCCGCAGCCCGATACCTTCAGAACGTTTACGGCGTAAACGGCATCAACCCCGTAACCGAGGTGCTCCATGGCATCGGGAGCAAGCCGGTGCTTGCCATGCTTCCCTTGGCCTTCATCAACCCGGGGGACGTGACGCTCATGACGGTGCCGGGATATCCTGTCTTGGGGACGCACACCTGCTGGTACGGTGGCACGGTGGTGAACCTCCCCCTCCTTGAAAAGAACGGGTTCCTGCCGGACCTCGATTCCATCCCTGTCAATGTGAGGAAAAAAGCAAAGCTCTTATACATCAACTATCCGAACAACCCGACCGGGGCAGGCGCGAGCAGGGATTTTTTTGAGCAGGTGGTCCGTTTCGCGAAGAAAAATGGCATTATCGTAGTGCACGATGCTGCCTATGCCGCACTCTCTTATGGGGCTAAGCCGCTCTCATTCCTTTCCGTCAATGGGGCAAAGGATGTCGGCGTCGAGATACATTCACTTTCAAAGGCTTACAATATGACCGGGTGGCGCCTTGCCTTTGTAGCAGGGAATGAACGTGTGATCGCAGGCTACGGGAACGTGAAAGACAACTGTGATTCCGGCCAGTTCAAGGCAATCCAGAAAGCCGGTGTGCATGCGCTCGACCATCCCGAGATTACCGGCGAGATTCTGGCTAAGTATGAACGTCGGTTGCGGTCAATGGTGGAAGCACTTGCAGAGTTGGGATTCTCGGCGAAGATGCCCGCCGGTACCTTCTATCTGTATGTGAAGATGCCTAAGGGGATCAGGCAAGGCAAGAGGTTTGTGAGCGCCGAAGAGTTTTCCGAATTCCTTATAACCGAAAAACTTATCAGCACGGTACCCTGGGACGATGCGGGCCCGTACGTCCGGTTCTCTGCCACTTTCGAGACGAAAGGGATGGTAGATGAACAGCGGGTGATCGAGGAGTTCAAGAAGCGGATGGGCGGTCTGCAGTTCGAGTTTTAAAATGCCGTGAGTATTTGACTGCGATGTGACGAGGGCACGAAGACATGACCGTTTTTCGACAGTCAGCGAGTAGAGCAGCAAGCACGAAAGATGCAAGGCGCTGACAAAAAAAGATTCCGCAACCATGGCCGCACGACGGTGTTTTCCGTTTGTGTATTCGTGTCTTAATGACAGATTTAGGTGTTTCTTATGCCAACTATCGCATACATCGGGATAGGCTCTAACATGGGCGATAGGGAAGCCAATTGCATGAAGGCAATCGAACTGCTCTCTGAGGCAGGGAGGGTCGTCAGCGTTTCCTCCCTGTACTGCTCAGAGCCGGTGGGATATCAGGAACAGGAAGATTTCATCAACGCTGTTGTCTCCCTCGAGACCGATCTTTCAGCGAGGGGACTGCTGAATGCCTGTCACGCCATTGAGGCCCGTCTGGGACGCAGACGTACCGTGCGGTGGGGACCGCGCACCATTGATCTCGATATTCTGCTGTACGGAGATTTGATGATAAACGAGTCGGACATCGTTATTCCCCACCCGTTGATGGTGGCAAGAAGGTTTGTGCTTGCACCGCTTGCCGAGATCGCCCCCGATGTGTTGCACCCCGTCCTGTGTAAAACGGCTGCACAGCTGCTCCGCGAACTAAAAGACGCCTACTCGGTCATGAAATACAAGCCGGACCACAAATCACCATGAACCGGAGACCAATCTTGCGCCATACCCAATACATCGTAACCGAAGGACCGATCGGCGTGGGAAAGACGAGCTTCACCAGCCTGCTCGCCGAGGATCTGGGCGCCCGCCTCATACTTGAGCGCGCGGAAGACAATCCCTTCCTCACTGATTTTTACAAGGACCCTCCCCGATACCGTTTCCAAACCCAGACCTTCTTCCTCCTGAACCGCTTTGCTCAGCAGGAAGAGATGCTTCAGCCCGATCTGTTCACGCGGATTACGATAAGCGACTATCTGTTCGCCAAGGACCGGATATTCGCCTACCTCAACCTCGATGAGCATGAACTCGCACTCTACGAGCAGATCTATAAACTGCTTGAACCCAGGATCGTGAAGCCGGACCTCGTTATCTTCCTGCAGGCTGACACGGACACCCTCCTCCGACGCATCAGGCAGCGCGGCAGATCCTTCGAAAAGGACATAGATCGAGCCTACATCGCGGCGGTGAACGAGGCATACAATCAGTACTTCTTCCACTACTCTGAAACTCCGCTCCTTGTCATCAATACCTCGGATATTGATTTCGTAAACCGCAGAGAGGACCTCGATGACATCCTCAAACAGGTCCTCAACATGAAGCAAGGCATTCAGTACTATGTGCCGACATCACGGGCGAAAAAATGAGGTCGGCACGGGAAAAATTCCCGGGACGGAAAGGAAGTCAAAGATAGCAATATGAAAACAATCACCTCTCTGTCTGACATGCGTTCCCTAGCGGCCTCGATGCGTAGAGAGGGGAAGACGATCGGCTTCGTGCCGACTATGGGGTTCCTGCACGATGGGCATCTCTCTCTTATCCGCCGGGCGCGGGTGGAGTCCGACATTGTCGTTGTGAGCATTTTCGTGAACTCGCTCCAGTTCGAACCGGACGAGGATTTCGGACGCTATCCCCGCGATGCCGAGGGCGACGGGAAGAAGTGCGAGTCTTCTGGTGTCGATATCATATTCATGCCCGCAGCCGAGGAGATGTATCCTGAAAAGCCTACGGTATTCATCGTGGTCGAGGGGCTATCGGACATCCTCGAAGGAGCTGTCCGGCCGGGCCACTTCCGCGGCGTAGCAACGGTCGTGGCCAAGCTCTTCAGCATCGTGCAGCCGCACAAGGCCTATTTCGGACAGAAAGATTTCCAGCAATGCATCGTCATCAAGCGGATGGTGAAGGGACTGAATATGGATGTGGAGGTCGTTGTCCTTCCGATTATGCGAGAAGAGGGGGGCCTGGCCATGAGTTCGAGGAACAGTTATCTTAGCGCCGATGAGCGGCGGGCAGCAACAGTGATTTATCGGGCGCTCAGTGCAGCACGCGACCTCTTCAACTCAGGAGCAAAGGACCCGAAAAAGCTAAAGGAGAAAATGCGGGCCGTACTTCTTATGGAGCACGGTGTGAGTATCGACTATGTCGAGGTCTCGGATCCGGAAACTTTGGAGCCGCTCCATGCGGCGGGTGGCAATATGGTATTGCTTGTGGCGGCACGAATCAGAAAGACTCGATTGATCGACAATATTATCATCCCCTAACGACAATGCCAGAGTGGCTGCTGTCCGCCCTGTCCTAGGTCAGACCATAAGTATTTCGTACTGCTCCTGGTGTAGGTTCGGGTCGGCCTTGATCACGATCTTCTTCTGAAACTCCTTTTCCAGCTCTTCCACTCCCTGCCGTTCTTCGTCATACATCATGTCCGCCACTACAGAGTTCACTGTAACAAGCGCTTTCTTCTCTTCGGCACCGGCGAACGCCCTCCGGATGTCCCGGAACACCTCATAGCAGATGGTGCGGGACGACTTCACGTAACCGCGGCCGTCACAATAGGGGCAGGGCTCGCAGAGAGTGCGGCCGAGGCTTTCACGGATCCGTTTACGCGTCATCTCGATGAGGCCGATCGGTGAGATGTGCGAGATGGTGGTCTTCGCCTTGTCGTTCGACAGCGCCTCCTGGAGAGCCGAGTATACTTTGCGGCGGTTATCCTCTCGCTCCATATCAATGAAGTCGAGTATGATGATGCCGCCGATGTTCCTGAGCCTGAGCTGGTACGCGATCTCGCGAACGGCCTCTAGATTGGTCTTGAGGATGGTATCCTCCAGGGATCGCTTGCCCACGTATCGACCGGTATTCACGTCGATCGTGGTGAGCGCTTCAGTCTGGTCAATGATGATATAGCCCCCGGATTTAAGCCAGACTTTTCTGCCGAGAGCACGGGAAATTTCGATTTCCACTCCATAGTGTTCGAATATGGGCTCGTCACCGTCGTATGGTTTCACACGTCTGCTGAGCGGTGGAATGTAGGAATCGACAAACTCCTTGACCCGCTGATATTCGTCAGGCGAGTCGATCACCATTTTATCCACGTCCCGCGTAAAGACATCGCGGATCACGCGGAAAACGAGGTCAAGCTCGTTATGGAGCAGTGCAGGCGCGGATGCCTTCTCTTTCTTTCTCAGGACGTTCTCCCACAGTCGAGCGAGGAATTCGATGTCTGCGGTGAACTCCTCCTCGCTTCTGCCCTGACTGGCGGTCCTGATGATGTATCCCGTGTTCGGCTTGCGCAGACGTTCCACAATCTCGCGAAGCCTCTTTCGTTCCTCGCCGTTCTCGATTCGACGCGATACACCAATATGGTTGACTCCCGGCATCATGACGAGGTAGCGTCCAGGTATGCTGATGTAGGTGGTCACGCGCGCACCCTTGGTACTGATCGGCTCTTTAGAAACCTGGACCAGGATCTCCTGGCCTTCCTGCAGAAGGTCCTCTATCTGATTGGAATAGGAGCGCTTCCTCTTGGGTTCAACCTCGAGTTCAAGGCCCTCATCATCCATCATGGGAGTGTACTCGGATGTGCTGTCGAACACGTCCCCTACATAGAGGAAGGCCGACTTATCCAGTCCGATGTCCACGAAGGCTGCCTGCATTCCAGGGAGGACCTTCATGACTCGTCCTTTATAGACATTACCGGCAATACCGCGATCCTTCTTGCGGTCGATATAGATTTCAGTCACCAGGCCGTTTTCAAGAAGGCCCACACGAGTTTCCTCCCGGCCGGCGTTTACGATGATCTCAATTGACATGATCTTCCTCAATGATTTTATGTATATAGTTTATTTTATAATAGTACAGAATTTATTACAAGGATTAAAAAAAACATATCCCGAGAATGGCCGAGGATGATGCTCTCATAAATGCCTTGACAGGCTAATTTCCGCAGAGTGATAATTTTGGCATTAAATTTGCTCTTAATAATTTAGAAAGGATATGATATGCTCATTAAGACCCAAAAAGTCATGAAAGAAGCCGCATCAGTCTTGAAACTGGGCTACAAGATGGCCCGCGGTATTGATTACAAGACATTGAGCGATTATATCCTGAAGATCAACAAGTACAAGAACATTGATGATATGCTCTATGAGGCATCAAAGTGCTTGAAAGATATACTTGATTTAGAGTTGTTTGGATTCGTCCTG
This sequence comes from Nitrospirota bacterium, assembly GCA_035623825.1. Taxonomy (GTDB): domain Bacteria; phylum Nitrospirota; class UBA9217; order UBA9217; family UBA9217; genus DASPSR01. The sequence goes on from DASPSR010000019.1 coordinate 44,994, forward strand.
AAAAAAGATGCCGCCATGGATGTATGGCTGAGGCCTCGAGCACATACGTCCCTGTTTATCAACGCACTGAGTCGAGAATTTAATGGTCAAAATATTGTCTATACTGTACATCGATTCGAAGAAGAAACCCCGGAAAGATGTCATAATAATGACATGTTTGATTTTGATAACGTTATTTCGTATAGGGTAATCGAGAACGATTTTATTTCAAGGCTTTACATATTGCCAAAGAGGAAAATGCTTGATTATCACGATTCCGTTGTTGGTACGATAATCAGCTCTATCAGCATAGCGCTGGAAAAAATCTTAAGCATAAAGCAGCTTGAAAATGCGGCAACGATTGATCCATTGACGACTTGCTATAACCGGAGAGCCTTGGACAGCTTCATAGCAAGCGATATTTTCTATGCCCAGCGATACGGCACCGATCTCTCGGTCATCATGATAGATATAGATGATTTTAAATCGATAAATGATCTGTATGGGCACCACGCAGGAGATGCCGTCTTAAAAGATATATGCACTCTGCTGCCCTCGCTAGTAAGAAAATCTGACTACCTCGCGCGGTACGGGGGAGAGGAGTTTGTGCTGGTTCTTCCCGATACGACGTTGTACAGTGCTGTACACTTGGCGGAAAAGCTCAGGAGCAAGATCGAAACGCACAATATCGATCTCGGCGGCAGACGCATCAAAATAACAGCGAGCTTCGGCGTTGCTAGTCTCGAAAACAAGCCGGACGGAAGCAGCCTCTTGCGGGAGGCCGACGAAAAGCTATATAAAGCCAAAGCAACTGGAAAAAACTGCGTCGTTCCGAGTCGGCTGCCCTGTATCACCGATGCAACATTTGCACTTAAGGAATCCACGAAAAATTCGCAAATGCAAATTGGGAATCATAGCACTGAAGAAATCTTCGCGTAGTGCTGCTAAATGTCAAGAGGGTCCTTCCACGTTCCCCCGCTGCTGTAATACATGCCGGTCCGCTTGATCTCGAACAGTACCGAACGGTCTGTGTTTATGGCAAACAACCGCTCGATCACGTCCTGCACGCGCGGTCTGAGTTGGTTCTTGTCCTGAAGGATGATCGTAAGTCCGGTCGTGTTGCTGGCTCGTGTTGTCGTAAGTGATTCGATTCCCGGGAGGATGTCCTTCTGCGCCGCTTCCTTTGCCGCAGTCACCTCGGATCGGGACAGGAAATCTCGAACTCTGCGTTCAATATCACCAGCATATGCAACTGGGACCGCCACTTCATATTTATACCTGTTGATGCTTCCGGAAAGGGATGGAGCTTTTGTAGGAATGACGCGCGCCGCGAGAATCTGCATTCCAGAGGGCAGGGCGGCGTTCAGATCTTTAATGATCTTCAAAAGATCGATGAACGCATCTGTTTCCATGTCCAGGTACTCTGCTTCACTCTCGATGCCCACGGAGAGCGCTGGACCGAAGGCTATCTTAGGATGCGGGTTAAATCCACAAGTGAACGAGACAGGTATTCCCGATCGTAGGGCGGCCCGGTGAAAAAGCGTCATGAGGTCGAGGTGTGAAAGGTAACGGAGCCGGCCGGTCTTCGTGAACTTGATCCTGATCCGCGTCGTGATGTCCGGCTGGCCCGATTGCTTTTTCAGCGTGGCCGGCGAGATCACCTCTTCGGTATCTGCTTCAACAGCTTGAACGGTCGGTATCCCGAGAGATAATGTCCCGCCGTCCTTGCACCCGATGCCGCACTGCTCACACGAAACCCGGCAGTTCTCGGTTATTTCCGCTGCTACCGCACGATCGTATTCCCGTTTGAGGAAACCCTTTGTCACACCGGATTTGACGTAATCCCATGGAAGCACATCATCCAGTCCGAGTGTGCGACACGCGTACGCTGCGGGTTGCATGCCGCATGCGAGGAAAGCCTCTTGCCATTTTGCGAATGAAAAACATTCCGACCAACCGTCGAAACGACAGTCGCGCTGTACAGCCTCAGCGATGACCTTGCCGATATTTCTGTCGCCTCGCGCAAATGCACCTTCGAGCAGGCTCATATCAGGATCATGAGGTTTAAAAGAGATCCCCCTTCTTTTCATCTTGTTCTCCAGGTAGGCATGCTTTGCCCTGATATCCTCTCGTGTTGCCTGTCCGAACCACTGAAACGGAGTATGAGGTTTCGGTACGAAGGTTGAGACGCTGATATTGATCTGCACGTGTCGCTTGGCGACCTGCTTGCCCAGAGCAAGAAGGTTGTGAGCTATCCTGATGATGCCGTCCAGATCCGCTTCCGTCTCCGTAGGGAGCCCGATCATAAAATAAAGCTTTAGCACGTTCCAACCGTTCGCGAAGATGTTCTCTGCAGCTTCCATCAAATCAGTATCGGTCACTGGCTTGTTGATTACGCGGCGAAGGCGTTCGGTGCCTGCCTCGGGCGCAAGGGTGAAACCGGTCTTGCGCACGCCTGCAACTGCCCGGATCATCTCGGGCGTGAGTGTGCCGATACGGAGTGAAGGGAGCGAGATGGAGATGCGGCTTTGCCGGTAGCGGCTGACGAGGTCCTTGACGAGCGGCTGGATATCAGAATGGTCGCCAGAGCTCAACGATGCGAGCGAGAGTTCGTCATATCCCGTGCAGGACAGTGATGTGTGGAGCATCGCTTTGACACGCCCGGCACTCCGCTCTCGATAGGGCCGGTAGATGATCCCTGCTTGGCAGAAACGGCAGCCGCGTATGCAGCCGCGCGCAATCTCAATTGTGGCCCGATCGTGGACTGGCCGCATGAGCGGCAGAATTGGTGTCTCGGGAAAGGCTGCAGATTCCAAGTCCCGGACAACTCTTCTCCGAACGGGCTTATTACCAAGGCTGGGCACGTAGAACCCTTCTCGCCGCGCTAGTGCGTTGAGGTATTCTTCCCTGGTCCCGTGCCTCTGACGAAGCTCCACAATATCATGAATTGATTCTTCCGCTTCACCGATGAAGAATGCATCGATAAAATCGGATAGGGGCTCAGGGTTGACGGCGCAGGGGCCGCCTGCTATGATCACCGGGTGGCCGTCCGCACGCTCTGATGAGCGCAGCGGGATTCGGGCGAGGCCCAGTCCTGCTAGGATGTTGGTGTACGACAGTTCATACTGGAGCGTGATCCCGATAATATCGAACTGGTTGAGAGGAAGGTTGGACTCAAGGCTCTTGAGCGGTCTCCCGGAAGACATCAGATGTTGCTCATAATCAATCCAAGGAGAGAACACCCGCTCGCATGCCGTGTCTTCCCTGCCATTCAGGACGTGGTAGAGTATCCGGAGCCCAAGGTGTGACATCCCCACCTCATAAGTGTCCGGGAAAAAAAGGCAAACCCTGGTTCGTACCTTGGAGAGATCTTTATGAACGCTGTTGACCTCAGTGTTGATATATCGCGCTGGTTTCGTGACCAACGGCAGAAAATCTTCGAGCATGGAACTCCTTCGCACAGGTCAAGGGCTCGGTCCAGGTCAGGGAACTGTGGGAAAATGGAAAAAAATGATTCAGGGTCTGATATCAGTAAAACAGCATAAAGCGGCGCGTCTGAATATTCAAGAGTAATCCCAGGGCAATGAAGGTCGTGATGATCGAGGTCCCGCCGTAGCTCACGAGGGGAAGCGGAACGCCCACGACCGGTACGATGCCAACAGCCATACCCACATTGATAAAAACGTATAACGATATCATGGAAACGATCCCACTAGCCATGAGCACGCCAAGACGGTCCTTTGCGTTTTTGGCGGCATCCACGCCAATGAGGAGGAGGATCAGGTACAGGAGAATCATGATGCCCGTGCCGATGAAGCCGCGCTCCTCAGCAATCACGGCAAAGATGAAATCCGTGTGGCGCTCAGGCAGAAATGCCATCTGGCTTTGCGTGCCCTTACGGAATCCTTTGCCGGTGATCTGGCCTGAGCCCACCGCGATTTTGGACTGATTGGCGTGGTAGCCGCTGCCGAGCGGGTCCGATCCCGGGTCGATGAACGCTCGTATCCGGTTCTGCTGGTATGGCTTGAGTGACCCCCATATCCTATTCCGCACAGGAGAAACGAGAAAGACCGCCGAGATAATGATAGCTCCACTGAGGATCATGATAAAGGCTGAACGAATGCGGAGCCCGGCAATCATTACGATAAGGGCAGAAGTAAGGATCAGCATGAGTGCGGTACCGAGGTCGGGCTGCTTGAGTACGAACACGAGCGGGATCAGGACCATGATGCCGGGAATAGCCAGATCGCGGAGGCAGTAACCGCCTCGCTTCGGGTCCTCGGCGAAATACCGTGCGAGGGCGAGCGTGAGTGAAAGTTTTGCAAGCTCCGAGGGCTGGAACGCGAAGGGGCCGATGGCCAGCCAGCGCTGGGCTCCCATGCCGGCCCTCCCAATCACCATGACCAAGATGAGCAGAAAAAGCGAAGCGGCATACAGCAAATAAGCGTACCGCCCCACGGTGTGGTAATCGGGAATGAGCGCGAGAAACATGATGATGACGCCGATTGAAACCCAGAGAAGCTGCTTGTAATACAGGGGTGAGGGGCCTTTTACCGTGTAAGTGGCACTGTAGACGGCCGAGAGCCCGATAAGCGCGATGACGCATACGAGGCCGATCATGCCCCATGGCAGATTAGCGAACCGTCTTCGATCCAGCATTTTTCATGTACTCCTCAATAACCCTTCGAGCTACCGGTGCGGCAGCACCGCCACCGTGACCTCCGTGCTCTACGAGCACGGCGACAGCAATCTTCGGATCGTCGACTGGCGCATATGCTATAAACCAGGCGTGATCCTGAGTGCTCCCGGATAGTTTTCTCCCAGGGACCTTTTGAGCAATGACCTGCGCGGTGCCTGTTTTGCCTGCCACAGTAACGAACGGGATCTGCGCCGCATGGCCGGTACCTCCGGGCTCGGAGACCACACCGGCGAGCGCCTTCCTCACCTCTTCAAGTGCGCTGGAGTCGAGTACGATCCTGTTCACCCGCTCGGGCGCAAACACCTGTACAGCGCCTGTCTCCCGGTTCCGTGTCTTCTTGAGCAACGTAGGCCGATAGAAGTATCCGCCGTTCGCGACAGCGCTGATCATCTGGCAGGCCTGGATGGGGCTAACGAGCACGAAGCCTTGCCCGATAGAATTGATGTACGTATCTCCCGCGTACCACGCATCTTTCATCTTCTCCTTTTTCCACTCCGTCGTGGGAATGAGTCCCGGTTTTTCGTCTGGCAGAGGGATGCCGGTCAGACTGCCGTACCCTAGTTTTTTTGCATACTGGGCGATGCGGTCCCAGCCGATACGTTCACCCATGGTATAAAAGTAAACGTCGCAGGACTCGACGACAGCCTGATGAAAAGAAATGGTCCCATGGCCCCCTTTTTTCCAGCACCGGAAACTGTGTTTGCCGCTTTGGATATAACCTCTGCAGGTGACCTTGTCGTCGAGCTTGATTACACCAGACTCGAGGCCGGCGAGCGCTACGATGATCTTGAATGTAGAACCCGGAGGATAGACACTCTGGATGGCGCGGTTATACAGCGGGTGTGTCGGGTCGTTCGTAAGGCGGACCCAGTCTTTAGGAGATATCCCGCGCGGGAAAAGGTTCGGATCGTAGTTCGGATGGCTTGCGAGCGCAATGATCTCGCCCGAGTTTGGGTCCATCGCAACCACAGCTCCCTGTCGCTCACCGAGTGCTTCCTCGGCCGCCTTTTGCACGTCGAGGTCGATGGTGAGGTAGAGATCGGTCCCAGGACGCGGCTCTTCGATGCCAAGGTCCTTGACCTTCCTGCCAGCGGCGTTAACCTGGATCATCCTCCTGCCGGCGATCCCGCGAAGATATTTGTCATAGACCTTTTCGAGCCCGCCCTGACCCGTAAGAAGTCCGATGTCAGTCTGTTCCTGTTTCCGCTGTGACGGCGATACCTTCCCAATGTAACCGAGCTGGTGCGAGGCGAGTCCTGCATAGGGATAATGCCGACGGTGCTCCGGTTCGATGATCGCGCCGGCCAAATCCTCTTGGTGCGCCTCCACGAAAGCCACCTCATCCCAGGGGGCTTCTTCCCGTATTTTCAAGGGCTCGTATTTGGTTCTTACGGCAGCCGCGTCATCCAGCGCAGTGCGGATGGATTCCGGAGGAAGCTTGACAATGGTCGATAATTTTCCGATTATGGCATCGAGGTCCTGTGCGTCCTCCGGGACGAGCGAAACGTCAAAGGTGAGCACGTTCTCGACGATCGGCCTGCCGCTGCGGTCATAAATGATGCCGCGCGGGGGTCTGATCTTCACCGGTCGGATACGGTTGCTCTCCGCCTGATCGTGGTAGTATTCCCCTTTCACGGCCTGCAGGTACCACAGACGGATAAAGAGGATGAGAGTGAAAAGGATAATGAACGCCGCCAGGAATGGAAGCCTTCTTTGGATATCGACAGGACTATCCTGCTGGTTCATCTACAGCTCCTTCTGAAGGGCATGCCGTTTCAACATGTTCAGGGCTCTGCGACTGTTGATGAACCGCAGCAGGAGGATGCCGAGGACTCCGGTGTAGAGCGCGTTGGGAAGAATGCTGGTAAAGAACATATTGACGATTGGAACAGACCCGTAAAATACTTGGATGAACAACATGATAAAAAGCCCTTCCGCCAGGGAGAAGGCGATTAGAAAGATGAGATTCGATGGACTTGAGATGTCAAGTACCCTCCTGCCCAGAAGGCCCGCACACAGGCCAATCAGTCCCCGCGTAAACGCGTTCAGTCCGATGAGGCTCGCAGAACTAATATCCTGAACCAACCCGATGCCGATGCCCGCGAGTGCCGCCTCCACAGGGCCAGTGAGCAGCCCGATGATATAGAGTACGGCTAACGCAAGGTCTGGCTTGACGCCGGCGAAGGAGAGCGGGTTGAACAGGCTCGCCTGAACCGGGACAATCAGCAGGAGGATGATGATATAAATGTGGGACTTCATTTCCGGAGCACCAGTGCCTCTTCCAGACGGGAGAAGCCGACAGCAGGCTTCGCCAAGACGGTCTGAAATGCGCTAGCCTCATGTTTGGTGACCTTGGTGACCGTAGCAACGGGCAGCCCCTTGGGATAGATGCCATCGAGGCCCGAGGTGATGAGCAGATCCCCCTCCTGGATGTCAGCGTAGTAGGAAACATACTTGAGGGCGCAGGTGCTGATTTTACCCTCCAACAGACCCTCTTCCCTGTTCCTCTGCACCCTGACGGCGAGTGTGCTTCCTGGGTCCGTGAGAAGGATTACCTTTGCCGTACCCGACAACACGGTTTGGACCCTCCCGACTACTCCCGCCGGGGTGATCACTGCCATGTCCTTCTCGACGCCGTCGTCGGCGCCTTTGTTGATGGTTACTGTACGTGAGGAAGGCGACGATTCCTTGGCAATCACCTGCGCCATGATCGATTCCGGGGGATGCTGTTTTTTGAAGCCCAGCAGATCACGGAGTCGTTCGTTCTCGATGAGGAGTTCGTCGGTAATGGAGGTCTCGAGCTTCAGCTCCTCCACTTCTTGTTTCAGACGCCCGTTCTCCCGCTCGGTGCGAACAAGGAAGAAATACCCGTTGACCACGGATTCCGCGAAGCGAAAAGGGCCGGTGATGACGCGTTCAAAAAAGCCAGATATCGAAAGAACGGGCTTCTCCATGAATGTCAACCGACCCGCTTTTACCTGGACCGTGACCAGCCAGAACAGGATCATGAAGAGAAGGAACAGGATAAAGGATCTTTTGTGCTTTAGAATAAACTCGGGCATTCGAACAGCGCTGTCCCTACATAATCACTTTTTTCAGGATTTCCTCGTCATCGAGGACCTTGCCGGCCCCAAGCGCTACACAGTTGAGGGGATTTTCCGCAATAATGATGGGGAGCGACGTCTCCTCCCTGAGGAAAACGTCCAAACCCTTGAGCAGAGCCCCGCCGCCAGCAAGCACCATTCCCTTGTCCACTATGTCAGCCGACAGCTCCGGAGGCGTGTTCTCAAGAGCGATTTTGATAGCGTTCAGGATCTGACTGACCGGTTCTGCAAGCGACTCGCGCACCTCGTCGTCGTCGAGAATCAGCGTCTTTGGGATTCCCGATACCAGGTCCCGCCCCTTGATTTCCATGGTCTGGCGGGTGTTGTCCGTCTTGTATGCCGATCCGAGATCAAGCTTGACCTGCTCGGCCATCATCTCACCGATCAGGAGATTGTACTTTCGTTTGATATAGTTGATGATGGCGTCATCCATTTTGTCTCCGCCCACGCGAATCGCCTTGCTGTAAACCACGCCGTCCATGGAAATGACAGCGATGTCCGTTGTGCCGCCGCCGATATCAACAATCATGTTGCCCGATGGCTCTGATATGGGCAAGCCGGTTCCGATGGCCGCGGCCACGGGCTCTTCGATGAGATAAACATCTCGTCCGCCGGAAGTTATTGCAGCATCCTTGACAGCGCGCTGTTCGACCTGCGTGATCCCCGATGGAACGCCGATCACGATTCGGGGTCGCATGAAGGACTTCCGGTTGTGTACCCGCTGGATGAAGTATTTGAGCATCTCGCCCGTAATATCGAAGTCGGAAATTACGCCGTCCTTGATCGGACGGATTGTTCTGACATCGCCGGGGGTGCGGCCAAGCATCTTTTTGGCTTCGGCTCCCACGGCGAGTACCTTGCCGCTTTTCGCGGAGATTGCAACGACCGAAGGCTCATTGCACACGATGCCTTTTCCCTTGACGTACACCAGCGTATTGGCCGTACCTAGGTCGATGGCCATATCATTCGAAAACCATCCCATGATAGTGTTGATGAACATCGTTATACAAGACTCCTTTCAAACGCAGGGTAACGGGTGAAGTGTTGGGACTATCGCAATAATTTCAGTCCCGAACCATGCCTAGTCGTGAGACTCTAAAAAACTTGATCTCCTCAATCTCCGCCTTTGCCACAAGGCTTGCTATCCGTCGTGCGATGCAACGTCCTGATTCTCCTCTGCATCCGAAGGAGAAATTGCCTGCATATCGGGTTTCCCGTCAGCAACAGCGCCAGCCGGGACTACCGGGATGACCCAAGTCCGCGCCAGCATATCGCCAATCCGCATTCCCCGATCGTCGCCGATGGCGGCAAGGCATTCGATGCTGAGCGCCACAGGACAGAGGATCCAACCAGCGTACGGGATCAAAAACAGCATAAAAGCCAGCGCGAGCGGAATGTTTCTGATGATCGATTCCCGGTAGGTTGCCGTCTGCCCCTTATCCATCAGGGCAACACGGATCCCGATCAATTTTTTGCCGGCACTCTGTCCCTCGAACAGCCCATCACGTAAGAGGAGGTAGCCGGCAGCGGCGAGAAAACCGAGAACATCCGGCAACCGCGCCAGTCCGACGATAAGCAAGAAATCCACAAAACCGGCAGCCGCTCTGGTTGTGAGGTCCGCCTTTTGCAATGAGCCTCCTAAACCGTGATATGATAACAGAATAAAAAACTGATTTCAAGGGTAAAAGTTGATTCTCATTCAAAATGAAGGGAACAAAAATGGAGAGAGAACCGCTTTTACCGTACGGAAAAAGACATAAAAGAGTTTTGATCATTTATTTTTGATATAATGTATAATATGGTATTCAATTGCGACGGAGAGAATAGTAGATTCAAGCAGCTGCCGAATCCTCTCACATCGAGATGGCGGTCACTTCTCATGGAACGAAAAAATAAATTAAAAGAATGAAAAAGGAGGGCATATGCCGGGAAAATTATCTGCAGGTGATAACATTGTCTCATACTGCACCAAATGCAGGCTGAGCCTTGACCATACCATTGTGGCTGTTGACGGCGAGAAAATCTCCGAAGTGAAATGCATGACCTGCGGCAGCGCGCACAAATTCCGGAGCGCTGCATCTGTTGCTAAAACCCGGTCCCCAAGAAAGAAGGAGCCGACGGCCAAAACTGGTGAAGTTCTCTGGGAGACCTGCATTGCAGAGGCAAAAGGAGAAGAGCGCACGTACGATATGGGCGGGAAATACCACGTTGGTGATATCGTGGTGCACCATGTTTTCGGCAAGGGTGTCGTGCGGAAGCTCTATCTCAACAAGTGCGATGTGCTCTTTAAAGACAAGGAACGGTTGATGGCATCGGCAAATTCGTAATACACCCCCTACCACGATGCGGTCTGCCAAAAGAACAGACATGCATTGAATCCCGAGCAACAATAAAACATAATTATCGAAGAATAAAATTCCAAACGAACCAGTTTGTCGTGTTCTTTGGGCTATCTCTGGGAATCGCAATGTGATGCTTAAATTCATGTCACGCGATGGCTCCGCTCTCCATTTCCATGAACAAAGCCAAAATTCTTATTACCTGTGCCAAAGGTATATCTCCATTTTTGAAGCAGGAACTCCGAGCCCTGGATTTCCCCATTATTTCTGAAATGATTGCCGGTGTCGAGACCGAAGGCGTTTTCGACGATACGCTTCTGCTCAACCTTTCCCTTCGCACCGGTCATCGCGTATTGTTTCCTGTCAAAGAATTCAGAGCGAAAAATTCTGACGAGCTCTACCATGCACTTTTCGGCATGAGCTGGGAAGACCATATTCCAGATGATGGCTACCTCTGTGTGACCTCGGCCGTGGACAATCCGACGATTAAAGACCCGCGCTATGCGAATCTCAAATGCAAGGATGCGATCGTAGATCGAATCATGGAAAAGCGGGGAAGACGGCCTGACTCGGGTCCTAAGCGGGACCGTTCCGTGGTGCATCTCTACTGGAAAGACGAGCACGGCGTCATGTACCTCGACACCTCGGGAGAGCCTTTATCGCGCCGAGGATATCGGAAGATTCCGCTTTCTGCGCCGATGCAGGAGACGTTAGCCGCCGCAGTCGTGCTCGCAACGGGATGGAATGGCAGCGGGAATTTCATCAACCCCATGTGCGGTAGCGGGACTCTCGCCATTGAGGCGACACTCATCGGTCTGAATCGGGCTCCAGGGCTTCTGCGCGGCAACTTCGGGTTCATGCATATAAAAGGTTTTCGCAAATCGTTCTGGAACGATCTTCGTGAACGAGCAAAAAAGAAGGTAAAAAAGTCTATTGCCGGCAGGATCATTGCTACCGACATCGAACCCGGAGCAGTGGAGGCAGCGAAAAGGAACGCGATTACCGCAGGCGTGGAGCGTCTGATTGCATTTGACGTGTGCGATTATGCTGATACGCCTCTGCCGGACGGCCGAGGTGTCATTGTAATAAATCCAGAATACGGAGTACGGATGGGAGAAGTCTCGAAGCTCGTTGAGACATACAAAGGCATCGGTGATTTTTTTAAGCAGAGGTGCCAAGGATACAAGGGATATGTTATTACGGGAAATCCCGACCTTGCAAAGAAGATAAGCCTGAAACCATCAAAGGCCATTCCCTTCTTCAACAGTGGAATAGAATGCAGGCTGTTTGAGTATGAGCTGTATGAACGGACGAGGAAGGTGACAAAGTAGAAATCGGCAGGGAAGCAGAGTGTGAAGCCAAGGGGTTTTTTATTTAGCAACGCGAATCTACGCGCTTTTTAAATATTCAACGATTTTTTCTCGCACGGTCCTAAAGATTTCATCGAATCGCTTCTCGTCCGACTCCAGCAGCGTGATCCGGAAGCCCTTCAGGCTGCAGTTGAACCCTGTGAGGGGGACGACGCAGATGCCGCTTGCGGCCAGAAGGTAATAGACGAAGCGCTTGTCGAGGGCCACGTTCTTCGTGATCTGCTCCGCGTATCTCTTCACCTCCGGATCGGCGATAGGCAGGACCTGGCGATCGTTCAATACGCCTTCCTCGAACATCACGGTCATGTAGAAGGCGCCGTTGGTCCTGTTCACGACTATCCCATCAACATCTTTCAAGAGGTCATATGCGAAAGAGGATCTCCGCTCGTAGGTTTTGTTTCTTTTTTCAATATGGGCCTCATACCGGCTGTCGCCCATTATTGTCGGAATCACCTTCTGGGGTAGAGTGGTAGAGCATACCTCGAGCATCTTGTCGTCCAGGATGCTCTTTACGTACTTGGCGAAAACTAAGTCTTTCCGCTCGTTGTACACTTCCATCCAGCCGCAGCGCGCACCAGGCCAGGGGAGCTCCTTAGAGATGCCTTTCATGGCGATGCCGCAGACATCGTTGATAACCGCGGCCAAGGGAACGGCTTTCGTCCCGTTGTAGGTTAGGTTGATGTAGATCTCGTCGCTCACCAAGAAAAGATCAAACTCCCGGGCGATGGCCACGATCTCCCGCAGTATCTCTTTGGGATAGACGGCGCCTGTCGGGTTGTCTGGGTTGATGATGAGGATGCCAGATACAGCGGGATTGTACTTCACCTTCATCCGCAAGTCCGCGAGGTCTGGATACCAGTGGTTGTGCGGGTTAAGGTTATACGAAATGTATTCCGCTCCGGCGTGCGCTGCTTCAGCAGATGAATGTGTGCTATATGCAGGGCTAGGGCCGATTACGCGATATTCCTTCCTGAGCTGACCATAGAGCTTGCTGATGGCATCGCCCAAGCCGTTGAAGAAGATGATATCCTCTTTCGTGATCTTGACGTTTCCGTTCTTGATGGCAATCTGTGCAAGAAACTCCCGCGTCGCCTCGAGGCCCTTGGTAGGTGAATAGGCGTAGGAAGCGTTGTCGCGATTCGCTTCAATGACAATATCCTTGATCCAGTCGGGGATCTTTTCGCCTTTTTGCACGGGGTCTCCGATGTTTTCCCAAACGATGTCCAGCCCGAGCTTTCCGAATTCCTTGGCAACTGCTACGATCTCCCGGATCTCATACTTCAGTTCGTCGGCGCCGATCGATACAATATCGTTTCTCATGAGACTTAAATGTCGGATGTCCCCCGAAAAACAACTGGGAAGAAGACATCCCCTCCATAATCATTATATATACCGATAATTTCGTATATTACTAAAAGTACGGAGCAGAGTAAAGATATTTATTCAAAAGGTCGCGGCGTCAGGGTTATTGGAACTTGAAAGAGGAATGTAGTCTGGTTTACAAACGGAAGGGGACGCTAATATTTTATGCAAACAACCGCTTATTTTGAGCGTGGGTGCAACGATGCTGCTTCAACTTTGCACCATGTATATCCCTGCGCTCGATCCCGTTTTCAAGCCTCAGCCACTCAGCGCACATGAGTTGCCGGCAATGCTCGGCCCGTCCACTGTCATCCTCTTCGCCATAGCAACGGAAAAGTTCGCGAAGAGAATTAAAAAAACCGCTTGACAAAAAGAACAGTGAATTCCATAATCGTTTAGAATAAATGTTCCCCCCGGATGTGTAAAAAATTATCGACAACTCTACTAAAATTGCATCGATATCCGGGCTGTTGACGACCAGCGGCGATAAAAGTGCTTGCAGCGGATGTCAGATCTATCAGAGGGAGGTGGTGTGGATTGGCGGATCCGCCTTTTGCCTGAAGCGTTTTCACCACGAAGCAGGAGTATCCCTTATGGTGCTGAAAGTCTCATAACAGAAAGGGGGGGCCACATCTATATGGAAGAAAAAACAAAGGGAATAAGTGAAGACTGGCTTGCAGTATGGATCGGATTATTCATCTTCGTTGTTTCTCTTGGAGCCTTTGTCGGCATGGACATCCTCGGGTGGGGTGTGACCACAGGGGTATGGACGGATATCTCCAAGGCATTGAAGCCGGTATCGGCAGCTTACGCAGGCCTCGGAGGATGGGGATCGCTTATCGTAACATATATTATTCTGCTCATCGTTATGACAATCGGCGCTGTAGCGCTTAAAGCAGACATCAAAAAGTTTATTCTGAGTTTTTCCGTTGTATTCTTAATAAGCTATATTTGCTGGATTGTCGGGAGCTGGGCGCACATTGCTGTGACAACGCCGCCGGATATGCAGAAGTTCGGCATCACCTGGTCGTTAAAACTCACGCCGGAAGCGGGATTTGTTGTCGCGCTTGTCGTCGGCCTCTTCTTCGGCAACTTCGTCCCAAGCCTTGCCGAAGCCATTAAAGAAGCCGTGCGGCCCGAGTTGTACATTAAAACCGCTATTGTCATCTTAGGCGGATTTCTGGGTGTGACCGCGGCAGAGAAGCTTGGCCTCGCTTCGGCAGTTATGTTCCGAGGACTCTGCGCCATCGTCGAAGCGTACCTTATCTACTGGGCGCTCGTCTACTTCATCGCGCGCAAGTACTTCAAGTTCAGCCGCGAATGGGCCGCGCCACTGGCCTCAGGCATTTCGATTTGCGGTGTGTCGGCGGCTATCGCCACGGGCGGCGCTATCAAGGCTAGACCGGTTGTGCCTATCATGGTCTCTTCGCTTGTGGTGATTTTCGCCGTAGTCGAACTCATCATCCTGCCGTTCTTTGCTGAGACATTTCTCCACAAAGAGCCAATGGTCGCGGGTGCATGGATGGGCTTGGCCGTCAAGACGGATGGAGCCGCCGTAGCAAGCGGAGCCGTGGCTGATTCGCTCATCCGCGCGAAGGCGCTCGCGGTCGATGCCGTGAATTACAAAGAGGGATGGATCATGGGTGCTGCCACGACGGTCAAGGTTTTCATCGACATCTTCATCGGCGTGTGGGCTTTTGTCCTGGCCATCATCTGGTGCTCGGTGATCGAGTGCAAGCCCGGTGAAAAAGTGCGGCCTGGACAGATATGGGACCGCTTTCCGAAATTTGTCATTGGTTATGTCGTTACGTTTATCATCATCCTTCTTATATGCATTCCTGCCTCAAGGAGCGTGAACGATTTAAGCGGCCAAGTAGCGCCGCTGACGAAGCAGATCTCAACCGATGAGATGCAACTTGCCTCCCTGAATAAACAGGTTGCCGACGAAGAGGGCCGGTTGTCCGCCGCGAAGCGCAAGGAAAAGGCAACCCTGATGAACCAGATCGCAAACGACAAGGCCGCAGCCGCTTCCCTAGCTGACAAGATTGCAAAAGAAAAAGCACAACTAGCGCCCTTGAACGATGAGCTTAAAGCCCCGAAGGCAACTATGAGCGCGGCTAAGGCTGCGACCAGTGAGGCCAACGTGTTCCGTGGGATATTCTTCGTTATGACCTTCTTCACGATAGGTCTGGTATCGAACTTCAAGAAGCTTTGGGAGGAAGGCATCGGCAAGCTCGCGGCGGTATACGTGATTTCGCTTTTCGGGTTCATCATCTGGATCGGGCTCATTATTTCGTACATCTTCTTCCACGGCGTGAAACCGCCACTGGCAGGTTAGGAAAGGAGACTATTATGGCTGAACAACCGAAACTGGCTGAAGAGTTGAAAAAGATGGAATGGGAGCCGCTCCTTCCCGTGGAGAAAAAGCTCATTGGATGGAGTATCGGTCTTGGAATCGTCCTGCTCGGCATCCTCGTCTGGGTCAGTTACACGTTTTTCCCGGCTGGCGCAGGACACTGATACAGGATGAAGTACGAGATTGCGGCAGGGACATTCCCTGCCGCTTTTGTTAGAAAGGGCGACTTTGAATTGAATGTTTTGGCTTATCAGCCTTGAGTGGGGATTTCCGTCCAGTCTTAACACCATCGTCATTTCGATACCTACCCGGCAGGCGACAACGCCGCAGTTACCGCCATGGTCGCGCTCATTCCCGCATGATCGGGGGAAGAGGGCGATTCTCTTCTGCGCCGGCGCCCCGTGCTCCCGAGGGTGATCCCGACAATCCAGCAGGCAAACAGCTTTCGGCGCTCATGGGGGTGTAGTCGCAGGCCCACCCCGCTGCTCCGGGTGCCCATACCCAGCTTATAATCAAATTTATGCGACAATGAATTTCCCTGTATCCCCGTCACCTTTGTGATATTTTTGTGATATCCTTTTTTATAGGCGATGTATATAAGCCGTTCTTACTATCTCAAACGAGAGGCAATTCATGATTCTCGTTACGGGCGGTACAGGGTTTGTTGGCGGGCATCTGATCCGGCGCCTACGCAGAGATGCACTTCCGGTTAGGGCTCTCGCAAGACATCCGGACAGGGCGCAGGCGCTCATCGACCTCGGCGTAGAGGTGGTCCCCGGCGATATTGAGAACAAAACTGCTCTCGAGAAGGCGGTAGAGGGCGTTGAGCGCGTCGTCCATCTCGTCGGTATTATTCAGGAGGTTCCGGGCGTATCTTTCCGTACCGTGCATGTGGAGGGAACACGGAACATGGTCGAGGCTGCGCGCAAAGCCGGTGTTCTCCACTTCTTCCACCAGAGCGCACTCGGCACACGTCCCGGGGCGAAAAGTGAGTATCACCGGACCAAGTGGGAAGCCGAAGAGCTCGTTCGCAAGAGCGGCATTCCCTTTACTATCCTGAGGCCATCGCTGATTTACGGCCCAGGAGATGCTTTCACCTCAAGGCTGTCGGAGGTTCTAAGGCGCGCTCCAGTCATGCCGGTCATTGGTTCGGGCAAGTCCAGAGTCCAGCCCATCTACATAGACGACGTCGTGTCCTGTATGGTCAAGGCTCTGACGGACAATGCTTTCCTGAATGAGATCTATGAGATTGGCGGACCTCAGCAACTGACCTATGAAGAGGTGATGGTGGAGATTGCCAAGGCATTAGGCCTGAAAAGACCGGCGGTTCACCTGCCATTATTTCTTATGGAGCCAATGACTCGCGTGCTCGAGAGCGTCCTCTCGAATCCGCCCTTGACAACAGACCAGATTGTGATGCTGCAGGAGGACAATGTGTGCTCCATGCGCGATATCCGTGACGCTTTCGGAATCGAGCCCGTGACGTTCAGTGAGGGGCTTAAGAAATTCACCTGATCCTCATCGGACCGATCCCTTCTTCCTCTTTCTTAGCCTCAGCGGTGTTGGGCGATGCTACATCAACCAGAAATACTCGACTCATTTTTTCTTCAATCAGTTTGGTATAAATTTCTTGCGAGAACTCATGGTCCATGATAGTTCTTAACGCAGCTTCCTTTGTCTCCGCCAGCTTGGCCCTTCTCTTTGGAGTTACCTTGACGGTAACAACATTGCCCTTCGTGACCACCTTATATCCCAAAAAGTAAAAGTCCTGTTGATTCTCCACATTATGCCGAAACGTTTCCAAGTTTGAATCGTATTCTTTTAAGATGGAATCATACTCTTTGGTGGTCTGTATCGATCCGTAGAGATATCCTGCTATCAATGCAAAGCCAAGGATGCTTGATGCGATAGACAGAACTTCAAAGTAGAACAGCGCATTGAGCAGCTTTTCTTTAATCCATTCCATGAAGGTGCCCCTCCATTTCGCATCCTTCAGATAAACCTATAGTAGCACAAATGCGAAAGAAGAGCAATAACGGAATTAATCCAAGCTAGACCTTGATCCAAGCAGATTGCAGGAATGTTCGGGTAGCTGGAGTCTTCTTGGCACGGGCCAGTGGCGGGGGCGTTACGCAGTAGCGGACGCATAAGCAAGGAATGGGGAAAATGTAGACTCTCTTTTCGATTGTTGCTCAAACATGCAACAATACCCAGAAAAAAAATCTAAAACAACTAAATAGCGCTTTACTTTTTCTTTTCAGTATGCTATTTTTGAGTCCAGAAACTGCCCACTTCTTCCGCTTACCCCGCCAAAATATTCTATTCCAGTACTCATTGATTCTAAAAAAATCGGTATCACGGTAGCTCTGTGTCCTATCAGGATACAACATATCTTCTATTTTACCCAGAAAGGGAGATCACGTTTCGACTAAACCCGGGACCCTGTATGCATGAGAGCGAACATTTATTTTATTCATTAATTCAGAATTCCTCCGACATCATCACTATTCTCAAGGAAGACGGCACCATATCCTATGAAAGTCCCTCTGTTAAGCGTCTGCTCGGATACGCAGTCGATGATTTAATTGGCAGGAATGCTTTCGAACTAATTCACCCTGACGATTTATCAAAAGCAAGGAATGCGCTTGCCGAGGTCATCCGGACCCCCGAAGCCACTCTTTCGACCCAATTCAGGTTCCGGCATAAAGACGGCTCATGGCGCGTGATCGAAGCCACAGGGAGCAACCAACTTCAGAATGCCATGGTTATGGGCATTGTGGTCAATTCGCGTGATGTTACCAAGCGTACAGAGGCCGACGAATTGCTGCGGGAAGCAAGGAAGCGTGCAGAGGATGAAAGAGCAAAGACCGAGGCGGTAATCGCGGCCGTAGGCGAAGGCATCAGCATTCAAGATATTGACTATAGAATATTATACCAAAACCAGCATTCTAAAGACATGGTGGGGGACCACGAGGGAGAGTTCTGTTACAGGGCGTATCAGTGCGAGGACCAGGTTTGTGAAGGATGTCATCTTGCCATGTCTTTTGAGGACGGAGGAATACACAAGAAAGAGCAATTGAGAGTAACCGATGAGGGAATCCTACACTATGAAATCATAGCCTCGCCTTTAAGAGATTCAACAGGGAAAATCGTTGCAGGCATCGAGGCGGTGAGAGATATAACCTTGCGCAAGCAGATCGAAGAGAAGCTGCGCCAAAGTGAAGAAAGATTCCGCACAATTTTCGAAGACGGGCCGCTCGGTATGCTCATCGCTGATCCGAACTACAAGGTTCTCAAGGCCAATAAGGCTCTCTGCAAGATGCTTGGATATGCCGAAGATGAAATGATAGGGCGCAGCATTGGGGCAATGACCCACGCTGAAGACGTAGAAAAGAGTGAGGGTCTATCTAAGCAACTTCTTCATGGTAAAGTCCCCATGTTTCGCTTAGAGAAGCGGTATATGACAAAAAGCGGGGAGGCGCTCTGGGTCGATCTTACGGTTACTGCGATCCGCGGGCAAAATGAAGAGGTACTCTATGCCTTGGGGATGGTTGAGGACATCAGCAGACGCAAGCTGGCCGAACAGGAACGAGAAAGACTGGTCCGCGACCTGCAGCAGGCACTCGACAGGGCTAAGACGCTGCATGGCCTGCTTCCCATGTGTGCCTGGTGCAAAAAAATACGCAATGATAAAGGCTATTGGCAGAAAGTGGAGACTTATGTTCAAGAAAATTCCAGCGCTGCGTTCACCCATGGAATATGCCCTGAATGTTTAAAGAAAGTTGACCCCGCAACTGCCGTGGAAGTATTTGAGCGCGACAAAGAAAGCAAGAGATTGAAGACGGAAAGGAGACGGTTCGAAAGAAAGCCGTTCACGGGGACCGGTAATTATCGTTTCAGGTTAAAAGAGGTTAAGGGACGATCGGCTTTGAATGCCGTGATTCAGGATATCAGCGATGCGGGAGTGTGCATACGGACCAGTTATCCTTTAGAGCATTCTTGGGTAGTCATATTCAATGACGATGCAGGGGAAAAGAAGGGAATTGTGAAGTGGAAAGAAAAAGTCGGTGTCGATCATGACACCTATCGAGCCGGCATCGAGTTCCTGCGGAATTGAAACAACTCCAGTAGGCATCCATACCACAAAAAAATGCCTCCCATAGGTGCGTTCGGCAATGCAGCCCGGTCAGTCCTTATTCTGTAGAGATTTTTGTCTGTTCTCCAGTTCCTTCTTCACCGTGGGGAAGGCATTCAGGTCCGTGTGGGGCAGGAAGAGCGCCGAGAGATACTCATCCATGAAGTTGCGTGACACGGACAATTCGATATAGGTCATCCTACGCGCGATATCCTCGGCCTCATGCCGCAGCCGGTCACAGAGGAGCGCATAGTAGGCGCCCATGATGGACGTGTTCCCGAGGAACTGGAACTTGTCCACCGGCAGGTCAGGCAGCATACCGATGGTAATAGCGCGCTCGACATCAATATATCTTCCGAACCCGCCTGCGATAAACAGTTTTTCGATGTCCATGAAGGTCATGTTCATCTGGCTTAGCAGCGTTGAGAAGCCGGCGTAGATAGCGGCCTTGGCACGTATCAGGTTGTCGAGGTCGACCTCTGTGATCACAATTTCCTTGTTAATCGCGCTTTCCACTCGCCAAGCGAGCACGTACTCGAGCCCGCTCTCACCCCTGCGGATCCGTTTAGAACTGATCTCCTCCCGGATCTTCCCCTTCTGATCGATTACGCCGCTCAGGTACATTTCGGCAATGGTATCGATCATACCCGAACCGCAGATGCCGATTGGCTTTACATCCCCGATGACCCGGTAGTTCACCTCAAAGGTTCTGGGGTTGATCTCGACTTCCTCAATGGCACCCTCCATGGCGCGCATGCCGAACTTGATGCCGCTGCCTTCGAAGGCCGGGCCAGCAGAGCAGGCCGCGGTCACGAGCCAGTCCTTGTTCCCGAGCACAATCTCCCCATTTGTCCCGATGTCGATGAAAAGCGAGACCGCGTCCTGCTTATGGATTTGAGACACAAGCACGCCTGCGGTGATGTCGCCGCCCACATAGCTCGCTACGTTTGGAATGGAGTAGATGATTGACTGGGGATCGAACTGGAAACCGACGCTTTTGCCACGGATGATTGGAAAGAATGTCGCTGCCGGGATGTACGGTTCCTCCCGAATGAACTGGGGATCGACACCATAGAACAGGTGCATCATCGTGGTGTTGCCCGCTATCACGATATAGTCGATGCCTCGAGGGATATTATTCTTCTCTGCGAGTTCAGAGAGCATGGAGTTGACATTGCCCACGGCAAGTTCCTGGAGTTCGCTGAGGCCGTTCCGCTCCGTGGAATACACGATGCGAGTGATCACGTCATCGCCGCATTTCACCTGGCTGTTGTACGATGACGCCGTGCCAATGATGTGGCCGTTCGTCATGTCCACAAGGTAGACGACGACGGTTGTGGTTCCGATGTCCACGGCCGCACCGTAGCCCGTTCGCGTAGCATCGCCTGGGAAAATGTCGAGCACTTCGAGGACAGCGGTGACGTTGAACACCGAAACCGTAACTTTCCAATCCCCCTCCCGAAGCACGTGCGGCAGCTTGCTGAGCATCATGTAGCTCATGTGGAGGTGCGAAGCGTCAAAGCCCTTTTCGTCAAGGGCACGCCGGAGCCGCTCGTAATCGGAGATGTTGTCGTCTATGGTGGGAGGGTTTAGGTCAAGGTACACGCGGATGATGCGCGACTCCAGGCATCCGCCAGCGGACTTCATGAGATTGATCAGTTCATCCATCTTCGCGCCCGTGGCGATTTTGTGCTTTGCCTGCATGCGCGATTCGGGCGGAATCTCTACGGTAAGATCACTCTTGATACGCGTGAGACAAGCGAGAGCATAGCCGCGGTCAACCTCTTCCACGGTCAGAAAGGAGCGCGACTTGCCGCTGTCGGCGTTTCCCTCTTTGATTACGACCTTGCACTTGCCGCAGTTGCCCTTTCCGCCGCAGGACGAAAGCACGTACATACCTGCAGCTTTCACGGCTTTGAAGAGATTGGTGTTGTCATCTATGTCGACTGAAACGTTGTCCGGTATGAAGGTGATCTTGTGCTTCATGCGCTGACTATAGCAGGGTGAGGAAAAAGGGTCAAGAGGATTCTGGACTGATCACGAGAGATACAATGCGGTTTGGGCGATAGTGTAGGTTATTTGTAGCGAGGGTCATTGACATCGTCGAAATTTTTGATTAGCATGGGAGCGCAGAAGCGGGAGGACAGGTGCGGGCATTTTTTACACTTGCGGCAACTCTTTGCTGCGTCACGCTGTTGTCGTCCGGCTGTGCGCAGACGCAGCAGACGAAGCACATAGAAGGATACTCGTTTTCTATCAGTGCCAAGGCCGCCGATACGGCGCTGACGATGGTCGGACGGCCGTATAAGCACAATGGCGATAGCCCTGCGGGCTTTGACTGCAGCGGACTGGTGAGGTACAGCTACTTGGCCTCAGGCATGGACGTGCCGCACGGCACGAAGGCGCTGAGACGCGTAACCCATCTCATTTCATACCGTGAGATCCGCAAAGGCGACCTCCTGTTCTTTCTACAGGACGGAACGAAATACTCTCATGTCGGCATCTATGTGGCCGACAATCTCTTTGTGCACGCCCCCAGCAAGGGGAAGACCGTGAGGATGGACAGCCTGCTTGATCCCTATTGGAAAGAAAATTTCCTGGAAGCCCGCCGGTTTTAAGCCAGATGAATCGGACAAACTGAACATACCATTGACACGCAGAAACCAAGGAAACGAAGAAGATCAGTTGAAAGTTTGCCGGAAATCGGCCTTGTCCACCGATACCATTCTCTGTGCCAGGATTGCGAAGGATTGTTCTGAGGTTTCAATGGTTGGTTTTGAAAAGGCTACCTCTTTGGCCTCTTGACAGATTTCCTGATTGCCGCGCGGAGTGCCCGCTCTTCCTTCGCCTTCTGTGCGATGCCGCTCCAGAAGCCGTAGAGCAGCACCTGGAGGGAAAGCACGGCCACAAAGCCGATGCGCGTGCCGTATCCCAGGGATGCCGCCATCTGGTTCGCCATCTCTTCGATCTTGCGGTAGAGGATGAGCATGTTCGTCATTGCGGTGATTACGGTCACTGCCGCGCCAGCGAGTACGCCTTCAAGGATTGCTTTGGCCGGCGAGGTGAACCCGATCCAGAGGCCGGTGCCAAAACTCGTGATGAACGCCAGGAGGGTGAGGAGATAGAGCCCCTCGTGGCCAGTCAGCCAGGGGTGTTCGCCTCGCAGGAAACGGCCCACGGTCTCGCTGCTAAAGTCGCCATAGAGGGATCCGAACGTCTGACCGCTGAAATAAATGAAGAGGGCCACAAAGAATACCTCGAAAGCGAACTTTATGATAAAACTGACGCCAACATCGGCCATAACCCGTCCTACGGTAATGTTCTGAAAAATTATTCTTGCGCCCGCCTTCATCTCATCCTTGGCCCGTGAGGGCGGAATCGGTTTTGCCTTGCCGGTTCTGCTGCGTTCGAGGACTTCGTAGATGATTGCATAGAGGATCGGGATGAGCGGGAAGATGCGGCTCGTGTAGACATCGAGGTTGAATACCTTGCTCAACGTGACGAGGCCTATAGCGCTACCGATGGCAATGGAGAAGCTAATGAAAAGGTTGCCCATAAGATCATAAGTATATCATGGATGCCGGGGCTCTGTACATCGAATGATGTGACGTGGCCGAATGGCTATTTTTTAGCCATCCTCCCGGCACAGGCCGCGAGTTCCTTGTAAAAAGCCTTTCCCAGAAACGCCTCAATGGTCTTCTTGAGGCTTTTGTACATGGGCTCTCCTGCAGGTTTCTTCATGCAGGGGATATGGTTAAGGTACGGCGTATCTTGGATGGAGAGCACCTGCGTCCCATCCTTGTCGGTGTAGAACGAGAGCGGGTACTGGACGCAGTCTGCAAACTTGAACTCCTCCCAGACCATGCCTTTTTCCATGGCATAGGAATGCACAGCACAGTAACGGAGCCCCTGCTGGTTGGTATAGAGCAGGGCGCAATTGTTGTTGAACAGCAACACGCAATGGAAATCAGATCCCCCGAAGTTTCTCCGGATGGCCTGTGCCTCGTCTTCATGTATCACGCAGCCTGTGGGGCACTGCTTGGCGCAGACGCCAAGCACCGAACCGTTCTTTTTGAGCGCCCCGCGGTTCTCCGGCGTGAGGTAGCTAAGAATGCCGTCCAGGTGTTCTTCGATCTTCCGTGCTTCCTGCTCAGGCACGATGCAGGACCGGTAGCAACACTGAGACTTGCAGTCGTATCTTTCGACATCGCAGGTATAGGGCCTGGTAAAGATCTCCGGATTCACGAGTACCGACGCAACCTTCACAAAACCGTTCTTGCCGGACATGGAATACCTCCGAATTAGTTCATGGGATCTAAGGAATTGGGAAGTTTATCTGAGCATTCACGACGTGCGGCTGCCGTTTCGATACGGCTTTCTTAGACCTAAACTCAAGACTCCCTCATCCCTTGGCAGTGAACCAGACACCAATATTAAAACTATCTGAGATGGATGTAAAGATTTTTTTCAGTGGCTCCGGTTTTTCCCCGTAATCCGCCCGAAAAATCGGTTTGAGAGCGATGAAAAATCATGAAACTGCTCGCCGTCAACGAGCCGTGAAAAAAAATGAGGTCGAATCCATTTTATCCTTGACAAAGGCAAGTATTTTTGATAAATGACATTTAAATTTTAGTGATGTTGGGCTCCGTCTGATGCAGAGGCGGCCATGTTTCGGTGTCTATAGCCCTCACGCGCGAGAGCGGGAGGCGGTGCTCGTGGAACCGGGAGGCGTCCCGGGGAAGTTCGGCGGGCGGAGAAGGAGGCAAAGAGGTTGCACGCGCTGGGAACCCACCTGTTGTTGGAGTTGAGGGATTGCAACCCCAAGACCCTGAGCAATTTAGAGTTTGTACAAGAAACACTCAAAAATGCCGCACTCGAGGCAAAGGCGACGATTGTCGAAGTCGCTTTCCATGAATTCAGTCCATTTGGCATCAGCGGGATGGTTGTCATTGCTGAATCCCACCTTGCC
>DASPSR010000028.1:0-102777 GCA_035623825.1 Nitrospirota bacterium
ACGCGGCGTTGCTGCGTCAGGCTTTCGCCCATTGCGCAATATTCCCCACTGCTGCCTCCCGTAGGAGTCTGGACCGTGTCTCAGTTCCAGTGTGGCTGATCGTCCTCTCAGACCAGCTACCCATCATAGCCTTGGTAGGCCATTACCCTACCAACTAGCTAATGGGCCGCGGGCTCATCCTTAAGTGATAGCTTATAAATAGAGGCCATCTTTTACCTCAGGGACTTTGATCCCCGTGGTCTTATCCGGTATTAGCCCCGCTTTCGCGGGGTTATCCCAAACTCAAGGGCAGATTACCCACGTGTTACTCACCCGTGCGCCACTTTACAATCCGTATTGCTACGGACTTCTCGTCCGACTTGCATGTGTTAAGCACGCCGCCAGCGTTCGTTCTGAGCCAGGATCAAACTCTCCAAAAAAATTTGACCCTTTACAATGTTACTCAAGGTAACTTGACTAGTTTTATACTCAAAAACCCGCCGATCCCAAACATCTTTTTTAGGAAAAATGTTTGGGATTCTTGCACCTATTTAGTTTTCAAAGACCATTTTTCTGCATCATCCGCAGAATAATAATAATAACAAAATAGAATTTCTTTGTCAAGAAAATTTATTATTCCGTAAATTATGCGGTGATTAATGTAATGCTCGGTTGATATGCATACAACTTCGAGGTTTTACCCGAGGTTTACCGCCGAACGAGCGCGCAATTTATCACAAGCAATATCCCCTGTCAAGATTTTTCTTCATCGTAAAGTTACTTTTTTATTTCTTCGGTACAACCTTTAAAAAACGTTTCTTCCCGATGCGTATTGTATATACCTCGTTGAACGGAATCGCGGTCACCACCGAAGCGTCCGCCGATAGTTCGGCATCGACGTCGGTTACTTTCTGCCTGTCAACTTCTACCGCTCCTGCCTTGATAAGCCTTCTCGCCTCTGAACTGCTCGGAACCGCAGCGGTCGCGGAAATAACCTTTGCGAGTTTCATTTTATCGCTGTCCCAGGGAACCTCCACAACGTCGATATCGTCGGGAATATCTTTCCTGCTGAAGACCTTCTCGAACTCGGCCCTCGCGTTCGCTCCCTCGTTTACGCCACAGAAACGGTCCACAAGCTCCACAGCAAGCCGCTTCTTTGCCTCCATGGGATGGAGGGTGCCGGCGGCAATGTCCTTCTTGATCCCTTCCAATTCAGTCAGCGAGACCGAGCTCACCAACTCATAGTACCGGAACATCAGCTCGTCGCTCACGGACATCACCTTGCCGAATATTTCCCGCCCCGGCTCGGTAATGCCGATATAATTCCCCAGGCTCTTGCTCATCTTGTTAACGCCGTCGAGCCCTTCGAGGAGCGGC
Organism: Nitrospirota bacterium; assembly: GCA_035623825.1. GTDB lineage: Bacteria > Nitrospirota > UBA9217 > UBA9217 > UBA9217 > DASPSR01. The sequence goes on from DASPSR010000028.1 coordinate 1,357, forward strand.
ATAAGCACGAGCGACTGCGCCTCCTGGCCGTAATCCCTCTGAAGCTCCCGCCCTACAAGCAGGTTGAACTTCTGATCTGTCCCTCCGAGTTCCACATCTGCCTTCAGCATCACTGAGTCATACCCCTGAATAAGCGGATAGAGGAACTCATGGATGCTGATCGGCAGTGCCGCCATATACCGTTTTTTGAAATCTTCGCGCTCGAGCATCCGGGCAACGGTATGTTTGGCTGCAAGCTGGATCATCTCTTCGGCTGTCATCTTCGACATCCAGTCGCTGTTGAATACAATCCTGGTCAATCCCGGGTCGAGTATCTTGTAGATCTGCTGCCGGTACGTCCTGGCGTTCTCGATGACCTCCTCTTTCGTAAGGTGCTTCCTGGTCTCGGACTTGCCCGTGGGATCGCCGATCATGCCCGTAAAGTCGCCGATGAGGAAGATCACCTCGTGCCCGAGCTCCTGGAACTGCCGCATTTTGTTCAACAGCACCGTATGGCCAAGATGGATGTCCGGGGCAGTCGGGTCGAAACCTGCCTTCACCTTGAGAGGCTTGCTGCTCTCAACGGAGCGCTCCAGCTTCTTCAGCAGATCATCCTCATTGATGATCTCGACTGCACCTCGCTTTACAACATCAAGTTGTTCCCTGGCAGCAAGCATGGACTTCAGAACCTCATCCTTATGATCTTAAGCTTCAGAATCCGGAGTTTCGATGGCTATTCTACGGATCTTGCCTGTTTCGACCCTTAACAGTCTTTTGCAAATCGACCTCTGATAAGAATATTTGTATTTTTCTAAATGGTCCGTATCCTTCAAGCGCGAAATTATTCGGCTTTCCCGATCAGATCCGTCACGATCTGCGCCATCAGAGGATGCGCGCCCACACAATCCGTTACGACGATGTCTATATTCGCATACTGTTTCTTTGCCTTCTCAACCAACTCCGGGATGTCTCTTGATACGTGAGCACCTGCCTGTATAAAAAAAGGCACGATCACAATCTTTTCCACCTGCTGCTGGACGCATTTTTCCAATGCTTCATGCGGTGTGGGCCGTACGTGCTGCAGAAACGCGTGCTCCACGATCTCATAGCCGCCGATCTTCCTGACCTCGACCACCACCCGCTTTACTGTTTCATCCGCTTCTATGCTTCGGCTTCCATGCCCCAGGATTATGACAGCTGTCTTCACGCAAACTCCTTGCGACGTGTGAGACTGAAGTTTCTATCACAACCTGCCGTAAAAGTCAATTTAATATTGACAGAAGGGAACCCTGAAGGTTAAATTATCTCTTACAAAAACAATAGGATCGGAAAGATCCTGACGCATGGAGGCCGATAACTATGGAAGGAGAAAATAAGGAAAAAGATTTTGTCATCCGCGATCGCCGCGTATACTCGTCCGAGGCCAGCGGGGGCTCTTCGGAACCCAAGGACAAACAGCCTGAAAAAGGACATTCCAATACGGAAAACGTTACGGGGGGCCCTGCGGAGCGGGCAGGAACCGGGTCTTATCAAGAACTGGATTTTTCATCGTTTATACTGTCCCTTGCCACCACCGCTCAGGTGGGCCTGGGGAACATACCGAATCCCCAGACGAACGAGCCTGCACAAGATCTTCCGGTTGCGAAGCAGATGATCGATATCCTCGGGATGCTGAAGGATAAGACCAAGGGCAACCTGACCGATGATGAGCAGGGACTGCTCGACTCGGTCTTATTCAACCTACGGATGCTGTATGTCAGGTCTGCGGGAAGTAATAAGACGGAGGAGAAAAAATAAGGAATATAACCAATACGAGGAACCTGTTCCCAGGCCTTTCCGTTCGCCCTTTTTTGTGAGGCTCATCGCTTAGCACGCCATAGGTTTCTGAGTAATCGGATTGTTTGCTTCTTTCGGTCTCACGGCAGCGCTTTCCCACAGCAAAAAAACGGCGGGTAGTTTCACCCGCCGCATGTCCGAGCTATTTCTTCTTAGCCGTTTTCTTCGTGGTCGTCTTCTTCGTTCCGCATTTTTTGCCGCATGCCATCGATCATCACCTCCTCGTGCTCATTATCTTTCACGACCAAACAACCATGGCTGGAATCATTCATTAAAACAACCCATTTCAGGAATCCCGATGGGGGGCTGCAGCCGGCGCCATGGAATACCCTGCAGTTGGTGCAAGGAAACCAGCCGTGAACGTGCCAACAGGAATCAGAGGCCTTGCAGAACCAGCTCTGCCTCCTGCACATCTTTCCGGATCTGGCGCACCAGCGACTCGGCACTGGGGAATTTCTCCTCCCCTCGCAGCCGCTTCACAAAAGATACGGTTATTTGCTTGCCATACAGGTCCCCGGCATAATCGAAGAGATAGACCTCGACAGACACCGAACCGGTATCGAAGGTGGGCCTTACTCCTATGGAGGCGACCCCTTTGAGCCTTAGCCCATCCACTGTGGCAAGCACAGCATAGACACCATATGCCGGAAGGAGCTCATTGGAAATGCGAAGGTTCGCCGTAGGAAACCCGAGCGAATGGCCACGGTGTGAGCCGTGCACGACCTCGCCTTCGATCGTATAGCGCCTGCCGAGAAAGGGAACCGCTTCGGTTACCCGCCCTGTCGAAATAAGGTCCCGGATGATGGAGCTGCTCACCACGGTCCCATCCACCTGCACCGCATCAACGACCCCGACCCTGAATCCATGGGTCTTTCCCATCACTTTGAGCGATTCGATGCTCCCCTCGCGCCCCTTGCCGAAGGCGTAGTCGTATCCCACATACACCTCCCGGACGCCTATTTTTTTATGGAGCACATCTCGAGCAAAATCTTCTGGGTTCTGATCGGCGAACTCGCGGGTGAAGTTCGCACAGATGACCACTTCGATGCCTGCGGCCTCAAAAAGCTCCATCTTCCCATGGAAGGTGTTGAGGAGTTTCGGCGAGCGTTCCGGAGCAAGCACCTTGAGCGGATGAGGCTCAAACGTGAAGGCGATGCTCGTGCCGCCTATTTCCGCCGCCCGGTCCACGACTCTCCTGAATATCGCCTGATGCCCCAGATGCACACCGTCAAAATTGCCAAGGGTCAGCACGGGGTTCGGAAGCTTTTCGCTGTAGTTTTTTACGCCGCGGACAATTCTCATATGCGCAGGGATAATCGCACAATGAGACGAAATTGTCAACCACGTGTTATGCAAAATCTATTGACAATAAAACAGGCGCTGTGCTATAAAAGAAGTCTTTTGGAGCATAGTTACGGCGGGATTCCGGCAAGGATTCAATAGATGGCAACAATAACCCCCTTCAGGGGAATCTTATATGATCAGACGAAAGCGGGCTCTATCGGTAATCTCGTCTGTCCGCCCTATGACATCATATCGCCGGTCGAACAGCAGGAGCTCTACAGAAAAAGCCCCCATAACATCGTCCGGCTCGAATTCGGTCTCGAGAGCCCCGCTGACACCGAGGACGACAACCGGTATACCCGTGCGGCCGCTCTTCTGGAGGATTGGTTCAAAGCGGATATACTGCGGCAAAGTCCGGAACCTTCACTCTATATCTATGAGATGGAGTACCCTATCGGAAAAGTCGTCAAGCGGCTGCGAGGATTCATCTGCCTGGTCAGGATAGAGGACTACGACTCGGGCGTCGTCAGGCCTCACGAGACGACGCTCTCGGGCCCCAAGACGGACCGCCTGAACCTCCTGCGCGCATGCAAGGCGAGCTTCAGCCAGATATTCTCGCTCTTCTCCGACCCGCAGGGGAAGACATCAGGAATTCTCGCGAAGATGACCTCGAGGCCCGACATGGAAGTGAAGAACAGCGATGGTGTCCTGCACCGCGTCTGGACCCTGAATGGTAAACAGGATATCCAGGCCATTGTCCGGGAAATGGTGGACAGGCCCTTATTCATCGCTGACGGCCATCACCGCTACGACACATCGCTGAACTATCGAAATGAACGGCGCAAAGAAGACGGGGCATTCACCGGCGACGAGCCGTACAACTATGTAGCCATGTATTTGGCTCGCCTTGAAGACCCGGGGCTGACTATCCTTCCGGCACACCGGGCGCTCTTCAACCTGACCGGCTTCAATCCGCAACGGTTCGAGGATGATTTGAACCGCTACTTCAATATCGAGCGTATCGATTTCGACGAGAAGTCAGAGCATGCGGACCGGCGGACGGTCTTGGACACCATGGTTCACCGCGCAGACCATGCCCATGTCTTTGGGATGATAGTCAAGGGCGAGCACAGCTACTATCTCCTGTCCTTGAGGAACGAGGACGACATGGATGTCCTTCTTCCGGACAAATCGCCCGCTTACCGGAGGCTGGATGTCTCGATCCTGCATCACCTGGTCATCGACAAGCTTCTGGGGATCAAGATAAAGACCCACAAGCTCGGTCTCAATATTGAATACATCAAAGATGTCGATGATGCGGTAAAGCGGATTCAGAACGGTTCTGCGGATATCGTCTTTTTCATGAATCCCACGAAGGTGAGCGAGGTCAAGGAGGTCGCTGCCGCAGGCGAGCGCATGCCGCAGAAGGCCACCTACTTCTATCCAAAGCTCCTGACGGGGCTCGTGATGAACAAGCTGGGCTGAATCAAATCTGGAAATGATAGACTAAGATAACTGGGCATGCTCGCGCATGCTTAAGCTAACGATGCGATTCCCGTTTTGAATTCTAAACTTGCTCTTTAAGGAGGCTACCATGGCTGTAAGAGTTGCAATCAACGGATTCGGCAGAATCGGAAGGAACATGTTTCGTGCGTCCCTGAACAACAAGGACCTCGAGATCGTCGCTATCAACGACCTGACTGACGCAAAGACGCTCGCACATCTCTTGAAGTACGATTCCATGTTTGGCGGCTTCGATGCGGATGTAAAGGCTGGCGACGGCAAGCTTATCGTGAGCGGCAAGGAGGTGGCCGTCGCGGCAAAGGCCGACCCTGCTGAGCTGCCCTGGAAGGACCTGAAGGTCGACATAGCCATTGAGTCAACCGGACGCTTCGTGGATCGCGCCGGCGCGGAGAAGCACCTCAAGGCGGGCGCCAAAAAAGTGATCATCTCTGCACCGGCAAAGGACCCCGATGCCACGTTCGTAATCGGCGTGAACGAGCATACCTATGATCCCGCGAAGCACAACATCGTCTCCAATGCCTCCTGCACCACGAACTGCCTCGCACCCGTAGCCAAGGTGCTCCACGACAATTTCGGCATCGTGCACGGGCTCATGAACACCATCCACTCCTACACCAATGACCAGCGGCTCCTCGACTTGCCGCACAAGGATCTCCGCAGAGCCCGGGCCGCCGCTCTGTCCATTATTCCGACATCGACCGGCGCGGCCAAGGCTGTTTCCCTGGTGCTGCCGGAACTCAAGGGCAAGCTCGACGGCATATCGCTCCGCATTCCCACGCCGACGGTGTCGGTCGTGGACTTTGCAGCCGAGGTCTCCCGCAAGGTCACCAAGGACGAGGTGAACGGCGCTTTCAAGGCCGCCGCAGAGGGCAAAATGAGGGGGATACTCCAGTTCGAGGAGCAGCCTCTCGTCTCTATTGACTTCAAGGGGAACCCCCACTCCTCCATCGTGGATGCGGCGCTTACGAGCGTCATGGACAATACCATGGTGAAGGTTATATCCTGGTACGACAACGAGTGGGGCTACTCATGCAGGCTTCGCGACCTTGCGATCATGATGGCGAAGAAGGGGCTGTAGGAGAAGACGACCTTCGAACAGACAATCGCAAACGATTGCCAGGCTCCACACTTCAGTGCCCGAAGCCGTTGGAATTTGATCCTTGGCGCTTTAATCCTTTCGGAATTCTGTGTTTGAAATTCTGAATTCTTCTCCCGTGAGGTGCGGCATGGACAAAAAGACGATCAAAAATGTTGACTTAAAAGGCAAGCGGGTCTTCATCCGGGCTGACTTCAATGTGCCGCTCGATGAGAACGGCAACATTACCGATGACGGCAGAATACGCTCGACGCTGCCGACCATCAACTATGCGATCGACGAGGGCGCGAAAGTGATCCTCGCATCGCACCTCGGCCGTCCCAAGGGCAAGCCCGACGCGAAATACAGCCTCGCCCCGGTGGCAAAACGGCTCAACCGACTCCTCAACAAGGAGATAAATTTCCTGAACGACTGCGTCGGACCGGACGTCGAGTACGCTGTACAGGGAATGCGGCCGGGAGATGTGGTCCTTCTCGAAAATCTCCGGTTCCACGCCGAGGAAGAGAAGAACGACGAGGCGTTTTCAAAGGCACTGGCTTCCCTTGCCGACGTATACGTGAACGACGCCTTCGGCACCGCCCACCGGGCGCATGCATCGACGTTCGGCATCGCTAAACACGTGAAATACGCCGTAGCGGGGTTTCTGATGAAGAGGGAAATCGACTACCTTCAGAAGACTGTGGCTGATCCCGTGCGGCCCTTCGTGGCCATTCTCGGCGGGGCGAAGGTCTCAGGAAAGATCGGCGTCATAGAGAACCTTCAGAACAAGGTGGACAAGATCATCGTCGGCGGCGCCATGGCCTTCACGTTCATCAAGGCCCGGGGCCAGGAAGTGGGCAACTCACTTGTTGAGACACAGATGCTCGAGATGGCCCAGAACATCCGAAAGGGTCTGCGGGATACCGGGATAAAATTCTACCTGCCGGTCGATTTCGTGGTCGCCGAGAACATGAACGATGGGGCTGAGGCAAAGATCGTGACCTCTCAGGAGATCCCCAAGGACTGGGTGGGGCTTGATATCGGTCCGGCTACGACGAGGCTCTTTTCCGAAGCGCTCCAGAACGCGAAAACCATCATCTGGAACGGCCCCATGGGCATGTTCGAAAAAGACGCCTACTCGCGCGGGACCTTCGCCATTGCGCGCGCAGTGGCCGATTCGTACGCCCTGACCATCGTCGGAGGCGGCGACACCGATGTGGCGGTGCACAAGGCAGGCGTATCCGACAGCATCACTTTCATCTCGACGGGCGGCGGCGCATCGTTGGAGCTGCTGGAAGGGAAGAAACTCCCCGGACTTGCAGCCCTCACGGACGATGGGGATTAACAAGATCCGAGTCCCTCGCAGGGCCGATCGACATGCCCGCAAGACCAATGGGAGTTTTTTCTGTTCTCAATCTTTGCACGATGAAAGGAATTCAAGATGAATCCAAAAAGACGGCCCATCATGGCAGGAAACTGGAAGATGAACAAGACCACGGCCGAGGCGCGTGACTTGGCGGGCAAGCTCATCCCGCACATCGGCGGGGTCAGGGACAGAGACGTCGTTCTCGCTCCTCCGTTCACCGCTCTTCAGGCCGTGGCCGAGGCGATCAAGGGAACGGGGGTCGCCCTTTCGGCCCAGAACCTGCATTGGGAGGATAAAGGAGCCTTCACCGGGGAGATATCGGCCGAAATGCTGTTGGATTTGGGCTGCAAATATGTTATCATAGGCCACAGTGAACGCAGACAGTTCTTCGGCGAAACCGATGAGACGGTGAACAGAAAGATCAGACAGGCCCTGAACAAAGGCTTGCTTCCCATCGTCTGCGTCGGAGAAACCCTGAAAGAGCGAGAGGCAGGCGCTGCAAACGCGGTGATTGAGCGACAGGTCGCCGGTGCGCTTCAGGGCGTCACGGCGGCAGAGATGGATAAAGTGATCGTCGCCTACGAACCGGTCTGGGCCATCGGCACAGGCAAGACCGCAACCCCGGACCAGGCGAACGAGATCCACAGCTTCATCAGGAGCAAGGTCCAGATCTCTTACGGCAAAGATGTCGCCGGTTTGCTTCGCATACAGTATGGCGGGAGCGTCACACCGGAGAATGTGTCGGCGCTCATGTCCATGCCTGACATCGATGGAGCACTCGTGGGCGGCGCAAGCCTCAAGCCAGAATCGTTTGCGGCGCTCGTAAAATTTACCTAGATATTCGGTTCACAGGGGCGCAGAGAAGGACTTCGCAGCGCTTTCCGGCTGCACATTATATGATGCTTCCGGCTTCGGCGATTTTCCCGGAGATCTCGGTGCTGCTGTGGTTAAGAATGAGGAGGGAACTCAGCAATGCGTATTTTCTTAATAACGCTTCATGTCATCGTCTCCGCCATCCTGGTGTCGATGGTCCTTTTACAGAAAGGAAAGGGCGCTGACATCGGCGCGGCCTTCGGAGGTGCGTCTCAGACCGTTTTCGGGCCGAGGGGGGCGCAGAGCTTCATGGCCAAGCTCACCACCGGCGCCGCTGTCCTTTTCATGATAACGTCGCTCGGCCTCGCGCTCACAACGTCGAAAAAGAGCTCGGTCATGGAAGGGGTAAAACAGGAGCAGACACAGCAGGCTCCGGCAGTGCCGCTCGCCCCGCCCGCGCAGGCCCCGGCACCGGCGCCAGCAAAATAATCTGATTATGGCGCTTTGATGTCGCAGCACATCCTGAAGGGTAGGCCATGCCTACCCTTTTGTTTTTAATACGATAGTTGCGGCTAACCGCGGGAGGCTGTCATTGCGAGCGGACATCGGGAGTGCGGCGACCCGGTCACGTGAAAGTTCAGTTGCTTCTTCGAACCGCGCCTCCTGGTCCCCTCGCGCGCCGCTGACACAGTTCTGAAGCATGAATAAACAGCTCACAATTTATATAATTCCCTTCTTCTTTCTCGTCCTTGCCTGCGGTCAGCAAGCGGAGCGAAACCCCAACACGTTCGTAGAGAGTTCAATCGGAGACGCCCGGAGACTGAACCCGGTAATAGCGAACGATTCGGCATCGGGATCGATCAATGACCAGGTCTTCAATGGCCTCGTAAAGTACGACAAGGACATCAGGCTCGTGGGCGACCTCGCCGAGCGATGGGACGTATCAGCCGACGGCAAAGCCGTCACTTTCCACATTCGCAAGGGCATCAAATGGCATGACGGCGTGGAATTTACCGCCGATGACTGTCTGTTCACCTATCAGAAACTCATCGATCCCAAGGTTGTTACTCCCTACAGCAGTTCATACATGGACGTCAAGAAGGCCGAAGTCGTTGACCGTTACATCTTTCGGGTGTCCTACGCGGAGCCATTTTCCCCGGCCCTGGAGAGCTGGGCCATAGGCATGATTCCGAAGCACGTGCTGGAGGGGAAGGACATAAATAACGATGAATTCAACCGGAACCCTGTCGGAACGGGGCCGTATAAGTTCAAGGAGTGGATTACAGGCCAGAAGATCGTGCTCGATGCGAACGATCAGTACTTTGAGGGGAGGCCGAACATCGACCAGTTCATCTATCGGATCATTCCCGACAGCTCAACCATGTTCCAGGAACTCCTCTCCGGCGGCGTGGACATGATGGGGCTTTCTCCACTCCAATACCTCAGGAAGAGCGAGACGCGGAGGATCAGGGAGAATTACCGCAAGTTCCGCTACCCGGCGAATGCGTACACCTATATGGGATATAATCTGACGAACCCCCTCTTCGGCGACGTCAAGGTGCGTCAGGCGCTCTCCTATGCAATCAATCGGCAAAGCATCATCGACGGCATACTCCTCGGCCTCGGCAAACCCTGTACCGGGCCCTTCTCATACGTCTCCTGGGCTTATAATCACAAGGCCAAGAGCTACCCCCATGACCCGGAACGCGCCAAGAAGATGCTTGCCGAAGCAGGCTGGAAGGACTTGAACGGCCAGGGCATCCTGGAGAAGGATGGGAAACCATTCAGATTCACAATCCTCACAAACCAGGGGAACAATGAGCGAATCCGCTCCGCCGAGATCATCCAGCAAAACCTTAAGGCGGTCGGTATCGACGTAAACATTCGGGTCATGGAATGGCAGGCTTTTTTGGAACAGATAGACAAGCGTTCCTTCGACGCCATTATCCTCGGATGGGGCATGGGCCGCGACCCGGATATCTACGACATCTGGCATTCGAGCAAGACCAAAAAAGGAGAATACAATTTCATCGGCTACAAGAATGCGGAGGTCGACCGGCTTCTCGTGGAGGGTCGCCGCACCTTCGATATCGAAAAGCGCAAGAAGATCTACTACCGCATCCATGAGATCCTGGCCGAGGAGCAGCCCTATGCATTCCTGTATGTTCCCGACGCCCTGCCGGTCGTTCACAAGCGCTTCAAGGGAATCGAGGTGGCGCCTCTCGGCATCATGTACAACTTCATCAAGTGGCACGTGCCAAAGGACAGGATGGAGTGGCAAATCGAATGAAACATCGAAGCACGGCTCTGCCGTGGAATGCTGAACTCCAAATTTGCTGAGCATACTGCTTGGCCCTTGTCATGCGAGCATTATGTGCATTTGAGCCTTGCAAGTCAGCAGTCGGAAAATGACTATCATTAGCGTACAAAATCTTTCCAAACAGTTCAAGGATGTACACGCCGTAGACGGAATATCCTTTGCGGTGAGCGAGGGAGAAATCTTCGGCTTCCTCGGGCCGAACGGGGCGGGCAAGACCACGACAATCAACGTCCTTTGCACGCTCCTCTCGCCCACCGGCGGAAGTGCTGCGATCGCCGGATACGACTGTGCCAAGCATCCGGATGAGGTGCGGTCGGCAATAGGACTCATCTTTCAGGACACCACGCTGGACACGGGGCTCACGGCCTATGAGAACCTGAAGTTTCACGCCTATCTCTACAACCTCGACCGCAAGCTCACCGAGCGCAGGATCGATGAGATGCTGAGCGTCGTAGAGCTCCAGCACCGGAAGCATGACCTCATCAAGAACTTCTCCGGCGGCATGAAGCGTCGCCTTGAGATCGCGCGGGGCCTGCTTCACTATCCGCGCGTCCTGTTCCTGGATGAGCCTACTCTCGGCCTCGACCCGCAGACGCGGACGACGATCTGGGACTTCATCAACATGCTCAGAAAGAAAGAGAAGATCACCGTGTTCATGACCACCCATTACATGGAAGAAGCCGAGAACTGTGACCGCATTGCGATCATCGACCACGGGAAGATCATCGCCATGGGCACCCCTTCGAAACTCAAGGAGATGGTGCACGGTGACATCATCCATCTCGTGACCGCGGACAACCTGCGTGCGATCCAGGAAATCGGATATACGTTCAACATCGCTGCGCGCGAGGAGAACGGCGGCCTCTCGCTTGAAACCGAGAAGGGCGAAGAATTCATCCCGAAGCTGATCCACGCGCTGACTGTCGAAACTCTTTCCGTGAGCCTCAAGAAGCCGACGCTGAACGATGTGTTCCTTCTGCTCACGGGCAGGACCATAAGGGACGAAATGCTCCAGAACGATAAAGAGGTCACGCGTGAGTTCGTCCGGAGCCACAGAAGGGCGCAGAGGTGATCCAGTTCCGGCCCATATATGTCATCTGTCTGCGGGAGTTCAAAAAATTCTTCCGGGAAAAGAGCCGCCTCCTCGGTACGCTGGCGCGGCCCGTGCTCTGGCTCTTCGTGGTCGGGAACGGCATGAGCGCCCTCATCCGCCCGCAGGCCGGCTTCTCCTATCTGCAGTTCATCTTTCCCGGCATGATCGGCATGACGATCCTCTTCGCATCGATCTTCTCGTCCATCTCGATCGTCTGGGACCGGGAATTCGGGTTCATGAAGGAGATGCTCGTGGCCCCTATCTCCCGACTTTCCATCATCATGGGCAAGGCTATTTCGGGCACGGCCATCTCCGTGGCCCAGGCGGTCATCATCCTGGTCCTCATCCCCTTTCTCGGCATACGAATCACTTCTCTGCAGTTCGCTGAGGTCGTCGCGGTGTCCACACTCGTTTCCTTCTGCATCACCTCCATCGGCATCCTCATAGCGGCGCGTCTCACCTCCTTCGACGGGTTCAATATCATCATGAATTTCATCGTGATGCCCATGTTCTTCCTTTCCGGGGCCATGTATCCGGTGTCATCCATGCCGCATGCCCTCCGCGAGTTAACGCATATCAATCCGCTTACCTACGGAATCGACGCTTTAAAGCATGCACTGCTGAGCAACGCAGAATCTCGTCTCGGCCCGGAGTTCCCTCTCTCGCTGGACCTAACCGTCGTGATCGGCATATCCGCAATCATGCTCACGTTCGCAGCCCTCTCTTTCCGGAGAAAGGATTAACAGGGGCTTTTCAGGGAAAATCACAAAATTTCCTTGAGTTTTCCCCGGCAACAGACTATTATGGGGCTTTGCGGCACAGTGCTTACCATTTCCAGGATAGAGGAGACACGATGTCCAGAGCAGACAGGTTCTTGAAGGCATGCAGACGTGAAAGCGTTGACTGTACCCCGGTATGGATGATGCGCCAGGCGGGAAGATATTTGCCGGAATACCGCGAGATCCGGGCAAAGCACACCTTCCTGGAGATGTGCAAGACGCCTGAGCTCGCCGCAGAGGTGACGATCCAGCCAGTGCGGCGCTACGAGATAGACGCTGCGATCATCTTTGCCGATATCCTGCTCCCGCTGGAACCCATGGGAATCGGCTTGGAGTTCGCCAAGGGCGAAGGACCCGTGATCCATAACCCTGTGCGCACCATGGCCGACGTGCAGAAGCTCAAGCCCATCGATGCGGCCAACCAGATCGAGTACCTCATGAAGGCCATCAAGCTCGTGCTCAGGGAGCTTGATGGAAAAGTTCCGCTCATCGGCTTCTCCGGAGCGCCCTTCACCCTCGCGAGCTACATCATCGAGGGCGGCGGATCGAGAAATTACGAGCATGCCAAGGCCATGATGTTCGCCGAGCCCGGGGCCTGGCACAAACTGATGGAGCACCTCACCGGCGTCATCATCAATTACCTCAATGCACAGATCGATTCTGGGGTGCAGGTGGTCCAGCTCTTCGACAGCTGGGTGGGTGCTCTCGGTCCGAGCGACTACCGCGAGTTCGTGCTGCCGCACCAAAAGAACGTGATCGCCGGGGTCAAAGGTGACGTGCCGCTCATCCATTTCGCTCATGGGGCAACGCACCTCCTCGAGATGGTGGCCGAGGCAGGCGGCGACGTAATCGGGCTTGACTGGCGCTGCGATCTCGATGCTGCCTGGAAGCGGGTGGGATTCGACAAGGCCGTGCAGGGAAACCTGGATCCTGTTTCGCTCTTCGGCTCCAGGGATTTCATCCGGAAGCGCACAAAGGAGATCCTCGACCGGGCAGCAGGCAGGAACGGCCACATCATGAACCTCGGCCACGGCATCCTGCAGCAGACGCCGCTCGACCATGCCGCGGAATTCATCAATGCAACGCATGAACTGAGCACGAGATAACGCCGGAAGCATCAAAGCTCCCCTTGCCGCACAAGGCCGATTTTCTGGAGCCTGAACGTTTGGGATTTCTTTGATATCCGGATTTTAAATTTCCGTCATGACCCGTACAGCCATCATACTCATTGCCCTCGGCGGTCCGCGGTCGCTCAGCGAAGTGGGACCGTTCATGGCCGCCTTTATGGGAAGACCGGTGCCGCCGTCCGTTGTGGACGCCGTAGTGGATCGATACAAACTCATTGGCGGCAAGTCGCCGCTGCCTGAGATCATTAAGGCGCAGGCCGAAGCCTTGACTGAGGAGCTCGGTAACGGCTACCGGGCCTATGAAGGATTCCGTTATTCAGAGCCGACGGTTGCTGAATCATTTGAGCAAGCCGTTAAAGACGGTGCGCGACGCGTTATCGCCCTCTCGATGTCGCCCTTCTCGACCGAAGTCACAACCGGGGCATACAAAAGCGCGTGCGAAGGGTTGGGAGGCGGGGATACCTGCCCGCTCTTCATTGCAAGCTGGCACGATAACCCCTTTTTCATCAGGGCATGGCAGGAAGGGGTGTCCGCAGGCCTTAAGCGTTTCAGGCCGGAACAGCAAAAGTGCGTCGCCGTCCTCTTCACCAGCCACAGCATCCCCGTGCGGTACATCGCCGCAGGCGATCCGTACAAGCGGCAGGTTGAGGAGACCGTAAAGCTCGTTGTCGGCAGCCTTGACATCAATCTGTGGCGCATAGCCTGGCAGAGCAAAGGCACGCGGGCGACAGAGCCCTGGATCGAGCCCGAGGTGGAGCCAACCCTGGACAAGCTCGCTCTGGAAGGGTGCAAGGCCGTGCTCGAGGTCCCGATCGGCTTTACCTGCGACCACATGGAGACGCTCTACGACATCGACATCGTCCATCGTGCGCACGCAAAAAGGCTGGGAATGGAATTCGAGCGTGCAGAGTCGCTAAACACATCGCCACTCTTTATTAAGGCGCTTGCGGACATTGTGAGGAGAGCGGTTTGAGCCTTTGTTTGTTATATGGGGGGAATCGAGCTCTATTAAAAGCCTTTATCATCTCATTTCAGCGAATCCGGGCGAACTCTGCGCCCAAATATGGGGTTTAAACTATGCCGAAAGTCATTATCGTGGGCGGCGGTATTGCCGGCCTGGCCGCTGCCGTACATCTGAAATCCGGGGCGAAGGCCCATGGGAAGGCCATCGATATCGTGTTGCTTGAAAAGGACAGGCGCATCGGTGGAAAGTTTATCACCGAAAAGATCGGCCCTTTCACCGTCGAAGGCGGGCCTGACAGCTTCCTGCCGGAAAAGGTCTGGACCGTGAACCTCGCGCGCCATCTCGGTCTCGAGTCCGAGATGATGCCCACGAACGAGCAGTTCAAAGGCACCTATCTCTATTCGAAAAATAAGCTCCACGCGCTGCCCGATGGCGTGATGCTCATGGTGCCGACCATGCTCTGGCCAATGGTGAAGTCCGGCCTCATCTCCTGGCCAGGGAAGCTCCGGATGGGAATGGAAGTAATCATTCCAAAGAGAAAGGACCGGGGAGACGAAAGCCTGGCCGACTTCGTGACCCGCAGGCTGGGTCGCGAATGCCTGGAGAAGATAGCGGAACCGCTCGTCGCCGGCATCCATACGTCGAACCCGGACAACATGAGCGTCCTCGCCACATTCCCGCGCTTTGTCCAGATGGAACAGAAGAGCGGCAGCCTCATTCTCGGAATGCTCTCGGCGATGAAGAAACGGCCTTCGAGCGCGCCGCCACCCAAGCCCGGTGCGCCTAAGATGACCTTCTTCATGAGCTTCAAGGATGGCATCCAGGCCCTCTCGGACAAATGCGTCGAATATATCGGAAATGAATCGATCAGGGTCGGCGCGGGGGTCAAGGCCGTTGAGCCGCGCAGTGGCGGAGGATATGCCGTTTTGCTCGAAAGCGGAGAGACCCTCGAAGCGGACCATGTCATGCTCGGCACGGCGTCATACGATTCCGCAGAGATGATCAAGGGTCTGGACGCGGACCTTGCCGCGCAGCTGAATAAAATCGAATGGTCGACATCGGCTACGGTCTCGATCGCTTTCCGTAAGGAAGACGTGAAAGTGCCGCTCAAAGGGTTCGGCTTCATAGTCCCTCGCGTCGAAGGCAGAAGTATCAATGCGGCCACCTACAGCTCCATCAAATGGTCGTTCCGCGCTCCCGACGATCATGTCCTCGTCCGCGGCTTTGTCGGAGGCGGGCATCATGAAGAGCTCGTGAACGAGCTCGATGATGCGAGGCTCGTGAGGACAGTCCTGGAAGAGCTGGACGCGATCGTCGGCATCAAGGCAGAGGCCCGGTTCTCCAAGGTCTACCGCTGGTACAGAGGCATGCCCAAGTATACCGTTGGACACTTGGACCGGATATCCGTCATCGACCGGTCCGTCGCCATGCATCCGGGTCTGCACCTTATCGGCTGCTCATACAAGGGCATCGGCATCGGGGATTGCGTCCACGAGTCTCAGATCGCGGCGGAGAAGATACTGAAGGCGTAGCACATTCTCCCAGCCCGCATGAGCGCTACGGGAATGAGCGCAGTCTCAAGAAGAACGCAAGACTGGTTCACAGCCCATAATGAGATCCGTCCGTGTCATTCGACCGTTTCGCGCAGTAATCGTCTTGCCTTGAACTGCGTTTGACCGTGTCTGTCGATTTCTTCTCGACAAAGTCATAGATATACTTTAAACTGCTTTTTATGAACCACTTCATGGATGTAAAGATATACTATGAGGACACGGACTGCGGCGGCGTAGTGTACTACGCGAACTACCTAAAGTACATGGAGAGGGCGCGGACCGAATACCTCGCGAGCCGAGGCTACTCCGTCAAGAAGATGATGGATGAAGGCACGATCTTCATGGTGCTTCGCGTGGAGATCGATTACAAGGCTCCGGCGCATTACGGGGACATGATCGAAATCGAGACATGGGTCTCGGACATCTCCCGCGTTACCGCGGTCTTCAACCACATAATGAGGGAAAAGGCTACCCGCAGGGTCATCGTGGAATGTAAAGCCAAGATCGTATACGTCGACAAGAACGGAAAGCCCAAGCGCCTGCCTGATGAATACGTAGAAAGGTTGAACTGATACCGTCTCCGGCAAAGACACAAAGTGCGCTCCAGAGATTCCGAACTGCCTCTGCATCGTAAGCCCAGATCCATCAGGACGGCATCACAAGTATCGCTCGTGGCAGTCAACCTCAGCATCCCGCCGGGCTTTGCGGGCGACAGAACCTCACATGGCTTCACTGACATATGACAGCATTTCCCTCCGTGGCGCCGGAGTCGTAACCATCGTCCAGCATAAGAAAGGTCATCGCTTCACCCTCGACAGCCTCCTGCTCGCGGACTTCTGCCGCATCAAACCTCGAGGCAGAATACTCGAACCTGGTGCAGGGACAGGGATCATCTCGATTTTGCTCGCAAGAAAATTCCCCAAAGCGCTGTTCGTGGCGGACGAAGTTGAACCGTCTTCATACAGCCTCCTGTGCGACAATATCGAGAGGAATGGGCTTCTTGACCGTATCCTTCCCGTCAATCGGGATGTTAAATATCTGGGCCGATCGATCATGCCGGAGGCCTTCGATGCCATCGTCGCGAATCCGCCCTATATCAGATCAGGAACAGGCAGAAAAAGCCCCTCGCCCGAACGTCAAATGGCCCGGCAAGACCTGACGGCATCCCTGCATTTCTGGCTCAATCTCCAATCGCTTTTAAAGAACAAGGGCAGGTACTTCATCGTCTATCACGCCGGCAGGCTGGCAGAACTGGTTGCGCTGATGAGAATGCGCAATATCGAACCCAAACGTATGCGCCTTGTGCATCCCCGTGCGGATAAACCCGCATCACTTGTTTTGATCGAAGCAGTAAAGTCTGCCGGCATCGGCCTCGATGTCCTGCCACCACTCGTCGTGCATCAAACGGACGGTAAATATACCGAAGAGATGCACCGTATCTACAATCTGACGTAAAGCCCTGTCCAACTATGCTATAATTCTAGCAATAAGCTCCTGTTTATTTATTGTGGTCTTTCCTGCGCCTCTCAATAGAGGCACTGCTCCGTACCCGTTTCCGTGTGACAAACTAAGGAGGGTCTCTTATGGCGGAACAGTCATTTACGTATATTATCATCGGTGGGGGACTTGCAGGCGCTTCGGCCATAGACGGCATCAGGGAACTCGACAAGAAGGGTTCTCTTCTCATGATCGGAAGAGAAAAGCACCTGCCGTACGACCGCCCGCATCTCTCCAAGAAATTGTGGTTCGGCAAGAAGAAGGTCGAGGACATTTTTCTTCATAAGCACGAATTCTATGCGCAAAATAACGCCGCGATAGCCGTCGGTGCCACCGTAAAGACGCTCGATGCCGTAACCAAGACTGTGACCGACGACAAAGGCAAGACCTATCGTTTTGAGAAACTCCTGCTGGCCACAGGAGGCATTCCGCGGACCCTGCCCATCCCCGGAGGGAATCTCGAGGGCATCTGCTATTATCGCTACCTCGATGATTACCTGCGGATACGGCAGGAGGCGTCAGCGGGAAAATCCGCCGTGGTCATCGGCGGCGGATTCATCGGGTCGGAGGTGGCCGCTGCACTCAACATCAACAATGTTGACGTGACCATGATCTTCCCCGATCCCTACCTTGTGAGCAGGGTCTTCCCCGAATACCTGGGACGGGCTCTACAGGACCACTACCGTGCACGCGGGATAAAGATTCTCGCAGGTGAGCAACCCTCGGTCTTCTCAAAAGATGGAAAGGGTTTTACGACATTCACGCTGAGCGGCAAGAAAATCGAGTCGGACATGGTGATCGTGGGTGTCGGCATCAGACCGTCCATCGAACTCGCCGGTGCCGCGGGCATCCAGACGGGAAACGGTGTCGTGGTGAATGATTACCTCCAGACCTCGAACCCCGAAATCTTCGCGGCTGGAGATAATGCATTCTTTCCTTACCAGGCGCTCGGTATCCAGACGCGGATCGAGCACTGGGACAATGCGTTGAATCAGGGCAAGTGGGCAGGCCGGAACATGGCTGGTGCTCATGAGCCGTTCACCTACATGCCGTACTTCTTCTCGGACCTCTTTGAATTCGGGTACGAGGCCGTCGGCGAGGTGGACGCACGGCTCGAGACCTTCGCTGACTGGCAGAAGGAAAACGACACGGGAGTGATCTATTACCTCAGAGACGGCAAGGTCAGGGGGGCCATGATGTGCAATGTGTGGGAGAAGGTCGAGGCTGCCCGTGCGCTTATCCGGCGGGGCGAGACGATGATGCCGGAGAATTTGCGCGGAGTTATCCGCTGACTATACAATCTTTCCAGCGCAGAAGGCGCAGAAAGCTAAATTGTAATCCATCCGGTCAAACAGGGCAAATGGCCCAATCATGCTCTTCTGCGGCTGCGGATTGGCCTTCGTGTCATATGGTGCCTGAGACTGAAGAGAGCTTTTCCCCTGTGCTTTGATGTCTGAATTCAAGCTTCTTACCTGCATCGAAGAGGAGGACGGCGTGAAACTCGCAGAGCTGGCTTGCAAACCCGTGCGGACAGGTACCGCCTCTCTTTCGCGAAAGGAGGCCGAGACCCTGCTGCCTCAGGTCCCGACATGGTCGCTCGGGGAAAGGGAGATCACAAGGGAGTTCCGCTTCAGGGATTTTCGCCAAGCCATGGATTTTGTGAATAACGTGGCTTCGATTGCGAATGCTGAGGACCACCATCCGGATATTTTCGTATCCTATAATAATGTTCGTCTCACGTTGTCGACACACAAGATCGGCGGATTGTCCATGAACGATTTCATCATGGCCGCTAAGATTGATCTGCTGGCAATCCAGTGGAAGGTGTGAGAGCGCACTTATGGCCCGTCATTCGATTGAACAGGGCGCCGGACAGAATACGTTGCAGGGCAAGATCGCACTGGTCACCGGTGCAAGCAGGCGCATCGGCCGCGCAATCGCCATTGCACTTGCCGAAGAAGGCGTGCATATCGTTGCACATGACCGTCGTTCGCTGGAATCGGAAACGATCAAGGTCTGTGACGAAGTGGTCGGCTGCGGGGCGAAGTCATGGAGGGTCATCGCTGATCTGGAGAAGCCTGAGGAATATGCGGCGCTGATGACCCGTGCGCTGCAGGCCGCGGGATCGCTCGACATCGTGATCAATAACGCGTCCGTATTTCTTCCGAACACGCTCATGGATGTGGAGTTCGGAGACCTGACGCGGCACATCCAGGTAAATGCATGGGCGCCATTCGTGCTCTGCCGTGAGTTCGCAAGGCTTGCCGGGCGGGGCAAGATCATCAATCTCCTCGATACCAGGATACAAGGGTACGACCGGGCGCACGTGGCCTATATCCTCAGCAAGCATATTCTCGCAGTGCTCACAAAGATGTGCGCCCTCGAGTTCGCTCCTGCCATCACGGTGAACGGCGTCGCTCCCGGCCTGATCCTTCCGCCGCCAGGAAAAGATCAGAGCTACCTTGAGCAGTTGGCACACGCAACGCCGCTCAAACGACACGGGGGTCCGGAAGATATCACGAGAGCGGTCGTATACCTGCTCACAAGCGATTTTGTGACTGGCCAGATCATCTTTGTTGACGGTGGTCGGCACCTTCTGGAGGGGGACAATGGACCGCATCCTGATCAGTGACCTGCTTGTGCGCTGCATCATTGGCGTGAATGAAGAAGAACGGCGCGAAAAGCAGGACGTCCTGATTAACCTGGCGATCTCATTAGACCTCGACAAGGCCGGGAACAGCGACCGGTTCGAGGACACCGTGGATTATCGCGACATCAAGAAGCGGATCATGGCCATGGCTGAGAACTCCCGGTATTACCTGGTAGAGGCTTTGGCTGAAGCCGTGGCCCGCATCTGCCTCGAACATCCGGCGGTGGCCGAGGCGCAGGTGCGTGTCGAAAAGCCTTCGGCGCTGCGCTTTGCCAGAAGCGCAGGAGTCGAGATCACGAGAAGACGTCAGGGCTGATGATGGAGCGTGCGTTCGTAAGCGTGGGATCGAACATCGATCCTGAGAACAATGTAATAAAGGCCGTACGCCTGCTCGGCGCACAAACGCACGTTCGGGCGATATCCACGGTCTATCTCACTGAGCCCATAGGGCGGGCCGGACAGCCGCCGTACTATAACTGTATGCTGGAGATCGAAACCGTGATGCCTCCTCTGGACCTGAAGCGGACCGTGCTGCGGCACATTGAGGACTCGCTGGGGCGAGTCCGAAATAAGGATAAATTTGCGCCGCGCACGATCGACCTCGACCTCGTCCTGTACGACGGCATCACGATGGACGCTGAGGAGCTCACGCTTCCCGATCCCGAAATCCTCCATCGGCCCTTTCTCGCATTTTCACTTCACGAGCTCGCACCGGATCTGATCCTGCCGGGTTCGGGTGCACGCATTGCGGACGTCGCGGCGGGGATGCAGCGGGAAACGATGAACCCGCTTGAATCGTACACCGATATGCTGAGGGAGGAGATAGGACATGGCTCTAAACACGGAAAGGATCCAGAATCTCGTTCGTGAGCTGCTGATCGAGATCGGCGAAGACCCGGAGCGGGAGGGTCTCGCCGACACGCCGAAAAGGATCGCCTCGGCTCTCACGTTCCTCACGTCGGGATACCGCACCGATGTCCAGAAACTGATCAATGAAGCATGCTTTGCCCAGGAAACGACGAGCATGGTCATTGTGCGGGACATCGAGGTCTACAGCCTCTGTGAGCACCACATGCTGCCCTTCTTCGGCCGCTGCCACATAGGCTACATCCCGAGGGGCAGGGTCTTCGGCATCAGCAAGCTGGCGCGGCTCGTCGATCTGTACGCCAGGAGACTCCAGATCCAGGAGCGGCTGACAGAGCAGATCGCCTACGCCATAAAGGAGTCAATCAACGCCGATGGCGTCGGTGTCATGATCGAGGCACGCCACCTCTGTATGATGATGCGGGGCGTTGAAAAGCAAAATTCCATGTTCGTTACCTCGTCGGTGCTCGGCGTTTTCCGCGAGAATCCTGCGACCAGGCAGGAGTTCATGTCCATCATCACGAGGCCGCGGCCGGGCCTGTAACGACTTTTCTGCAGGGGCTGTTGATTCCCTGTGCGGTAAACTGTTTTTTCCATGAGCCACGGCGACACTGCAGGGCAGCAAATCGTCATGGCGTACGCTGCCGCTGCAAGCAGGAGTTCATGAGGCGCCATCATCTCTGCCGCGGATGATCAGGACCTCCCCTCTATGCCGGTCATATATACCATCGGTCACTCAACCCGTCCCTTGGAGGAATTCCTAGAAACTCTCAAAGCGCATGCCATAGAGCTCGTTGCCGATGTGCGCACCATTCCCAGGTCGCGGCATAACCCTCAATACAACGGCGATACGCTGGCGGCAGCGCTGCGGGAACACGGGATTTCCTATGAACACCTGAAGAACCTCGGAGGCCTCCGCCATGCGAGGAAAGACTCGGTTAACACGGCCTGGGAGAACGCTTCGTTCCGGGGTTTTGCAGACTATATGCAGACTGCGGATTTTGAGAAGGGGCTGAATGATCTTATCGATATCGCACAGAGGGGAAGGACTGTCATCATGTGCGCCGAAGCCCTCCCCTGGCGGTGCCACCGATCGCTGATTAGCGACGCGCTGTTGGCGCGTGGGATCACGGTCATGGACATCATGAGCGCGAGCTCTGCCAAAGCTCATGCGCTCACTTCCTGGGCAAAGGTTACAGGCGCCAGTATCTCCTATCCAAAGGGGTGACATCCTCCACCGATTTAGTACGGGAAGGATATCACAAGACGATCCTCATGGAGGCATCATTTCTTTCGCCCCTTTTTGGCCAAGAAATCCTTCTCCATGACCCGTCTTACTGATTCCCTGATCTCGGCATCGGTTATCTCTCGGAGAGCATTTTCTATCTTTTCTCGCTCATCCCTGGTGAGTTCAGAAGGAACAGGACGCTCCCCTGTCTCCTTCCCGCGTGGCGTCACCTCGCCGAGCTTCAGCGTTATGTCCCGGATGGCGTTATGCCCCAGACTCCTGTTTACTCTTTCGATGATATCGGGCTTGAGGAGAGAGAGCTGTTGCATCCACGCGGGACTATCCACGATCAGGGCCATCTTTTTGCCCCGCAGGGAATACGGTTGAGCGTGTCGCGCGATGGTGGCTCCAACGGCTCTGTCCCACTGCCCGTGGATCCGGTATTCCCTAAGGCGGCCCTCCATCCCCCGTGCCCGCAGCATTTTGACGAGCGTATCGGAAAGCTTATCGAGCTTGCTACGCATGGTGGACCATCATAGCACACCAAGAGTTCTTTGACAACGGGCGGTAACATGGCTATAATAAAATGGATTTATTTCATTGAACCGGTTGCGGAAAGGAATCAGAGGAGCACATATGCCAGAATTACGAAAAGACCCCATCACCGGCCGCTGGGTAATCATCTCATCGGAACGGGGCAAACGGCCCACGGACTTTCATGATGAGCGCAGCAAAAAAAGGGGCGGCTTTTGTCCGTTCTGCGCAGGCAACGAACGTACGACGCCGAACGAAACGCTCGCCTACCGGGATAACGGACAGCCCAACGGGCCTGGCTGGAGGCTGCGTGCGGTGCCGAACAAGTTTCCAGCTCTCCAGATAGAAGGAGGCCTAGACAAGCAGGGCGAGGGAATTTTCGACAAAATGAACGGGATCGGCGCCCACGAAGTGATCATTGAAAGTCCCGACCACAACGCCACGCTGGCCTCCCTCCCGCAGAAGGCCATGGAAGAAGTGTTCTGGGCGTACCGCGACCGCATGGAAGACCTGAAAAAGGACACCCGCTTTCAATATACCATAATCTTCAAGAACGAAGGTCTTTCTGCCGGAGCAACGCTCGAGCACACGCATTCGCAGCTCATCGCCCTCCCGATCGTGCCTATCCAGGTGCAGGAGGAGATCGAAGGCTGCAAGCGTCACTTTAATTTGAAGGAACGCTGCATATTCTGCGACATTATCCGGCAGGAGATACAATCCGGGTCGCGAATCGTCAGCGAGACGCCGCTCTTCATCGCGCTCGCCCCGTTCGCACCTCGCTTCCCGTTCGAAACCTGGATACTCCCCAAAAAACACATCTCCTGCTACCCCTGCTCCTCGAAAGAGGACTACCGGGACCTCGCAGGCCTCATGCAGACCATCCTGAGGAGGATCGATCGGGCGCTGTCGAGCCCACCCTATAGTTACGTGATCCACACTTCTCCATTCAAGGACGAGCGCAACGAGTACTATCACTGGCACATAGAGTTCATGCCCAAGCTTACCAACGTCGCGGGCTTCGAATGGGGATCAGGGTTCTACATAAACCCCACCCCGCCGGAGGAAGCAGCGAAGTTCCTGCGGGAAATAAGATTATGAGGATCCTGTTCGCGGCATCTGAGGCGGCCCCCTTTGCGAAGACCGGTGGACTCGCAGACGTTGCCGGGAGCCTCCCTCCCGCCCTCGCCGCTCTCGGGCATGATGTACGCGTGGTCATGCCGCGCTATCAGGGCGTGGACGCGGTGAAGTTCAATCTGAAACATATTGCGACGTTTTACGTGCCGTTCGCGTCATGGAAAGAGCGATGCGATGCACTGGTCGGGAAAATGGGGAGACATGTCACGGTCTATTTCATCAGTAAGGACATCTACTTCGACCGCCCGGAGCTCTACCGTACGGCACGCGCCGACTACCAGGACAACGCGGAGCGCTTCACCTTCTTTTCGAGAGCCGTCGTGGAGCTTTGCCTCGCGCTGGGCTTCAGCCCCGAAATCGTCCACTGCAATGACTGGCAGACGGGCCTCGTGCCGCTCTACCTCAGGATGCTTCCCCTTGGGGGTACGCCCCTCGCCCGCTCCAGGAGCGTATTCACGGTTCACAACCTCGGGTACCAGGGCGTCTTCTGGCACTGGGACATGCGCTTTATAGGCCTCGGATGGGATGCGTTCACGCCCGAGGGATTGGAGTTCTGGGGCAAGATAAATTTTCTCAAGGCCGGACTCGTGTATGCAGACATTATTACTACCGTGAGCAAAACGTACAGCCGCGAGATCCAGACCCCTGACTACGGAAATGGTCTAGATGGTGTGCTCGCAAAACGGGCCAAGGACCTCTACGGCATCGTAAACGGAATCGATTATGCCGAGTGGGACCCCGAACGGGACATCGGCATCGCGCAGAAGTTCAGCGCCGCCAGTCTCGCGGGCAAGGCTGACTGCAAAGAGGACATCCTGAAACTCACGGGCCTTTCCCCGTCCGATGCCCCCCTGATCGGCATGGTTACGCGCCTCGTTGAGCAGAAAGGACTGGACATCCTGGCCGCGGCCATTCCGGAGATTATGTCGATGGGCATGCGCTTGATCATCCTCGGCACCGGCGAAGAGAAGTATCATACCATTTTGGCAGACGCCGCACGGAGCTATCCAGACCAGATGCGCGTCCTCCTGCGGTACGACAACACCCTCGCGAAAGCTATTTATGCCGGCTGTGATATGTTTCTGATGCCGTCTCGCTATGAACCGTGCGGCCTGGGACAGATGATCGCGCTCCGGTACGGAACGGTGCCGGTCGTCCGGAAGACGGGAGGGCTCACCGACACGGTCATGGACTATCACACGAAAACGGGCCGCGGCACGGGCTTCGTCTTCGATGATTATTCGGCCGAGGCGCTCTCCGGCTGTCTTCGCCGTGCGTTTGAGATCTATCGTCGTCCCCGGAAATGGAAACGCTTGATCCAAGCCTGCATGAGGCAGGATTTTTCCTGGGAGCGCTCGGCGAAGGAATACATCAATATCTACCGGCAGGTGCTGAAAAAAAAGTGACCCTGCGGACACAGGTTTGCGTCGAGGAGGCTCGAGCTCAGCCTCGATTTCTGTTTTTGACCATATCAGGACGAATAACATTTTTGATCACCGTGTCCCCTTGAAGCTATAATATATATCATTATGGAAACGACTGAAAAAACAGAATTGAGCATTCTGAGTGAGATCGGCCGGATATCGAACTCCTACCTTCCCCTTTCGGAAAAGCTCCGGAGGATCGTTGAGGTCGTGGCACGGGGTATGGAAAAGGACGGCGCATCCGTGTTTCTCATCGACCGCTCAGGAAAGAATGTCACGCTCAGTGCCGCGATCGGCCTGAATCAGGAATCCGTAGGCAAGCTGAGTTTTCCGCTCGGCATGGGCATCGCCGGCTGGGTCGCTGAACAGAAGGTTCCGCTCGCCCTCGAAGACCCTTACGCGGACCCGCGGTTCCAGTATATCCCGGAATCGGGGATTGGTCATTTTAAATCGCTCGTCGCCGCTCCGATCATGGACCAGGATGCCTGTCTCGGCGTAATCTTTGTGCTTTCATCATCGTCCTGGCAAGCGACATCATCCGAGATCACGCTCTTGACCACCACGGCAAACCAGATCAGCGGCGTCATAAAAAGCGCTCTGCTTTTCCAGAACATCCAAGATCGTCTCGCGGAACTTGACAACATCTACAAAATCGGCATGGTTCTCACATCCACCCTTGACATCGAGCAGCTCCTCTCGCTCATCGCCAGGAACAGCACACAGTCCCTTAGGGCGCAGGGCTGCACCATCAGGCTCATGAACCTGCCCGAGATAGAGCAGGGCAAGACATTCGCGCTTCATGACCCTGTCGGCGCCGACATCAAGGCCATGGATGCGACGCTGGGGGGTATTATCGCCGACAAGGTCGTGCAGGAAAGACGATCGCTCCTCATCCAGGATATCACGAAGGAACCGGCATTCCGGAATATTCCCGGGATCGCCGCAGGGTCAATTGTCAGCGTCCCGCTCATCTTCCAGGATAAGGTTATCGGCGTCATCACGCTCTATAATAAACAGGAGGGGCAGCGGTTTAACGAGGACGACCTGCAGTTTTTGACGCTCGTGGCAAGCGGCGCCGCAGTTGCGGTCGAGAACGCCGCCATGTACGAGCGCATGGAGGATCTTGCAACGGAGGCGAGGAATAGAGCGCAGGAGCTCTCGATCCTCTACGATATCGGCACCGCAATGAGCTCGACCCTGAACCTCGATCGCCTGCTCAGGATCATCCTTACGGCAGCGACCATGGGCGGCAGCGGCCTCGGCTTCAACAGGGCAATCCTCCTGCTGACGAACGAGCGCACGCACACACTCCATGGCATGATGGGCGTCGGCCCGACGAACTGGGAAGAGGCTGGCCATGCCTGGAGCGAGGTCTCTAGCAAGCACCGCAGCCTCATCGAGTGGATCCAGACTGGCGAGCTCTTCGAACACCGGGATTCCCCCCTCAATGCCCTGGCACGAAGCATCCGGGTGCCTCTTGAGCCGAGCGCCGGCGTGCTGGCACTCACCGTGCTCGAGAAAAAGCCCTACAATATCACCGATGCCGCCTCAAGTCCTGTCGTGCTCCGGGATCTTCGGGAAACGCTCCACGTGAACAGTTTCGCGACCGTCCCGCTCGTAGCAAAAGACAGGGCAATCGGCGTCATACTCGTGGATAACATGTTCAACCAGCGGCCGATCACCGCCCGCGACATGCGCTTTCTCACCATGTTCACTCACCAAGCCGCGCTTGCGATAGAGAACGCCGTCATCCACACCAATCTCGAGACCATGAACAAGGATATGCGCACCCTGCATGAGCAGCTTGTCCAGTCCGAGAAGATGGCCGCACTCGGCGCGATGATGGCTGAGATCACCCATGAGATCCGGAACCCGCTCGTCTCCATCGGCGGGTTCACCAGGCGGCTCGCGAAAAAGGTGCACAACAACGAAGAAAAAAAGTACATCGACATAATCATGAGCGAGGTCACGCGCCTCGAGGGCATCATCCAGGACAACCTCCTATACATTAAAGAGGTCGCTCCACAATTATCCGAGTCGGACCTCAATAGCGTGATGCAGGAGATCCTGACGCTCTATGAGGACGAGATCGCCCAGAGGAACATCCGTCTGGAGAGGAACCTTTCGCCCTCGTTGCCGCACCTTATGAGCGATGTGTCGCAGATCAAACAGGCGATCATAAACATCATCAAGAATGCCGTAGAGGCCATGGAGAACGGAGGAGTCCTCTCGATCAGGACGTATTTCCTGCCCGAAACGCAGGAAGTCGCGATCGAGATCGGCGATACAGGCCCCGGCATCTCGGTCAAGGTCATGCACAATATCTTTAATCCCTACTACACTACCAAGCCGCGAGGCACCGGGCTGGGACTGCCCATAACAAACAGGATCATCAAAGCCCATAACGGCAAGATAGAGATAGGGAACAAGGAGACCGGCGGGGCGGTTTTCACGATCAAATTGCCCCTGGGGATTCCCTCTGCACATAAAGGCTGAGATCGAGCCTTGCATTTGGATTTGGACCGAGATCTAAGGAGGCTGATAATGAAGAAGATCCTGGTTGTGGATGACGAAGAAAACATCAGGCAGCTCTACAAGGAGGAGTTCGAGGACATGGGATATCAGGTGACGACGGTGGCCGACGGCAGCGAGGCCCTTGCAGTGCTCGACCGGGGAAAGTTCGACCTGGTCACCCTGGATATGCGCATGCCTGACATGGACGGGATCGAGACCCTCCGCAAGATGAAGGAAAAGGACAGTACGCTGCCTGTCATCATCTGTACAGCCTATGAAGAATACAAGCACGATTTCGGGAGCTGGTGTTCCGATGCGTACGTGGTGAAAGCGGCCGACACCTCATTGCTCCGTGACACCGTCAAGAAGATTCTCGGATGAACCAACAGGCAGAGCTCGTGATCGAAAAACTCGTTCACGGAGGCAGCGGCCTGGGGAGACTCGACTCAGGCCATGCGGTCTTTGTGCCGGGCGTGCTTCCTGGTGAACGTGTCACAGTCGCTCTTAGAAAAAAGAAAAAGGGATTTTTAGAGGCCGACCTCGTTCAGATTATTACACCATCCAGGGATCGCATCAAACCTCCCTGTGAGGGCGAAAAACAGTGCACAGGGGCAACATGGTCCTATATCGCCTACCAGGCCCAGCTCAGATTCAAACAGGAAATTCTTCTCGACAGCCTCAAAAGAATCGGCGGCATCGAACCGAAACGCCTTCTCGCTACCGTGCCGGCACCCCGCACGGATCACTACCGGTTGCGCACACAATTCAACGTACGTTCTCTGGATGGAATGCAGAAGATAGGATTCTTCCGTCAGGGTTCGTACGACCTCATCGAAGTCGAGAATGCCTTCCTCATCCACCCGCTGATCGACAAGGTGCTTAAGGCCATTCGGAGCATAGCGCATGGCCTGCCCCAGCTCGCTGAAATACACATCAACGCAACGCCTGCTGGAGAGGTCCATGTCCTGTTCTTCAACAAACTGCAATCCTATCCTCCGCTCGAACCGATCTTGAACGAACTCCGGGAAAAAGCGCCCGAGGTGATCGGGATCACGGGTTTCGCGGGGAAAAAGAAGGTGGCGGCGCACGGTAAAAACTATCTTACGCTGGATATCGAGGGGCTGACGCTCCTCGCAACAGAGGGGAATTTCTATCAGGTGAACTGGGACCAGAACAGGAACATGGTTCGCACCGTCATCGATTTCGCCGGTCTGACAGGGAATGAGACCGTGCTCGACCTTTACTGCGGAATCGGAAACTTCGCTCTGCCGCTCGCCAAAAAGGCGAAGAGCGTCATCGGCATCGAGTCCGGTTATTCCGCGATCGAAGATGCGACAAGGAATGCGGAACTGAACGGTATAAGCAATGCGGAATTCATAGCCGACGACATGCAGAAAGGATTAAAAACGCTGCTCCAGAGGAAAGTGCGGGCTGATATCATCGTCCTCGATCCCCCCAGGGCCGGAGCCACGCTCAAGACCTTGGAGCGCGTGCTCGCCTTTCTCCCGCGGAAGATCGTCTACGTTTCCTGCAACCCTGCCACACTGGCGCGAGACCTCAAATTTTTCCACCTCTTTGGCTTCCGTCTCGAACAGCTCCAGCCCGTCGACATGTTCCCGTACACATATCACATCGAGTGCGTGGCGGAGATGGTGGGGACGGAATAACGCAAGGGCTCATCCCATTCTCAGCACCTTTGCCCCTCGGATCTTCCTCTCTTTCAGTTCGAGGAGCGCCCTGTTGGCCTCTTCGAGCCCGTACTCCTGGATCTCAGGCCGGATCGGGATCTCTGCCGCCATCTGCAGAAACTCTTTGATATCCTGTCGCGTGATGTTCGCCACGCTCTTGATCTCTTTCTCCTTCCAGAGGTCCCGTGGATAATCAAGTCTGAGCAGAGAGTCCTTGTCGCCGTCCTCCTTCCTGATCGCATTGATCACGAGCCGCCCGCCTTTTTCGAGGTTTCTCAAGGCCTCGATAAACGGCCGCCATGCCGGAGTGGTGTCGATCACGGCGTACAGCTTCTCGGGGGATTCCTCTTCCATGCCGCCTGCCCAGGCAGCCCCGAGCTCTCGGGCGAACTCCTGCTCGCGCTCTGTACGGGAGAAGACGAAGACCTTCGATTTCGGGTATTTGTGTTGCACCATCCTGAGCACCAGGTGGGCAGAAGCGCCGAAGCCGATGAGCCCGATGTTTTCGCCGTCCTCTATGTTGGTGAGACGCAGAGAACGGAAACCAATGGCTCCGGCGCATAAAAGCGGCGCTGCTTCAGCATCGGAAAAGCCTTCGGGAATCGGATAGGCAAAGGCATCAGAGACCGTCGTATATTCCGCATATCCTCCGTTGACGTCCCTCCCCGTAGCCTTAAAATCGTCGCAAAGGTTCTCCATCCCGTTTTTGCAACTTTTACAATGTCCGCAGGCCGAATGGATCCAGGCAATGCCAACCCTGTCTCCGGGCTTGAACCTGCCTGCTCTGCCCCCGGCCTTTTCCACGAAGCCAATTACCTGGTGCCCGGGTACAATCGGAAACTTAGAGGGCGGCGTCCTTCCTTCGATCTCATCGAGCTCGGTATGGCAGACGCCGCAGGCCGATACCTTCACCAGGATCTCATGCTCTTGTGGAACCGGCGTCGGCAGATCAGCCACTTCAAGAGGCAGTCTGTTTTCAGGCAGGCTGGTAATGCCCTTCAACACCATTGCCTTCATTCGATTCACCACGAACAAAACGCGGATGGCAGCAAGGAAATATCTTTGGCTTAATTATAGCAGACACTGATCGAGGGGAACAGATAACGAGGAGGTCACTTGGGTCAAAAATTACACCAACAACAATCAACGTATGCAATTTTGGAAGTTAAGATTGTTGTCGCGGAGCCGATGATAAATAAACGATCAGGAGATTTACTAGAATAAAGCACGGAAAGAGGAAGAGTGTTTTTTCAGAAAGCTGAAGATGCCTGATGCTAGATGCGGACGCAGCTGCCCGCAAGTGGCTATTTGACCAGATCTCCATACTCGTCCGGCCTTCTATGCTTGAGAAATCCCCAGGTCTCGGACGCTGCTTCACGCTCGTTACGGTCAATATCCGCCAGCACGACAGCCTCCTTGCCGCCGGCAAGCTCCGATACCATCTCGCCCCAGGGACCAACGCAGAAACTCCTGCCATAGAACGTTATGCCTTCCTCTTGACCCACGCGGTTCACCCGGAAAATGAAGATGTTGTTGGCGAAGGCATTGGCGGAGATGGCGCATTCCCAAAGGCTGTGTGTGTTGAGCGCTGCAGCGGTGGGCGCGAACACGATCTCGGCACCTCTGAGCGCCAGCACGCGCGCACCTTCAGGGAACAGGTTGTCCCAGCAGATTTGTACGCCGATCTTCCCCTGTGACGTTTCAAACACGGGAAGACCCGCGTCACCGGGCGAAAAATAGAACCGCTCGCGGTAGAGCTGCAGGTCAGGCAGATGGATCTTACGGTACGTGCCGATGAGCCTGCCTGAATCGATAACAGCGGCGCTATTGAAGTATTTTCCGCTCGAGAATTCGAAAAAGGGAACGATGAGAACTGTCTTGGTGGTGCTTGAGACATCGCAGAAGCGCTTGATGATTTCGGAGGTGCTATCCTGCGCAAGAGAGAAAAGGCCCTCATCCTCCTGCAGGGGGAACCAGGTGGTGAGGAACAGCTCGGGGAAACCGATGATCTTGGCGCCCTTCCCTGCAGCAACCTCGGACATCTCGAGGGCGCGCTGGATGTTCCGCTCGATCTCCGGGCCAGCGCTTATCTGTATGCCGGCGATTCTCATGGCAAATCCAAAATCTCAAATAATCGCCAGGCATCCATCGCTAAAGCACCTGAATCCGGGAATAGAAACATCGTCCCTGTGAACTTGTTTGTGCCTGACATTTATTTATTCTTTGGTGGTATGTACTTGGAGCTTATTGTTTAATTTTTATTGAATCCGTACAGAATACGATATTTAGCTTCTTGAATTATCAATGAGATACATGTTTTATCGCAACGACGCTCGAAATATGAACAAATTGAGTGAAATAAAACTGGAATATTTTTGCGGATAAATTGAATATTACTTATTCCGGTAAAAATATTATATCGTTTTCCGTTGGACATGTAAAATGTTTTTATGAAAAGATTCTTTCAACTACTATTTTGCCGGTCCTAAATCAAAAAGAAGCCATTTCCCGCTGAGAAGAATTCTAACCCCGGGCGCTGAAACGAGGCGGTTGAACAGTACATATTTTGACTCATAATTTAAGCCCATGACATAACGTGAGTGGAAATGGTTACGGATGAGTTCGGCTGAATTCTCGGGACCGTTTCTAATGATGTCGAACCATTCGTCGTAAAGCTGAGGGTTTTGCATGTAAAAAAATGTCGGATCAAGCGCGACGATGAATTTCCTATCAGGTAGAGCAAGCATGTACAACCCGGTATATTCCCAATCGGTTGTAAAAACCTGCGACCCGGGCGGTATCTGTTCTTGGAGGTACGGCCAGACCTCTTCTGCCAGGTCTTCTTGATGATTGAAGGCGTCAATAGCAAGTTGTGGGGCAAGAAGCAGACTCAGCGCGAGAGAGGCGACGGCTAGGACTGGGGGAAACCACTTCCACGTGATCCGATGCGAAAGAAGAGCCAAAGAGAGGACGGAGAAGGGGATGAGGTACTCCGCAAATTTTCCAGACATGAGAGTGAAAATGAAGAAGACGACAGACGCAAGAGTGAAGGTGACGCCCATGCGGTCCTGCTTACGGTCTCTCCAGGCAAGAATACTAGCAGCGACCAGTATGGAGACTGTAGGCACCATCCAAGTCAACCATTCCTGCGGACTTAAAGGGAGCAGTTCATTGCCCATCTCAAAGTTGGCTCGTGAGCCGAGAGTGTTTTTGAAAAACATTTCGGTCATGTTGACCCAACTCGTTATGAAAACCTCTTTCCCGTTCGGATGGAGGAGGACCGATAATAGTATTGTCGAAAATACTATCAGGGCTGGTCGGAAAGAAACTTTCTTAGCCGAGAGGAATCTGCTTGCTTCGGCGATGGCGAGCATCATCAATGGCAGTTGCCAGAAAGCCACATACAACCAAGGATAAAGTGCTGCGGCGATGGCGAGAGCAGGTAGCTTTTCGCGACGGGCGGCCCATAGAATTACAGCTGCAAGGGCAACTGATAAAAGAAATGGCCGGACTAATGTGAAACGAAAGATGAAAAACGACGAAGCAGCAAGGGGGGCAATTGCCCAAATGGATGCGAGACGGACTTTTTCTCTCTCCAAAACGAAATACATCGTCCAAAGAAAGAGGGCTCCGCACAAAGTGCCGATGATCTTTGATGCAAGGATCCAGTCTACAGACGAGAGAGGGACAAATAACAGGTGAAAAAGGAGCTCTTTATCCCCATAGTGAGACGAGAGCCAACTAAAGGGGGTCCAGGGAAACGAATGAAGAATCCCATGCTTTGCAATTAATCGACCGACAGCTGCGTGGTATGCTGTGTCGGCGTCAGGTGGGCATAAGACACTATACTGTATTAGTCCGGCGATAGAGAGTGCCGTCAAAAAAAAAGCAGGATGTTTAACAACCTGCCGATAGTCGAGATTTTTCATTGCAAACCGACAACAGTTGTTGTTCAACTTGAAATATTACAGGAAGAATCAGATTGCGCTCGATGAAATTTTCCTGTATTTTTTGTCCAATAAGTGAAGAAAAATCAATCTCAAGAATATTCCCTTTGTTTTCGCAATATTACACTAGGTCCTAGCAAAATGCAATGCAATTTCATTGATAGGATAAATTGACTAGTTGCCTTTTATTAGAAAATCAACAATTCACCTGTTATAATATTTCTGATGATATTCCTTTGAATAAAATACACAGCGGAGCCAACCATTTGCTTCTGCTTCAACAATCCTCCAATTCCGGTATTGTTTTCACTGCCATTGAGTGCATCCCTCCTCTTCTTGCATGAGATGGCCAAAAGGAGAATACACTTTTCGTTATAGCGATTTACACAGTACCTTTCACACTACCTTGAGTCTCCACTGATTTGATTAACACCCAGAATAGTTGTACAATATGAAGGCGCTAAATTGGAATTAGGAAAGAAAGCCGAAATTTCAGCCAAGTGTGCAAGCCGTGGGGAGAAACGGCAAAAAAAAGAAGCGATTTTAGGGGTAGTTCCATAGGAGTAAGGTAGCTCGAGAACGCTGGAACCGCTGTAGTATAACAATTTCATCGAAGATGAAATTTTCCGGAAGAGTATCCTGCTCTTGTATGGAAGGGACGAGTCCAGACGCGACGGTTTCACTTTGTTAATGGCTACGGTTTATGGATATTCAGGTCGATTCGAACGTCCTCACGAAATGACTAATGCCAGCCAGCAAATTGAACGACCGATCGTGATGTCCCGCGTGTATACCACCACCTTTCCATGGTGATATAATTGCGCAGATTTCCGTCGGAATTCAACATGGCGCTACCGGCCATACAAACAATTTATCAAGGACCTCGACGATGATACCTGTATCAGCCAAAAAAAGAGATGTTATGGACCACATGGACCGGATGGCCGTGGAAAGAGATAAATATTTAAAAAGGAATTATTACTATTACGAAGACCTAATAAAAATGCTCAGATACAATATCCCCGAAGGCGCCTCGGTGTTGGAAATAGGCTGCGGCACCGGGTTTGTTTTAAACAGCTTGAAACCCTTAAGAGGCGTGGGCATTGATATCTCGGGAGAAATGATCAAGAAGGCGAAAGAAAGATATCCACATCTGGAGTTTCAACAGATGGATTCGGAGGATATAACCCTCGGTGAAACTTTTGATTACATCCTCATCACTGATACTCTCATATATTTAGAAGACATCCAGAAGGCATTCAAGGAGATGAAAAAAGTCTCTCATCCCGATACAAGGATATTGATAACATTGCATAATTTCTTGTGGTCGCCGATACTCGGCCTGGCTGAGTTCTTGAAACTGAAGATGCCCCAAAAAAGGCTTAATTGGCTGTCTGTTGAAGATATTGCCGGTCTTCTCTATGTGGAAAATTATGATGTCATAAAGCAAGGCAGAAGATTCCTTGTCCCCAGGTATCTTCCTGGAATCTCATGGTTGTTCAACAAGTTTGTTTCGCAACTGCCACCATTTAATCTTTTCTGTTTGACTGAATATATCATTGCGAGACCGCTCGATGCGACCGCGATTGCAGGGCAAAAGAGCGTAAGTGTGGTAATTCCAGCAAGGAACGAAAAAGGGAATATAAGAAATGCTGTTACGAGGATGCCCCAAATGGGCGAACACACGGAAATTATCTTTGTTGAGGGGCATTCCGGCGACGGGACCCTGGATGAAATAAGGAATGTATGTGAAGAATACAGGGATGATTGGGACATCAAATACACGGTCCAGGACGGTACAGGGAAAGGTGATGCCGTGCGAAAGGGATTTGCCATGGCTAAAGGAGACATTCTGATGATACTGGATGCCGATTTGACTGTGCCACCCGAGGAGCTTCCAAAATTTTATGATGCCATTGCTTTTGGGAAGGGAGAATTCATAAATGGATCAAGGCTCATTTATCCCTTGGAAAAGGAAGCGATGAGGCTTTTGAATATGGCGGGAAATAAGTTTTTTTCTTTTATGTTTTCATGGATCCTCGGTCAACGGTTAAAAGACACCCTGTGCGGCACAAAAGTCCTTTCCAAAAAAAATTATGAAAGACTTATTTCAAACAGGAACTATTTTGGGGAATTTGATCCATTCGGTGATTTTGATCTGATTTTCGGCGCTTCCAAGCTGAATCTGAAAATTGTTGAAATCCCCATCCGCTATCAGGCCAGGACATACGGCGAAACGAATATTTCACGGTTCAGGCATGGATGGTTATTATTAAAAATGACTTTATTCGGCATGAACAAAATTAAGTTTAATTAGCGTATTTTTTTGCTTCTATGTGTTAGATGTTACTGAAAAGGAGAAATGCTCCAGGGAAAGGCGTTGCCGGCAGGCTCGGTTCAGAAACTTTATAAAATCCTTATGACGCAAAGATTTCTCGAAAAAATAATTTCTCATAGGACAAAAAGCCTTAAATATTATCTTGCGGTTTCGCTTTCTCTGATAACTTTTTTGGTTTATCTCGCATCCCTTCGAAACGATTTCGTCAACTGGGACGATGATCTGAATGTATATAACAACCTACACATTCGTTCGTTGAATGCATCTTTCTTCAAGTGGGCCTTTCTGAATATCTCCCAAGTTGACTACTGGCGTCCGCTTTCTTACCTTTCCCATGCACTGGATTATGCCGTGTGGGGTTTAAACCCCTTGGGACATCATCTGACCAACAATATCCTCCATGCGGTCAATACGTTTTTGGTGGTAATTCTGGTTGTGAGGCTTCTTTCGATTGTAAATGAAAAAGCCGCCCTTTCTTCTATCCACCCGCCTCAAAAGGAGGGTACAGCAATTCCCCTCGCCCCGTCCGGGGAGGGGGAAGGGGTGGGGACAATTTTCATCGCCGCTGCGACCACCGGCCTTCTCTTCGGTCTTCATCCTCTTCATGTGGAATCCGTGGTATGGGTTACCGAAAGGAAGGACCTCCTGTGCGCTTTGTTCTTCCTGTTGAGTATCTTGGCGTATATTGAATATGGAGGCAGCATAACGCTTTTATTGCCCTCTTATTTTAAGCGGGGCTGGCGCAGCTGGGAGCCTTTTCTCCTCTCCCTTGCCTTATTCACCCTCGCCCTCATGAGCAAGCCGATGGCCGTTACCCTCCCTATTGTTTTGCTGATTCTAGACTGGTATCCTCTTGAGAGAATAAGAACTCTCAGAACATTTTGGAACGCCCTTGTCGAGAAACTCCCTTTTATTGCCTTAAGTTTTATTGCCTCAATTTTGGCAGTTATGGCCCAAAAGGCGGTCGGGGCTATGACAATGACGGAATCCGTGCCTTTGTCATTGCGGGTGTCTGTGGCTGCCAAATCTTTTATTGGTTATGTCGGGAAGATGATTCTGCCAACAAATTTAATCCCGTTTTATCCCTATCCAAAGGACATATCCCCTATGTCTTTATCATATCTTCTCCCGGTTGTTTCAATGGTTGGGATCACGCTGATCTGCATAATCATAGCAAGGAAACGACGATCATGGTTATCGCTCTGGGCTTATTATGTTGTAACCTTAATTCCAGTCATAGGTCTTGTTCAGGTGGGAAAGCAAGCAATGGCTGACAGGTATACTTATTTGCCTAGCCTAGGACCTTTCCTTATGGCGGGCTTAGCGATGGCGTGGGGTTGGAGCAGGGTGAATACCCCCGGGAGAATGAGTGCCGTCGTCAAACTATTCGGCATTTCGGCATTCATGCTTTTGTCCGCCACTATGATGTATTTGACCTTTGAGCAGACAGGGATTTGGAAAGACAGTATGACGCTATGGAGCTACGTTATAGAAAAAGAACCTGAATCGGCACCTTTTGCCTATAATAATCGAGGCCTGGTCTTTGACAAAGTGGGAAAGCTGGATAAGGCGATAGAGGACTATGACAAGGCAATTGCCCTGTCTCCTTCTTATGCTCTTGCTTATAATAATCGAGGCTTGGTCTTTGACAAAATGGGAAGGCTGGATAAGGCAAAGGAGGACTATGATAAGGCAATTGCCCTGGCTCCTTCTTATTCTTACGCCTATATTAATCGAGGCTTGGTCTTTGACAAAATGGGAAGGCTGGATAAGGCAATAGAGGACTATGACAAGGCAATTGCCCTGTCTCCTTCTGATCCTAACGTCTATAATAATCGAGGCTTGGTCTTTCACAAAATGGGAAGGCTAGATAAGGCAAAGGAGGACTATGACAGGGCAATCGCTTTTAACCCGTCTTATCCTAACGCCTATTATAATCGGGGCTCGGTCTTTGCCCAAATGGGAATGTTCGACAAAGCAATGGAGGACTATGATAAGGCAATTGCCCTTGCTCCTTCTGATCCTAACGTCTATAATAATCGAGGTGTAGTCCTTGAGAAAATGGGAAGGGTCGACAAGGCGATGGAGGATTATGACAAGGCAATTGCCCTGGCTCCTTCTTATGCTCTTGCTTATAATAATCGAGGCTTGGTATTTGACAAAATGGGAAGGTTCGATAAGGCAATAGAGGATTATGACAGGGCAATTGACTTGAACCCGTCCGATCCAAACGCCTATTATAATCGGGGACTAGTCTTTGCCAAAATGGGGAGGCTAGATAAGTCAAGGGAGGATTATGACAAGGCAATTGCTTTGAATCCTTCTGATCCTGACGTCTATTATAATCGGGGCTTGGTCTTTGACAAAATGGGAAGGCTTGATAAGGCAATTGCAGATTTCAAGAAATCGTGTGATTTAGGACATAGAGAAGGCTGCAGAGCAGCGCAGACTTTAAGGAGACGATAGTCACCCAATTGCCCATGCCAACCAGACAAAAACCAGAACGAATGTAAAATAAACGGCATGCGCAATTTAACAAGCAGGGCACCAAGAATTTCACTTTATGTGTTATTTCTTTTCACCTTATGTGTTCTCCGACAGCTGCTCCTACTTCCCATGACACTTCTTGTACTTCTTCCCGCTGCCGCACGGGCAGGGGTCGTTCCGTCCGACCTTCGCGCCGACATGCACCGGCTCGGCTGCCTTGGCCGCGGCATCTCCCGCGCCGACAAAGCTGAGGGACGCGATCTGCCGGCGCTGCCTCCGCTCGATTTCTTGCCCCTGCTCCTTGGCGGCTACCTTGATTCTGAAGAGGTTTTCGACGGTCGATTCGACGATGCGCTGTTTCATCTCCTCAAACATCTCGAAGCCTTCTTTTTTATATTCGATGAGCGGGTCCTTTTGGCCGTAGCCGCGCAGGCCGATGCCTTCCTTCAGGTGGTCCATGGCGAGGAGATGGTCCTTCCACTGATGGTCTACTGCCTGCAGCATGAACACTTTCTCGAGGTGGCGCATCAGCTCAGCGCCGATTTGCTGCTCCTTATCATCGTAGTTCTTGTTGATCGCTTGCCAGAGCTTCTCGCGGAATTCCTCCCGGGACAGGGTCTGCGGGTCAATACCGGTCATACGGTACGAGAACTTTGCCGCTAACGCGTCCGTGAGGCCCGTGATGTCCCAGGTCTCGGGATAGGCATCCTCCGGGCAGTAGAAGGCGATCATGCCGTCCAGCATGTCCTCTGCCAGGCCGAGCACTTCTTCCTTCAGATCCACGCCAGCGAGGATCTGCCTCCTTTGCTCATAGATCACCTTGCGTTGCTGGTTCATTACGTCGTCGTATTCCAGGATGTGCTTGCGCACTTCGAAGTTGTGAGCCTCGACCTTCTTCTGGGCGTTCTCGATGGCGCGCGAAACCATGCGGTGCTCGATCGGCACTTCTTCCTCCATGCCGAGCTTGCCCATGAGGCCGGCGATGCGGTCGGAGCCGAAAATCCGGAGGAGGTCGTCTTCGAGCGAGAGGTAGAACCGCGAGGAACCGGGGTCGCCCTGCCTGCCTGACCGTCCGCGGAGCTGGTTGTCGATCCGGCGGGCCTCGTGCCGTTCGGTACCGAGGATATGAAGTCCGCCCGCTGTAATTACCTTTTCCTTTTCAGCGGTACAATGGGTCTTGAACTCTGCAAGAGCCTGTTCCCATTCTGCTTTCGTATACTCCTTGCCCTTGAGCGACTGGCGCGTGAGCCCCTCTGGATTGCCGCCGAGGACGATGTCAGTGCCGCGGCCTGCCATGTTTGTGGCGATCGTGACCGCCCCGAACCGCCCCGCCTGGGCCACGATCTCGGCCTCCATCTCGTGGTACTTGGCGTTCAATACGGTGTGCCTGATGCCCTTCTTCTTGAGCATCGAAGACAGTGTCTCGGACTTCACAATGGAAATCGTGCCTACAAGCACAGGCTGCCCTTTCTTGTGCCTATCCTCGATCTCTTTGATTGCCGAATTGAACTTGCCCGTCTCTGTCTTGTAGATGAAGTCGGAATTGTCCGATCGGATCATGGGCCGGTGGGTGGGAATCACGACGACGTCAAGGTTGTAGATCTTCGCGAACTCCGCTGCTTCGGTCTCCGCCGTGCCGGTCATGCCGGCGAGCTTGCCGTAGAGGCGGAAATAGTTCTGGAATGTTATGGACGCCAGCGTCTGGTTCTCGTTCTCGATCTTCACTCCTTCCTTGGCCTCGATGGCCTGGTGCAAGCCGTCGCTCCAGCGTCTGCCCGGCATGAGCCTGCCGGTGAACTCGTCGACGATCATGACCTGATTGTCCTTGACCACGTAATCCACATCGCGGTGGAACAGGGCGTGCGCCTTGAGCGCCTGATGCACATGGTGCACCAGGTCTACGTTGGAAGGATCATAGAGGTTGCCCGCTCCGAGCATCCGTTCGACCTTGATGTTCCCCTCCTCGGTGAGGGCCGCAGTCTTGGTCTTCTCCTCAATGGTATAATCAGCGTCCTTCTTCAGGTTGGGAATGATGCGGTCGATCTTGTAGTACTTGTCCGTTGACTCTTCCGTGGGGCCCGAAATGATGAGCGGCGTCCTCGCCTCGTCTATGAGGATCGAGTCCACCTCGTCCACGATGGCGTAATTCAGCTCGCGCTGGACATAATCCGAGAGATCGAACTTCATGTTGTCCCGAAGATAGTCAAACCCGAACTCGTTGTTGGTGCCATAGGTTACATCCGCACCGTATGCATTCTGGCGCTGCTCGTCCGTAAGGCCATGGACGATCACGCCGACGGTGAGCCCGAGATAGGTGTAGACGGGCCCCATCCACTGCGCGTCGCGCCGGGCAAGATAATCGTTCACCGTTACAACATGCACTCCCTTGCCAGTGAGACTGTTCAGGTACACGGGCAGCGTGGCTACGAGGGTCTTGCCTTCGCCCGTCTTCATCTCGGAGATCTTGCCCTCATGAAGCACGATGCCGCCGATCAGCTGCACGTCGAAGTGCCGCATCCCGATCACCCGCTTGGAAGTCTCGCGTACGACGGCAAAGGCATCGGGGAGGATATCGTCGAGCGTCTCCCCGTCATCGATCCGCTTCTTGAACTCGCCTGTCTTTGCCTTTAATTGCTCATCCGTGAGACGGGATAGTTCAGGCTCACGAGCATTTATCTGCTCCACAAGGGACTGAATGCGTTTCAGCTCCCGGTCGTTTTTTGTACCGATAACTTTCTTAAGAATTGCTCCGATCATCTATCTTGTCTCCGGTTTCTCTTAGAATAACATGCATTTTAATCATTTTCAGCCGGCAATTCAAGGGGAAAGATAGCAACAGACGGAGATCCTGGTATCTGGGATGCCGTGCGAGTAAAACACGAGCTGGTTCCCTCTCGCCTGACAGTAGTGACACCTTGATGGGCAGAAATTGGCCTCAGTGGCCGCTTTGGTGCACCAAGGGTTTGACCGGAGGACACTTATCACATCATCTGCGGTATAACGCTCAAGGATGAAATAGCTCAGCTCCATCCTCGCGCACTCGGCCTTGATGAGGCATCTTGTTCCAGCTGTTGCTCGGGCTTCTCGCGGAAAGGCGCTGCGTCCCGCAAGCAGCTGGCTGTCGTAAAAGCGATTGTCTGACATGTCGGTACGGCCAACACTCCAAGACGCGTTCGAAAAAAAATAAAACCGGTGTTTTTAATTATTAATCGTTTAAAATATTAATTATTGCTTGACAATAAAACGCATTACATGTTAAAAAAGTAACTATGAAAACCATGATATCCGATAAGTCCCTGTACGAAATGCAGGCCGAAATATGCAAAACGCTCACAAACCCGAAGAGAATAGAGATCCTGAACACGCTAAAAAATGAAGAGAAGACGGTGACCGAACTGGTCGCCGCGCTCGGCGCCTCAAAAGCAAATGTGTCCCAGCATCTCGCGGTGATGAGACACAAAGGCATACTGTCGACGAGGCGGGTCGGCGTAAATATATATTATAGAGTCTCGAACCCAAAGGTCATTGAGGCATGTGCCTTAATGAAGGAGGTTCTGTTCGATCAGCACGCAGCCAGAAAAAAAACCATAACCGGTGCATGAAATTCAGCGTAGTGATTGTAGCGCCTTTTTGTCAACATGTTTTAATATTACAATAAGCAATAGGGTCTGGGGACGGTTTCAGCACGACCCGCCTAAAAGGCAGGCAGCGTGAGTCCGCAGCTTCAGAGGCGAGAGATCAACCGGCAGGATGCAAAACAAAACCCCGAAGATGGGGGGCCCTTCGGGGTCATTTACCAACAATAAAACGCGGCAAAACCATGCGCGAAAAACCCGCAGAGGGTGTTCTCGTTAGGAAGATTTCATCACATTGGATGCCTGAGGGCCTTTTTCGCCCTGCGTGATCTCAAATTCGACAAGTTGACCTTCGGCTAGCGTCTTGTATCCTTCGCCCTGGATCGCTGAATAGTGCACGAAGACGTCTCTTCCGCCTCCATCAGGCTCGATGAATCCGTACCCTTTCGATTCGTTGAACCACTTCACTTTCCCGGTAGTCATAATACTTACTCCCTCCTTGCTTGTTTCCGCTGTCGGCGGGGTTCCATTCTTTCTGGTCCGGTCACCTCATGGCGGAACGCGGTTTTAGTTCAAAGGGAAAGAGCCTCCTTAATATCCCCCACGCTCTTATTCCCGGCCAATCATTCTTGGATACAGTATATGTAAAAAGGGATGAGAAAACCATAGGCAAGCTTTGATCAGGGCAGATCGTCGCGGACGGCACCTCTTAGTCCAAGTATTTTATCGGGTTC
Source organism: Nitrospirota bacterium (assembly GCA_035623825.1). Classification (GTDB taxonomy): domain Bacteria; phylum Nitrospirota; class UBA9217; order UBA9217; family UBA9217; genus DASPSR01. Next base: position 43,684 of record DASPSR010000028.1, read on the forward strand.
ACCGGCAGGCCATTCAGCCGGACCTCATAGTGGAGATGGGGACCCGTGCTGGTGCCGGTATCTCCAACATAGGAAATGACATCTCCGCGCTTTACTCGCTGGCCCGCCTTTACATTAAGGCGAGTGTTATGCCCGAAGATCGTCCTGATGCCGTATCCATGGCTTATCTCGACCATGTTGCCGTACCCCGTGCTGAAACCTGCCTTGATGACAACGCCGTCAGCCGGAGACACGACGGGAGTTCCGGTCTGGGCGGCGATATCCATGCCTTCATGAAACTTCATAATGCCGCTGAACGGCGAAGTCCTGTTGCCGAACGGCGATGTGACCCATCCATGGACCGGCCAGACGGAAGGGGTCGAAGCATAGAGAGAACGCTTGTCCTCAAAATACTCTATCAACATCTGGAGGCTTGCTTCTTGTTTTGTGGCCGCGCCTTTTAGTTGTGTCAGTTCCTGGTGCATCTCTCTGAGCGCTTCCGCCTGCTTTTTTTCTCCCATAGTGGTCAAGTTCTGCAGACCGAGCTCATCAGGACCCCCGATACCGAGCACCTGCTGGGCCCTGTCACGGGGCCCCAGGCTCACAGCGCGGCGGAGTTTGGTGTCAAGGTCACGAAGCAGGAACATCTGGCGCTTGTAGTCGAGGATGTTGAGCGCGAAATTCTGGACTTGCGCTTTTTGCTGCATCAACTCCTCGCGCATCGTTTGCAGTTCCCATACCTTGTCTTTAACATCGTTGTATTCGTAGATCAAATAAAAGGAGAGAAGGATGACGCCCGCGACAGAGAGGAGCGCTGATTTTATGACGGACTTTGAAATGCTTAATGTTCTGACTTTGGCATTCGGCCCGGGCAGGAACATGAAGGTAAAGTATTCTTTTTTCTTGATATTTCGAGACTTCCTTGCCTGCATCATACCTCCGGGAAAAAGGCGCAAACGACCGCTTAAAAACTATCATAAATCACGTTGTCATGTCAAGGGCTTATTAATTTTTGTTGTAAAACTTTAATTTGTTGTACAACATCTTGTGCTAATCTCTGGGGATTATTCTATATATAGAGGAGATTTATCTGTTTCTTCGAGGAAGGAGCGATTCGAGCGAGCACTCACTGCAAAGGGGATTGCTCTTTCTGCAACGTTCCTTGCCGACCTTGACGATCAGGGCATGGAATTCATTATAGAGCCGTGTATCTTTCGGCAGGTTTTCCGTGAATAGTCTCTGCACTTCATGGTAGTCGGCATTGTTCGAAATGAATCCGTGCCTGTACAGGAGCCTTCTGGTATAGGCATCCACCACGAAGAACGGCTTTTTCGCTGCGTAGAGCAAAATCGAGTCGGCGGTCTCGGGTCCGATGCCGTTTACGCCGAGCAGGCTCTCGCGCAGCGCTTCAGGGTCATCTGAGAACATCCTTTTCAGACTTCCACGGTAACGGTTACGGACCAAGATTAGCAGATTCTTGAGTCGCTGTGTCTTTATGTTGAAATAACCGCTCGGCCGTATGAGCGCAGCAAGCTTTTTCGATGGTACGCTGGTCAAACGCGAGGGGGTCAGCAGACGCCGCCTCTTGAGATTGGCGATGGCCTTTTCCACGTTGCCCCATGCCGTGTTCTGGGTGAGAACTGCGCCTGCGATCACCTCGAAGGCTGTGTCGCCGGGCCACCAGTGCTGGGGGCCATACGATCGGTAGAGGGCCCGATAGAGGGCCATGAGTTTTTTCCTGATACATCGGTCAGGCATTTTTGCTTGATCTCCGCTCGCCATGCGCGATGCGAGGTGCGGAATTCATTTGCGTTTATCCTTTCTCATGATTCCTGCGCCGTATCTTCTTTCCTCGTCCCGCGTCTATTCTTTCACCGTTTCATTCACCCAGGCGAGATACTCCCGTGAACCGGCAACTATCGGGAGCGCGATGATTTCCGGCACGGTATACGAGTGGAGTTCCTTCACGCGCTTGATGAGCTTCTCGATGAGCGGCAGTCTGCTCTTGCAGACAAGGAGCGTCTCGCGTGCATCCTGCGTCTTGCCCTCCCAGAAGAACAGGGAGTGCACTTCAGGCACGATGTTCACACAGGCGGCAAGATGCTCATTTACGAGCGTGGCAGCTATCTTCACGGCCTCGTCATCCGAGCTGGCGGTTATCAGGACAATGATCCCTTCCGTAGTCACGACAATCCTCCTAAAACTTCATCCCTCCCAGTCCCTTGAGGTCAAGCAGCACCTTGTACTGCCTGTTACCAGGTGTGTTTATGTATTCCATGGCGATACCCCAGCACTGGGACGCGTAATGAACCTTGTAGTCCTGCTGTTGAGTCAGTTTATTTATTATATCACGCGTGATCTGCGCGTTGACATCCCATCTCCCGGCTTTGAAACCTATTCCGCCGATCAGGTATTCCGTCGTGTTGGGATTCGTCGGTGAGGAATGCAGGTACTCGTGCGTCAAGTTAAACCGTACCGTGCCGGCGTCCACGGCGACGCTCTCAATTGTCGTGACGAAGACATGGGTATACGTATCATAATCCGTGGTGGACGAAAAGGTCAGCAACTTGGGCGTTTTCACATACAGCTCGCCGTGAAGCGCGGAGCGCGCCTCCCCGGATAGGGTCGTATCGGTGCTCCTCGCTTTATAGAAGTCATACGACTCCGAGAGCAGAAAAACGACCATGTCAAAGCTCCTGGTCCCGGCCGTATCCTTATAATGCGCCGTGAGGCGATTGATGAGGGAGACGGTAACCAGGTTCTGAGCCGTCACGGCATCGACAGAGTCAACCTGAGGGATGCCTGTCTGGTCAATGTGGGGAATGTAGCTGTATGATATGGTCGGCTCGATCGAGTGTCGAATCCGCCCGAAGCCCGTTTCGCTGTCCGTGCCGTAAACACGGGATATCCGGGAGTTCAGATCGACGCTCGCATAGTAAAACTCCCGCTCCGTAGGCTCTGCAATTTCAGCATTGGTGCCGCTCCGGTCGTAAAAGGTCGCCCGTGCTCCCAGGCGGGGTGTAAGGGTCAGCCCGCTCACGCCGAAGGGGGCGCTGAGCTGAGGATTGAAGTCCGCCCTCCGCACGTCAGCCCCTTCCTGTGAGGTAAAGTTCGACGCGGACCCGTCAAAATTGAGATGGAATGGGCCGGTTATATTTTCCTCGAACATATTGTAGCGGAGTTGAGGGAGCGTTTGAACCGTATTCTCGTTCGTCTGCGTGAGGTCCGTGGTATACTGGCCCAAGAGATAGAGCGATGCGGTCTCCCAGCGCTCAACATAGAAGATATTGGAGTCCAGATACGGCGGCGATCTGAGCTCGAGCCTTGTCTCAAGATCGCGGTAGTAGGCGAAGTCGCTCACGAGGTTGACGTCGGCACGGATAGAGAGGTCTTCGGCAATCTCCTCGTCATGCTGAGCCTTGAATTCCCAGCGGCCTTCGGGAAGCCCGCTGACCCGGTACTTCGAGAACGTGTCGAAATAGTTATAGTAGATCTTGCCGGCGGAGTCCTTGGAATTCACATAGCGGAATTCTGCGCCCACGCCGTTCCCGTGCCTCGACCGGTAATCGTCATAGAACGTCATGTCCTGATAATCCGATATGGCCCAGAAAAACGCGTTCTTCATCAGGAACCCTTCACTGCTGCTGTATCCCAACTCCGGCATCAGGAGGCCGGTCTGCCTCTTCACCGGGAAGAGCAGATAGGGGCTGTAGAAAACCGGGAGACCGGACAAATTGAACGAAACATCATCGGCCGTCGCGTATTTGTCCATGTCGACATCGATCGTTCGTGCCTTCAGGTACCACTCACTCTTGTCGCAGGTCGTGAACGTTCCGTTCTCAACATGATAGACGCTTTCCGATTTCCGCTCGATCTTCTCGCCCTGCAAGTGGTAGTTGTCCTTGCTCATGAACAGGTCGCCGTTATATATGATCCCGGCCTTGGTGTTTATGTTAAACTGGACCTTGTCTGCCCGGATGATATCGCCTTTGTCCTGAATATATACCTTGCCCTCGGCCACGGCCTCTCCGGTCCTGTTGTTCAGCACCACTTTGTCGGCCTCGACCCTCAGGCCTTCCTGCTCGACGCGGACATGGCCCACCGCGACATAGATGTCGTTGGTGCGGTCATAATCTAGTTTGTCGGCATTGACCGTAACGGGGACCTTCTTCAGCTGCTCAGCCTTCGGAAGATCCAGCTTCGGCAGTTCCACGGCAAAGACGAGGTGCGGCAAAGCGGCCGGAATACCGGAAAGAAAAAACACGGTAAGGATGAACGCCATGCCGCGTTTCATATTATTCCTTTACGCCCTTCTTCTTGTCATTCCGCAATTGTTTTCCCTCAACCCTTCAAGCCCGATAGCTGCTGCGACCGACCGGCTTCCCGGACGAGCACTGACCGCGCTTCTCCCACCACATAGAGCGAACCCGTCACCAGGATCAGGTCGTCAGCTCCTGCGGTTTGCCTGGCCATGGCGATTGCATCACCTACGGTCTCGGCCGTAACGACCGCACTGTGCAGCCTCTGGACTTCTGACGCAAGTGCCTGGACATCCATGGCCCGCGAGTACTGCGGCCTCGTCACGATCACGCGTTCAGCCAAAGGAACAAGCTCGGCCAGGATCCCCCGGTAATCCTTGTCGCCGAGAATCCCGATGATCAGGACCAGCCGTCGGTATGCGGATTTCATTTCTTGAACGGCCCCGGCGAGCATCTTCGCAGAGGCCGGATTGTGGGCTCCGTCAAGATATATATCGGGTCTCCGTCCGACGCGTTCCAGCCTCCCTTCCCACTGGGCCCGTTCCAGGCCCAGGCGCAGGGCAGGCTCGGAGAGGATGATTCCGGAGACCTCCATGCATTCCGCCGCGGCTATCGCGAGCGAGGCATTGTCTACTTGATACCTGCCATGCATGGTTATGCGCACGTTGTTATACGAAGCCCGCATGCCCTGGTAGTCGAAAACCTGGGTGCGATCGTGGCGGACGTTCTTCAGCAGAAAATCTTTTGTCAGCCGATAAACCGGAGTGCGTTTCGACGCGGCTTCTCGCTCAATGACCTCAATGACCTTCGGCTGAGCCACCCCTGTAATGACGGGAACACCCGGTTTGATGATTCCGGCTTTCTCCCGCGCGATCGATTCCAGCGTGTCCCCCAGGAACTCGGTGTGCTCCAAGTCGATGTTCGTGATAACGGACACGAGCGGGGTGATCACGTTCGTGGAGTCCATCCGGCCCCCCATGCCGACTTCGATCACCGCGATATCAACGGACTCCTCAGCAAACCAGGTGAACGCCATTGCGGTCGTGACCTCGAAAAAAGTAGGGGTGAGGGCTCCCGCGCCGTCAGCAGCAGGGACCCCGCGGTAGCCGTCCCGAACTCTCTGCGCAAGCGCCACTACCTTCTGCTCAGATATCTGGACATTGTCGATTCTGATCCGTTCTGTAAAACTGACCAGGTGCGGCGAGGTATAGAGCCCCACGCGATACCCCGCGGCCCTGAGCACGTCCGCGAGGAACGCGGAGGTCGACCCTTTGCCATTCGTGCCGGCAATATGCACTGACCGAAATTTTTTGTGGGGATCGCCCATGACCTGCATGAGCGTGTGGCTGTTTGCCAGGGCAAGCTTTATCCCGTGTTTCTGCAGCCCGAAGAGATAGTCAATGGTGTTCTGGTATGAACTGTCTTGTGACATCCTCGTCCTTGACCGCCATTCCGGTTTTAGCTGAAACCATGGCCCTTTGGGGCGTGACAATCTCCGCCCATTTCCGCTATGGGGACGGTGACTGCGTTGGCGCAGAGGCAGGCTCCGTCGAGGACGCGGCCTCGGCTGGAGACGCTGCCGGCTGCGCGGGCTGCGACGGCCTCTCTGCAACGGGCGAAGCGACCTTCAGGATCATGACAAAGGGCACAGGTTGATCACTTGGAAACGCATTGAGACGCGTCCGGCTGTAACCGATCTTTCCCTCAGACTCGATCTGGCTGAAAAAGGAAAGCAGCTCCCTGGAGTTCAGGCTTCCGGATATTTCCCGCACCGAGCCGCTGAATCTTTTTTTCCCGAGTTCCCTATACCCCCTCATGGCTTCGTTGATCTTCTGGATGGCCGCTTCTTCATTTGTTACGGTCATCGAGACCTGCAGCGGCTCTAAATGGCGGACCACTTGATTGGGACGGGATGCGGGTGCCTTTATCGTCGTAGTCTCATTCGTCACTGGAGCGAGCGCGGTCTGGTCAGGCGAAACAGCGGGAGATGTAGAAGAGGGTGCCGAGTCAGCGGAGTCGGGCTTTTGGAGGTTCTCGATCTCCAAATCGCGGCGCGGCGGAGTGACCGCGTAGATGTAAACGAGCACGAGGACGGCGATGATGCCGGTCATCCACAGCGGCCGGTAAAGTATCTTCTTGAGCTTGGAGAGTCCGGAGACGCCCGCCTTCACCCGCTGCACCACCCCTTCGGGCGGCGTAATATCCTTCAAATACTGTTTGGCCTCGGCTGCCTGCTTGAGGGCCTGGAATTCGGTATAGCACATGACACAGGATCGCAGATGACGTTCTATCCTGATCTGTTCCGGCATGAACAGATGGCCGTGCAGGTATTTTTGAAGTGATTTTCTGGTATATGCGCATTCCTTTTTCATGAAGACCACCTCATATAGCTCTCTCTTGACTCTTCCTGCTTGAAGATGGACTGCGGGTCACAACGGGAGTCTCTATTCACACTCGCACTACACCCCTCCTACCTTCACCTGCTGCGCTCGAAGGGAGGAATCACCGAGGAACCACTTCCCGATCTTTTCAAATCGCGAAGGCGAGTCGGTGACGTAGAACTTTCGAATGCCTTCACCCTTTCCGTTCCCTCTCCACCTGAGCTTATCGAGTACATCCATGACTTCTTTTGCCGTCTCGGTGGCCGAATCGATGAGTGTGATCTCCGGCCCCAAGACCCTGCTGATCACCTTCTTGAGCAGGGGATAGTGCGTGCAACCAAGAACGAGGGCGTCGATTCCCCTGCCTCGAAGGGGCGCCAGGTACTTTTCCGCCACGAGATGCGCCACGTCGTTGTCCGTCCACCCCTCTTCGGCCAGGGGAACAAAGAGCGGACACGGCAGGCTGTGTACCTTGATGTCAGGGGCGATCTGCATGATTGCTTTCTCGTAGGCGCCGCTACCAATCGTGGCCTCCGTTCCAATCACGCCCACCTTGCGGGTCTTCGTTGCCGCAGCCGCGGCCCGCGCCCCGGGCTCGAGCACGCCGATAACGGGGAGAGGGAATTCCTTCTTCACCGCCTCGAGGCTGATGGCAGACGCTGTATTGCAGGCTATCACGAGCATCTTTATCTCCTGCTCGAGCAGAAAGTCCGTGTTCTCGAAGCTGTAGCGCGTGACCGTCTCGGGGGAACGTATCCCGTACGGAACGCGCGCCGTGTCGCCGAGGTAGATGATGTTTTCTTCCGGTAGCTTCGCCACGATAGCTCCGAGCACCGTGAGTCCGCCGATCCCAGAGTCGAATATGCCGATTGCCTTTTGCATAGTGATTTCGAAAACAGCTTGCAAAACCACACAGGAGTTCAAAAAACGAAAACAGATCACTCATCTCAAGGCCAGTGGCTTCAGTCTCCCTCGTTGCCCTCTGTGTTTCTTCGAGGGACCGGCTGTTGTCACTGTTTCACGAGATCCATCCTCTTGCCGAACGTCCTGGTAAGATCGATGTGACCGGCGAGCGTCTGCGCCTCTCTTCCATCGAGCAGGATCCGGATGCGCTTGATCTCTTCGATGTTTTGCATCAGCGTGTTTACAATCGCGTAGATCGCCGTAAGCTCCTCCCATGCAGATGCCCTGATCTCCTTTTGCGGGGCCGTGGCAAGATCGACATAGGCCGTTCCCATGGTGTCAAGATAGAGCTCTCTGAGCCTGACATCCTCGAGGAGCGCTGTCTGCGCGGAGCGCTTGTCAGCGAGCATGGCTGCGAGAATTTCCCGTGCCTGTGACTGCCCATCGGGCTGTCTCTTTACCGTAACGGACCCGGATGCCATCATGCCGTCCGAAGGAAAGTACAACGTGATCATGAGCGGTTCGTCCGGGATGGACGGTCCGGCAAGAACAGGCTGGACCGGTGCTTCTGTGTTTTGCGGCGCGCCAGGGTTGCGCATCAGCGTCCAGACATACACCCCGGCTGCAGCAATGGCTAAAATGATCACAACCACGCCGAACAGCAGCCGGTCGTGGCCTATCCTCCTATCGATTCTCTCTGGCATACTGTTCGATCCCCTTGGCGATGGCCTCGGCCGCCTTTGCTCGGTCCTGGTCCATGCCGACCTCTACCATTGCCGCGGCTGCGTCCATTGCCTTAAGCCCGGCAATCGGGGCCTGCACAGGCTCTGCGCCCTCTCCGCCCCCGAGCTGCCGCGCAAGTTTCCTGCCGAAACTGCCGCTCTCTTTCATATGCGCGGCCTGCTGCCTGCCCCAGAGTTTCTCCTGCTCTTCGCTCCCCGCTTCAAAACTGAGAAAATCCCGGTTTGCGGGCCGGGTCGCCTCCTGCCCCGCCAGATCATCATCGGGGTCCAGAATATAGACCCGCCCAGCCGAACCGGCTGCGGCATGGATGCTCACTATAAGCGTCGCCCCGGCAGCGTTCGCGATTCCGGCCCTCTCGTCGAGCGAGAGCGCCTGGTCCCTTTCCCTGGTCAGGACTACCCAGAGATGGCTGTCCCTCTGCAGAATTCTTCTGACCGCCTGCGCAAGTTCGAGGGTCAGCGACTTTTCCTGCCCCCGCGCCGTCACGATTCCCGTGTCCCTGCCTCCGTGCCCTGCGTCGAGAACGACCACGACGGGCTTATCTGCTTGCACGGCCGGGGCCGAAGAAGCCGTGCCCTTCGCGATGTCGAGAACGATCCGGTCGGGCCCCCGGAGCACAAAATCCTTGACGTCTCCAGCCGCAGCGTCCAGATGGATCAAGATAACGTTCCTGCCTGCCTCCTCCTTCGATTCCACACCGCTCACCACACCGTCATGGATGACCGGCAGCTGCGCCTTGAGGCTGAAGGGACCCTCGTAGGCGGAAAAGAGAAGCACTCTGCCCTCGGCGGTTCTCGTCAGGACATAGGGGGCCGCGGCCTCGATCTCGAAAACGATCCGTGTGAAGGCCGCATAAGAAAAATACCGCACGCCCCTCACCGTGAGTCCCTTTTCTGCTGAAAACGTGATGGCAGGCACCAACAAGAGGGACACAAAAATAAGCAAAACCAGCCTTCGCATACAAGTAGGCATAGTAGCACAACAAAAAGATTTGTGCAAGAAAAAGGCTGAAAAAACCCTAAAAAAACCAGTAAGTACAAGTAGAATTTGCATTCCCACCCTCCGCGTGTTAATCTATCGGCAGATGAACACCATAAAGATATTCGGAGAATCCGGCATGATCAGCCAGGCCATGCGCACTGCCTACGAGCACCGTCCTCAGCAGATTGAGATGACCGTGGCCGTGGAGAAGGCGCTCGGCGCAAAGACGCATTTGATCGTCGAGGCGGGCACGGGCGTGGGCAAGAGCCTCGCGTACCTCGTGCCGGTAATCCTCTGGGCCAGAGAGGAGAACTGCCGTGCCGTCATTTCCACTTACACCAAAGCGCTGCAGCAGCAGCTCGTGGACAAGGACCTGCCCTTTCTGAAAAAGGTGGTCGGCGACTTTCGATTTGCCCTGTGCGTCGGCGGCGAAAACTATCTCTGCCTCCGGCGGTTCGACAATCTTCGCATGGGCGACCTCTATGAGCAGTCCGAGGTCCAGGCATTGAACCGGCTGTTCGAATGGTCCACCGTGACGCGAACCGGCCTGCGTAGCGACCTCGATATCGAGCCGCCCCCCGCTCTCTGGGGCAAGGCCTGCCGCCAAGCCGACCTCTGCTTCAGCAAGGATTGCGGTTTTTATAAGGACTGCTTCTATCAGAAGGCCAAGGCCTACGAGCAGCAGGTGCAAATACTCGTGGCAAACCATCACTTGTTCTTTGCAGACATGGCCACAGGCGGCAACGTGTTGCCGCATTATAAAGCAGTGGTTTTCGACGAAGCGCACCAGGTCGAGGAGGTGGCAACGGATTATCTTGGCGTCGAGGTTACAAACTTCTCGGTTCGCTATCTGCTCGACTCGCTTCTGAGCCAGCGAACGCGCAAGGGCCTGCTCACGCGCCTCACCGCACAGGGTGCTGGGACGCAGATCGCGCGAAACATGGTCGACGCTCTCCGGGTCATATCTGACAATTTCTTCCTGAACCTCCATCCCCTCCTTCACAAGGAACCGGCAATCAGGATTCGGAGGCAGAACTCCGTCCCCGACATCCTGAGCGAACCCCTCACGGAGCTGAAAGACGCGCTCCTCGAACTTACGGTCGAGACGCACGAAGAGGAACTGGAGGTCAAGGCGTTTGCCGGCCGGGCGCAGACGCTTGCGACTGCCGTGCGCGTGAACCTCAACCAGTCAGCAGAGGGATTCGTGTACTGGGCAGAGCGGGAGAACATGCGGTACCGGCTTGTTGCCTCACCCATCGATGTGGCCGAAACGCTGCGTGAGAATCTCTTCGGAAAATTGGAGGTGGCAGTCCTTACCTCAGCCACGCTCTCGGCGGCTGGAACTTTTACGTTTATCAAGAGCCGTCTGGGCCTGGACGCGCCCATGGAACTCTTGCTCGACTCGCCCTTTGACTTCCAGAACCAGGCGATGCTCTACATCGCGTCCGGCCTTGACGACCAGCAAACAGCAGGTTATCAGGAAAAGTTCGATGAAGAGCTGGTATCCGTGCTTGCAATCACAAAAGGAAGAACACTTGTGCTGTTCACGAGCTACGGTCAGCTCAGGAAAAGTGCCGAGACGTTGCGGCAAGAGATACCGGACCTCGGTTTGCTATGTCAGGGAGAGATGCCGGCCTACCGGCTTATCGAGCAGTTTAAAAGCGCGCCGGATACGGTCCTCATGGGAACAGCATCGTTCTGGCAGGGCATCGACATTTCCGGCGATGCACTCCAGTGCGTTGTGATCGCGAAGCTCCCCTTCGCCGTTCCCGATGACCCTATCGTTGAGGCGCGCATGGAGCGGCTCAAGAATCCCTTTCTTGAATATCAGGTCCCGCAAGCCACGCTGCTGTTTCGTCAGGGCTTCGGCAGGCTTATCCGAACCAAGACAGACAAAGGCGCCGTTGCCGTGCTCGACTCTCGCATCATGACCAAGAACTACGGTAAATTGTTTTTGCGGTCTATCCCGAAATGCCGGATAACGGATGAAAGGGAAGATCTCAAGAATTTTTTTGAAGGGCTACGGAAAGCGCAATAGCCGCGATTCGATTGTGCACCGCCTCCAGACGTGCAGAGCCGGTAAGCAGGATTCAGCCGCTTTTTTGTCACTCAGGCTATTCAACGCTCCGCCTCCTGTGCTCAGGAGGAGCAATGCTTTTTGAATACCAGGAGGCCCAGGGGTGGCAGAGTGAGCGAGAGCGAATGTCGCCTGCCGTGGATGGGCACGGCTTCACCCTCCGCACCCCCTGAGTTCCCGTATCCATCACCTCCGTATTCCGTGGCGTCGCTGTTCAACACCTCTTTCCACCAGCCTCCCTCGGGGATCCCCACACGGTAGTTGATTCGCGCAAGGGGCGTGAAGTTGAAAACCGCTAGGAATACATCCGTTGTTTTTCTGCTCCTGCGGATGAAACTGATGACGCTCTGCTCCTGATCGCTGAAATCGACCCACTCGAACCCCGTATGATCGAAATCGGTCTCATGGAGAGAAGGCTCCATGCGGTAGATCAGGTTCAGGTCCCGAACCCACTGCCAAACCCCGCGATGCTCTTGATAACGCAACAGGTGCCAGTCGAGGCTCCGTTCATGGTTCCACTCATTCCATTGCCCGAATTCGCCACCCATGAACAGAAGTTTTTTACCTGGGTGCAGATACTGCATGCCAAGCAGAAGACGGAGGTTGGCCAGCTTCTGTTTTCCATTTCCCGGCATCCTGCCTGCAAGGGAACCCTTGCCGTGCACGACCTCGTCGTGGGACAGCGGGAGCATGAAGTTTTCAAAGAACGAGTACCAGATGCTGAAGGTGATCAAGCCCTGGTGGTACTTGCGGAAGATCGGGTCCGTGGAATAGTATTCCAGCGTATCGTGCATCCATCCCATGTTCCACTTCATGCCGAAACCGAGTCCACCCACGTGCGCCGGCCTTGAGACCATGGGCCAGGCTGTGGACTCCTCGGCAATTGTCTGAACGTCTGGGAACATCCGGTATACTTCACGGTTCAGGCTCCGGAGGAAATCAATCGCCTCAAGGTTCTCATTGCCGCCATAGGAATTCGGAATCCAATCGCCCTCTTTGCGCGCGTAGTCGAGGTAAAGCATGGAAGCGACCGCGTCGATCCTGAGACCGTCGGCGTGATATTTGTCAAGCCAAAACAGGGCGTTGCTGATCAGGAAATTGCGAACCTCGTACCTGCCGTAGTTGAAAATGCAGCTGCTCCACTCCGGATGGAACCCCTTTTTTGGGTCCGCGTGCTCATACAAGTGCGTTCCGTCGAAATATACAAGGCCGTGGCTGTCGTCCGGGAAATGGGATGGTACCCAGTCGAGGATCACGCCGATCCCCTCCTTATGAAGGCGGTCGATGAGATGCATGAAGTCCTGAGGACTGCCGTACCTGCTGGTGGGCGCGAAGTATCCGGTGATCTGGTAACCCCAGGATCCGTAGAAGGGGTGCTCCATCACCGGCGTGAATTCCACGTGGGTGAAGCCCCCCTCCTTGAGGTACGTGGCGAGGGGGTCCGCCAGTTCCCGATACGTGAAGGAGCGGCTGTTCTCCTCGGGAATCCTGCGCCACGATCCGGGGTGGATTTCGTACACGGAGATCGGCGAGTTCAGCGAATTTCTGCCGTGTCGGTCTCTCATCCAGTCGGCGTCGCTCCACGCATACGATGTATCCCACACGATTGATGCAGTTCTTGGCGGGACCTCCCAGAAGAACGCAAAGGGGTCGCCCTTGGTTGCCTCGTGATTATTTATGCGGGAGCGGATGTGATACTTGTACAGCGTTCCGCGAGATACCCCAGGGATGAAACCTTCCCATATGCCCGAGCCGTCATCCCTCACGCGAAGCGCATGAGAATTTTTGTTCCATCCGTTGAAGTCTCCGATCACCGACACCTGTGCCGCATTTGGTGCCCAGACCGCGAAGAGGGTTCCTTCCATACCGTCCGAGGCCATGATGTGGGAGCCGAGCTTCTCATAGAGCCGGAAGTGGTTTCCCTCCTTAAAGAGGTAGATATCGTGGTCCGTCAGGAGGCTCACGCCGTGAAGCACGGCGCTCTTTCTTTTTTTCTCGCTTTTAACTTTCATGCTGTCCCCTCCGCCAGTGCGGCATAAGTTAATATTACCACATTAACCGCATAAGGACATAGGTTCGCACGAAAAAAGCAGCAGATGAAGCGGCTCCGCATCTCTGAATCAAACTACAGGTGATGTCCATACCGCATTTCCCTGGTCTTTGTCTTTTTAAGCGGCTGCCTCTGCCTCTGAGCCCTAAGCCTTTGGATGTAATAGAGACGAACGAGTGGAAAAGATCTTACAAGATTTTAAAGGAATAAATGAGCTGGCCAAGATCATGCCGACTGGATATGCAGGCCTCGATCCATCATTTGCCGTCCGGTCGGGAGGCTCATGCACGTTTGGAATTTTTCGGGGGAAACGTCTGATGATGGCAACTGGTTCCTGCATGCGGTCGGATGGAGGGCCGGCTCCGGTATGGAGTCGGGCGGGTCATGAACTATCTTTCTGATGCTTAGCTACGAAAGTGCACATGAGGCCTAAGTTGCCCTGAGTGGTTCGCGATACGTGGCCCGATGACCTACTAGGACGACGTCGGCCTGTCCAGAAGTTCAACAGGATAGCCGTGCTCGCGCCAGGCGCTGAGCCCCCCGGCAAGCGGTCGGACGCGGATTATCCCGCGCTGGATCAACTGCATTGCCACTCTGGCGCTCGACGCCTCGTTGGGACATGTGCAATAGAGGACCACCTCGCGCTCCCGCGGCATGTCCGGTTGCTGCTTTAAAGATTCCAGCGGAAAGTGCAAGGCGCCTGGAATAATATACGGGTCTGCCTCAAAGTCAAGTGTGTGGCGTACATCGAGAATTATGATATCTTCACCTGCATCAATTTTCTGTTTCAGCTGTACCGGGGTTATGCGGGCGCTGAAGAGCTGGCGCAAAAAACGTCGTCGCAGAGCGTACTTCCGAAGGATATAGAATGCCAGGCCTCCGACCAAAAAAATCAAAACCGTGTTGCCAAATCGCAGCGCAAAGAAAATAGCGTCGTCCAGTTGTTCGCTGAACACGTAGCCAAGGACCGTGAACGAACCAACCCAGAGAATCGCCCCCAGGGCGTCAAAGAACAAAAAACGTGACAGATGCATGCGGACGATGCCCGCTAACGGCGTCGTTACAGCGCTCAGGCCGGGGATGAATTTTGTCACGAGCAGAGAACGCTCGCCATAGCGCGCAAAGATGACTTCCGCCTTCCTCACGCAGTCGTCGGGCGCGAGAGAAATGCGGCAGAGCCAGGATAATATCCGGCCGCCGCTACGTCGGCCCATACCGTACCAGAAAACATCTCCCAGCAGCGCAGCACAGACCCCGAGGCCGACGCAGACAGGTAAGCGCAAGTGCCCCATGCCGGCCAGCGCCCCGGCAGCGATGAACAGCGGCGCGCTCGGCAGGGGAAGGCCGATTGTTTCTGCGAGAACCCATAAGAACAGCACGGTGTACCCGTGCTCTATCAGGAAGGGCAAAATTTCATGCATCCTTAATTCCGTGGTGTAAAATGAGCATATTGCTGATTCTAGTCTTCACTGGAGCGACATCGGTCGATCCTTGAACGAAACTCCACTGCTAACATTTTACGCGCTGCTTTAATTTGCCGATCGGGTAATACCCTCTCAATAGGCATACTTTTCCAATTTCTCCAGCACTTCTACGTGCAGGAATTCTGAGGGAACAATACGGAACTCCACTATATTGCTTCTTGTCTCATTCGGGATGGTCGGTTGGACGGCGCTAGCAAAGTAGGGCGCATATCTTATACCGAGTTCGGGCTCCAAGTGAAACAGGGCATCCTGAATGAACGCGGTCATTTGCTGCACTTTCATCCTCTCCATGATAGTAGCATCCGTCATCCCGTACGAAGGGTAGCGGCCGATGATCAGCACCTGGCTGATCTCGGACCTCATATGGTCATCCGTCATAAGGGACATAAAGATGCGGGAGACCTTCTGCAAATCTTCCCGTGCCGAGGCCTTCGGAGTTCCATCCTTAGAAAACAAAAGTGACGTATCCATGAGAATAGAACTCGTCTTGACCTTGAGTCCACTGATCGATTTTGCCCCGAATTCCTTCTCGAATATCGCGTTTATGCCCTTGGTAAATTCGTTTCGCGGCTGTGAAAGCGCAAGGGCGGGTTCCAGAAACCGCTGGATCTTGACCGCCCGGTAATAGAGGAGTGCGCTCAACAGCACCAAACCAATCAGCGTGAAGCTGAGGATCGGTCCCGCGGGCGGCACATATTTCAGCAGGGCTTTGACGTTCATGGTGCCGATTCCTCCAGGAGATTCAGCTTTTTGACGGCCGTTTTGAAGTCCGCCTCGGAGACGTTGGTCGGCTGATGGATGGCCTTATTCCGCAATCCCAGCAAATCACTGAAGAGTTCCCTTTTGAAGTGGCTGATGCGGCGTCCCTGCTCCATCTCTTTCAGGCCTTCGGAGAGTGCGGGGAACGTCCTGCCGGTCGCCGCCTGGGTGAATTCCTTCAGCCGATTTTCCAGATGATATCCGAGCAGGAGGGCGGCCACGACCTTCTCCCCGGTCCTATAATATTCCAATGCCTGCTCGGCCGACACGTTGCCTTTGACGATGCGGATATTCTCCGTTGATTCGATTTCGCCAGGGGCCAGATGCTGTATTTTTTGATAGACCTCCAGGCACTTGTCAATCATGTTCTTCTCAAGATAGGTCTCGGCAAGGAGAAAAAGATCCCGGATGCTTTCCGCGCCTTCCTGCTGCTTCTTGGAAAAGGAATAGGCGCGACGGAGAGCATCCGTCTTGTCGTCCTTCTTGTCGAGCACGTCGAAATGCCTGGCCCAGCGCTTGCCCTTCAGCACATTGTCCTTCGTGAAGCGGAAAAGTCGTTCCGAAACCTCGCTCTTGTCCAGCTTCCCGCTGATAACGATGATGTTCAGCGTCGGGTGGGTTTCAAAGAGATCCGGCAAGGCGTCGATCCCTTCGTTCATCCGGTCGAACTCTATATCGAGCGTCATGAGGTCGAATACCTGAGTCGTCAGGACACGCAGTGCATCCCTGACGCTGACCGCCTCGTGAAACCGCAGGTCGGGCTCGTCACCCCCGAGCGCCCGCTGAATTTCGAGTTTGAGGAGCTCACGGTCCTCGTAGTCGTCGTCGGCGATGAGCACCTTAAACATCGGGTGCCTCCTCGACGAAGGGAAGATTGATGATTATTTCCGTTCCAGTGCCGGGAGCCGTATATCCCTTGCCGATTCTGATTTTTCCGGCGTGGAGACCGACAACGTATTTGGCAAAATAGAGCCCCTGCCCCCAGCTCTCGCCGATGCCTCTCCCCTTATAAAAGCACTGGTCCGCTTGCTGCTCATCCATCCCGACTCCCTCGTCCCGTACGGAGACCGTCACATATCGTCTGCCGACGTCCCGGTCCATCGCGCATGACACCTGAACGCGCGCGCGTGGCTGGCCCGGTTTTTTATACTTGACGGCATTGTCTATTACATTTTCAAACACCGTCTTCAGCAGCGGCGGTGCTGCATAGATCATTGGCACATTCATGCTCTCATGGATCGTGATGTCGGCGAGGTCGCCGTATTGAACTGCCAAGTCCCCAAGCATGGTCCTGAGGTCGCAATTCTTGAACTCGACCAGGCTCGCCTCGCGCTCATCGGATATTTTTTTAAATATCTGGATGTCGGCAAACAATTTGTCCAGATTGTCGTCAATGCGCTCTCTTGAGTCCTGCGGAAGACCGGGAAGCAGGTCGATCCTTCGCTTGATCCTCCCAAGGTTATTTTTGAATTCATGCCCTATCGTTGCAGAGATGTAGCGGATAAATTCGTTCCGCCTCGCTATTTCCTGGTTTTTAAGTACGAGCAGCATGTTCTCTCGCGCTCTCCTCTGTTTTTGCTGGTAGACGACGGAGAGATACAGGCTGAAGGTGGTAAATGAAACGATCATGGTCACAAAAGCGTAATGGGCGATCCTGTTGGAGGCGTCGAGCTGTTCCTGCATGATGGAAAGGCGTTGGTCGAGGCTGGCCTCCGGAGGGGTCGCTCCCTTCCACGGCATCAGCCATAGTTCTAGACGACCAAAAGGCGGGATGAACCGGTCAAGGTAGACCATGCCAAGAACAAGCAATATAAACACCATCAGGGCGGTCAGCACCAGGGCCCTTAGCCTTTGATAAATGTCAGGGTCGGACATAATCATACAATTTATTACAAAACACCGATTTTTACAACAGGAAAAGAAGCAGCACAATTGATGGTCTGTGCGGCCTCTGCACTTGTTCAGTGAGGCCCTATCTCTTCATGTGCCTCATGCTCACTGCGCCAAACAACTTTCGACTTTGCATTTTATACCGGCCTGACGCTCCGTCGCTCGGGCACCCTGTGCGTTGGCTGATTTCAAAAAAACCAGGGCAAGCAGTACTGTCCAGCGAAACGGCGTAAAAAAATTGTTTGACACCTCCGACCGATCATAAAAGGTGGAACAGCGCCATGCCGGTCGGGAACAGTTAGAATAACAACAGCATTGGCGCAAAACCAAAGTCGCTCCCAGGCCGTGTGTGAGGGAATGACACGGCAATCTTAACATCCGAAAGGGAGCAGATAGTGAGCCAGGGGTTCGGACGGCTCTGCAATGGGTTGCGGGTGCGAATAATGAAAACAACGAGCACCTGCATAGCCATGGACTCAATGAACCAACCTGTATGAAAGAGTGGTTTCAGCGTGAAAAACGGCAAGCATGACGAAGAAAGTGAGGAAGTCAAGTCACCGTTCGTGCTAAAATAGTAAGATACTTCCATGCTCGACAATCTCATCATAGAAGGGGCGAGACAGAACAACCTCAAGAACATATCCCTCGTCATCCCCCACAACCAGGTGACAGTGGTCACGGGCCTCTCGGGCTCGGGCAAGTCCTCCCTTGCCTTTGACACGATCTTTGCCGAGGGACAGTGGCGATATATCGAGTCCCTCTCTGCCTACGCGCGCATGTTCCTCGAGAAGGTGAGCAGGCCTGAGCTGGATGCAATCCGGAACGTACGGCCCGCTGTCGCCCTGGAGCAGAGAAACCCGGTCAAGACGTCACGTTCCACGGTGGGGACGGTCACTGAGGCAGCAGATTATCTGAGAATCCTGTATGCGAAAATCGGGAGGATCTTCTGCCCCCGCTGCGGAAGCGAGGTCAAACAGTTTAACTCCTTGTCAGTGGGGGACGAGATCCTGCGACTCTATCGTGACCAGAGGTTGCAGGTCCTCTTCCCCGTCGCAGTGCCGAAGGGAGAGCTCCACAATGTCCTGACGGATCTCACGAGGAGAGGGTTCGGAAGGGTGAAGACGGAGGCCGGGCTCACGGATGCGGACGCGGTCTCGGAACTCCCGCAGGAACCATCCGAGATCTTCGTGATCCTTGACAGGATCGTCGTGAGGCCCGGGGTCCGTTCCCGTCTTGCAGAATCCCTTGAGACCGCCTTTCTCGAAGGTACAGGCGAGGCGGTGATCGAGACGGAAGGGCAGGTCAGGCGGTACTCGCTCGCACTTCGGTGTATGAACTGCGGCATTTCATTCGAGCGCCCCCGGCCTCTGCTCTTCTCCTTCAATCATCCCATTGGCGCATGCCCAGAATGCAAGGGGTTCGGCAACGTCCTTCGTTACGACGAAAATTTAATTCTGCCTGACCTCTCCCTCAGCCTCGAGGAAGGGGCCATCGAACCATGGACCAAGCCCGCCTACCGGTGGTGGATGGAGCAGATGCTCGAAGGAGCCCCAAAAGAAAAGATCGACACCGCGCGGCCGTTCCATGACCTTTCGAAGCGGGCCCGCTCCCTTGTCTTCAAGGGCTCGGATGCCTTCTACGGAGTAAATGACTTCTTCGAGCATCTCGAAAAGAAACGCTACAAACTCCACGTGCGGGTCTTCTTGAGCAGGTACCGGAGAGCTGTCACCTGCTCCGCGTGCGGGGGGACAAGGCTCAAGCCCGAGGCGCTGCAGGTGAAGATTGCGGGTGTAAATGTGGCTGCGCTCTCGGCCATGCCGGTGGAACAGCTCAATGAGTGGTTCCGTAACCTCGCACTCTCCGATTTCGAACGCCGGATGTCCCGGGAGCTCGTACGTCGCATAGTGCTCAAGCTTGCATTTCTTCAGAGTGTCGGCCTCGGTTATCTGACCCTTGACCGCCAGACGAGGACGCTTTCCGGCGGCGAAGCGCAGCGGGTGAACCTGGCGAACCAACTCGCGTCGAAATTGACCGGCACCCTCTATGTGCTTGATGAGCCTAGCATCGGGCTCCATTCGCGTGATACGGTGAGGCTCGCACAGATTGTGCGTGAGCTTGCGGAAATGGGCAATACCGTGATTATCGTTGAGCACGACCGGACGCTCATCGAGGCCGGCGACCATGTCGTGGAGATGGGCCCTGCTGCTGGCGAGCGCGGCGGACGGGTGGTCTTCGCCGGCCCGATGGCCCCCTTCCGCGAGAGCTCCTGCCTTACAGCGCGGTATCTGCGCGGCGAGGAAAGGATCCCCGTCCCGAAGAGGAGAAGGAGACAGGAGAAGAGGTTTCTCGTGATCTCAGGAGCCGCTGAGCATAACCTCAAGGACATCGACGTGAAGATCCCGCTTCATACTATGACCTGTATCACCGGCGTCTCGGGCTCGGGAAAGTCCACCCTTGTCCAGGACACGCTCTACCGGGCACTGGCGCGCTCTTTCAAAATGTCCTCTGATACGCCGGGGAAATACCGGGACATCTTCGGAATCGAACATGTGAAGGGAGTAAGGCTTATCGATCAGGAGCCCATCGGCAAGACGCCGAGGTCGAATCCTGTCACCTACGTGAAGGCATTCGATCTCATCCGGAAATTTTATGCGGAGCTCCCCGAGGCGAAGATGAAAGGGCTTACCCCCGGCCATTTCTCCTTCAATGTTGCAGGAGGACGGTGCGAGATGTGCAGGGGAAGCGGAGTTCGGAAGATCGAGATGTACGTCTTCGGGGACTTCTTCGTCACCTGTGATGAGTGCAGAGGCAAGCGGTACAGGCCCGAGGTCCTTGCGGTCAGCTACAAGGGGAGGAACATCCACCAGGTCCTGGAGATGACGGTGACCGAGGCCCTGGCCTTCTTCCATCAGGATTCGCTTCTGGAGAGACTCCGGTCACTCGCAGATGTGGGCCTGGGATATCTGCGCCTCGGCCAGCCTGCCACCACGCACTCCGGCGGGGAGAGCCAAAGGCTCAAGATATCCCGTGAACTCGGTGGCCGGGGCGTGCGTGACTTCATCTATATCCTCGACGAGCCGACAACCGGGCTCCACTTCGAGGACATCAAGAAGCTCCTCGAGGTCCTGAATGCACTGATCGATGCAGGGAACACCGTCGTAGTGGTCGAGCACAACCTCGACGTAATCAAGACGGCGGACTGGATCATTGACCTCGGACCCGGTGGCGGAGAGGACGGGGGAAGAATCGTGGCCGACGGTACCCCCGAGGTCGTGGCGCGGGTGAAGGAATCGTGGACAGGCAAATATCTAAAGGGGTATCTGCGGGATCGCCCCTGAAGGTCATTAATCTAGCGTCCGCAAACGTCGACGAATCGTGCGCCTGGAGGGCGCCGCCCATACAAAGGGAGCGGTTTGTCGCGCAGTGCCGGTCGGTTGTTCTTCTCCCTCGACAAAAATTCGAAAATGTTTTAATATATGCTTTCTCTTAACGCAGCATCTAGCAAGCAGGAGCGTGCAAAATCCATGAAACTTCACTTCACCAGGAATAACGGCCTCGTGGACGAGGTCATCGACAAATTACTGGAAACTGCCGAAGGTATCCGGCGTCCTGAATATGTCCGGGAGATGATCATAGCCGCGCTCAAGGCGGGCCAGGAGGACGACGAGAGCGCGGACCTCAAGCTCATGAACACCACGCTCAAGGAGATGCGGTTCACCTCGAAGATCTTCGGCCCTTACAGAAACGTGCGCAAGGTCACGGTCTTCGGCTCCGCGCGAACGGAGCGGAATGAGACGGTGTACGAGATGGCGCGCAGCTTTGGCCGAAAGCTCGCCGAGTCAGGCTACATGGCCATCACAGGCGGCGGTGGCGGTATCATGCAGGCCGTGAACGAGGGCGCCGGGCCCGAGCATTCCTTCGGCGTGAATATCCGCCTCCCGTTCGAGCAGAAGCCGAATCCGGTGCTCACCGGCAATCCCCGCCTCATCACGTACAAGTATTTTTTCAACCGCAAGGTTGCCTTCCTCAAGGAAGCGGACGCCGTGGCCCTCTTTCCCGGCGGTTTCGGCACGCTGGATGAGGCCATGGAGACGCTCACGCTCGTTCAGACCGGAAAGCGCAATCCTCTGCCGCTCGTGCTCGTGGACGAGCCGGGGGGTACCTACTGGACAGCATGGATCCAGTTCCTCGAGGAAGAGATGCTTGCACGGGGATATATTGGCGCTTCGGATTTTTCGCTCTTCGATCGGGTCAACTCCGTGGACTCTGCGGTCAACCACATAAACCGCTTCTACAGCCGCTACCACAGCATGCGGTATGTCGACGGACAGCTCGTGATCCGGCTTACGTCACCGCTCGCACCGCATCATATCCAAAAGCTCAAGGAGCGTTTTCGTGACATCCTCCTGCCGCAGGGGGATATCGCGCTTTCAGGGCCGCTTCCCGTAGAAATGGATGAGCCGGAAATCGCACATTTGCCAAGGCTCGTCGTGGATTTCAACCGTAAGGACTTCGGCCAGCTCCGGAGCCTTATTGATGCGATCAATGAATTCTGATCCAGCCGGGCTCTACGATAGACCATCCAGCGGAACGTCCGCGGCGAAGCGATCCTGCATTCCCTACGGCACCTGGACAAAGGGGACCGATTCGCCCCTGTCCCGTCATGGCGAAACGTTGAATCAGCCCCTCCCCTAATACTTATGCCGGACAGGACAGGCGCCCCTTCTCTTGACATTCTTCCGGGCGGTGTTATCCTTTAACCATGCGGCAATAACCAGCCAAACATTAATCTTCCCACTTCAATCGAACAGCTATTCAGACTTTTCGGACAGGGATGTAAAAATAAAGCGTGGAGGCGTCCTATGATAATTCTTGAAATCAACGATAAAAACTACACGGTTGATGTCGCGCCCGATGTTCCGCTGCTCTGGGTCATCAGGGAGCGGCTCAAACTCACGGGTACAAAATACGGCTGCGGCATCGGCATGTGCGGCTCCTGTACGGTGCACATTGACGGCAAGGCCCAGCGGTCGTGCCAGACGACCGTCGGAGACGCACAGGGCAGGAAGATCACCACCATCGAAGGGCTTCCGGAAAACCATCCCGTCAAAAAGGCATGGGTACAGGAACAGGTGCCGCAGTGCGGCTACTGCCAGTCTGGCCAGATCATGCAGGCAGCCGCAATGCTTGCCGAAGACCCCCATCCCTCGGAAGAGAATATCCTTCAGGCGATGGACGGCAACTTATGCAGGTGCGGCACCTATTCGAAGATCAAGAGCGCGATCCTACTCGCTTCGAAGGGAGGGCGCAGACCATGAAGACGACCATCACAAGAAGACAGTTCCTGAAAATCACTGCGGGTACAGGCCTCAGCATAGCCGTTGCTGCAACGCCCTTGGGATATCGGCTGCTGTCCGCGGCAGAGATAGAGAAGGAGCCCTTCAGCTTCCGTCCGAGCGTCTGGCTGAAGATATTGCCCGATAATACGGTGATCGTCGCGGTGAACAAGTCAGAGATGGGCCAGGGCGTGTACACATCGCTGCCCATGATCATTGCGGACGAGCTCGATGCGGACTGGAAGAACGTGAGGATGGAGGCAGCCCCGGCGGGCGACGTCTACAAAGACCCGGCGCGGGGGATGCAGTTCACCGGTGGCAGTTCGAGCGTCAGGAACATGTATGAACCTCTTAGGAAGGCCGGTGCCGCGGCTCGAGAGATGATCCTGACCGCAGCATCGCAGGAATGGGGCGTGCCGCTATCCGAATGTGCGGTGGTAATGGGAAGAGTGCGCCACCTCATGGGGACGCGCACCCTCAGCTATGGGAACCTGAGCGAGCGGGCGTCAAGGCTTCCCGTTCCGCAGAACCCCACGGTCAAGAAAGAAAGCCAGTTCCGCTACATCGGCACGGAAGTCCCTCGGCTCGACGTGCGTGACAAGGCGAACGGCGCTGCGATGTTCGGGATCGACACCTTCGTCCCCGGCATGGTCTATGCCGCGATTGCCCGTCCGCCGGCATACAGGGCCGACCTGGAGACCTTCGATAAAGAAGCCGCACTTAGAACAGCCGGAGTACGGAATGTGATGCCGCTCTACAGCGGTGTCGCCGTATGCGCAGACACGATCGATGCGGCGTGGAAAGGGAGGGATGCCTTGAAAGCGGACTGGCAAAAAGGGCGCTATCCCGAACTGACGACGGGGTCGCTCGAAAAGGATTTCATTGCGCGCTTGAATTCCAAAGGCATAACCGCGAGAAATGACGGAGACGTATATGGAGCAGTCACCCAGGCTGCAAAGAAGATCGAGGCGACCTACATCCTGCCCTACCTCTCCCATGCCACCATGGAGCCCATGAACTGCACGGCTCATGTTCGTGCGGACGGATGCGACATTTGGGTTCCGACGCAGAACCAGACCGGGGTGCAGGCTCTTGCCTCGAGGATGACGGGATTGAAACTTGAACAAATAAACATACATACCACCTATCTCGGCGGCGGATTCGGAAGGCGCTTCGAAACGGATGTCGTGGAAGAGGCGCTCACCCTTTCAATGTCCACGGGCATGCCGGTGAAACTTGTCTGGAAGAGGGAAGAGGATCTTCAGAACGACTTTTACCGTCCCGCCAACTGCTGCAAAATCACAGGCGCGCTCGATGGGAGCGGCAATCTTACGGCATGGTCCCATATCATTGTCTGCCCGTCCATATTATCACGCGTCCGTCCGCAGTCCATGAAGAACGGTATTGACAACGCGGCCGTGGAAGGGCTGGTGAACATGGAATATGAGATCCCGAACGTAACGGTGGAATATGTGCGGCTTGACACGCCCGTGCCTGTTGGCTTCTGGCGGTCTGTGGGGAGTTCGCATAATGCCTTTACCGTCGAGAGCTTCGTAGACGAACTTGCCCACGCGGCCGGGAAGGACCCGCTCGAATTCAGGCTCGGACTCCTTAAAAAGCATCCTCGGGCGCAGCGTGTGCTTGAAGTGGCCGCGGAGAAGGCAGGATGGAACAAGGCGTTGACCAAAGGACAGGCCCGCGGCATCGCGTACCATCTGTCATTTGGAAGTTATGTGGCCGAGGTCGCCGAGGTTTCGGCAAACAAAAAAGACGGGACGATAACAGTGCACAAGGTCACCTGCGCGGTCGACTGCGGCCCGGTCGTAAACCCGGCTATCATTTCGGCGCAGATGATGGGCGGGCTCACCATGGGCCTGAGCGCCGCGCTTAAGGAGAAGATCGAGTTCGGGAACGGCGGAGTCAAGTCAGAAAACTTCGGCGACTACGAACTCCTGCGGATGAGCGAGGCGCCCGAGGTGGACGTGCATATCGTGAAGAGCGGGGAAAAACTGGGCGGTATCGGAGAGCCCGGCGTACCGCCCATCGCGCCGGCTGTGGCGAATGCCGTTTTCGAGGCTACGAAGGCAAGGGTACGGCGCCTGCCGATGAAGCCAGCCACAATTCTTGAGGCATTGAAGCAGGTGTAACAGGGATTCATGCAAGTGACCGCACACAGGCGTCGAGGACGTGGAGGGAAAGCACGAATCTTTGTTTTCCTTTTTTGAATGTCTTGCGCTCATTCCGCCTCTGCGGATCATGCCTTAATTGGGATAGCTTCGTTTCGAAGGGGAGGAACCATGCAGATTTATGAAGAAGTTCTGAGGCTCAAACGCCAGGGCAGGGCGTCTGCCATCGCCACAATCGTCGAATGCCGCGGCTCGTCGCCGCAGAAGCAGGGTGCCAAGATGCTCGTGCGGGACGACGGCTCGATCATGGGGACTCTGGGAGGGGGCTGCCTCGAGGCTGACGTGGTCCAGGCAGCCCTCATGACCATGAAGGACGGGAATCCCCTGATACTCCCTTTCGAGCTCACCGAACGCGAAGGCGGACTGGTGTGCGGCGGCACTGTGGTCGTCTACATCGAACCAGTCCTGCTCGAACCGCACCTCGTGATTCTCGGTGCGGGCCACGTAGGGAAGATGCTTTCGAAGCTCGCGCGTTTTACGGGGTTCAGGGTGACTGTGGTCGACGACCGGGAGGAATTCGCGAATAGGGAGAACATCCCCGACGCAGACGACCTCCGCGTAAAAAAATTTGAAGGGGCATTCGAACAGGTGACTGTCGACAGTGGAACCTCCATCGTGGTCGCGACGCGAGGTCATAACCATGATCTCGATGCTGTCAAGGCTGCGCTCAGGACCGAGGCGGGATATATCGGCCTTCTCGGCAGCAAGCGTAAAAAAGGGCTCCTCCACAAGGCTCTCAGAGAAGCCGGATTTTCAGCAAACGATATCGACAGGGTCATTATCCCCGTGGGCATCGATATCGGCTCGGTTACGCCCGAAGAAATCGCCGTGAGCATCATGGCGCAGATCATCCAGTGGAGGAGGAACCATGGGTCTGCCAGTGTCGGCCGTGCTTCTTGCGGCAGGTTCATCGAAGAGGATGGGACAGCCAAAACAGCTCCTCCAGCTCGGCAATAGGACAGTCATCAGATACTGCCTCGATGCCATCATCGCGGCAGGTCTCCAGGACATCATTGTTGTCGTCGGATCAGATGGCGATGAAATCGCAGCGGCGATCCGAGGCCTTCCCGTGGTCATCGTCAGGAATGAATCCCGCCAAAGCGAAATGGCAGCATCCGTGCGGATCGGTCTTCGCGCGGTCGAAGACCATGCTTCCGGAGTGCTCATCTGCCTGACCGATCATCCTCTCGCATCAGGAGATACGCTCGAGGTCCTCGTTATCGAACACCAGGCAACGCCCGATAAAATCATCATCCCTGCGTACCGTGGAAAACGAGGCCATCCCACGCTGTTCCCTCGATCGGTTGTCGAAGAAGTCTTTTCCGGAGACAATTTACGGGACGTCATCGGCAGAGATCCAGGGAGGGTGCGCATCATCGATGTCGGAGACGAGGGTGTGGTTCTTGACATGGACACGCGCGAGGACTATGAAAACATCGTTCAAAAGCTCGCCGCGCGAAAGGGGCGGTGATCCGGCGGGTCCGGCCTGCTGCTCCAGCAACCGCTGCATGGCGCTTCTCACGGCTCCCGCCACGCATTATTTGCATCCAGCGCAAGATGAGGATGAGCAGCCGCCGCAGCTCGCGCTGCTGCTCGAGGAACTGGAAGAAGCGTCGCTCGAAGACTTGCCCATACCGAAGCGCGACATGAGCTTGCCCGTCTTTTTCGACCCACACTTCTCACAGGCGACTTCAGGATTCGATCCAAAGACGATCCTCTCGAAGTCAGCGCCGCACGCGTTACAGTGATATTCGTAGATAGGCATGCATCTCCTTTTGACAGGCCTGAAAGAAAAATTCAATCTCAGGGACCAAATCCGAAATCGATTCGAGCTCCAATCGGGGAACCTCTGGAACTCTTCGCTCATGAAATCTGGGTACTACTGGTGATTTGATATTTCGCATTTGGGATCTAACATCATGTCGATCAGCAAACCACGGCGGTCCCCTACCCCGCAGCCCTCGCGCGTCGCTCCGCCCTCGTGAGTGTTTCTTCGACTATCTGCACGGTGTGGACCACTTCGATATGAGAACCTGCCCGCCTCAAAGCTTCCGTTATCTGCATCCGGCAGCCCGGACAGCCCGTCACCACCGCGGACGCTCCCGTTTGCATAATCATGGCAGCCTTGTCCGCGGCGATTGCGTTCGAGAGCCCTCCATGCGTTATCCGCATCACGCCGCCGAATCCGCAGCACCGGTCCGCGTTCTTCATCTCGACGAGCATGAGTCCGGGAAGGGAGCGGAGTACCTCACGTGCCGCGCCGCTCAGGCCCTGCCCTCTGCCGAGATGGCAGGGATCGTGGAAGGTTACGGTCTTCTGCACTGCGCCGAGCGCCTTCCCGGAAAGCCCGCGATGCATGACCTCATGGATGTCGTGCATACGAGGTGTCTTCATTCCGGGAGGAAGCAGCTTAGGGTATTCCCGTTTAAAAGTCAAGCCGCAGGATGCGCAGGCGGTGACAACTGCATCGACCTCAAGTCGTGACAGGAGGGTGCTGTTGTACAGGGCAAGCTCCTCTGCGTTTTTCCGGTCGCCCAGTGACAAGAGCGGCCGTCCGCAGCACTTAAGGCCTTCGGGCACGATCACCTCGTATCCTATCGCGCTCAGGACCGTAATCGCCGATCGTCCGATGTCCTGCTGGAAGTGACTGATGGCGCATCCCGGGAACAGGGCCACCCTGCCCCGGGCCTTTTCGTTCGCGACAAATTCAGATCCGGGCCTCCAGCCCCTCCCGGGTCCCAAACCTTTTCCCTGGATTGACCCGCCCGGGTAGTGCAGAACGAACGGTGCAAGCCATGCCAGGAAACGCATGGCCACATCACTCTTGAGCGAAGAGGCGACGATTTGATTGACGACCCCGTGTCCCGATTCTCTGACTGCTTCTTCCTTTGCCGCTCCGATAATCTCCGTTACAGGCACATTGCTCGGGCACGCGGCCTCACAGGCCAGACAGCTGGTGCACGATGCCAATCGGTCTTTGACTCTTGACGAGAACGGAAGCCTCCCTTCGATCACCGCCTTGATGAGCGCCATTCGCCCCCGGGCCGAAAGCGATTCCGAGCGTTCCGCGATGGAAGGAGGACAGACCGCGCGGCACGATCCGCACTTCACGCAGCGGGAAATCTCCTTGCCGTAGCGCTCTCGGAGCGGGCTGCAGGGAGCCGTATCATGCAGGACTCGCTTCATGGATAGATCGTCACGGGAGTGCCGAGGGAAACAACGCTGTAGAGCTCATCCATATCGGCATTGTCGAGTGCAACGCACCCGTCCGTCCAATTCTGGCGGGAGAGCGCCTGAGAGGTAACCGAAGCGTCGAGAATCCTCCCGTGGATCCCCACGGCCCCGCCGAGCCGTGTGTCCCACGGGGGCTGCTGTCGCTCCTCAATCGCCTTTTTTATCGATGCATATTCATCCGGCGTTATGATGTTATCCCGAAGTCCGGACTCGGCATGTTTCAGCCCGGGATAGCTCAGCCCCATGAATTTGTAGAAACGTTTGCTTGGGTTCATGGTGCAGATATAGAAATCCCCCTCGGGCGTCCGCTTGTCGCCCGTTATCTTTTTATCGCCTTCCCCGTAGCCCTTGCCGAACACGACATGGTATGTCTTGACAGGTGTATTGCCCTTATAGAGGGTAAGGGTGTAATGGGACTTCCAGATGACGAGTTTCAGCTGCCCGTCAAGCGATGAGAGCTCAGAGGAAAAGTCCGAAGTCTTGTTGACAGGGATCTCCGGACCGGGAGAGATGCAGCTCAGCAGCACAAGCGATATGAAGAGCCTGAAAGAGAAATAAATATTTCTGGGCATCCTTACCATTCAATGCATCTGCAATCAGTTCCGGCTTTTTTCTTCATGCCGTTTCGCGCAGGCCTCGCTGCAGAAGTAAACAGGCTTGCCGCTGATACGCCGGACCGTGGAGCGGGCCTTGACCACATAGGTGCGGCACTCCGGATCTAGCACCATTTCCTCGCCCTTGAGTCGTTCCCTCTTTTCCTCTGCGTAATAAGCCTGACGTGCAGAACGGAAAACCGTCCTGAGAGTATAGTAGAGGATGACAATGAATGTAAGAGCTAGGATATTGCGGATCATTTGGAACCTTTTCACCTTTAATGCCTGAAATGCCTCATCCCCGTCATCACCATGGCGATGCCGTGCTCGTCCGCGGCCCTGATCACCTCTTCATCTTTCAGCGATCCGCCAGGCTGGATTACGGCAGTCACACCCGCCTTGGCTGCCTCATCAAGGCCGTCACGAAACGGGAAGAAGGCGTCCGATGCGAGCACGGTCCCCTTCAGCGGGAATTGCGCCTTCATGACGGCAAGGCGCACGGAATCGAGGCGGCTCATCTGGCCCGCGCCGATGCCGATGGTCTGATCCTTGGTCGTGAAGATGATCGCGTTCGACTTCACGTGCTTGCACACCTTCCAGGCGAAGGCGAGCGCCTCGTACTCTTCGTCCCTGGGCTTCCGCTTCGTTGCCACGCGCAGGGACCTGATATCGGGAATCCTACCGAGATCTCGGTCCTGGTAAATGAGACCGCCCACGATCTTCTTCATGTCCATGCCTTCGGGCGTGCCCGTGACCCTGGGCCCGATGTCGAGGAGCCTGATGTCTTTCTTCCGTTTGAGCTCTTCGCGCGCATCAGGCGCGAATTCAGGCGCCACCACCACCTCGACGAAGGTAGCAGTAATCTCCTCGGCGGCCTCGATGTCCACCATCCGATTAAACGCGATGACTCCGCCGAACGCCGAGACCGGGTCGCAGTCACGGGCTTTGCGGTACGCCTCAACGAGTGTATTCGCAGTGGCCACGCCGCAGGGGTTGTTGTGCTTCACGATCACCGCGGTGGTGTGGTCGTATTCCTTCACGAGCTCGAGGGCGCTGTTCGCATCGAGGAAGTTGTTGAAGGACATCTCTTTGCCCTGGAGCTGCGTCGCATTGGATACGGACGGCTCCTTACGGCCGAACTCGCGGTAGAACGCGCCCTGCTGATGCGGGTTCTCGCCGTACCGGAGATTCTGTACCTTCTCGAACTGAAGGGTGAGGATGTTGGGGAAACGGGTCTTCTCGTCTGCCGGTACCTGGCCGTCGAGGTATGCCGAGATCGCGCTGTCATACCGGGCGGTGTGCAAAAAAACCGTGCGGCAGAGTTCAAAGCGGGTCTTTGCCGACACCTCGCCGGTCTTCCCGATCTCCTCGAGCACGCGTCCGTAATCGCGGGGCGATACCACTACAGCCACGTCGGTATAGTTCTTTGCCGCGGAGCGCAGCATGGTCGGCCCGCCTATATCGATGTTCTCGATGGCCTCTTCGAGTGTGCATCCCGGTTTGGCCACGGTCTGCTCGAAGGGGTACAGGTTCACGACCACGAGATCGATGGGCTCGATGCCGTACTCCTTCATCTGTCTGACGTGTTCGGGATTGCCCCGCCTGCCGAGGAGCCCGCCGTGTACCTTGGGGTGGAGGGTCTTGACCCTGCCGTCAAGCATCTCGGGAAAGCCCGTGAACTCGGACACATCCTTTACCGTGACACCGCCGTCGCGCAAGAGCTTTGCCGTCCCGCCGGTCGAAAGGATTTCGATGCCGAGCTTTGAAATCCCTTTGGCGAAATCGAGGATGCCATCCTTGTTCGATACACTGATAAGTGCTCGCCTAATCTTGCCCACGGTATGCCTCCTGGATGAGTTCTTTTGCGAACAATATCAAAAAATTTTAACCGAAACGGCAGGTAATGTCAACGATTTATAACCTGCAAATGCGGTTCCCCTCGTATCGGAAACTTCCAGGACGAGGGCGGATATCAGAAATCATCCGACGATGTCATGCTCCCGTATGCGGAACATGGCACCGAGATCGTCTGCGATCTTCCGACACGCATCAGTATCCACCTCGGGGAGCGCGACTACGGTGGCTGTGACATCAGGAACATACTTCTTCGCCTCGCGGATGAATTCCTTGACCGCCTCGTACGTTCCGATGCCGAACTGAGGCTGTGCAAGCTTATGGTAGAGCTCGGCGTTCTGGGCGTTCAGGCTCACGCTCACGGCGTCGACAAGTCCCGCGAGCTCGGGCAACACGTTCCGCTTGTGGATCAGATTGGCGTGACCGTTCGTGTCGATCCGGACCCTGCCGCCACGTCGTTTCACCTCTGCGGCCACAACCTTGACCACATCGAGCCGCAGGAGCGGCTCTCCGTATCCGCAGAACACGATCTCGGCATATCTCTTGGGATCGCCGATCTCGGTGATCACCTGTTCGGCCGTCGGCTCCTCTCTAAGCCGGAGATTATGCCCTTTCACGAAGTCGGTGTGATAACGCACGCAGAACGTACAGGCGGCCGTGCAGCGATTCGTGATATTGAGGTACAGCGAATTCCGGATCGGGTAGCATATCTGGCCGCGCTCCGGGATCATCCCTATCCCGAAGAGCTGCATGGCATTGAAGCTCGTGATCCTGGCAACATCGTCGAAGGACAGGCCCTTGATCTCTGCGATTGCATCGGCCGTGTGGCGAACGAACGCGGGTTCGTTGCGCTTGCCGCGTACGGCCTGCGGGGCGAGATAGGGCGCGTCCGTCTCGATCAGCAGGTTCTCGATCGGGATCTGACTCACAACCTTGCGCAGTGAATCTGCTTTCGGGAACGTGACCGGACCGGCAATAGAGATGGAGAATCCCATTTCGATTGCGCTCTTCGCCATTGCCACGTCGCCCGAGAAACAGTGAAGGACCCCGCCTAGGTCGGTCGGCCATTCCTCGGAGAGGATTCGGAGCGTGTCGTCATGTGCGTCGCGGTCATGGACAATGACCGGCAGGTCGAGCTCACGAGCCTCGCGCAGCATATCGCGGAATTTTCTCTTCTGATCCGACCGGGGCGAATGCTCATAGTGATAATCGAGTCCGACCTCGCCATACGCAACGACCTTCTTGTGCTTCGCCAAATGCCTGAGAATTTCGTATGCGGGATGGAGGACGTCCTTGACCTCATGGGGATGGATGCCGATCGCGGCATAGATGAAATCGTATTTGTCCGCGAGGAGCACCGCATCGCGGCTTGATTCCACTGTCGTGCCTATCGTAATGATATGCTCTACGCCCGCCTCGCGGGCACGTTTGATGACGTCGTCGCGGTCTTCGCTGAACTCGCGCATTTCAAGGTGCGCATGGGTGTCGATGAGCATTATTCTAGCCTGCTTCGTCTTTCTCTACGATCATGGTGCTGTCGATGGCAATCTGTTCCAGTCCGTTCACGCGAGGCTGGGCGTTCAGCTCTCGGCTCATGGATTTTGCGCCAGCGGACCTGAGTTCTGCACGGAATTGGTCACTTCACCCTGCTTCCAGGCTTGCTCTCGCGGTCAAGAGTGACCACAGCGAGTGCATCGCCGCTGCTCGCCGCGAGCAGCATGCCCCGGGATTCGATGCCCATGAGCTTGGCAGGCTTCAGGTTCGTCACGATCACGACGGTCTTCCCCATGAGCTCTTCCGGTGCATAGCTCTTGCCGATGCCGGCCACGACCTGGCGGTGCTCCGTGCCAATATCGACTTGCAGCTTTATGAGCTTGTCTGACTTCGCCACCCGCTCAGCCGAGATGATCTTTCCAGCCCTGAGGTCCGCCCTGGTAAAATCCTCTATCCCGATCACCTCGGTCGATTCAGCAACGCCGGGCCCTGTCTCCGGCTTTTGTGTTTCCTGGCCTTTATCCATCTTCTTTTCCGTCCTTTTCTTCCGCCTCACTTCATCGGTCTCGATCCGGGGGAAGAGCTGCTCGCCAGGGCGGATTGCCGTCCTCGGCCTGAGCCCGCCCCAGTATAATTCATCACGTATCTTACACGCGTCTATCTTCTTATCGATTCCGATGCTATTCCATATCTTCTGCGCCGAGGAAGGCATCACCGGGTAGACGAACAGCGAAATGAGTCTAAGCGATTCCGCCAGAGTATAGAGGACATTCGACAGCCGACTCTCATTGTTTTCTTTCCACGGCGCTGACGCTTCTATATATCTATTCGCCTCGTTGATGACGGACCATAGATAAGCAAGAGCCTCGCTGAACTTAAAATTATCGAGAAAATTTGAAAATCCGATCCATGAATCGCTATCGAATCTACCATGTATTCTCAGCTCAAAATCCCCATCTTCGCCGTCAACGGGTTCCGGAATGAGCCCCTGACGGTATTTTGTTATCATCGTGAGAGTTCGGCTTAAAAGGTTTCCCAGGTCGTTCGCCAGTTCTGTGTTGAAACGCATGATAAAGGATTCCGTCGAAAAATCACCGTCCAGCCCGAATGGAACCTCCCGCAGCACGAAATATCTGAAGGCATCCGTGCCGTAAGAATCGACTACCTCGTTCGGGTCGATAATGTTCCCGAACGATTTCGACATCTTCTTCCCCTCCCTTGTCCACCATCCGTGCGCGAAGATATTGCCGGGGAGCGGCAAATCGAGCGCCATGAGCATGGTCGACCAGTACACGCTGTGGGTGGTCAGGATGTCCTTTCCCACGAGGTGATGGTCCGCAGGCCACCAGAATTTCTCACGCATTGCCGGGTCAACCGACCCCTGCGCCGGAGGGCTGAGGTAGCGCGTGGCCGACAAGTAGTTTATGAGCGCATCAAACCAGACATAGGTCACGAAATCGCGGTCAAATGGCAATTCAATGCCCCAGGAAAGTCGCACCTTGGGACGGGATATGCAAAGATCGCCCAACGTCTGCGATTTCAAAAACCCGAGCACCTCGTTCCGCCTGCTCTCAGGCCGGATGTAGTTCTGGTTCTCCTCGATGTGCTTGATCAGCCGACCCTGGTATTTACTCATCAGGAAAAAGTAGTTGTCTTCGGAGATGCGTTCAACTGGCCTTCCGCAGTCCGGACACTTACCCTCTACAATCTCCTTCTCGGTCCAGAAGCGTTCGTCAGGCGTGCAGTACCAGCCTTCATAGGTCCGCCGCTCGATCTCGCCCTTGTCGTAAAGCTTTTGGAGCTGTTCCTGCACAACAGCGACATGTTCCTTGTCAGTTGTCCGGATGAAGGCGTCATTTGAGATCTCGAGCTTCGTCCAGAGAGCGTGAAAGTTCTTTGACATTAGGTCGGCATGCGCCTGCGGTGTCAGCCCCCGAACTTGCGCGGCCTTCTCGACCTTCTGACCATGCTCGTCCGTTCCGGTGAGAAAGAACACGGCGTCCCCGAGCAGCCGATGGTAGCGCGCGAGCGCGTCCGCCGCGATCGTCGTGTACGCATGCCCGATGTGAGGCACGTCGTTCACGTAATAGATGGGTGTGGTGATGTAAAATTTTTTGGACATGATTGTCTTATGATCGGTATGTAACCAATAGAGGGGTTTCTCTCATCCAAGCAGAAGAGATCGGTCTCTCGGGGCTATTCTCCCGCCCCGCCCGGCCCCTGCGGCTTGTTCTCGCCCTGGCCCTGCTTCTTCTTTTTGCGCCAGAATCTGCGTTTTTTCTTCTTCCCCGATTTTACCCCCTCCTGCTGTTGCTGGGCCTTTTGCTCCAGCTGCTTTTCGGGCTTCTGCTGCTGGAGTTCACGGGGCTGCTCCGACTGAGGCAGCGCCTTCTTTTCTTGCTGCATATCCTTTCTTTTCTCGGGCTTGCCGCCGCCCCTCTGCGCTGCCTCTTTCAGTTTTTCCCTTCTCTGATCCTGCTGTTTTTTTCGTTCTTCCTGGCGTTTTTGTTCGTCGGCAAGCCGCCGTTCCTCCGCCTCCCTCCGCTCCTGGGCAAGGCGTCGCTCTTCATCTTCCTTCTTTTCCCTGACCGCTGCCAAGCGCATGTCAGCGACATCCTTCTTGATCTCATCGTACATTTCGTATTCATACGAAAGGCAGCAGAGCAGCCTGCCGCAGACACCCGATATCTTGGCGGGATTCAGCACCATTTCCTGCTTTTTGGCCATACGTATGGAGACCGGCTCAAAGTTCTTCAAGAATGCTGAACAGCAGAGTTCCCTTCCGCAAGGTCCAAACCCTCCGATCATACGGGCCACATCGCGGACACCGATTTGGCGCATCTCAATCCGGCTCTTGAGCTTGTAGGCGAGTTCCTTCACAAGTTCACGGAAATCGATCCTTGTCTCTGAAAAGAAGAAAAAGGTCGCACGCAGGGCGTCAAAGGAGTATTCCACGCGGATGAGCTTCATCGGCAGTTCACGCTCGACGATAATGTCCTGGGCAATGGAGAAAGCCTCTGCCTCACGTTCCTTGTTTTTTTCTTCCTTGAGGATATCTTCCTCGGTCGCCTTGCGCAGAATTTTCCTCATGATCTTTGGCGACTGGTCCTGCGGGGATGGCGCATCCGTGAACTCTTTCACTCCCTGCTCTTCAACCTCCACTTCCACTTCGACTTCCTCCGGAGGGGGCTCCTCCGCAGCCGCCGCTTGCGACTTCTTGATACGGACCACCAGCGCAAACCCAAGCCCCCGTTCCGAATTGACGATCACGTTGTCGCCAACGGCAACATCAACATCGGTGGCGTCGAAATCATAGACCTTCCAGTTTTCCCGAAACCGCACGCCGGCAATCTTAAAGATTTTATCTGTTATCTGTTCCGTCATCTGCCTTCCCTACTGCTGTGCATCTCCCGTCTTCAAGGCTTATCCTCTGCCCAGCTTCATGAGCAGGTTCTCAGCCACGAGCTGCGCGCTCACCCTGCGGTCGAGCAAGCCCCTGCTCGCTGTGAGCAGTTCCATGTCAGAAAGCATCCGCTGCAGTGAAAACCGCCTGATCCACTGCCCGTGCAGGTCCTTGCCCCGCCGGTGAACGAGCAGCCTCTCGTCGCCGGTCTCGCGGAAAACCATGACGTCGCGCAGCCACTCTGCTCCGATATCCAGCAACCGTTCGAGCCGCTCGCGGTCCTTGGAGAACGATTCGGCCTGGATCAGCACCTCGCCCGTGTCCATCTGCTCCAGCGAAGACCAGAGCCCTATGAGCTCTTCGCGAACCGTCTTTTCCTGCTCGACGTCCATCGAGAGGCCGCGGCCCAGGCTCCCCTGCGCGAGCGCTGCAAGAAACCATGCATCCTCCTCTGAGAGGCCGCGCTGGCGCATGAGCGCATGCGCGAGGATCGACCTCGGAAGAGGAAGGAACCTGATCTCCTGGCACCGTGAACGAATGGTCGGGAGCAGACTTTGCGGTAGGGAGCTGATCAGGATGATGAGGGCCTCGCCCTGGGGTTCTTCAAGGGTTTTGAGGAACGCATTTGCCGAGGCCTGATTCATATTCTCGGCACCGTCAACGATCAGGATCTTTTTCGCGCCTTCGAACGGTTTGAGTGCGAGTTCAGCCTGTACTTGCCGTACCTGGTCGATCTTTATCTCATCTCCGTCCGCGGCCACGACATGCACGTCCGGATGAACGAGAGAGGCGATCTTGCGGCACGACGGACATTGGCCGCACCCCCCGTCTGGTCCCGCGTTCCGGCAATTCACGGCCGCGGCGAGCGCGAGCGCCGTCATTTTCTTTCCGATACCCTCCCCACCCGAGAACAGATAGGCATGCGCAAGGGTATTGCTCATGAGAGCCTTTTTAAGTATCGTGACGGGCCGGTCGTGACCCTCTATTTCCTTAAATGAGAGATGGTTATGCAATGCCCAATACCGGTGCTATGATCTTTCGTATTTCCATCTCGATCCTGTTTGGCTCGGGGGATGCGTCTACCGCCCGGACGCGTTCCGGCTCCTGTTTGGCCAATGCCAGATATCCTTGGCGTACCCGTTCGTGGAAGGCGGCCTCTTCGTTCTCAAACCGGGCTTCTTTATCGAGCCCGCAGCTGCTGTTCCTGCCGCGCGCACGCGCGAGCCCCACTGCTGCATCAATATCGAGGAGCAGGGTAAGGTCCGGCCGAATGCCCGCGGTCACGATCCGGTCGAGGTCCTGGATCATCTTCCGATCCACCCCCCGTCCGTATCCCTGGTAGGCGAGCGTCGCGTCGGAAAAGCGGTCGCAGAGAACGACCGAGCCATCGGCAAGCGCTGGCAGTATGACCTCGCTCAGGTGCTGCGCCCTACTTGCCGCATACAGGAGCAGTTCCGCTGCGGGGTCCAGCCCCTTGTTCGCCGGATCGAGCAGGATTTTTCTGATCTGATCTCCAATTGCTGTCCCACCGGGCTCCCTCGTCAGAACAACCCTATTTCCGTGCGACTTCAAATAGTTCGCGAGCTTGACTATCTGAGTGGACTTCCCCGATCCCTCGATCCCCTCGAAGGTGATGAACATTCCCTTCATTTATCTGAGCTCCGCGGCAGAATCGGTACTCGCCTTGAGCGCAGGATTCGACGCAAAAAGAATCACCTGGGTCTTCGTGCCGAGGGCACGGAGGACCTGGCACGCAGCCTGCTGCCTGACGGGGTCGAAACCCACGAGCGGGTCGTCGAGGACGAAAGGCATCCGGAGCTTGTTTGCGATTGATTCGAGAAGTCCGGTCTTCAGGCAGAAATAGACCAATCCCCTCGTCCCATGGCTCAATTCCGAAAAGCTCACCTTCGAGTTATCCTTGAGATGCACAACGGGATTGCCTTCGCGCCCGACCTCTATCCCGATGTATCTGCCCGCGGTAACGGCTGAAAGATTCCGCTGCGCGGCGGCCTCGACCGCCTGGATGAGCGTTTCCGTCTCGAACCCGCCGATCCTGCTCGCAATCCGCAGCTCCTCAAGGAATCCCCCGTTGCCGTCGGCGGGAGCCTGCGCTGCTGCTTCGGCGAAAAGTTCAGGGCCTCCGCCGAAATCCATGGGCGCCTCCGCGGACATCTCCGACTCTATTCTTTCAATATCCTGCCTTATGCTGTACGTATCGATGGCATACGGTGCGACCGCACTCGCGGCCTTTTCGAGCTCTGTGGTTTCCTGCTGCTGCTTGGCACATTCGGCTTGCAGGTTGCCGACCGTCAGGCCGCCGAGCATGCGCTTCCGCTGTTCCTCAATGTCCTGCCGGAGCGAAAGAAAGTACCGGTAATTGTCTGCTTTGTCTTTGAGCTCTCGTGCGGCCGATGAACCCGTGGCCTTCATGCAGGCCATGATGGCCGATCCCGCCTCTTCAAATCCCTTCTCAAGCTCGACAAGCTGTGCCTGCAGCGCCTCCTCTTCCATCATAAGCTGCTTGCGCTGCGTGTTTTTCCTCTGGCCTTTGTACCACGCAACAGCGATCAGCAGGAGCGACAAAAGCACGCCGAGCGGGAAAAAATTCGCTTGCTCCGCCGTAAGGATGAACAGCCCCGCGATGACTGACAGAACGCCGAGCACGGCCCCCAGGATGAACAGTTTGTCCCTGAAGAGATTCACCGATGGCATATCGGCGAGCTGCATCTTCAGCCCTTCGATATCCTTGGTAAGCTGATCGGAATCGGCCACATTCTGTCCCTGACGCCGCTCATGCTCGTCGATGAGCACATCGAGGTTCTCAGGGAGCGTCGCGCAGCCCTTGAGCTCATCGAGGCTTGCATCTATTTCCGATGCGCGGCGGTCCAGTTCCTCGAGCCCGTCCAGTTTTTTCTGCGTTTCACCAAGCCTCAGCTTGGCCGACTGTGCGCGGTAGTCGGCATCCGCAGCTTCCTCGGCCTTGCGGAGCGACTCCTTGAGTTGGGCGAGCCTTGCCTCATTTGCGACGGTTTTGCCTCCCGCGGCCGGAGCGGGTTTCCTTGCCGTGGCCGATCGTGGCGACGCTGGCACGTGCGTAACGGGCGATGCTGATTGCGCAGAGCAGTCCTCCCGCCGGAGGACGAATAGCCTGCGGTAGTCCGCCTCGGACATCCCGGCGGTCAGGCCGGCCATGAACTGAGTCGCACTGGCCCAGTCCTTGTGGACGAGTCCGAACTCCTTGGTGGCGCTGTTGTACTTGGAAATGTTCACGGCGTGCTTTGAAAAATCCTGAATGACCCGGTAGTACGCTTGCTCATCAGAGAACACCACGATGGCTGCTCGTGATGCGTCGGGAGCATATTTCGATATGAACGGTTCCATGAGCCCCGCCTCGCCGCTCGGGAAGAGCAGGCGCAGCATGGAATCGACGGACGACGTCTTTCCCGATTCGTTACCGGCGGCTACGAAGTTGAAGCCGCGTTGGAACCTGAGGCGGGCAAGTTCACGGATTCCCCGCACTCCCTGCATCAAAAGCTCCACCAGGAACATACCAGGCTCCTTTCAGCATATATGACCTTATACTATAGCGCAAGTAGAACCAAGTTGCAACAGGGAAAACCCGCTTTACATCCTCTCCAAAGCTTTCTTGAGCGCCTCGGCCTTCTGGAGGGTCTCGAAATATTCGCGCTCGGGATCGGAATCGGCGACAATGCCGGCGCCGACCTGAATATGGGCCATGCGGTCCTTGATCACAAATGTCCTGATGATAATGTTCAGGTCCATGTCTCCAGCGTTCGAGATATACCCGATGGAGCCGGTATAGGGGCCGCGCGCAACGGGCTCGAGCTCGTCGATGATCTCCATGCACCGCACCTTGGGCACACCGGTGATGGTACCCCCTGGAAACACAGCCCGGATGAGATCGAAGGCATCCCGGCCCGCCGCGAGCTCTCCGCGCACATTCGAGACGATATGGATCACATGGGAGTAGTCCTCCACCACCATCATTTCATCGACCCGGACCGTACCGTAGCCGCAGACCTTGCCTAAATCGTTCCGTTCGAGGTCGAGCAGCATGACATGCTCGGCGCGTTCTTTTTCGTTCGTTAGAAGCTCGGCCGAAAGCTCCTGAGTCTCCGCACGGTTTCCGCCTCGCCTGCGCGTGCCGGCGATCGGCCTGGTTTCGGCAATTCCCTCGCGCAGGCTGATGAGCCGTTCCGGAGACGAGCTGACGAGCTGCAAATCGCCGAAATCCAGGAATGCAGCAAAAGGAGAGGGGTTGATGTCCCGCAGGACCCGATACAATTGCAGGGGGTCGGCATTGCCGATCTTTGCCGTAAATCGCTGAGACAGGTTCGCCTGATAGATGTCCCCTGCTGTGATGTACTCCTTGCAGCGTCTGACCATGGATTCGAAATCGGCCTGCATCATATTCGGTTTGACCCGGAAACACTGAGGATCACCTTTTCGGAATAGCGGCGCGTTACTCTTCATGTGCTGCGCCGCAAGCTCAGAGTCGAACGCCAAAAGCTTATCCACCGCTTCATCATAAAGGCGCTCCCATTGGTCCTGCTCAGGACGGCGGAAGCCCATTTCCTGTTCCCTCGCGCCGGGGTTTACAACAATCCATGCCTTATCGAGGGCATGGTCGAACGCCACAACCATGTCCACAAGAATAAAATAGGACTCTGGAATATCGAGGTCCACCGTAACCGTACGCGGCAATTTCTCGAATTGATGCACGAAGTCGTACGAGAAGAACCCTACCGCGCCGCCGGTAAAAGGAGGAAGTCCGTCAATCCTCTCTGCCCGGTAGTTGGACATGAGCTCGCGCAATTTCTGAAGCGGCTTCCTGTTCATTGATGCCCGTCTGCCATACTTGCCTTTCGGCGTTGCTGCAAGGCTGAGCTCCACATTATCCCCTTTCGAACGGAAGATGAGATAGGGGTCTGCCGTAACGAACGAATACCTGCCGGTCTTGTTGCTCGCACGCGCACTTTCGAGCAGCACGGGAAAGGGACAGCCGGTCGATCGGAATGCTTCGAGCGCTGCAAGAGGCGTGAGTTTCTTCATTTCAAGCTCTTTGTACAAGGGCAGGACCTTGCCAGTGCGCAAGTAATCGAGAAAGGCGTGTCTTGAGGGACAAATTTCCTTTGACATAAGTGCGAAAATAGTAACTACATTTGGAAAGCCGGTCAAGCTAAATATCGTGAAAAATTTTCTGCGGAGTCCCGGGAGATATGTTATAATTTACTTGAAGATAAAGCGGTCAAGTCAGTATTGATCTTTGAAAGAGTGTGTTCAAGAGGCGTTGCCGAACCCACACCAATAGGTGTAAGTATTTTAAACCCGTTATGAGGGGACTCAGGTACCGGTATTTACGGGAAGCCGAAACCGGCAAGCAGGCTGCCAGTCGAGCGGTAAGGCTTCCGGTCGTACAGCACAGGCGCCGTAAAACTGGAAGAGCCGAATGCCCCAAAGTCCAGGGAAATGTGGGATTAAATGAACAATGAACTTCACAGGGTCTGCACGGCAGAGCCGCAGAAGTAAACATTGGAATTCCCGCAGATTTCAAGGGCTCGACGGAATGTTTAAAACCCGGTTCGGTGGCAACGCCTTTTTTATTTGCCCAGAATCTGCATACTATAACATCTGTTTTAAAACTTCCTGCATCTTGAAGTCTCTCAGGGATGTCAAGCGTCATACTTAATATATATTATGCTCTCCTGAGAACCCTGCTCAGAAACATCTTCGTCCTCTCACGCCTTGGATCCGAAAAAATTTCCTCGGGCGTTCCTGATTCGATGATATCGCCGTCCGCGAATACTACAATCCGGTCCGCAACTTCTTTCGCAAATCCCATCTCGTGAGTTGATATCAAGGTCGTCATCCCCTCCTGAGACACCAGATCCTTGATCACGGCGAGCACCTCGCCGACCATCTCAGGGTCGAGCGATGCCGTGGGCTCGTCGAAGAGCATGGCCTGTGGTTTCATGGCAAGGGCCCGCGCGATGGCTGCACGCTGCATTTCTCCGCCTGAGAGCGTCTCCGGCCTGCAATCAGCCTTCTTATCGAGATTGATCCTGCCGAGAAAAACCAGCGCCTCTTGCTCGGCCTTCTTCCGATCAATGCCGAGAACGTGCACCGGGGCGAGAATGATGTTCTCGAGCACTGTCATGTGCGGAAAGAGGTTGAAGTGCTGGAAAACCATTCCGACCTTGAGCCTCACCTGCCGGATGGCCTCGGCATCATTTTTCGATGGCCGGGCGCGGTTGATTGAGTGGAGTGCGGTATCATCCACTTCGATCTCGCCCTTCTCAAAGGTCTCCAGGCCGTTGATGCACCGGAGGAACGTGCTCTTTCCGCTCCCCGATGGCCCGATCAGAACGGCCACCTCGCCCCGAGCCACATCAAGACTGATGCCCTTGAAAAGCCCCTGGATGCCGAAAGATTTGTGGAGATTTCTTACCTTAATCATGCCTGATAGATCCCTGATTGATTGCCCGCACTTCGATTTTCTTCTTTACAACATATTTATATTTGAACTTTCGGCTTCGTCATTCGGTTATCTCTGCCCTTTCAGCCTCTTCTCAAGCTTCCTCGCCAGAATGGACAGCGGGTAGCTCATGCAGAAGTATAGAATCGCTACGATCATTCCCAGCTCAAAGTAGCGGAGCGTCGTAGCTGCCAGAATGCCGTAGGTCTTGGTGAGTTCAACCATGGCGATGACCGACACGATGGACGAGTCCTTAAAGAGAGCTATGAAGTCGTTGGTGACTGCCGGAAGGCTGATCCTGAATGCCTGGGGAAAGATGATTCGGTGAAACGCCATTGTCCTCGGCATACCGAGGGAAAGCGCGGCCTCCATCTGTCCGCGGGGGACGGCCTCCATTCCTGCACGGTAGACCTCAGCCTCATATGCCGCATAGTTCATGCCGAGACCAATTATGGCCGCGGCAAGCGGGGACAGTACGATGCCGATATTCGGCAAGCCGTAGTACAGGATGAACAGCTGGATGAGGAGTGGCGTTCCGCGGTAGATCTCGACATACCAGGCGGCGGCGACCCTGAGCGGCGCGGTCCCGTAGAGCCGGATCATCGTGATGAATATCCCGAGCACTATGGCCAGTGCCATTGACGCAAGAGATAAGTAAACCGTGATGCCTGCGCCTTTCAACAATGAAGGGAGAAAGGTATGGAGCGGAGCATCGGCGCTCTCAGCACGGAAGGACTGGCCTGCATCGGGTGCGGATGCGAAAGTGAAGAGTTTCGCCTGCGCCCTATCCCAAAGCCCCCATTTTTCATAGATACGCTTCAGTTCGCCGGTGCGGATCAGGTTGCCGATGACGGAATCGATGACCTGTTTCAACCCCCGATCCCCTTTCCGGATCGCAATGCCATAGTATCCCTCTCCTTCGGGCGGTCCGGCGTACTTAAGCCTCGGGTCAGGCTTTCCGTAATATACGGTGATGGGGGTATCAAGAAAGACTGCATCAAGCCTCCCGAGCGCAAGGTCTTCATAAGGCCATGCTGCGGAATACGACCTGATGTCCACGCCACCGATCTTTTTGAGGATCTCGTGAGCCGCAGCGCCAGCGAGCGTACCGACCTTCATGCCCGAGAGGTCGTGAATGTCCCTGATGCGCTCCTCGCGCTTTCGCACCACGAGCTGCAGCGTATACACATAGTACGGCCGGGAGAACATCACCCGTTTTTCCCGCTCGGGGATGATCTCGAGCCCGTTCATGGCCATGTCGTAATCTCCCCGCTCAAGCGCCGGGATCAGGCTGTCCCAGGCGGTCTGAACCAGCTGTGATTTGACACCAAGTTGTTTTGCGATGGCCTCTACGATGTCCACCTCGAAGCCGATGAGCTTGGATGGGTCCTTGGGGTCCGGGAACACGTAAGGCGCGCCGCCTTCTGAGTCGGAGCCCCAGAGCAGAACGCCTCGGGTCTTTATGTTCTTAATCGTCGAAGAAGCAGCAGGGGAACAAGAGCAAAGGGCGATTACGAGGACAACGTCAGTGAGGATTGAAAAAGAAGAGGGAAAACGGCGCATCATGGCACAAGAGTAACACCGATGAAATTTTGTGTCAATATTCTTCAAGGCCGTGCAAATCTTATCGGGAAGTTTGCAATGCGGGAAGGGAAATTACCAACCGCGGCTTTCATATTTGTCCCCGGCAAGCTGAAAATTGTGTATAATGTGAGTAAGGAGAAATTTTATTATTAAAGGCGTTGTCGGGCCAACACCTATAGGTGTAAATATTTTAACCCGTTTTCAGGGGGAAAAGGCAACGGACCTGACAGGATGCCGAGACCGGCAAGCGGGCGGCAAGTTGAGCGGTCAGGCTCCCGGTTTTACAGGGTTCTGGCGGGCCGAAAGAGCCGAATGCCCCGAAGCCTGGGAGAAAAGGGAAAGAAAAACAATACGGCTTCAAAGGGTCCGCCTTGACGGAGCCGGCGAAGCAGCAAATGCTTCCCGTCCAGTATCCCGGTCTCAACGGAAAGTTAAAAACGGTTCGATGGCAACGCCTTTTTTATTGTCCAGAGCGGACCGGTCAAATGATGCGAGGTTTCCACAAGCCGGCCGATTTAACATACCTTCCTGATGAGTATCCAGATCTGATCCTCATGCTACCCGATGCTCTCCACCATCTTCCGGAAAGAGCGGCAGTTCTCGACGAGGTCCTGGCCGTGCCGGAACAGTCCGCCGCCGATCAGGAAAATGAGGTCCCTTCCGTAGGTTGCGAGCATCTCCGGCACGCGGTCGAGGTTCATTCCGCCGCCGGGAGCAGGAAAAATGGTCTTGATGTCGCCCATGGGGACCTCTGTCCCCGCCACGATATCCGCACACTCCTCGCGGCTGAAGGAAAAGCGGCCGCCGAAATTCGGGAAGATTGTGGCGTCGGCACCGCTGAGGCGGGCAATCTGTCCAAAGAGGACCCCGTGGGACATGCCTCCCCTTCCCGTGACGAAGCTCCCCTGGAAAGAGGGGTGCGTCATGATCGGGAGGTCGATCTCCTCGTCATCTGCCAGCTCCCGCATGAGATCGAAGCCGACAAGGCCAGGCGCAACCATCAGCCCGCCTGCGCCGGCCGCCTTCGCCGTCCGCGCACGTTTCTTCACCTCAAGGCTGGACGCCGTGATATTCGCGACGTAGATGCTCTTGTTGCCGGTCTCCCGGTTCGCCCGAGCAACTGCCTCGCTGCAGCGCTTCACTCGCTCCTCGAAGGGAGAGCAGCACTGGTCCGTGAGGCCGTGATCGTCTTTGATGATGTCCATGCCGCCAAGAGC
Source organism: Nitrospirota bacterium (assembly GCA_035623825.1). GTDB lineage: Bacteria > Nitrospirota > UBA9217 > UBA9217 > UBA9217 > DASPSR01. The sequence continues at coordinate 88,588 of DASPSR010000028.1, forward strand.
GAATTGATAGGCCAGATCGGCAAGCTCCCGGCAGGTGAGGCCCAGAGGCTTGACCGCCGTGGAGAGGAGCGGCCGATGAGGAATATCGAGAAGCCTTCGGGTCCCTTGACGGCCGTAGCGGGGTCCCCTGAAGCGGGCAAGAAAGGACAAGGGCAGGTCGAGATGTTCCACGACGATCCCGGGCTTTATGCTCGTGTTGCCGAACACCACATTCAGGAATTGCGTCAGCTCGCCTGCGGCGATCTCGACTGCGTAGCTGATTACCGCCTTAAGGCTTTTCTGGTCGAACCGCTCAAACAGCTCAATCCGTCCTAACACATGGTCCCTGATGGCGCCTTCTGCAACGAGGTCAGCCGGAAACTCGATCGTCTGCTCTATGCAGATCTCCTCTGCCTTGGTGCGAGCCTCCGATTCGCTCCCGAAGATGCGGTAGGTTACGGAAAAGCGCTCGCCCGAGAAGAGCATTCCCGGCGTGCATGTTTTCTGGATGATCATTACAGAGCCTCGGCCTTCGCCGTGCTGTGGACCGGCGCTCTGTAGCTCTCCTTCAGATCGCTCTCCGTGATGCCAAAAGTCCTTTCCATCAGCCCTTCGATCTCGGTGATCAGTGCCATGGCGTCCATGCGATGCTTCTTCATCAGGTATTGCTTGCTGGCGCCATGGGCAAAGGTGTCGCGGAGCCCAATCCTGGTGAGCCGCTTGTCCATGCCCCGGATCGCCATCTGCTCCGCAACCATGCTCCCGAGCCCGCCCACGACGGTGTGGTTCTCCATGGTGACGACGCCATAGCGGGAGCGGGCAATCGCATCCAGCACCAATTCGTCGGTGAACGGTTTGAGTGTCGAAATGTGCGTGTGCTGGATTGAGAGACCGCGACGCTGGAGCGCCTGCACCGCCCGCATGGCCTCTTCGGTCATGATGCCCGACGAGAGGACCGTGACATCGCTTCCTTCCGAGAGCACGCGGGACTTGCCGAGCCGCATCGGTTCCGCCGGGTTGAACAATCGCGGGATCTCGCCCCGGAGCATTCGAACGTAGACCGGCCCGTTGACCTTTTCGATCGCGTCGAGGACCGATTCCACTTCCGTTGCGTCGCCGCACTCGACGATGGTCATGTTGGGGAGGGCCCGCATCACCGCCACATCCTCGATGGCCTGGTGCGTCGCTCCGCCGGGCGTGGTGATGCCCGGCAGGAAACCGATCATCCTGACAGGCATGTTCGAATAGGCAACTGACATGGCGATCTGGTCGAAGGCGCGGCGGTAAATAAAGACAGCGAAGGTGTGAACGAAGGGGATGAACCCTTCCCGCGCCAGACCCGCGGCGAAGCTCAGCATGTTCTGTTCCGCAATGCCCATGGAGAAAAAGCGGTCAGGATAGGTGTCGCGGAAGAGGTCGATCTCGGTGGAACTCGTGAGGTCCGCGGAAAGCACAAGCACGTTCGGCTTGCCCGCTGCCCAGCGGACCAGGTTCTTGGCGTGAACTCGGGACAATATTTCGGGACCGCCTGAAGGCTCGGCAGGCCGAGATGATCGGTCAAGGGGGATGACTTCACCGCAGAGTTCTTCTAAGGCCATCCGGTAGCGTTCCTTCTCCTCGGCGCTAGCTAGACGGACATAGTGCATCTTCGGCATCCTGGACTTGAGCACCCTCATGCCCCTGCAGGCGTCCGTGTCAGCGAGCACCACGATAGGCCGGCCATCGGGTTTAAGGTTTCCCGCCTTTACCAGCCTGGTGATGTCATGGCCGTTCACCCGGAGCACTCGGCAGCCGAAGGCGGCAAGGCGCTTGTCTAGAGGCTCGATATTCATGACGTTCTTCATCTTGCCGTCGCACTGGAACCCGTTTACGTCCACATAAACGATGATATTGTCTATCCTGTGGAAGGACATGGCCTGGATCGCCTCCCAGGTCTGGCCGATCTGGAACTCTCCATCGGACATGAACACGAATACCCTGCCGGACTCGCCCTTGCGCATCCGTGCCATGGCGACTCCGGCCGCCTGGCTGATGCCCTGCCCCAGAGAGCCGGTCATGGTCTCCATGCCGGGCGAATGCTCCGCGCCGATCATCTCGACAACGCTTCCATCCTTGTTGAACTGGATGAGCCCATCCTCGTCCATGCGACCCGTCTCGATCAGTGTCGCATACAATACGAGGGCGTATTGGGCCGGCGAGAGAAAGAAACGGTCAAGGCCCTCGTCTTTCGGGCCATTGTACTCCGCGCCCGTGCGGTAGTTCGTATTGTCGGGACCAGGAGCACCGGGAAAGAGCCCGGGAATAAGAGGAGTCGTGACCTGGCCGATTTTCATGACCTTCACATAGAGGGTCGCCAGGATCTCGGCCGAGGAACAGGCTTGAGAGAGATATCCGCCGTTGTTCCTGATGGTGTGTTCAAGCACCCTGCGCCGGATGCCCGCGGCAACCCGCTCGACTTCCCGCCGCCACTGCAACGGCAGAGTCCTGTTCTTCTTCAGTTCGCGTTTCATGGCACAATCATCCTTCTAAGAGATTTTCGTGCGACAGGGGGCGGGAATGATGCTACGCACGCCCCGGTTTTACGCATGATGAGAATATAATAATTGACATCCTCACCGGCCTAAAGGCCGATGATTCCAGCATTATCAGCGCATGCTGATACTCTGTAGGTTCCTGCTTCCGACGGCATTACAGCACCGTTCGATCCACAGGCCAGACGGGTGAGCCCCACCCTTAAGATGTTCTTTGCGGCGTTCACATCGGCATCTTCCGTGTGGCCGCATTTGGTGCAGTAGAACAGGGAACGCGATGGACGGTTTTCCGGAGAAACGTGAAAGCAATTGGAGCATGTCTGACTGGTATTCTCTGGAGGCACGGCATGCAAAGACCCTCCCCTAAAGCGGAGCTTATACTCCAATTGACGGCGAAGCTCGTACCACCCCTGGTCGAGAATCGCCCTGTTCAGGGCGGATTTCCGCTTCACCTGGTTGCCCGGACGGTCTACCGTGCCCTTCGCGGATTTCGTCATGATCTTGACTGGAAGCTTCTCCACGAACACCAGAGCGTGGTTTTTGCTCATGTCCGAGGAGATATTATGGAGATGGCCATTTCGTATGTCGGCGATCCGCGCATGAAGACGCTTTATACGGAGTTTCTGCTTCTTCCAGTTGTTGGAACGCTTGACCATTCTGGCTAGACGTCTTTGAAGTTTCGCAAGGCGTTCCATCATGGTGTTGTATGCAGATACAGGCTCCTTCTTGTCGCCGTTCGATAGGGCGACTATATTCACCTTGCCCATATCGACACCGATGGCGGAGGATGAAGGAGGAACCGGTTCGGGGACTACGGATTCCGTTTGGACAGAGATGTACCAATAGCCTCCGTGTTCGGAAACCGTGCAGTTCTTTGGTTTGCCGACGATCTCACGGCTCTTGAAGAACCTGACCCAGCCTATCTTCGGCAGGAATATACGGTTCCCCGATATGACGAAACCTTGAGGGTATCTGAACGAACTCGCGCTTTTATGCTTCTTCTTGAACTTTGGGAACCCTTTCGGGTTATCAGGGGAAAACACGGCGTTTATCGCATCGGCAAGGTCTTTCATGCGCTGTTGCAAAATTTGGGAGTGTGCTTCCTTGAGGAAAGGCAGTTCTTTCTTCCAAGAGGGGAGCAGGGATGTCATGTCCTCATACGATCTGCACCGCTGCCCATTGGACAATCGGTCTTTCTGGACCGCCAACGCCTTGTTCCACACGAAGCGAGTGCAGCCGGAGAATTTCCGGAAAGCCGATTCGAGATCAGGATTCGTCTTAAGCCGGTATCTGTATGCTTTCAGAACCTGCATTCTATTAATGTATAGTGTTTTAACAGAAAATACAACGATTAATTGCTTATAATAATTCGATGCGCCTTATATCACCGATCTGAAGGACGGTGCTTTACGGCGCAAGTGTGGTAACGACTGATTGCAAGAGGCATGAACAAGCGTGTCGAGCCAAAATGAACGAAGAGATGTATCCGTTCGGTCCTCAAATAATCATCGTCAAGCACCGCATGGTTGGAGTTAGATCAAATTTCGCGCATCTATACCTCCTTCTCTGCGGGATTTAGGAAAAATAAAAAAGCCGGGGCCTAAAGCTAAAGCCCCGGCTTGCTGTTTTGTTCAGTGCTATGTCCGGATCCGCGCCAGCTTGACCACGACGTCGGATTTCTTCGCCCCCTTGTCATACAGCGACCAGGTGTGGGTAATGCTGTCCTTGCCGTCAACTGCGATCATGAGCGCGTGCATGTGTGTTTCCGTCAATGTGGCAAGTCCGGGGTTCTTTTCCGACAGAACGAACATCATCGTGCTGTCGCCCGGATTCCGGAGCTCCATGTGCGGCTGATTCCCGAGGGCGCAGTAGTGGGTCATGGCCAACTTGCCACCACTATCATAATAGACCGTAATCATCTCATGGGGTTGTCCAACGGCAAATCGCTCCACGATGGCGTTGCCGGCCGATGTCAGTTCATAGGTGACCCTGAGCTTCTCCATTCCCTTGCCCATGTCCGCTGTCCCTTCCCAGACCCCGACCAGATCCTTCATTCTTTCGAAGTCCTTGGAGTGGCTGACGGGCGCGCTTGTCTGCTCGCCCGCTAATGCGGTCAAGGGGCCGAACGTCATGCCCAAAAGGAGTATGATGGTTAATGTCGTGCTCTTCTTCATATCGCCACCTCCTCTAATTTTCTTCTTTGCCTTCGATTCTAATAAAATATTATCACATGTAGGGCGGGTTTGGCGCCTCTCGCAAGGTTGCTGGCAAGCTCCTATTGCCAAATGCGGCATTTTCTCATATTTGACGCTATTTTGAGCCTTGGTATAAATTCTGTCCTAGGCTGCAGCGGAATGAAAAAAGGCCGGAGGGAATTTCTCCCCCCGGCCTTCTTGTTCAGTTCCTCGTGAGTTGCTGGTTTCTTCTTCTAAAGTAACCTTTCTAGTACATTCCTCCCATGCCGCCCATGCCTCCGGGAGGCATGCCGGGCATGCCTTCGGGCTTCTCCTCGGGCAGTTCGGTGATCATGACTTCCGTCGTGAGCATCAGTCCCGCCACGGAGGCAGCGTTCTGGAGTGCTGAACGGGTCACCTTTGTGGGATCGATGATCCCGGCCTTGAGCATGTCTACATACTCTTCCTTCTGAGCGTCGAACCCTTCGTTCGCATTCGAGGACTGCTTCACCTTGTCCACGATCACGGACGATTCGAGGCCGGCGTTGTTCACTATCTGCCGGATAGGTTCCTCGAGGGCCTTTTTCACGATGTTGACGCCTATCTGTTCATCGCCGTCGAGCTTCACCTTGTCCAGTGCCGGGATAGAGCGGATGAGCGCCACGCCGCCGCCGGGCACCATGCCCTCTTCCATTGCTGCGCGCGTTGCATGCAGCGCATCCTCGACGCGAGCCTTCTTTTCCTTCATCTCGGTCTCCGTTGCCGCGCCCACGTTGATCACTGCAACGCCTCCCACAATCTTGGCCAGCCGTTCCTGGAGCTTCTCGCGGTCGTAGTCAGAGGTGGTCTCGGAGATCTGGGCCTTGATCTGCTTGACCCTGCCCTGGAGCGCCTCGGGTTTGCCGGCGCCTTCGACGACCGTCGTGTTGTCTTTGTCCACGGTGATCTTCTTTGCGCGGCCGAGGTCTGTGATCTTGACGTTCTCAAGTTTCAGGCCGATATCTTCGGAAATCACCTGGCCGCCCGTGAGGATCGCGATATCCTCGAGCATTGCCTTGCGCCGATCGCCGAATCCCGGCGCCTTCACGGCGCAGACCTGAAGGGTGCCGCGGAGCTTGTTCACGACGAGAGTGGCCAAGGCCTCGCCCTCGACGTCCTCAGCTATGATGAGGAGCGCCTTGCCCATCTTGGCGGTCTGCTCCAGGATGGGGAGCAGGTCCTTCATGGTGGAGATTTTCTTCTCCGAGAGTAGAATGAACGTTTCTTCCAGCACCGCCTCCATCTTCTCGGCGTTGGTCACGAAGTACGGGGAGATGTAGCCGCGGTCGAACTGCATGCCCTCCACCACATCGAGGCTTGTCGTCATGCCTTTTGCCTCTTCCACGGTGATCACGCCGTCTTTACCTACCTTGTCTACGGCCTCGGCGATGAGGTTGCCGATGGTTGGGTCGTTGTTCGCAGAGATGCTGCCGACTTGGGATATCTCTTTCTTGTCGACGACGGGTTTCGAGATCTTCTTGAGGTTCCCGACGACGGACTCGACGGCCTTCTCGATGCCCCGCTTGATGTCCATGGGGTTGGCGCCTGCCGTGACGTTCTTCATGCCCTCTCGATAGATGGCCTGGGCCAGCACCGTCGCGGTGGTGGTCCCATCGCCGGCGATGTCCGAGGTCTTGCTCGCCACTTCGCGTACGAGCTGTGCACCCATGTTCTCATAGTGGTCCTTGAGCTCGATCTCCTTGGCCACGGTCACGCCATCCTTCGTGATGGTCGGCGCGCCGAATTTCTTGTCGATCATAACGTTGCGTCCTTTCGGACCCAATGTAGCCTTCACGGCATCCGTAAGGATGTTTACACCCTTCAGTATGCTTGCCCTCGCATCTTGATTAAACATAAGCTGCTTTGCCATTGTGTTTCCTCCTCAGGAATTCATCCTTGGTAATTATTAAACTTTGAAAATAGGGGCGTCACTAGCTCAAAATACCCAGAACATCTTCTTCCTTCACGATCAGAAACTCTTTATTGTCGATATTGATCTTGGAGCCCGAATAGCGGTCAAACAAAATCTTGTCCCCGACCTTGAGCTGCTTGACCTCGTCACCCACCGCCTCAACCTTGCCGCTCTGCGGCTTCTCTTTCGCACTGTCCGGAATGTACAGCCCTCCGGCTGTTTTTTCCAATTCTTCAGTGTAGCTGACGAATACCCTGTCCTTCAACGGCTTGAATTTGACGCTCATACGTTCAACTCCTTTCATGAAATATTATATCATAATTTAGCACTCATCTGACGCGAGTGCTAATATATTTCTCGTCAGGGAAAAATGCAAACCAGAATAGCAGCCTTTTTAGCCAATTTAATCAAATTCAAGGTAGATTTAACCAGAATTCAACATATATCTGATTTTTTCACTATATTTTGTCAAAAAAAATAAAAGCAGGGAAATATTCCCTGCTTTTACAGTAACTTATATATTTTTTCTTAGTAGAATGTAAAATTATTTTTCTTTCTTTACGGCAACCGGGAGGCTCTTGAACACGTCGTCCGCATTGACCGCTTGTTTCAATACCTCCATAGCCTTCTGTATCTGGATGTCGTCCTTTTCATCCTTCGGCACCATTTCCATGGGGAACTCCTCTTCCACGGCAGGCCCTTCCTTCTGCACCTTCTTGTTTTTCTCTTCCTTCACCGTATCGTTTTTCAGATGACGTTCGAGATCCTTCTCACGCACGACAACGTGGACTGAATCGCCGTCTTTTGCCTCTTTTACCGTAGGCAGTTTCACCTCGATATCCGGCGTGATACCCACGTTCTGGATGGAGCGCCCGCTCGGTGTATAATACTTGGCTGTGGTAAGCCGTATGCCACCGCCGCCTTCGAGCGGGAACACTGTCTGGACCGACCCCTTGCCGAACGTTTGCGTTCCTACGATCAATGCGCGTTTTGAATCCTGGAGCGCGCCAGCGACGATCTCCGAGGCGCTCGCGCTGCCGGTGTTCACGAGCACGACAACGGGATAACCACGGGACATCCAGGCTCCCGATGTGAGGTAGTCCCGCCGGTCGGAGGCCTGTCTTCCCTGGAGATAAACCACGAGCTTGTCCTTGGGCAGGAACATGCTGCTCACGTCCACCGAGGCGTCGAGGATGCCGCCGGGGTTGTTCCGCATGTCAAGGACGAGCTTCTTCATGCCCTTGGCCTCCAGCGCCTTTAGGGCTTTGTCAACTTCCTGTCCGGTTTGTCCCTGGAATTGAATGATCTTTAAATAACCCATCTCGTCGTCCAGCATCTTTGATTTGACGCTCACCACCTTGATCAGATCGCGCGTGATCTTGAATTCCCTGGGCTTGTCCCATCCTTCGCGAAGGATCATGAGCCGCACCTGTGTGCCCCTGGGACCTCGCATCTTGTCCACGGCCTGCTCGATCGTCATGTCCTTGGTCCATTCGTCGTTGATCTTCAGAATCTTGTCACCGGCGGCAAGGCCGGCTCTGAACCCGGGAGTGTCCTCGATCGGCGCGATGATCGTCAGCTGCTGGTTCTTGACCCCAATTTGAATGCCGACGCCCTGGAACTCGCCCTTGATGTCCATATTCATCTCTTTGAATGCCCGCTCGGGCATGTACGACGAATGGGGGTCAAGGTTGGAGATCATCCCGCGAATAGCGCCCTCCATCAGCTCCTTGGAATCGGGGTCTTCGACGTAATTGTGCTTGACGAGCTCAAGCGCCTGGGTGAATTCTTTGAGCTCCTCGTAGGTATCAGGCTTTGCCTGGACCATCCCGTGTCCGATCAGCACGCCCGTGAGCAGCAAAATCAGCGCTGCAATCAGAAACTTCTTCTTGTTAATCTTGATCATGTCACCATCCTCCACATAAGGCTGCATAATTCATCTCCAGATTTGTATGCCGCGAATAAAATCCCGATAATTAAATCGCAGATTCTAAACATCATTCAAATTCATACCCACAATTTCCAGGCCTTTTGTTCTTGGACCCTCGAGCCTGTCATTACTCGTGGTGGAACCCGGCCATTCCTCATGTTACCGCTTTGCGAGCCAGGCAAGCGGGTCTTGCGCCTCGCCGTTCTGGCGTATCTCGAAGTAAAGCTTTGATCCTTTCAAGCTTCCAGTATCTCCCGCCAGCCCGACCAGCTGACCCCGTATCACATGGTCACCCTTTTTTAAATCCAGCCTCGAAAGGTTCCCGTACAGTGTGTAGAAGCCGTTACCGTGCTCGATGATCACGAGTTTTCCGTATCCTTTGTACCAGTCCGCATAAGCTACCTGCCCATCGCTCACCGCACGGACCGCCTCTCCCTCGTGCGCCTCGATTTCTATGCCCCTGCGGAATACGGTGATTCCGTACTGCGGGTGCGGCTGCATGCCGAACCGAGTGATCACCGGACCGTCCAACGGCCAAGGCAGCCGGTTTTTATCGGGGATCCCGGTGCCAGTCGGCCTGCGGGGAGACGGCGCGGCTTTTGCCGTCCTCTGTTCCCGCTCGGCTTTCTTGATCATTGCCCACAGGTTCACCGACGATTCTTCAAGTTCGCGGAGAGTCTGCTCATAGAGGCCCTTCTCCCCTCTCACGCTGCCAAGAATCTCCGCTTTCTGGCGCCTGCGGGCCTCAAGTTCCGCTTTCTTGGTCTCAACGACCTGTTTGCGACTGAGGATATCGTCCTTCTTCTGCGTGATCTCTGCCTGCTGCACAGCCAATTTGTTGAGCGCATTGCCATACTCACTGATCACCGTCCGGTCCCGCTCGGCGATCAGGCCAAGGTACTTGACCCGCTTTACAGCCTCGCCTAGGCCGTCAGACGCAAGCACCGTCGCAGCATACCCGCTCCGGCTCATCTTATAGAGCGCTCTCACCCGGGATGCATATATTTTTTTCAGATCGCCGAGCTCATTGCTGATTCCTGCGTTGGCCCTTTCAATGTCTCGGAGCGATGTCTCGGCCTCGCGAAGCCGTTTCTGATGTTCCGCAAGCTCGGCGCTATCCGCCTGAATGCCCCGGTCTAGTTTCTCGAGATCCGAAAGGATCGATCGCTCTTTCCGGTCCGCCCTCTTGAGCTTCTGCCGTTTGTCTCTCATCTCGCGCTTGATGCGCTGGAGTTCTTGTTTTTTCCCGGCAGTGTCGTCGGCTCCGTAGGCAGAAGTTCCCAGACCCACGAGTAAAAGCAGCAGAACAAGAACGCCGATTCGGGAATTGGAATTGCTCATACTCCTTCCGGATATCTTGTAATTACGCTTACGAACGCCTTGTCCCACCAAATCTTGCTTCTACTTCCGTCTTTACGCCACGTGCTATGCTACTCCAGGAACTTGCTCACGGAAACCAGCCCCCCGGCCAGTCCGAGCAGGCCGCCTGCGAGTATCGTATATGCTACCACCGAAGGCGGCAAAAAGTCCAGCCCCTTCGGTCTCGAGAGGAACAGGACAACCTCCCTGGGCAGGGCATAGTACACCCCGGCAAGAATGCCGATTGCGATTGCCGTTCCCAGCATGGCCAGCATCATGCCCTCGATCAGGAACGGCCCTTGGATAAAGGCCCTCGTAGCCCCGATCCACTGCATAAGCTCGATCTCCTGACCACGGGAGTAGAGCGCGAGCCTGACCGAGTTCGATATGATGAACACCACCGACACACCGAGCAGGATAGCGAGCGCCGTGCCGCCGTACGTGATGAGCTTGAACAGGCCGGACAGCACTTCCGCGCCTTGTTTCCCGTAGGAGACATCTTCAACTCCGGCATAGCCGGAAAACTTCCTCGCCAGTGCTTCAAGCCTGTCCGCATCGGCATACTCCCGTGCGATGCTCACTTCGTATGAGTCGGGAAGCGGGTTCTCGCCCAGTCCCTGGATCAGCGCTTCCTGTCCTTTCAGCTCTTTCTTGAACAGCGCGAGGGCGTCGGCCTTTGACAGGTAGTCGACCTTCCTCACGCCCGATTCAGCCTTGAGCCGGGAAAGGAGAAAATCCTTCTCGTGGACGGTCAGGCCGTCTTTTAAATATACCGAGATCTGGAAGCGGTCGCCCAATGCGTTTACCACCGGCCGGAGGTTCAAGAAAGCGAGGAGGAAAAAACCCACGATGAGCATGGCCATACTGATGGTGCCGACGGCGAGCAAGTTGACAAGACTGTTGGCGCGCAGACCGCGGAATGCTTCCGCAAAATAGAAGAAGAGCCCGTATCCTTTCATGGTAATTAACCACTCGACATCGCGACGCGCGATAGGCGGCGGGCAATGCCCGTCCCGGTCTCATGCCCCATGCCCTGCACTCTGAGCGGCGCCTGCCCGTTTCGCGGGATGACCGCCTTCGTCGGTTACCCTGCCATGCTCCATAGTGATGATTCTCCGCTGCATTTTCCGCACCGTCTCCCAGTCGTGCGTGGCAACGAGCACAGTCGTCCCTTTCATGTTGATGTCCTTGAACAGGCGGAATACTTCCTGTCCGCTCTGCGGATCAAGGTTTCCCGTGGGCTCGTCCGCGAGCAAGACCTGGGGTTCGTTCACAAGAGCACGGGCTACGGCCACCCGCTGCTGCTCGCCGCCAGACAGTTTGGGGGGCGTGAGGTGCAGTTTTGTCTCCATGGAGACCTTCTTGAGCACCTGATAGGCGCGGCGCTCAATCTCGCCATACGGCGCGCCCACGACCTTGAGCGCGAGCGCTATGTTTTCGAATACGGTCTTGTGCGGGAGGAGCTTATAGTCCTGGAACACAAATCCCATATTGCGCCTGAGGTAGGGAACGCTCGACTTGTTGAGCCTGAAGACGTTCATGCCCAGAATGATAATATGTCCTTCGTCGGCATGTTCTGCGCAAAAGAGGATCTTGAGGAGCGTGGTCTTGCCGGCTCCGCTCGGACCGGTGACAAAAACAAACTCGCCCTTGTCCACGGAAAAGGTGACGTCGCGCAGGGCGGAGACGCCTTCGTAATATTTGGTCACGCGGTAGAGCTGGATCATAGTGTAAGAAACAGGAGCTCCGGTTTCCGATGACGATGCCTGTTTCGCGGTTCGGCTGTGTCGTTCTTGATGAGCATTCCTGTTAAGATGCGTACGATGCGGGACTCGTTGCCGAAGACGTTACCGCGGCTCCTTTTTTTTCTTGATGACCTCTTTCACAGCCGCTGCGATATCGACCGCCGACAAGCCGTAGTGCCTGAGGAGACCCTCCTGGTCTCCGGAGGTGCCGAAAACGTCCTTGACGCCGATGCGTACCATGGGTACGGGCGCAGACTCTGACAGTGCCTCTGCCACAGCCCCTCCCAAACCGCCGATGATCGAGTGCTCCTCCGCGGACACGATCGCGCCGCACCGCTTTGCCGCGGCGAGGACCGCATGGGTATCAATCGGCTTGATGGTGGACATGTTGATCACGCCCGCGTCAATCCCTTCGGCCTTGAGCAGGTCGCGCGCCTTGAGCGCCTCAGCGACCATGATCCCCGTGGCGATGACCGCAGCGTCCTTGCCCTCGTTGAACACGTGGGCTTTGCCGATCCTGAACTTGTAGTCCGGGCCGAAGATGACCGGCACCTTGTTCCTTCCCGTGCGCACATAGCAGGGCCCCTGGTGCTCGGCCGCGGCCTCAATGGCCTGCAGCGTCTCCACACCATCCGCAGGCACGATCACCGTCATGTGCGGAATCACCCGCATCACCGCGATGTCTTCTACCGACTGATGAGAGCCGCCATCCTCGCCGACCGTGACGCCGGCGTGGCTTGCCACGATCTTCACGTTCAGGTTCGGATAGCAGATGGATTGCCTCACCTGCTCCCACGCCCTTCCCGTGGCGAACACTGCGAAGGTGCTTACGAACGGGAGCTTCCCGCCGATGGCGAGCCCGGCGGCAGTGCCCATCATGTCCTGTTCGGCAATTCCTATGTTGAAAAACCGCGCAGGAAACGCCTTGGCGAACTTTGATGTCTTCGTCGATCCCGACAGGTCCGCGTCCAGCACCACCACGTCGTTCCGTTTTCTCCCGAGGCTTACCAGCGCATCACCGTATGCATCTCTTGTCGCGACTTTCTGTGTTTGTGTCACAGGTCCTCCAGAATATTTCTACAGGATGTCGGTATGGCTATCTAGACCTGAAATCCGGATATCCCGTCAAAATGAATTCGCTATTTAAATGTGGTTCGGCCTACTTGCAAACAGTCTCTTCAGACAGCTCTTTCATCGCGATATCGAGCTCTTCTTTGGACGGCGTGGTCCCGTGGAACTCGACCTTCCCCTCGAACACCTTCGAGCCCTTGCCCTTGACCGTGCGGCAGACGATCATGGTAGGCCGTCCCTTTACGGTCTCGGCCCTGTCGAGCGCCGCCGTGATCGCGGCCATGTCATGGCCGTCGATGTCAAACACTTCCCAGCCGAAAGCGCGCCACTTGTCCGTAATCGGCTCTACGCCCATGACCTTTTCCACCGGGCCGTCGATCTGGAGTCCGTTGTTGTCCACGAGGGCGCAGACGTTGTCAAGCCTGTAGTGCGCCGCAGTCATCGCCGCCTCCCAGATTTGTCCCTCCTGGAGTTCGCCGTCGCCGAGCAGGGCGTAGATTCGGCTCGCGCTCTTGTCGAGCTTGTGCGCCAGCGCGAGCCCGTTAGCCACGGACAGGCCCTGGCCGAGCGACCCCGTCGATATCTCGACTCCCGGCATGCATTTGCTGTCCGGATGGCCTTGGAGCCGCGAGCCCAGTTTCCGGAGCGTGCAGAGCTCGGCATGCTCGATGAAGCCGGCATGGGCCAGTGCCGTGTACAGGACCGGAGCCGCGTGTCCCTTGGAGAGGATAAAGTTATCCCGGTCCCGCCAGTCCGGCCGTTTGGGATCGAACTTCATCTTGTAGAAATAGAGCGCCGTCACGATGTCCGCGGCGGAGAGGCTTCCCCCGGTGTGGCCGGACCCGCACTCGGTCAGCATCTTCAAGATATCGATGCACACCCTTCTCGCTTTTTCCCTGAGCGTCTTTAACTGCTCTTCCGTCACTGCCATGCACCAATCCTCCTGGATCATGTATTGATATGAAACCGATTTGCTCAATGTTTGTTATTCTGTTGAAGAGTTGATTGCCGATTCAACTCCTCCATTTCTAAACTCAAGCGATGCTATCGCCTCACTTCTCCTTTTCCTGCCCCTTCTGCTCCTGCGCGAGAAAGTCAAGGATAATGTCATCGAGGCCTTTCTCTTTCACTTCTCCTTTCAGCTCAGGCGAGGGAGACGGGCTGGCCGTGGCCGATTGCTCGGGGGAAGGCTCTTTGATTGAAGCTGCTTTAGGGGCAGGCTGCGTCGTCGACGGCTGCGCAGGCGCCTGGAGCTTGCCCTGCATCAGGTCGCGAATTATCTGCTTGTGCTGCTCCATCATGAGCTCCCGCACAACTTCTTCAAGACAATCGGCCCTGATGATGTCAGCGTAGCTCGTCTTGCGCGAGGCGAGAATCGCACCCTGGTGATACAGCAGAGACGTTATGGAAGGACTGTTGATTCCGCCGTCCTCGGTCTGGACGTGGTAGA